>CAYLPH010000051.1:0-60537 GCA_964385495.1 uncultured Candidatus Solibacter sp.
TTCGCGGTAGCCAGCTTCGAAATACGATCATTAACTTATGCAATTAAGCACTAGCAGCGCCGGCTCTTCGCCATCCCAACCGGCGAAGACCAGTGTCCGCTTCGGCTTCCAACCAGTCTTGGCGAGCTCGCCGATCGCACGCGCCTCTTCCATGACGCTCACCATGCCCGACAGCGGATCGTGCGCCCCGAAGTTCCACCCATCGTGATGATTGCCGCGGATAATCCACTGATCGGGCTTCTCGCTGCCTCTCATCTTCGCGATGACGTTGTAGGCCGGGGCCAGCTTCCAATCGAATTCCAACTTCAAACGCACTTTTGCCGCGCCAGGCCCCACGTGATAGGTCAACGGCAGCCCGCCGCGCCATTCGATCGGCGCTACAGGACCGCCCAACGCCCGCAGCATCGGCTCGGCATCGCCATAGGCGATCGGCATCACGGGAATCTTTGTCACCGTCGACGCCTGCTTTGGATCGGCACTGCGCCGGGAGTCCGTGGCGCCCTTGCCCGGCGTCAGCGGATCGCCAGGGTATACCGGCATATCCATCACGCTGCCGCGCTGCGCGCTGAACGCCGGACGATAGGCGCCCTTCGGATACACGTCGCCCGCGCCGTAGCCATCGTCGCGCGGATCGGAATAGATCAGGCAGCCGATGGCGCCGTTCTCCGCCGCCACCTTCGGCTTGATGCCGCGCCATGACCCGCCGTAGCGCGCCAGCACGATCTTACCCTTCACATCCACGCCCATCTGCTTCAGCCGCTCATAATCGGCGGGCAGGCCGTAGTTCACATACACCAGTTCGCCCGTCACATCGCCATCGGTGGAATAGGCGTTGTAGAGCGGCAGATTGCCGGCCTTGATGCCGCTGGTCTCGTCGCCCTCCACCGCCGGCTCTTCGATCTTCGCCGTGTACTTCTCCGGCGCGATCATCTCCAGCAAGCGTGTCTTGGGAGTCGGGAACAGCGGATAGTAGGTCTCGATGGTGGTTTCATAGCCCCAGCTCTTGAACTGCGCGGCGAGGAACTCCGCCACCTCTTTGCTGCCCGGCGACCCGACATGGTGCGGCTTCGCCGCCATGCGTTTCATCCACTGCTGCAGGTTCTGGCGGTTCAGGGCCGCTTCATAGCGGCTTTCCAGTTCGAGTTCGGTTTTGGCGCCATCGGGCGTAAAGCCGGCAATGGCCGGGGCCGTCGATTGAGCGGGCAGAAGCGAGAGGCTGAGCAAAACAGCTAGATAACCACGCATCATGGGCGCAGTCTAGCACGCGCGCCCGCTTTTACAGCGAGAATGCGACGTAAGAATCGCCCGCAGGTGTGGGATTGCGATTCCCACCGCCGCAGGCGATCGCCACATACTGCTTGCCGCCTGCCGCGTAGGTGCACGGAGTGGCATACCCGCCCGCCGGCAGTTTGTATTCCCACACCACGGCACCGGTGGCCGAATCGAACGCGCGGATCATTTCGTCGGCGGTGGCGGCCACGAAAACCAGCCCGCCCGCCGTAGCGATGGTGCCCCCCAACTGGAAGGATCCGGTCTTCTTCACGCCGCGCGCCTTCAGGGGCAGGTATTCGCCGAGCACCTCGCGCCACGCGATGTCGCCCGTCTTCAGGTCGATCGCGCTCAGATGGCCCCACGGCGGTTTCACCCCCGGATAGCCTTCGTGATCGACAAACTTGGCGTAGGATTCCAGCCGGTAGCGAAAGCCGGCACTCTCTTCACCCGGGATCAGCTTCGCGATGCTCGGCAGTTCGCTGGTATTCACGAACAGCCGTCCCAGCGCCGGATCGTACGAACAGCCACCCCACAGCGCTCCGCCCAGCGTGCCTGGGGAGAAGATTGTGCCTTGCAAGGAAGGCGGGGCGAACGGCACACCGCCGCGCAGGCTCTTTAACTTCTTCAGGGCGAACTCGCGAGCTTCGGGCGAGATATCCGTCAGCAGGTCTTCGTTCAGTTCCAGGCGCGACAGCGGCCGCGGCTTGACCGGGAACGGCTGCGTGGGCGACAGTTTCTCATCCGGCATATCGCTGGCCGGAATCTTGCGTTCCTCGATGGGGAAAATCGGCTTGCCTGTCACACGGTCGAAGACAAATACGAAGCCGGTCTTGGTCACCTGCACCGCCGCTTCTTTCGTACCGCCGCCTGGCTGCGGAATGGTGATCAGCGCTGGTTGCGCCGGCAGATCGTAATCCCACACATCGTGATGCACGGTCTGGAAATGCCACACGCGCTTGCCGTTGCGCGCATCCAGCACCAGCACACAGTTGGCGAACAGGTTGTCGCCGTGGCGGTCGCCACCCCAGAAGTCGAAAGTGGCCGATCCGGTTGGGATAAACACCCAGCCGCGCTTCGAGTCGACACTCATGCCCGCCCAGTTATTGGCCGATCCCGCCTTCTGCCAGGCCTCCTTCGGCCAGGTGTTGTAGCCGTACTCGCCCGGATGCGGGATGGTGTGGAAGATCCACTTGCGCTTGCCGGTATAGACGTCGTAGCCGCGAATGTGGCCCGGCGCCTCCGGCCGCGGCCCTTCGCCACCGCCGCCGCCCACCACGATCGTGTCTTCGAAGATCACCGCCGGGCTCGTCACGCGGTACGACAGGCCTTTCATATCCTTGTCGAACAGGGTGGCCAGGTCGATGATGCCGTTATCCCCAAACGTCTTGATCAATTCCCCGGTGGCCGGATTCAAACAGAACAGCTTGTCCTGCAAGGCCGCGAAGACGCGCTTATCCTTGCCGTCGGCGAACCAGGTGAGGCCGCGGTTCACGCCCGGACTGCGCCCCTGCCGGGCAAAGGGCGCGAAGTTCCACAACGGCTCGCCCGTGGCGGCTTTGATGGCCCGCACCTGCACACGGGCCGTGGTCAGGTACATTACGCCGTCCACCACCAGCGGCGTGCATTCGATGGTGGTCATCGGCCGTTGCGACGCATCTTCGGTGTGGTGCGTCCAGGCCGGTTTCAGATTCGCGACGTTCTTGCGGTTGATCTGGTCCAGCGCCGAATAGCGCGAGGCTCCCGAGTCGCCACCATAGAAGCGCCAGTCGGCGTCGGCCTTGCCGGCACCCCACGCATACGTAGCCGATGCCGATCCAAGCATCAGGGAGGAGACGAAGTCACGCCTTGCGAGCATCCCTCTAGCTTATAGAATGACTAACGGCGATGAATACACACATCTTCGTGTTAGCGATGGCGGCGGCCCTGACCCTTCACGGGCAGTCCCCGGTGGCAAAGGGGGTCAAGCCGCAACTGGTGGGCGATGTGGGCGCGGGCGAAGGCCCGGCCTGGAGCCCCGATGGCGAGCTTTTCTTCACCGGCGGCGGCAACATCTGGAAGCGCGACAAGGGAGGCAAGGTCTCCATTTTCCGGAAGGCTCCCGATGGAGCCAACGGACTGCTGTTTGATCCGCAAGGCCGGCTGGTGGCCTGCGAGCCCGGCAACCGGCGCGTAACTCGCACGGAGAAGGACGGCAAAGTCACCGTCCTCGCCGACCGCTATGAAGGCAAGCGCTTCAACCAGCCTAACGACCTCACCATCGACAGCAAAGGCCGCATTTATTTCAGCGACCCGCGCTACGGCAAACGCGACGGCATGGAACTGGATGTCGAAGGTGTCTATCGCATCGACGCACCGGGCAAGGTCGCGCGCGTGCTCGGCAAGGAAGTGGAGCGGGCGAATGGTGTGCTGGTCGCGCCCGGCGACAAGTACCTGTATGTGGCCGACAACAATAACAACAACGCTGGCGGGGCGCGGAAGCTTTACCGCTTTAACCTGAAGCCCGATGGCTCGGTCGACGCCGCCAGCCGCAAGCTGATCTTCGACTGGAAGCAGGGCCGCGGGCCAGACGGCGTGAAGATGGATCGCAAAGGCCGCCTGTTTGTCGCCGGTGGGTTGAACCAGCCGCATCCGCCCCATGAGACGAATGAGTTTAAAGGCGGCGTGTATATCATCGACCCGGAGACCGGCAAACTGCTCGACATGATCCCGGTGCCGAAGGATGAGGTGACCAACTGCGCCTTTGGGGGCGCCGATCTGAAGACGCTATTCATTACCGCGGGCGGCACGTTATGGCATATTCCGGTGGATACGGCGGGCCGTGTACCCTATCAGGTGCAATGATGCGCTTCCTGTTGTTCCTTTTGCCCCTGCTGGGCCTGCAGGGCGCGGAAATTCGCGGCGTCTGGGCTGCTCGCGACTCGCTCGGTTCGCGCGAACAGATCCGCTCCATGATGCGGAATCTTGCCGACGCCAACTTCAACGTGGTCTATGTGCTGGTCTGGAGCCAGGGATACCCGTTGTGGCACAGCCGTACGTTCGAACGCGAGACCGGCATCCTCGCCGACCCCCAGTACAATGGCCGCGACATACTCCGCGAGTCCGTCGAGGAAGCCAAGGCGGTGGGTCTTACCGTGATGCCGTGGGTGGAGTACGGGTTTATTGGCGGTTGGAGCAGCCGCCGCGCCGGACCCGCCCAGATGGGGCCAATCTTCGAGACCCACCCCGACTGGGTGCTGCGTAAGAAAGACGGCGACCATCGCTATCTCATGGCGGACGGCAGCTTTTTCACCTGGATGAATCCGTTCCATCCGGACGTGCAGAGCTTCCTGCTGGAACTGATGACGGAACTGGTCCGCGACTACGACGTGCCCGGTTTGCAGTTTGACCGCGGGCGCCTGCCCGCACTCGATGCCGGCTACGACGACTATACCCGCGAACTTTACGCGGCGGAAACCGGCACTTCTGGCCCGCCCGACGCCGTCAACGACGGGGACTGGCTCCGCTGGCGCTCCGCCAAACTCAACGGCTTCACCGCTCGCCTCTACCGGACCCTGAAGGATCAGGACTGGCGCACGCTGGTTACAAATGCCCCTGGAGTGTATCCCTTCGCGTATGTAAACTTCGCCCAGGATTACCCGGCTTGGTGGAAACAGGGCGCGTTGGATTTCGTGACGCCCCAGGTATACCGGGCCGATAACACGGCATATGTCCAGGAGTTAGACCGGCAGATACAGGCCTTGGGAGATACGCGCCGCCTGGTACCCGGTATCGATATTACGAACTCCAATAACCCGGATGTGCTCATTCGGATGATCGAGTCCACGCGGGCACGCGGCCTTCCCGGTTGCGTGATCTGGTACTATCAGGGCTTGGTTCGCGCGGGTGCGCTGGAGAGACTGCGGTCGACGGTGTTTTCGGAGAAAGCAGATCTGCCGTTTCGTACGACCGCTGCCGTAGTTTCCAACTAAGGTTATCCCTGAAGTAGTTCTAGGGTACGACTGAGGCTCAACCAACCCGCTTACCTGCATTGACCCGGTACTAGAACTACACCTAAGCTGTAAACGTGGAACAAAGGACGGCTATGGATAAGGGCACAGCCATTCTCCCCGATACACCCCTCCCGGACGATAACGCACGCGAGGAAAAATTCATCAAAGTGGTCATCGCGGACGATCACCCGATTGTTCGGGATGGCCTCAAGAAACTGCTGCTGCTCGAGGACGACATCAAAGTAATAGGCGAAGCAAGCGACGGGCGGCAGGTGTTGGAGTTCATGCAGAACCAGGAGCCGGATGTCCTCATCCTGGATCTGCGCATGCCGAATCTCGATGGGCTCTCGGTGCTGCAGACCCTGCAGCAAACCGGCCGCAAGACCCGCGTGATCGTGCTGACCGCTTCCGACGACAAGAACGAGTTCGTGCAGGCGATGAAGCTTGGCTGCTCGGGTATTGTCTTGAAACAAACCGCGACGGAATTGATTGTTAAGTCGATCCGCAAGGTGCACTCCGGCGAAATCTGGCTGGACTCGCATACCACCGCGGCCGTCATGCGCCAGTTCGCGTCTCCCGCGGATCTGGCCAACGGTACGATGAACGGCAAGGCGCGCGAACGCTCCCCATTGAGCACTCGCGAACGCGAGATCGTGCAACTGGTGGCGCAAGGCTACAAGAACAAGGAAATGGCCGAGAAGATGTTCATCAGCGAGCAGACCGTGAAGAATCATCTGCACAACATCTTCGACAAACTCGGCGTTTCCGACCGGCTGGAACTGGCATTGTATGCCATCCACAAAGGTCTGCACATGGCCGAGCGCTGACTTCGCTTCTTACCACTGGCGAAGGGATGAAGGAGAGAGCGTCCCTTTGTACTAGCACCCCAACAGGCCCGCGGCGGTACTCCGCTCGCGGGCCATTTTTCCGTTCGGCCCATCCCAACTTTGCCGTAAACAAAGGTCGTGGGAAGCGACTCGCGGTTCCGGTACAAAATTGCCGGGTTGGAAAAGCAGGTCTGGTTTCTAGCATCGCAGAGGACAATCTGCGATGCCAACTTCACTTCCCGCTTTCCTTTTGCTTCTGACCGGCGCTCTCGCGGCGCAAGCGGCCCCGCTAACCATCACCAGTTCCACCAATGTGGTGCTGGATTTTAACGGCTTCTCCGGTAACTCCAGCGGCATCATCAATGGCCTTAGCGGTCAGGTCCAACTCTCCGGCTTCGCCTTCACCAACACCACTGTCGACAGCCAGGCCGCAACCAAGGTCACCTTCAACTACATGGTGACCAATGACTCCGGCGCCCCGGTGCTTTCCAGCCGCATCTCCAACTTCGCCTTCAATACCAGCCCGACCGTCCGGGCTACTACCCTGAACCAGGTAACGGGCGTATATGACACCGTCGTTCGCAACGCAAACCAGCCCAACGGAATCGGCACTGTCGAAGTCTGCTTCACCGACGTGTCTTGCCCCGGCGGGGGCTCCGGCGGTGTTGCCCAGGGGCAGAGCCGGGGCGGAACAGCAACTCTCTACTTCGCCGGCTCCGGCCGAACGTCGTTCGTGCTCGACAACGCCTACGTTCGGTATCAGAGCATCCTCATCGACTGTGACGGTTGCTGGGAAGAGTGCGTCACGTCTGCCAGTGGCGCGTGGGTCGATAGCAGCGTTCCCGAGCCGTCTACCTATGCCATGTTCCTGGCCGGCGGCGCGGCTCTGGCGATTGCCCGCCGCAAGGCGGCGTGAGCCTATTTGTCTCCCAAGAGGCGGCGCGGCGCCCGCTTGCTCACCGGCGAGCCGCCCGCGGCCGGCTCTATGCCGCCTTGCGTGTTGCGAAACGCCGAACTGAGTACAATCCCCTGGATCAGCCTCCGGGCGCCGTAGTTGTTCTGCTTCAGGCTCTCCACCAGGCGCTGGATCGTGCACTGGTCGCCATCCTGTAGTCCGCGGCCCAAAGCGAATCCCAGCATCTTCCCGGTGAGGTGATGGAGGAAGTCGTCCTTGCGGTCGAGCAGTACTTGGCGCAACTCCACCGGCCCGTTGAAGTTCTCGCCCGAGGGCAACGCGCCGGAGGCATTCACCGGCTGACCGTTCGTTTCCTTGTCCCGCCAGCGGCCCATCCAATCGAAATTGTCCAGGCCGAGCCCGATGGGATCCATCAAGTTATGGCAGGCCGCGCAGGCTGGGCTGGCGCGATGGCGCTCTACAATCTGCCGCATGGTCAATCCCTTGTCCGACTTGGCAGCCTGCTCCAGGGGCGGCACATCAGGTGGCGGCGCCGGTACCGGGGTCCCGAGCATCGTGTCCAACACCCAGGCGCCGCGCAGCACGGGGCTGGCTTGCCGGTAATGCGAGGTCATGGCCAACACCGACGCGAATCCCAATACCCCGGCGCGGCGATCGTCGGGCCACTCTACTTTCGTGAAGGTGTCGCCGGCGAGACCCTTCACCTGCCCATCCACCTGGTAGAACTTCGCCAGCCGCTCCGTGAGGAAGGTGTAGTTGCCGTTGATCAACTCCAGCAGGCTGCGGTTTTGCCCCAGAATGTGCTGGAAGAACAGCACTGGTTCCTGCCTCAGGTCGGCCGCGACCTCCGGGGTGTAGTAATGCTGTAGTTCGGTCAACAGCGGCACCGCGCGGCCGCCGACTTCCTGCGTTCCCAGCCATTGGCCGATGAACGCCGCCGCAAAGGCGCGCGACCGCGGATCCTCCAACATGCGATCGACCTGCGCCGTTAGTACCTGCGGGTCCTGCAACTTGCCCTGCTGCGCCAGGCTCAGCAATTCAGCATCGGGCATGGTTGCCCAGAGGAAGTACGAAAGACGCGAGGCGATGTCGTACTGGCCCAGCGGGAAGATGCCCGGCTTGTCCGTGTGCTCTTCTACTTTGAAGAGAAACCGCGGGGAGAGCAGGACAGCCTTCAGCGCCAGTTTGATGCGCTCCTCATAGGGGTCGCCGCGTTCCGCCGCGCGGTCGTACAGAGCCAGGAAGCGGTCCACCTCGGCTGCCTCCACGGGACGCCGGTAGGCACGCGGCAGGAAGTTCGCCAACAGCCGGCGGGCGGCGGCGCGAGGGTCGACAGGATACTCGCCCGGCTCCATGCCAAACAGGCGATAGTGCAGCGCCTTCTTGTCCGGCGACGCCTCGGCGGGCCGTTGCTCCACGGTGAAGCTGTAGAACCAGACCGGCTCCTTGCCGGCCACGACGGTCACCTTATGAACACCGCGATCCAGGTTCGCCAAGTGAATGCGCGCCGTTGGACCCCCGTTGCGGTCCACCCCGTAGGAGAGTCGCCCGCCCGTGGCGCCATCCACCTTCACTTCCATCTCAAAGGGGATAGCCGGAGGGCGCTCGACCGACACCCGTAGGCTGTACTGGCCATCGAGGAACACGGCAAACTCAGTTGTCAATTCCTGACCCGGCTCCAGCCGCCGTCCCGGCTTCGGTCCAGCCGCCACGCGAGGCTCCATCTCCGGCGCCGAGAACACCTTGTTCATCGGCGGCGTAACGATCGCGCGGTCCAGGATCTTCTGTGCCGCCTCCATGTAACGCTCCATCAGCATGGGAGGGAGGAACAGGGTTTCGCCATTGGTGTCGAAGCCCGTGCCGGCGGACTCATCGGCGGGAAACGCTTCCGTCACCGCGAAATCCACGCCCAGCAGATCGCGGATGGTGTTGTGATACTCGCGGCGGTTCAGACGGCGGGGCGGCACCGCACCGGCAAAGTCGCCAACGGCGCAGGCGGTGTTGCGGAGCTGCGTCTCCACCCAGGAGGCGATCTGCATGCGCTGCTCCTCGGTGAGCTTCGACGCCGAGGGAGGCATAGTGCGATTCTTCAACTGCGCGGCGACGCTCCGCCAGAGGCCGCGCTTCTGCTCCATATCCTGGGCCGACTGCGCCTTCAGGAAGTCATTCCGATTCCGCGGGTTTGCGGGATTATGGCAACTGCCGCAGTTCTCCTGCAGCACCGGCCTGACTACCGTCTGGAAGTCCTGGACGGAGTGGGGCGCGGCCCAGACGGGGGCAAACAGGGCAACGGCAAGCGAAGCGATCACGACTCAAACTGTATCGCTCGCGATGCGAAGGGTGCAACCGGGAGCGATTTGCCATACTGAGAATGTGATCGTTTCTCGCTGGATGCTGGAATCCGCCAAACTGCAGGAGGCAGTGTCGCGCGCGGCCGCGGCGCTTGGCCCGGAGGTCGTTCGCGTTCGCTTCGGTTTCGGCCAGGATTGGGCGGGAGAAGAATCGCTCTTCTTCCGCGTTGTAGTATCCGATAGCGCCAGCCGCCGGGGCGTGATCGGCCGGGTCTCCGAGCAGGTACGGCAAGCGATCGTGTCGGAAGTGCGCCCCTGGGAGTACGGTTTGCAATACTACTTCGATTTCCGAAGTGTTTCTGAGTGCAGCGAAGTCAAAGATCCCGATTGGGACTAGGATGTCTTTTCCCGAAGACCTACTAGAGCAGGCGTTTCACCTCGCCAGGAGGGAACCGAAAAGGCCAAAACAGGCGAGTCTTCGCCGCGCCGTATCCACGGCTTACTACGCGCTGTTCCATCTCCTCATCGAAGAGGCGGTCAAGAACTGGAAGAGACCTCGGGAACGTTACACCCTCGCGCGGATGTTCGAACACCAGAACATGTCGTCTGTGTGCCGGTCCTGCAGGGACAACCTGAGTTCGAAGGCGACCCGCGCCACCGCTGTCGACGCGGGCATCCACAAGATTGCCGACACCTTCGCAACGATGCAACAACGCCGTCACACCGCCGACTACGACAGCAGTTTCCGTTGGACCCGCACGCAGGCTATCGAAGCAGTCGAAGCAGTAGAGGCCGCCTTTGCAAGCTGGAAAGCAATCCGTCTGGAATCCACTGCCCAGGACTTCCTCGTCACCCTTCTCATCAAAGAACGTAAGCGTCAATGATAGATGCCCGGTGCCTCGTGCCCCAGCTTCGTTACGTACTCGTCGTAGCTGCCCAAATACACCAGCGGGTCCTTATCCTTCCCCGTCTCCCCGCCTAATTCCAGCACCCGGGTTCCCAATCCCTTCAGGAACATGCGGTCGTGCGACACGAAGATCATCGTCCCTTCGAAGTTCTTCAGCGCCCCCACCAGCATCTCCTTGGTCGCCAGATCCAGGTGGTTTGTCGGCTCGTCCAAAACCAGGAAGTTCGGCGGGTCGTACAGCATGCGGGCCATCGCCAGCCGCGACTTCTCCCCGCCAGACAGGCTGCGAATCTTCTTCTCCACATCTTCGCCGGAGAACTGGAACGCGCCCGCCAACGTCCGTAGCGCCCCTAATCCATCCTTCGGGAAGTCCTTCTGCAACTGCTCGATGATGGTCAGGTCGGGGTCAAGAACATCGAGCGCCTGTTGCGCGAAGTAGCCCATGATCAGGCTCGCTCCCAGCCGTACCGACCCATCATCCGGCTGCGCCGCCCCGGCGATCATCTTCAGCAACGTGCTCTTGCCCGCGCCGTTACGTCCCATCACCGCCCAGCGCTCGCCGCGCCGGATCGTCAGACTGAAGCCGTCGTAAATCACGCGCGGCCCGTAGGCTTTGCGCAGATTCTCAAGCACCGCCACCTGGTCGCCCGACCGCGGCGGCACCCGGAAGTCGAACTTCACCACCGTGCGCTTCTTCGGCAACTCGATCTTCTCGATCTTGTCCAGCGCCTTGATGCGGCTCTGCACCTGTGCCGCTTTGGCGGCGTGCGTTTTGAAGCGTTCGATGAACCGCTGCTCCTTGGCCAGCATCGCCTGCTGCCGCGCGTACGCCGCCTGCTGGTTGGCCTCCCGCAACGCCCGCTCGCGCTCGTAGAACTCGTAGTTGCCGGAGTACGTGATGATCTCGCCGGCGTCGATCTCCGCAATCTTCGACACGATGCGATTCATGAACTCGCGATCGTGGGACGTCATCAACAGCGCCCCCTGGTACGACTTTAAGAAGCCCTCCAGCCAGATGATCGACTCAATGTCCAAATGGTTCGTCGGCTCGTCCATCAGCAGTACATCGGGCCGCCCCAGCAGCACGCGCGCTAGCGCCACGCGCATCTTCCAACCGCCGGACAGCGCGCCCACATCCCCGTCAATCTGGTCCCCGGCGAAACCCAGGCCGTGCAGCACTTCGCGCGCCTGCGCCTCCAGCGTGTAACCGCCTAAGTGCTCGTATTCCTCCTGCACTTCGCCGAAGCGCTCCAGGATCTTGTCCATCTCGTCGAGACGGTCCGGGTCCTCCATGGCCTTCTGCAGGTCTTCGAGCTCGTGGTGCAGGTCGCCGGCCCGGCCGCTGCCGGCGATGGCTTCGTCCAGCACGGAGCGGCCCTTCATCTCCTCGACATCCTGGCGGAAATAGCCGATGGTGATCCGCTTCGGGACCGACACGTCGCCCTCATCGGGCTGTTCCTCTCCGGTGATCATGCGGAACAGCGTGGTCTTGCCGGCACCGTTCGGGCCTACCAGCCCTACCTTCTCACCGGGGTTCAACTGAAACGAGGCTTCGACGAACAGCAATTGCTTGCCGTACTGCTTGTTGATATTGGCAAACGAGATCATGCAGGCGGGAGCTTTCAGGTTAGCATGCCAACCGAACGTCTTTTATTGGAAGCCGAGTCAACAGAGAACCCTGGGAGTTCGGAGGTTGAGGGAAGCCGATGAACTCAACCACGTTCGCGTTTGAAGGGATGGCTCCCCAGGTGAACGCGTTCCTAACCTGTTCTCCGCTGTCATCATGACAGCGAGTCCGATGGCGCTATGATGTCACCGTGCGGACGACGATCACGTTAGAGCCGGATGTGGAGGCCCTCATACGGACGGCCATGAAGGAGCGGGGGATCTCTTTCAAGGAAGCGCTCAATTCGGCGGTGCGCACCGGGTTGACTCAAGGGAAGCTCAGACGGCGTTACTTCGTGCAGAAGTCCTATTCTCTCGGCGGTGATCAGAATTTCAGGTGGGACAAGGCGCTGGAAGCCGCAGCCGCCATAGAAGATGAAGAGTTGAGCCGGAAGTTCTCCTGTGCAAATGATCGTCGTTGATGTGAATCTTCTGATTCTCCATGAGAGCGGCCTGGCCGTTCTTGACTTCCTTGCGCGAGGGCCGCCGCATCAATAAACGGCTCTACGTCAAGCTGAGCTAGAAACTGATCCGTTGCGACCGCCTCGTACCCGCGCGATTGCGAAACTCCACCTCGGTGGAGCGGATCGCCGTAGTCGATGCCGTCGCCCGGAAACTGGCGGTCAGCTTGAAACTGCCGCCAGTGCCAGTGGTCTGGAAGTACCGGCGCATCGCGTCCGCCACGTCGGCCCGCAACGCTCCGGGCGGGACCGCGTTCCCCGCGTCGTCGTAAAAGGTGAACGTCACCTCCGATGCGGACCTCGTGTTGTCGAAGCCCAGCAACGTCACCTCTATCAGGTCCAACCCGCGGCGCGCGCTTACCGAATCCACTGTCACCGGCTCCGGGGCAATCACCCGCGATCCCTCTACCCGATACCCCCCGGCGTCCACCAGGAACCGCAGCGTCCCCGCCGTCGTGCCCGTCTGCAGCATCGCCTGGTTCTGCCCGTTGAACACCGCCAGCGTCTGACCCGCCTTAAATAGAAACGTCAGACTCGCACGGTTCCCGTTTTGGAAGACAATGGCCGGATCATCGGGGCCCAGCACCGCTGGCTCGAACACCAGCGTCACCACACCGGCGCCATCCACGGGAGGAGCCGGGTCGAACACCACCTGAATCGGCACCTGCTGCCCGCTGCTCATTGCCTCGGGCAGACGCAGTTGCGGCCGCGGCAGTACCGGGTCGCGCCCAATCCCCTCCAACCCGTACGCCCGCCCGTCGATGATCAACTTTTCCGCCTTCAATCCCGAACTCCGCGGCGCAAAGGCTACGGCAAACTCAATCGACTGCCGGGAGTTCATCGTGAACGGTGAAATGATGATGGACGCCGGCTGGAAGTTGTCGCCGGAGAACGCAAACTGCGATACCGTCAACGCTGCCCCATGCGGGTTCTCCAACACAAACCGCCGTGTCGACCGCGAGCCGCGTTCCGTCGGCGGGAATACGGTCGCCTGCTGGGCCAGACGCCGCGTGCGGGAACCGTCTTCCTCAATCTGGTAAAGTGCCGGCGCCGCCTCGGCCGTTGCCAGCACGGTCAGCGACGTCGTATTAATACGCAGCGTGCCGCGCGCATCGGTGGCCGGGCTTTCCGACACGTACCGCACCAGGAAATCCACGCTCGTGTTCGACAGAATGCCCAACCCGCTGGCGCCCAGCGCCGGTGCCTGGCGCAACAGGAACCCCGGGCCCTGCAGGGTCAGGGTCTGCAGGACCGCTAAGTTGGGGCCCATGTTGCGTATACGGATCAGCGTGTCCAACGGTTCGCCGGTGGCGGTGCTCCCCATGGCGATCAGGCCCGTTGCCGGGCGTTCCTCGTTCACTGCTCCGGTTACCGTGAAGATCTGCAGTTGCGATGCTAATGGCAGCGCTCCCATCCAGACCCAAAAACCAAACAAAGCCATTTCCCCGCGCTCCTCAAGGTTTCGCAATCGTAATCACAGGAGCGCTCAGGCTCAGCACCGGCGCCGTGGTGACCGTTGCCGCCGCAGCCGGCGGCGCGCCTGACTTCTGCAGCATCCGGTAAGCCATCCCGCCGCCAATCGCTCCCGCCACGCCAAGCGATATCGCCACCCACTTGCGCCGCCCGCCGGAACTTGGGAATCGCTCCACCGGGCCGACGTTGCGGGTGAAGATGACACCGCGGTTTTCGGCCAGGGAACTGGCGGGCGGCGCGGCGGAGGCGGCAGCCACTGGCGGGGGCGAAACGGGTGCCTCCGGGGCTGGAAAGACAGATCGGGAGGGCACCTCGAAGGAAGCCTCCACGCGGGTGGGGGCGGCTACTACTGCCGTTACAGGCTGGTTTGGCCGAGGCGGGGCAGTTGCCGGAGCATCCCCGCTGCCGATCCGCACCGGCAACACCATCCCGGCCGTTACCCCGCCGCTGCCCGCCGCAATCGCCACGCGAACGATGCCCGTTCCCGCTCCCCAGCGGATTCCCCACACAGAGGCCTTCCCCTGGCCGTCGGACACCTGCATCTCGCTATTGGCTCCGTTTGGAAATTGGCCGCTCGGCTCGGCCGAGGGTAACGTAAAGCGCACCGGGATACCAGGGGCCGGCTTTCCGGTCGCGTCCGTTACCCGGACGGTGAATCCCTTATACGAAAGCGTGCCGGGCTGGAAGACGTAGCCCTGCCCTTCCAATACTTCGATCCGCAGCGACCCCGGGGTTTGTGCCCCCAGCGACATCACCCATACAACCAGAGCAAGGCACGCCATCACGTAAGCTAGTGGGCGCGAGGCCGGAATAATCGCCGGGAATTTGCGGGGGAATCGACCTATTCCTGCTGCTTTGCCCGCAGCAGGACTACTGTTATGTTGTCCGGTCCGCCTGCCGTCCGCGCCGCATCCACCAGCGCGTGGCACTTGGCCTCGAAGGACCGGTCGCTGCGCAGCACTTCTTCCATGAACTCCATGCTGAGCACCCCATGCAATCCGTCCGAGGACAGCAACAGACAAGAGGTGGGCGCCGGATGCAGGGCGTAGGAATGGATGCGGAGCGGTGAACTGACCCCGATCGCCATCGTCAAGACATGGCGTAACTGGTGCGTTTTCAGCGTCTCTTCGTCTATTCCCAGGCGGCGGCCCACTTCGTTCACCCACGTCTGATCCTCGGTGACGAGCATCAGGCGGTTGTCTTCGTAGAGGTAAGCCCGGCTATCGCCTACGCTGGCGATGAGGGTGTCCTCGGCAGTTTCCAGCACGGCCACCAGCGTCGTGCCCATGCCCTCCATCCCGGCATCGGCCGCGGCGGCGCTCTTCACGGCCTGGTTAGCTTCCTCGAACGCCTTCACCAGCACTTCGGCGTCCCGTTTTCCTGAGTTCCAGACGTAATTCGCCACGGTTTCGGCGGCTAATTGCGACGCATGCTCGCCGGCACGCGCTCCACCCATACCGTCCGCGACAATGTAGAGACCGAGCTCCGGGGCCAGGAGACAATAGTCTTCATTGTTCTTTCGGACGCAGCCGAGGTCGGAAAGCCCGTACGCTTCTAGCATGGAACTCCTGATTATAGCCACACTTGTGATGCGGCAAACAAGACTCTTCTACAGCCCTACTTCCCGCCCTTCTGGAGAATCGAGCGCAACTGCAGGTAAGCCGACTCCTCGAACTGGTGCGTCAGTCTCTCCAGATTCTCCACCTTTACATCCCCGCTTTTCAACGGCGCCTTCTGCAGACACCTTCCTAGCAGGTACGTGGCCATCTGGTCATCGGGGTCCCGCTCCAGCAGTTCGCGGAACCACTTCGCCCCATGCTCGAAGTCCGCTCGTTTGAAGTAAGCGTAGGCGAGATTAAATAGGTACACCGGCTCATTCTGGTCGCCTTCGTGGGCGCGCAGGAAGTTCTCAATCGCCGCAGGAAGGTTGCGCCGCGATTGCGCCGCTCCTAAATTGTTGAAAACCTCGTTCAGCGGCAGATCCCGCGCCACCCCCTCGAACGCCGATTCCGCCGCCGCGTATTCGCCAAGGTAAAAGCGCGACGCCCCCCGAAAGAACATCGCCTCCCGATAGCGCCGGTCGGCGGGAGCCACGCGCTCGAACCACTCCGCCGCCGCCCGGTAATTCTTCTTGCCCCAATGCAGCCGGCCTAACTCAAAGGCGGGCGCCGCGTAGGTGGGATCCAACCGCGCCGCCTGCGACAACAGATGCAACCGCTGCTCCTCTTTGGCCGACAGGATACCGCGGATATAGTATTCAATCGCGTCTACCCGGATAGGCGGCCGCCGCATGCGAAACTCCTCTTCTCCCGGCGCGGTCTTGGGTAGCAGGAACTGCAGCGTCTGCCAGGCGATGTGCGTCTGCAACGCCGCCAAATCCTCGAGTGACCCTACCGCTAGAAACTCCGGCCCGCCGCGAATGCGCCGCAGATCCAGAATCTGGGCGGTGATCCGCAAATTCCCTCGCGAATCGGCCCGCTGCGATGGCTCCAACTGGAACGTGCCGTAAATGGCCTGGTCGGCGTCGACCACCTCCGCCATCTTCAACACCGATGCCTTCGTCATTCGCGAATAAGGGCGGATGGACAGACGCTTGTAGGCCTCCAGGCGGTCGTCGCGGCCGGTGGTCAACATGCCCTCGGCCGCAACCGTATCGCGGATGCTCTCGCCGATACTCTCCCCAATCCAGTTGAGGTTGGCGTCTTCCGTCAGATTGAAGAAAGGCAGTACCAGTGTGACTTCGGCTTGGGCCAGCAGGGCGCCTGCCAGCAGCAGGGCCGGGGCGAACTTCATATCCTCTCATTATCACCCGTGCCGCCAGGCAAGCGAGATAAGTATGGAAGCCTCAATCCAGTGTGGATATGGTCTGCCAGCGTTGCGGCTTTGAGAATGGGTCCGGCGGCCGTTTCCGCCGCTATTGTGGCTTCGCTCTCGAACCGGCGCGGCCTTCCGGCGGTACGGCGGCATCCGCCGACCTCTTCGATAGCTTCGCCAAGCGCCTGGAGAGCCTCGCCAGCACTGAGCGGCTGGAAGGATTTCGCGCGTCCGCCATGTTCGCCGACGCCTTCCGCCACCGCACGCCGGAAGAGATTGAAGAGTACTTCCTCACCGGCACCTCCCGTGCGACGCCGCCCATTGCGGCCGTCGAGACCGGCTGGCCGCGCCCGTGATTCTTCTTCCGCGCGCTGCTCTTCGTCGTGGTAGTCTGTCTCCTTCGGCTTTTCGTTCCTCATGCAGCAGTTCGGCAACACGAAGATGATCCCCGGCATGATTCTGATTCTCGGCCTGATGTAGCAGGGCCTGCGGCAGGTGCGGGCCGAACAGCGCGCCGCCGCGCAGCCGCATCCTCGCCCCCGCCGGGCTGAGCCCGTTTTCCGATCCCAACTGAGAGGCTTCCCCGATAGCCGCCACTATCCTCTTTTGTTATGGTTGGGACGCCATCTCGCATGTCTGCCAAACTCATCCTGCTTGCCTTGGTCTTGGCCCCGCCGGCTCTGCCGCAAGCGCAACACGCCACACCCTACGACATGGGCGCACCCACGCTGCAGGACATCTGGGTGGACCCCGTCGCCGGCAATGATGCCAATTCCGGTTTGACGCGCACGCAGGCCCTCCGCGGTCTCACTGCCGCTTGGAACCGCATTCCTATTCGCCGCACCCTGGACACCACCGGCTACCGCATCCGCCTGTCGCCCGGCACCTACGCCGCTAACCTGGTGCCCCACTATTGGGAATCCCGCTGGGGAACGTTCCAATACCCCATCCTCATCGAAGCCGCCGACGGCCCCGGCACCGTCACCCTGCCGCCGCTCAACTTCTTCGATTGCCGCTACCTTTATCTGATCGGAATCCGTTCCACCGCGGGTGGCGGCGACGTCGTCCATTGCGAGAGGTGCGATCACTTCCTGCTGCGCAACGTCGAGATTACCGGCACCGGCGACCCCGCCACCTATACCAGCCCGCAGGAAACCCTGAAAATCAATCAGTCGCGCTATGTTTACCTGGAGAATCTCGACGTCTCCGGCGCCTTCGACAACGCCATCGACTTCGTGGCGGTGCAGTACGGCCACGTCATCTTCTCGCGCATCCACCGCGCCCTGGACTGGTGCATCTACACCAAAGGCGGCTCCGCCCACATTTTGGTGGAAGGCAATGAGATCTACGATTGCGGCACGGGCGGCTTCGTCGCCGGCCAAGGTACCGGCTTCGAGTTCATGACTGCTCCCTGGCTGCATTACGAGGCTTACAATATCCGCTTCATCAACAACATCATTCACGACACCGCTGGCGCGGCGTTTGGCGTGAATGGCGGCTATAACATCCTGCTGGCGCACAACACCGCCACCCGCGTGGGCACGCGCAGCCATGGCCTGGAGTTTGTCTATGGCTCGCGTAGTTGCGATGGCGATGCCGTCACCTGCGCCGCGCATCGCAATGCCGGCGGCTGGGGTCCCACGGCGCCCGGAGCCGCCTTCCGCATCCCCAACCGCAACGTCTACGTCTATAACAACCTGCTCCTCAACCCCGCCGGTATCGAGAGCCGCTGGCAGCATCTTGATATCGCCCCATCCGCCGCCCCGGAGGCCGGCTCCAACGTACCCAGTCCCTTGCGCGCCGACGACAATCTGCTGCTGCGCGGCAACTGGGTCCGGAACGGGCCGCCGTCTCTGCCTCTGGGTGTCGAAGGCGCGCTCGCCGCGGATATCCTTTCGGCGAACACAATCAATCAATCCACTCCGGCTCTGGATGCCGCCTATAAACTCACCGTTGCCGCACCCGCGCCGGTGGCGATCCCCAACTTCCCCGGCGGGGACACTGTAAATGCCATTACCCGCGACCGCGATGGCCGCGCGCGCGCCGCGAACGCGGTGGGCGCCTATGCCAGTGCGGACTTCACCGCCAGCCCGAGCCGTAGCCTTCGCTTCGTCCCTCTGCCTCCCTGCCGCATCCTGGAAACCCGCGCCGAGTACAACTTCGCCGGACGCACCGGCGCGTTCGGCCCCCCAGCCCTCACCACTGGTGAAACGCGCATCGTCCCAGTCCGCGATTCCCCTCTGTGTCCCGTTCCTGCCGCCGCCAAAGCCTACGTCCTGAACGTCACGGCCATCCCGCGCGCAACGGGGCTGAGTTATGCGACGCTATGGGCGGCCGGGACCCCGCAACCGCCCGTCTGGACCATTCGCTCCCCAGACGGCCAGATTGTCGCCAACTCCGCTATGGTCGAGGCGGGAGCCGCCGGCGCCATTGCCGCCTACGCCTCCGATACCACCGACCTGCTGCTGGACATTTCCGGGTACTACACCGATAGTGACGCGGTTCCCAGCTACACCTTCTATCCCGTTACGCCCTGCCGCCTGGTGGATACCCGTTCGGCCTACCGCCCGCAAGCCGGGCCCTTCGGACCGCCATCCCTGCTGGCTTCGCAAACCCGCACCTTCCGGTTCGCGGACAGCCCCTACTGCCGTGTTCCCGCCGCCGTTGCCTATTCCGTTACGCTCACCGCGGTGCCCCCCGCCCCGCTTGCCTTCCTCACTATGTGGCCGGGCGGCGCGCCGCAGCCTTCGGTCTCCACCATCAACTCCTTCGCCGGGCGCGTGTTGGCGAACAACGTCATCCTTCCCGCCTCCGCGGGGGGCGCCGTCGATGTCCTTGCTTTCAACGCCACTGACGTTCTGATTGATGTCAACGGCTACTATGCCCCGGACGACGGCCGCACCGGCCTCTCCTATGTGCCCGTGCCGCAGTGCCGGGTCCATGACTCGCGCGCTACTGGCGCCTATTCTAATGAGTCCACCCGCACCATCTCGTTAACCAACGCCTCTGGATGTGTTCCCATTCCGGCTGATGCCGGTGCCTACGCGCTGGCCCTCACCGCTATTCCGAACGGCAGTCCGCTCCCATTTCTGACGGCCTTTCCCACAGGCCAGCCGAGGCCAGCCGCGTCGATCCTGAATGCCTTCGAGGGACAGACCGTCACTAACACTGTGGTCGTGCCCGCCGGTGCCGGCGGTGCCATCGATATCTATGCCTATCGCGCCACCCATGCCGTTGTCGAGCTGAGCGGCTACTTCCGCCGCTGATCGAATCGCCCTTGCCCGACCGCACGCTATACTGTCCCTTCGCTATGGCTGGCTGTCACAACAACAACATTCTCCGTATCTTCGCCCTGCTTTGCGCGGGTGCCCTTCTCTCTCCGCTCACCGCGCAGGTAACCGTGCCGATGTCCCAATACAACTACGAGCGCACCGGCGCCAACCTCCAGGAATCGATCCTGCATCCTTCGAACGTGAAGCCCGCCAGCTTCGGCAAGCTTTTCTCGCGCAGCGTGGATGCCAGCGTCTATGCCCTACCGCTGCTCATCCCGAACCTGGAGATCGGTGGGGCTCGCCGCAACGTGCTGTACGCCGCCACCATGGCCAACACCATCTACGCCTTCGACGCCGATGATCCGGCGAAAGGTGAGCCGCTGTGGTCCACCAATCTCGGCACCCCAGCGAAGGGCGATAGTTGGATTGGTCCCCTTCACCACGGCATCCTCTCCACCCCCTTCATCGACGTGCCGTCCGCCACGCTGTACACCGTCACCATGCAGCGCAAGGGCACAGAAGCCAACCTTTTCGTCCACGCCGTCGACATCGTCACCGGCAAGCAGAAATACAACTCCCCACAGTTGCTGACGTTCCCCTTCGCCGGCGCCGAGACACTTACCAACGTGCCGGGCGCTCTCCAGCGCGTGGGCCTGCTGATGCGCGACGACACCCTTTACATCGCGTTCGCCAACATCGTGCCCGACCCCAAGGACCAGCATTGGTCCCAGGAAGGCTTCGTCCAAACCTTCAACGCCCGCGACCTTAGCCAGCGTCTCGCGGTGTTCCAAAGCACCCCCACGGGACGGAAGGGCGGGATCTGGCAGGCGGGCCGCGGCCTTGCCAGCGACGCTGCCGGTAACATCTTCCTCGCCACGGCCGGCGGCTTCTACGATGGCAAGACCAACTTCGGCAGCAGCGTCCTGAAGTTCGCCCCTCGTACTCTCAAGCTGGTGGATTGGTTCACGCCGAACAACCACGAGTTTCTCTTCCTGGAGAACATCGATATGAGCGCAGGCGGCGTCTCCCTGATCCCGAACTCCAACCTCATGCTGGCCGGTGGCAAGGAAGGCGTGATCTTCCTGATCAACCGCGAGAACATGGGCAAGTTGGAAGGGGCAGGCGGCGGACCCGTACAGCGCTTCAAAGCCACGACCGGCTGCGGCCAGAAAGACTGTGCGCAAACGCTGGGCACGGCCTTCTTCGGTACCGAAAAGAGCGGCAAGCTCTTCGTTTGGGACCGTCTGGATGTCCTCTACGCCTACGATATGGTCAACGGCAAGTTCGTTACCAAGCCCTCGGCCGTGAGCAAGGAAAAGCCAGGGCTGAACGGCGGCCCTTCGGTCTCCGCCAACGGCCTGGACCCGGCCAGCGCTATCGTCTGGGGTGCCTCCACGCAGTCCAAGAAGAATGGCGGACTCGCGCCCGGCACCCTGCGCGCCTACCTGGCCACCGACATCGGCCAGGAGATTTATAACAGCGATCAGAACGCCGCCCGCGACTCGCTTGGCGATTTCACCAAGTTCGCGCCGCCGGTGGTCGCCAATGGCAAGGTGTACGTGCCGACGCAATCGAAGGCGATCGTGGTTTATGGGCTGCTATGCGGTAACGACGTTTCCGCGAAGGTGCAGGTACAGGCCGGCGGTCGCGGTGCCATTGAGAATGGCATCCAGGCGGTGCAGGTGACGGTGACTAACAACTCCCGGCAGGCGATTGGCGGACCCTTTGACATAGCCGTCGACGGCCTTCCCCCGAGCGACACGCTGGCCAACGCCACCGGAACTACCACCTGTGCCACCCCGGCGAAGAGCCCGGTTGTCCGCGCCGCCGGGGCGCCGTTGTGGCTGGCGCCGGGAGCCAGCTTCTCCACTACCTTACAGATCAGGACGAGCGTCGCCATCCAGCCGAAACTGCGCGTTCTGACCGGTTACGCCGCATCTTCCCGCTAGCCCAGCGATTCCATGAGAGAGTGGCATGGCTGCCGCCACTACTCTCTTATGGGACTCTTTCGGACCCGTAGCGCCGCGGTCTTCGGCATCGACGCGCATCTTATCGACGTCGAGGTCGACCTCTACGCATCCGGCTCCTCGCGCGACTTCATCACCGTCGGCATGCCCGACACCGCCGTCCGCGAAAGCCGCGAGCGCATCAAATCGGCGCTGATGAACTCCGGCTTCGGCTATCCCGCCAAAGCTATCACGATCAATCTCGCGCCCGCCAATGTGCGGAAGGAGGGCGCCGGCTTCGACCTTCCCATGGCGATGGGCATCCTTGGGGCCATGGGTACCGTCAGCCAGTCCGAGCAGTTCCTGCTGGTTGGCGAATTGTCCCTGGATGGCAGCCTGCGGCCGGTTCGCGGGGCGCTGCCGATTGCCGTCTGCGCGCGTAGGGAAGGGGTCCGCAACCTGATCGTGCCCCAGGAAAACGCCGCCGAGTCGGCAGTGGTGGAGGGGGTGAAGGTATTCGGCGCGCGGCACATCGCCGAAGCCGTCGCGATGCTCAAGTCGCCGGATCAGTACAGTCCGGCCGTGGCTCGCACGGGGGCGCCCAGCGAAGCCACGGACGTCCCCGATTTCAAAGATGTCCGCGGCCAGACCACGGCGAAACGCGCGCTGGAAGTGGCTGCCGCCGGCGGTCACAATGTCCTGATGGTTGGCCCGCCGGGCTCCGGCAAGACGATGCTCGCCAAGCGCCTATCCGGCATCCTGCCGCCGCTCACCTTCGAAGAGGCCATCGAGACTACCAAGATTCACAGCGTGGCCGGCATTCTGCCCAAGGGCGCCGCGCTGCTTTGCGTCCGGCCCTTCCGCGCTCCGCACCATACCGTGTCCGATGCCGGCATGATCGGCGGCGGCAGCGGCCAACTCCGTCCCGGCGAGGTCAGCCTGGCCCATCACGGCGTCCTGTTTCTGGACGAACTCCCCGAGTTCCCGCGCAATGTTCTGGAACTGCTGCGCCAGCCGCTGGAAGATCGGGGCGTCACCCTGGCCCGATCCAGCATGACCCTTGCCTTTCCAGCCAGTTTCATGCTGATCGGCGCCATGAATCCCTGCCCTTGCGGCTTCTTCGGCGACGCCACCCGCGAATGCCGCTGCACCGGCGCCATCATCCAGCGCTACATGGGCAAGATCTCCGGCCCGCTTCTCGACCGCATCGACATGCACATCGAAGTGGCCGCCGTTCCCTATAAGGAACTGCGCGGCAGGGACGACGGCGTGACCAGCGCCACCATGCGCGACCGCGTCATCCGCGCCCGTGAACGGCAGCTCTCTAGAGGCTGGTATAACGCCGAGATCCCCGCCTCCCAACTGCGCACCGTCTGCGAACTCGACGAAGCGGGAGAACGTACGCTGGAGATGGCCGTCCGCCGCATGGGGCTCTCCGCGCGGGCGCATGATCGCATTCTGAAGGTGGCCCGCACCGTGGCGGACCTGGATAATGCAGGGAAGGTGGCGGCGAAGCATTTGGCCGAGGCCGTGCAGTATCGGAGTCTGGATCGGAACTATTGGACGTAGGAGTTGGCTCGCCGTATCCACCACCGATCTGGTAACGTAGTCCCCGTGCGGATCGCATCCATCCTCCTTCTGCTCGCCACGGGCCTTCTCTGCAGCGCCCAATCCTCCTTCCAAGTCGAGCGCAAATACATCTATCCGTCTGCCTTTCCTGCCGGCCGCCCATACACGCCCGGCGTCCTCGCCGGCAAGACGCTCTACATATCCGGCCAGCTCGACAAAGATCCGAAAACCGGCGAACAGCCCAAGGGGATCGCGGAGCAGACGCGGATGGCCATGAACAACGTGGGTCATGTCCTGCGCGCCACGGGCATGGACTTCTCCAACGTTGTCTCCTGCCACGTCCAACTCGCGGATATGGCGGATTTCAAGGAGATGAATGAAGTCTACGGCAGCTTCTTCGGCCCTACCCACTATCCCGCCCGCACCACGCTCGCCTACCCCGGCCTGCCCGCCGGCGCCCGCCTGGAACTGTCCTGCATCGCCTACGGCGACAAATCAAAGATTTCCGCCGTCATCCCACCCGCCGGCGCGATTCCGCCCGCCATCGGCCCCTATCGGCCCGCGGTCTGGGCCGGCGACACGCTGTATGTCTCCGGCAGTGGCGGCCGCTCCCCCAAAGGCGCCGATCTCGATCCCACCATCGAAGGTCAGACCAAACAGGCCCTCGCGAACATCGGACAGATCCTCAACGCCGCCGGCCTGGAACATAAGGACACCGTCTTCACGAACGTTTACTTTCTCGATCCGGCCGGCTACAAAGGCCCTACTTACGGCAAACTCAACTCCGTCTATAAGGATGCCTTTCGACTCGGCCTCGCTCCCAGCCGCGCCAGCTTTGCGGTCGCCAAGCTGCCAAGCACCATCTCCGTCGAGTTCACGTTCATCGCCACCCGCGATCGTAAAAACAAAGGCCGCGTCGTTCCCGATTCCGCCGGCCCCAGCCCAACCTCCTCGAACGGCGGCGTGCTGGACGGAGACACCCTCTACACGTCTGGCAAGTCCGGCAATGGCGCGACGATTGAGGAGCAGATGCGCGACTCGCTCGAAAGTATCCGCGGCATCCTTAGACTCGCTGGCATGGACCTGCGCCACGTTGTCGATGCCCATGTTTATCTCAAGGACCTGAGCCAGATGGATGCGATGAACGCCGTCTTTAAGCAGTACTTCCCCAATAACCCACCGGCGCGCACCACGGTGCAGGTTATCCAGGACCAACTGGTGCAGGTGCAAGCCGTCGCCGTGCGATAAGAAGGCTAGAATCAAAGTGTCGTGACAAACGCAGTGATCGTGAGAGACCCTGAGATCATGCACGGAACACCGTGCTTCCGGGGGACCCGTGTGCCCTTCAAGAATCTGATCGACTACCTGGAGGGTGGGTATTCGTTAGACGAATTCGTTCGCCAGTTTCCTACTGTGTCGCGCGAACAAGCGGTCCAGGCTCTAGAAGAGGCCAAGGATTCGCTCCTCGCGAAGATCGCATGAGGATCTTGCTGGACGAGTGCTTGCCGGTTGATTTCCGCCACTCCTTCCGAGACCACGAGGTTCACAGCGTCGATTGGGCGGGTTTCAAAGGCATGAAGAATGGGAGGTTGCTTCGAGCCGCCGAAGATGGCGGCTATGATGTACTGCTGACTACCGATCAGGGAATCGCATATCAACAGAGTTCGGCCGGCCGCCAGATATCTGTCGTGGTAATGTGCGCGGCCACAAATAAGATCGATGACCTGCTGCCACTCGTGCCTTTCGTTCACGAGCAGTTGGCCAAACCTGAAAAGGGGCGCGTCGTTTTCGTTCGGTGAGACGAATTCGGATCGACCTCTCTCACCGCCTTCCCTCTGTCAGCTCCCGGATCACCGGAGAGCAGAAGTATCTGGAAAGCCCATCGTTCGAGGTACCCGAATCCTGCCGGATGCAATCGTCAACAGTTTCGATGCGGGAGAAACCATCGAGCAGATTCAAGAGGACTATCCCGGACTCACCTTCTCCCAAATCCAACGGCTGATCGAGTTTGCTCATGCACGGCGTAGGACGCCTGTTGCGTGAAGGTGCTCCTCAATTCCCCTCCGTCACCTCCCGGATCACCCGCAGCCAGTTCAACCCCAGAATCTTCCGGATCCGCCGCTCGTTATACCCCAGCGCCTGCAGCGCCTTCGTCATCTCCGGATAATCGCTGACGTCTTTAATCTGCCGCGGCAATGGCGGGCCACCGTCGAAGTCCGACCCCAACGCCACATGATCCTCCCCCACCAACTTCACCCCATAATCGATGACGCGCGCCAGTTGGTCCGTTCCCATCCAGTACTCATCCGGAATCGTGCCCCGGAAAACATAGGGCAGCCCCTTCGCCACCTGCCGGTCGACCTCCGCCAGCGTGGACCGCCGCGGCAGCAAGCCGTCGGGACGCTCCGCCGCCGCTGGCCGGGTCGCCTTCACCCACGCCGCGTACTTCGGATTGTTGAAGCTGCTCCCAAACTGGATCCCAATCACGCCACCCTTCGCCGCCAGCGCCTTCGCCGCTTTGTCCGTGATGCACCGCGGATGATCCACCACGCCACGAAATCCCCCGTGGCTATAAATCACCGGCGCCCGGCTCGCTTCCACGGCCTGAAGAATCGCCTCCTCCGATGCGTGCGCCACGTTGATCACCATCCCCAGCCGGTTCATCTCGGCGATTACTTTCCTGCCGTGCTCGTTGATCCCGTTCCAGCGGACGCGATCGCAGCACGAGTCGATGAACGCATTGGTCTGGTTATGCGCTGTCAACTGTGCCGACCGCAGCCCCATCCGGTATAACGCCCGCAGCAGGTGCAGATCGCCATCCAGGTCGAAGCCGCCTTCCAGATCGAGAAACGCCGCCATTTTTCCCAGCTTGTTGATCCGCCCGATGTCGGATGCCGTGCGCGCTAGTTCGATCGCCTTGCCATTCTTCTCGATCTGTTCCAGCGCCAGTTCCATCACACGGAAGGTGTTCGTTACCTCGTGCCGCCCGGCGTAATAGGCCTCCGGCGTGTACACCGAAAAGAACATCGCATCCAGTCCGCCTTCCCTGGCCCGCACCAGGTCCACATGCCCGTCGGGATAGCGCTGGCCGATGTCCAACCCCTGCAGCAACTGCCGCGTCATTACATGAACGTGCCCGTCCATGACGAACGCATCGCGGTGCAGGGAATTGCCCGCCTTCTGGAAGGCGGCGCTGGAACCAAGCAGCGCCAGCAGGGCAAGGGAGAGTGCCGCGAACTTCATCCTTTTCATGCTACGACTGTCCGTTGTGGGCTCGCCCTCCTCGAGGCGAGCCCGCCTGTATCGGCCGTCAGAACGGACGTGTCCCAATCGGCAACCGCCGCTCAAAGTAAACGTTGTTCAAAACCCCAAACGCGTAGACATTATCCGCGTTCGGATCCAAACTCACGGTTTGCGGGATCAGCACCGGCAGACCGACGTTCAGCCACTGCCCGCGAACCCGGCCACTGATGATCACGCCAAGTCTGCTCGCTACCCCCGCCCCCTGGACCAGAGTCCAAACCTGCTCTCCCCGCCTGGCCCGGTCCGTGTAGCCGAAAACGCGGTACTGGATGGGGCAGCGGTCGACGGTCAGCCCCGGGATCATGCAGTAGGTCCGAGTGGGCACCAGGCGACCGCCGGTTCCTGATCCGGTAATGACCTCCCAGTTGCCCTCTTCCGCGACATTCACAAAGAATCGAATGCTGGGTGAGGACGTTGTATCGCGGTGGAACGCCGGCTTGGCAGGCGCCTCTCCCACCAGAACCGACTTCTCCGTTACGGTGCCCTCCATCTCCACCGACACATGCAGACGGCCAGGCGCGCCTACGGTGGGAATGGCAAAGTGCGCGGGAAGCTGCTCATTCTCCCGAACTAATATCTCCTCCCCCTGGAACACGATGGCGATGCGGGTGGCCGTACCCTCTCCTGCAATACCGACGCGCATGGGCGAGCCGGGCATTACCGCCGCGGCCGCGCCGCGTATCTGATCTCCCTCCGCACACTGTGTGCCGCCGGCCAAACAGCCGCGGTTGCCGGCGGGCGGCGCGTCACCCTCCAGGTCCGGCAGCAGTTCCTGCAAACCGCCGGTGTTCTCAACGGCGATGCGGATACTCGGGGAGGGTGGTTGTGGCGTGTCGCTCGCGAAGCACAGACCAAACGCGGCGATAAAAACAAACAGGTTCTTGATCATTGTGGTCTCCTTGATTGGGCGGCCTGCGGGTTGCTTCCAGCAGTCTTGCTCCATCCCGAATAGCGGAGCCCGAACCATCGAATGCGCAAGAATTCCGGCCCTCCGGTTCGGAAAAGTGGGCGTATCATACGGAGGTGCGCCTTCTCGCTGCCTTCTTCACCTTCCTCGTCACCGCTAATGCCGCCCTGCAAACCGTCCAGGTAGTCGAACGTTCCGACGTGGACCAAGGCAAAGCCTACGGCACCGCCGGCGCCTACGAACAGATTTGGGCCAAGGCCTATTTCCTGGTCGACCCCAAAGCCCCATCCAGCGCCCGCATCGCCGATATCGACAAGGCTCCCCGCAACGAGCAGGGCTTGGTCGCGTTCTGGGCCGATGTCTTCGTGATGAAGCCGCGCGACCCGTCCAAAGGCAACGGCACCGTGCTGTTCGAAGTGTCCAATCGCGGCGGCCGCGCGCAGACCGGCATGTTCGGCGCGGACTTCCTGATGGAGCAGGGTTACACGCTCGCCTGGGCCGGCTGGCAGTTCGACGTCAACGACCGGCCGCAGGTGATCAAACTGCACGTCCCCCAAGCCCAGGGCGTCACGGGCCTCGTGCGCTCCGACTATCAGGCCAAAGCGGGCGACACGCAGTTCTCCGTTGCCGCCGACGGGCACCAGGCCTACGAAGCCGCATCCCTTGATCAGCCCACGGCTCAGATGACCGTGCGCGAATGGGGCGATGGGCCGCGCACTACCGTGCCGCGCGCCAAATGGCGTTTCATCAACGCCACCACCGTCGCCGTCGATGGCATGCGGCCTGGCCTGATATACGAAGTCGTCTACACCGCAAAGGACCCCGGCATTTCCGGGCTCGGCCAGGCCGCCGTGCGCGACTTCGTCTCCTTCCTCAAGTTCGGCAACACGCATCCCACCGCGGTGCTGGGCGAACAGAAGCGCTGGATCAAGCGCGCCATCGGGTATGGCTCATCGCAGTCTGGCCGCTTCCTGCGCGACTTCCTCTACAACGGCTTCAATGCCGACGAACAGGGCCGCATCGTGTTCGAAGGGCTTATGCCGCACATCGCCGGCGCCGCACGGGGCGGCTTTAACCATCGTTTCGCGCAGCCCTCGCGCACCGCGCCCTATTACAACATCGAGGTCTTCCCGTTTCGCGATCTCGACGACACCGATCCCGTTACTGGATGGCGCGACAGCCTCCTCGCCCGCGCCCAGGCCAGCAACACCGTCCCAAAGATCTTCTACACCCTCACCTCTACCGAATACTGGGCGCGCTCCGCGTCGCTGCTGCACACCACCCTCGACGGCAAGGCCGACGCGCCACTTGCCCCCAATACCCGCATCTATCACTTCTCCAGCACACAGCACGGCGCGGGCAATTGGCCCACTCCGAAAGCCAAGGAGATGCAGTACCCGCTCAACCCGCATGATTACCGGCCCTTCATGCGAGCGCTCCTCGCCGCCATGCAGGAGTGGCTGGTGGCCGGCAAGGAGCCGCCCGCCTCGCGCTACTCCTCCATTGCGCAACTGACAAGCTTCGAGAAACTCCGCTGGCCGAAGAGCCCTGGCTTCGTCCCGCCCGTTCACGTCCGCCAGGCCATGCGCCTCGACTACGGTCCGGAGTTCCGCGAAAAAGGCATCATCGCGAATGAGCCGCCCAAGGCAGCCGGCAAACCCTACGCCGTGAAGCTGCCGCAACTCGACGAGGATGGCAATGAAGTCGGCGGATTGAAGCTGCCCTCGGTCGCCGCACCGCTGGGCGCGGGCTTTGGCTGGAACCTGCCTGCCCAGGAACTTGGTTGGCCCATGGAAGCAATCGGTGTACCAGGCGGCTGGGTCCCCTTTCCCGCAGCCAAAATCAAGACCCGCTACGGAAGTAAGGATGCCTATCTGGCAAAGGTGCGCGCCGCCGCCGGGGAGCTTGCCGCGGGTCGCTACCTACTGGCCATGGACATCGACGCTATCGTCGCCCGCTCCGCCCGCCAGTGGGACGACCTCACCAAATGATCTCTATTTCTTCTTCTTGAAAATATCGAACACGTTCTGTACTGCCGCCTTCGGATCCTGCAGCGGAACCTGCGGAATGATGCTCTTCACTTTCAGTTTCGCGAACTCCGCCGCATCGGGTGCGAACACCGGCTTCGCGAACGTCCCGCTGATGAGGCACGGGATCACCAACTCGCCCGCCGCATTCGCCAGAACCGTGGCCATATAACCGCCCACCTTCGATCCGCCTGCCTTCTCACTGGTCGACCTATCCAACATCGACAGCACCTTCAGCCGTAACGTCTGGTCCACCAGCCCAATCTCCCCCGCGCCGGTCATGGTTCCGCCCGCGAACGACAGCTTCAAGTCATTCGTCGCCGCGTTCCCATCCCGGACGGCCAGAGTGCCCGACAAGCCCAGCGCATCGGTGTACGTGTTCGGCGCATTGTACCCGGCAAACTTCGCAACCGTGCCCAATTGATTCAAAATGTTCACCGTCGTCAGCTTGCCATCGGCCAGCGAGAGCCGCATGTTCCCCGTCATCGACTTCACCAGGTCCTCGCCCGCCTTCGGCTCCATGGTCATCACCATCTCTCCACCCAGCGCCCCGTAGATCATGTTCTTAATCGGCGACGTGGCGGAGAGCAGTTGGTTCGCATCGACTTTGTCCAGCTTGGTTTGCAATGCATAGGCGGGGGGCGTGCGCCGCATATCCACTTGAATCGAGCCAACCTCGGTACCGCCGAACAGTCCCGCGGTGATCGGATCCAACCGCAGCAGGCCGCGGTCAAACGTCATGGTGGTCCTCACATCGGTCATCGTTAATCCCGCGTAGTGCAATTCGCCGATGCGCAACTCGCCCTGGGCCACCATATTGGAGGGCTTCGCGGGCGCCGCCGTGGGTGGATCGTCCTTCAGCAGCTTCTGCCACGAGGCGGCTTCGAACCTGTCGATCGCGGCATCGAACTCCAGCCGGGGCGCGGAGAAGTTTCGCAACTTCAAATTACCGCGCACATTGCTCCCCGCCACCGCGCCGGCGAGGTCTTTGATATCGACTCCATTCTCCGTGAACTGCAAAGCGGCGGTCTGGACTTTGATTGGCTGCGTGAACGAAGGGAGTTGCACGGACGCGTCGCGAAGCGAGCCCTGTCCCTGCGTATCGAGGTTGGACGACGGCCCGGTCAGCGTGAGTTGGAGCGACGCCTTGCCGCTGCCCGAAACGCCGTTCGCGCTGCTGACTCCGTAGGCCGACGCCACCCGGAGCAGTTCCTCAAGTTCTGCATCCCTGGCCGTCAACGTGGCGTTGTAGCGCGGCTGCGGATCGGTATAGCCCTGGATACTCAGGTTCGCGGCCAGGGATGTGCCGCCGGTCTGCACCGTGAACGGCTTGGCGGTCAGGGTCTGCGGGGTTAGCATTACCTCCAGCGACGGCGTGCGCACCGGATCTTTCCAGCCCTTCTGCTGCACTTCCAGATTGGTTGCCGATAGCGTCCCGGTCAGCGCCGGACGGGCGCCCGTTCCGGTAATCCGCAGGTTGGCATTCAACACGCCAGCCACCTTCGTGTCAGCCGGAAAGAAGCCCAGCGCCAAACCGAGACGCGCAATGTCGGTGAGTTTGGCCTGATTGGCGCCGGCAGTCAGGTTAAGGTTCGCCGGCGATGCGGCCATGTCCACCGTACCTTTGCCGGTGAACGCCAGGTCGCCGACGCTGGTGCGAAGTGACGCGATCTCCAAGGTCTTGGCCGCCTGCTGGTAGGTCGCCGCCAAGGCCGCGCGCACGTCGACATTGTTCTTCATGTGGAAGGCCAGTTCGGCATCGAAGGGCTTGTCCACACCAAGGTTGCGCACCGCCAGATCGATGTTGTTGTACTGATCCTTATTGACGCGCAGACGGCCCTGCCGGAGTTCCAAACGGCCGAGGCGCAAGGCGGTAGAACCGGAGGAAGACGGCTGCTGCGAGCCGGCGGTGGAGAAGTTCCAACGCCCGCCCGCGCCTTTGAGCAGGGTTACTTCGGGCTGCTCCAGCAACAGAGAATCCACCTGCACCTGCTTGGAGAGCAGCGGCACCAGCGCCACCACAACGTCGAGTTGCCGCGCCTTCACGAAAGGCGACGCGGAGAAGGCCGGGTCATCGGCGATCGCGAAATCATCCACCCGCAGGCGCGCCGGGAACAGCTTGACGCTCATGTTGCCCAGTGCCACCTTGCGTCCGAGCGCCGCTTCCAGTTGGCTTTGCACCACGCCGCGAAACTGATTGGCGTCGAGAAGGAGCGGCAGCGCCAGCACGGCCCCACCCAACACAGCCACAACGGCTCCGGCGATCGTCAGTGTGCGTTTCATGACCCCACTGCCCCATCATAGCGGGCTCACGGGTTACTGGCGCGGATCGCACAACGACTCCAGACCGTAAGTCCGTACTGTACAGCTTGGGACGATTCTATTGGTGCAGAACTAATTGTTCCGCTGGTTTCGCCACGGGCTCCTGCTGGAACCAGGCTGTGAGGTACTCGTCGGTCACCCGGCGGCGGCGGAAAATTTCCTGACGCTTATGCCAGGCCGAGCGCCAGCAGCCGGCCAGGCGCCAGAATGCGGGCAGTGAAGCCGGTTCGCTTAACAGGCACCCCGCCAGCACCACAACGTCCCGTCCCAGCACGGACCAGCCGTGGCGGCGGTAGAGATCGGCGGTCATATTCTTAATGCGCATCAGGAAGCGATTCTTCACCGAGTGCATGTTGATGAGCGCCGAGACACCCCTCCGGCTGGCCGCCGTCACGCTGCGGACGTGATAAGCGAAGGCGTCCGGCGTGTACAAGCAGCGCCAGCCCAGCAACTGCGCCCGCCAGGCAACGTCGGCGTCCTCCCGGTAGGCGAAGAAATCCGAATCGAAGAACTCCCCGTCGATGGATACGTCGTCGATCATCTCCCGGCGGTACAGCGCGGCGGCGGCGCTCGCGCCAAAGACAAACTCCGGCGAGCCGTAACGGCCGTCATCCGGCTCATTCCACCCACGGTCGAAGTGACGCAGATTGGGCGTGAAGTAGAGACCGGTCGAGTCCAGGCGCCGTTCGTGATGGAAGATGAAGTTCGCGCCAATCCGCAGCAATTTGCCGCAAACCGTACCGGTGCGCGAATCGGATTGAGCGGCCGCTACCAGATTAGCGATGAACCCCGGTTGGAGGAGCACGTCCGGGTTCAGGGTCAGCACCCAATCGCCCGAGGATGCCGCGATCGCCTGGTTCTGCGCCGCGGCGAAACCGGTATTGGTCTCATTGCGGATAACGGTGACGCGTCCCTGATAGTCTTCCAGCACCTGGCGGGTACCATCCTGCGACGCGTTGTCCACAATGATGATTTCCAGTTGGGGGTAATCCTGGGCAAGGGCCGCTTCGAGGCATCTTCCTATGTAACGGCGGCTGTTGTATGTAACGATCGTTACGGAAACCAAAGGTAACATTCACCTTCTTCGCTTACAAAGACCGGAACACCGCCGAATCAACTACAGCGGAATGAATTTCGTCCGTATGCGGCGTGCGGACCGGTCCGGAGACCGGGCTCGCGAAAGATTCTGAAAAAAGATTTGCAGAGGGTGTAGTGGATTTCGCTACGGACGGGTCTTTAGGGCAGGAGTTCTTTCGTCGGATGTAATTGAGCGTATGGCGGCTGGCTCTGTTGCGGATCGATTAACGGCAGTTTTCACGGAGCGAAACCGCTTGACGCTGCAGGATCAGGTAGCGCGGCTGTTCGAAGAAACGCGCGACGATGTCTACCGGTACCTGCTAACCATCGGGTTGCATCCGCCGCAGGCGCAGGAAGCGACGCAGGAGGTTTTTCTGCGGTTGTACACGGCGCTGAAGCGAAACGAAGAGATCCGCAATCACCGGGCTTGGATTTTCCGGGTGGCCCATAATCTGGGCTTGAAAGTGCGGGCGCAGCAAAGTTCGCATGAATCGTATGATCCGGAGATCGAGGCCCGCATGATGGATCCGGAGTTAAATCCGGAGCAGAGTTTGTTGGAGCGGGAGCGTATGGTCCGATTTCATCACGCCGTGGAAGGGTTGTCCGAGCAACAGCGGCGTTGTTTGTTCTTGCGTCTGGAAGGCTTGCGGTACCCGGAGATCGGGTCGGCGCTGGGAATCTCCCCCTCGGCGGTCGGCGAGTTTTTGCGGCGCGCGTTGACGAGATTGAAGAAGGTGGGCGATGAGTAACCTGACAGCGCACATTTCGGCCGACGATTTGCTGCGTCTGGCGGACGGCGAACTCAGCCCACGGGAAACCGGGCAGGCGAAAGAGCACCTGGCTGCGTGCTGGCAATGCCGCGCGCAGTTGGAAGAGATGGAACAGGCCATCGCCCTATCGGTTCGATACAGGGATTCCCTCTACCAAAGATGCTTCCCTTCTCCACCTGCTCCCTGGTGTGACATGCAGCGGCGGCTTGCCGCTCTGGATGCTGCACCAGGGAGCGCTTCTTTCCTGGAAAGAATGCGGGAGAAGCTGGGAGCCATGGCAAGAGGCTTGGTTGCCAAACCGCGTGTTTGGGCGCCGGCCATGGCCGCGCTGCTCGCCGTGGCGATCATTGCCGATCAATTCCAGAACGCTCCTTCGGTGCGAGCCGCGGCGCTGCTTGAGAAAGCAACGGCCGCTGCCGACTCCCGCGCATCGAAAGCGCGCCGCATCCAATTAAGGACGCGCACGCAGCGTATCGCCAGAACCGTTGGTGAGAGTACACAGGCCTCACCGGCGGTTCTGGCGGCCGCTGAACGGCAGTCGCTGTCTGAGTTGGAAGGCCTCTTCCGGATCGCGAACTATGATTGGAACGACCCGCTGAGCGCGCGTTCGTTCCAGAGTTGGCGGGCCGGACTGGCCGAAAAAAGCGATGAGGTAGTGAAGGTGTCGGACCCGCAGTCCCCGGAGGGCGATTGCTTCGAAGTTCGCACGTCCACCGCCACGGGCATTTTGGAGCAGGCCAGTCTGCGGCTACGGGTTACGGATCTGCAGCCGGTTATCGGGAAGTTGTCATTCCGAGGCTACGGCCCGGTGGAAGTTTCCGACCTCACGGACGAGCCCGTGGTGGCCGCCGGGCGCGCGGGCGATTCGATGATCGTGCCGCCCGTAAGTCCAGCCGCTGCTCCGGCTTCCGACGCCGCCACCGCACCGGTTGCTGTGCCAGCATCTCCTGCCGACGAATTACGCGTCTTTGCCGCGCTGCACCAATTAGGGGCCGACCTGGGTGACCCGGTCGAGGTTCGGCGCGAAGCCGGCCGTGTCCTGGTGTCCGGTGTTGGGGTGGCGGCGGAGATGCAGGAAAAGCTGCAACGCGAGTTGTCGGCGCTGCCGAAGGTACAAGTAGATTTTTCCCTCCCGCCGGCTGCGGGGTCTCAGAGCTCAGTGGCTGAGTCCCGCAGCACGGCCTCTTCTATGCCGCATCCGCTGGTGGCGGGTTGGCAGGAAGCGATGGCCAAGAAGTTAGGCGGACGGACTGCGGTCGACCGGCTCGGGGAGCAGGCTCTGGAGCGGATGGACCGCATTTCGGCCCGCGCCCATGCGCTCAGAAACCTGGCGGTGCGCTTTCCGAATCCCGGTGAGTTGGAGAACGCCGATCGCTTGACGCTGTCGCAGATGCGCGGCGATCATGTGCGAGCCATCATGGCGGAGTTGGGCCGCTTGCGGCAGGAGTTACTGCCAGTGAGCGGAGCAATCATGCATCGGCGGCTGGTGGCGGATTACGGCGGGGTGTCGTGGCCGCAGGGAGCCGACCGGGTGTTGCGGCTGGTTCGCGACGTAGAGGCGAAGCTGGCGATCCTGTTCGGGGGCGCCGCGGGGAACGTTACTCCAGACTTGCCCGGCGAGATGTTCGAGACGATGGCCGAACTGGCGGACATTGTGCCTTCTTTGGCCCAATAGCCGCCTACGGCTCCCACGACAGATGCGCTTCCGCATCCTGTGCAAAGCCAGCCGTTTTTAGCAAATCCCGATAATCCACCTGAGCGAGTTGGATGGCTTGCAGTAGCGCGCCAATCTTGCCATTGCTGACTTTCAGAGCAGCCGTCCGGATCCGCTCCACGTCAGCCGCGGTGACAGTGGCCGCGATGTTCACGCGGCCACAGCGGTTAAATAGCAACTGTTCGGCTTCCTGCCGGTACTCCTGGGGGAAGACCCGATTAAGCCGCCGCAAGGTTTCAGGTTGGAGTTTTGGCCCGGGTTTGGCGCTCATGTAGGTACAGTTCAGGGTACCAAGCCGAGCTTACACAAGTTTCGCGGTCAGCGTGATCGTGGTCCCGGACAAAGCCTTCGACACCGGGCAATTGGCCTTCGCCCCGGCGGCAAGCGCCTGAAACTTATCTTCCGCCAACCCCGGCGCCGTCACTTCCGTACTCAACTCGATCTTCGAAATCGAGAATCCGCCTTCGACCTTCTCCAGGTGAGCCTTCGCCGTCGTGGTAATCCGCTCCGGCGTGATCCCCTCCTGTCCCATTGCGGCGGAAAGAGCCATTGAAAAACAGCCCGCGTGCGCCGCGGCAATCAACTCTTCCGGGTTCGTTCCGGCGCCGTCCCCCGACCGTGACCTCCAATCATACGGCCCCGAATAGGCGCCGCTTCCCAAACTCATCGTGCCCTTGCCCTCGGTCAGGTTGCCCTTCCATTCGGCGGTTCCGGTTCTTGCTGGCATGTTTGTTGGTGTTTCTCCTTCCCCGTTGGATGGAAATGGAACGGCCGGCGATGCAGCGTACTGCCTGCACCGCCGGCCGTTAGAGGACGGGTTTGTACGTCTCTGATTACTTCAAGTTGACCGAACGCGCGGCTGAGGTCCCCGTGCGGTTGGCAATCGTCACCGACACCGATTGGATGGCATCCACCAGCGAAGTCAGCGTGGTGGAGGTCACCTCGCCCGCCACGGTCAGCGGAACGGTGGCGGAGAACAGGCTGCCGAATGCCTGGGACGCCGTGCTCTGGTACCAGGCCAGGAACGGCGCCTCGGCAGGAATCGTGATCCGCTGCGTGGTCAGGTTCTCACCAGACACAGCGGTGAACGTCAGATCCATCTGCGTAATGGCGCGGCTGGTGGAATAGCCGGTCACCAGCAGGTTGATCGTCGTGGTCGTTTTCGAGGCTACCGCCACGCTGAGCAGAGTTGGAGCCGCGGGCGCGACGGTCAGGTTCAGAGTCGTTGGGCGGGTCGGCGTCAGGTTGATGCCGCCCTCGGTGGCAAACGTCGGCGACAGCGTGAGGGTCCCGGCCACCGTGCCGGCCTGTAACCGGGCCGAAGTGGCGTTGTTCGGGAATACCGCCTGGCGCGTGTTGGCGGGAATCGTGAAGCTCAGCGTGCGGCCCCCGGCGGCAAACTGCACTGACGGATCGTTGGCGAAGACATCGGAGTTGAAGCTCAATGTCAGCGTGCCGTTCAACGTCAACGGGTAGGCGTCGGCCAAAGTCAACATGATCGCCGGCTGCGCCAGCGGTTCCAGCGTTCCACTGGCGCCCGCCAGACTGTAGGAAGGCAGCGGAGCCGGATTCGTGCCGACGCCGTTCAGCGTGAACGTCTGGCTGTCCACCCGAAGCGTCGCCGTCGCCGGACCCAGCGCCGTCGGAACAAAGCGGACACCGAAGGTCGTGGAAGCACCGGGCGCCAGGGTCAGCGGCAGGTTCGGAAGGCCGGCCAGTTCGAAGACCGGGTTCGCCGTCGTGATGCTGATGCTGGTGACGCTGCCCGGCGCGGTGCCGGTATTGCTGATCTGGAACTGCAGGGTCGAGTTGGCGCCCACCGGCGTCGAAACGAAGTTCACCGACCCCGCATTCTGGACGGCCGTGTTCACGCTGCCGGCGATATAGGCATAGCTGAGCACTGGGCCGAGACCGCTGGCCGAGAGGTCGAACTGATCGTTACCGATACGCAGGCGGCCCGCCACGCGGCCGGCCTGGGTGGGAGCGAACGTCACCGTAAAGGTGAAGCGATTTCCAGGCGCCAGGACGATCGGCAGCGGCGGCAGATCGGCCACCGTAATCCCGGTACCGGAGGCACCGATCGCCGTAATGCGGCCGTCGGCGTTGCCACCGTTGCGAACGCGGATCGTGACGGTGCTCCGTTCATTCACCGCCGTGTCGGGCAGGGCCACCGTGCTTTCCGGTCCGAAGGCGCTGGTCCCGGTCTCCTGGATCAGTTCGTAGAAGAACTGCGCCGTCGTGCCCGAGCCTTCCAGGTTGAAGGCGACGCGCCGGTCCGGCAATTCCACCGCCACCGTACCGCGTGCGGCGTCTGCCTGCTTCGGGGTGAAGGCGATGCCAACCCGGACTTCACGCCCCGGCTCGACAATGGTCCCCGCCAGGGGAGCGCCAACCAACTGGAAAGACGCGCCGGTGACGCTGATAGCGTTGATAGGCCCGGGCCCGCTGCCGCGATTGGTGATCAGCAGGGACGCCACGGCTGTCGCATCGATGGCGGTTTCCGGGAAGGCGATGGTCTGGCCGTTGGTAATGGGCTGGGTATTGCCGCCCGCCGGAGTCGCGCTGAAAGCGAAGTCGGGGGCCGTGCCCACCAGGGTGAAGCTGAAGCTATTGGTGGTGCGGCCTTCGGTGTAGCTCACCTGCAGGCGCGCCGTCTGGCGGGTGCCGGTGCTGGCGTTATAGCGAATGCCCGCCGTCACCGTGTTTCCGCCGATGATCGTGAAGGACTCCGTCAGTCCGGAGCTTGCGAAATCGAGCGAGCCGGTCAGGTCGGACGAGTTGATGGTCACCTGGGTGCCCACCGCGCCGCGGTAGGTGATCTGCAGAGTGCCGCTTACGGCTTGGCCAACGGCATCGGCCGGCAGCAGCAGGGTGGCGCCATCGTTCACCACCGTCACGTTCTGCCCTTGCTGGAAGCGGAAGCTGAATGGAACGGTAGTCTGGGCCCAGATAGTGGAGGCAGCCAGTACGAACAGCGAAAGCAATCGGATCACGTTAGTTGGCCTCCACGGCGGGGATGAAGTAGGCAGCGGCGCCGTCGCGCAGCGCCAAAACCTCCAGCGGCGCGCCGGCCTCGCGGCGGGTCAGCGCGAACAGGCTGTCGGACAAGGGGGTGAGGCGGGAGGGGGCGAAGCCCAGGTCTAACGAGAGGCGCAGTTCCTGGGTCGCAGCCGAAAATACGTAAACCTTGTGGCCCTCGCCATCGGCCACCAGCAGGGACGCGCCATCCTTGCTCAGCGCCAGCGCTACGGGATTGGCGGCGAAGGCCGAAAAGGCCTGCGCGCCTCCCTGGCGGGCGTCAATCCGCAACACCGCGTGCGAGGCGGCATCGGCCACGTAGAGAGCCGCGCCATCGGAGGAAAGAACCAGATCCACTGGCAGTTCGACGCCAGCCAACCGCACGGCTTCGGAGCCGCTAAACCGGGTTACCGCCCCCGAAGAAGCCGCGTACACCACGCCGGTGCGATCCACCGCGAGCCGGCCGGCGGCCTCGCCCAATTCCAAAAGGCTGCCCGAAGCATCGTAACGGAACAGCTTAGAGCCAACCAGAAACGCCGCATAGCGGGAACCGGCATCCCAGGCCACGGCGGAAGCCTCGCCGGCCATCAGCCGCTGTTCGGCCAGGTTACCGTCGACAAAACCAAACGAAGCCACCTGCCCGTCGCGGGAGCCAAGAGCGCGTGATCCGTCCGGGGAGATCGCCGCGGCGGTGAGCCCTTCTACGAGGGCCGGGCCGAAGTGCGAGGCGCCGGGAACGCCCAGTACGAAGCGCAGGGATCGGGTGGCGTCATCGAAGACCAGAGTCGAGGGACCGCTGATCTGCGCCTGCAGCGCACAGCCGGTCATCAGAACAAACGAAGCCAAACGGAGCATTAGCGGGGACCTCCCACGGTGATAGCGCCAGCGGTGATGTTGATGGATTTGGTGGCTGTGGCGGCGGTTGTGCTGTCGCCGCGGGTCCCGGCGTAAATGCCGCCCCCCACAGCGGCGGCGCCGGCGATCGCCAACACCGTCCACATCGTCTTGCGGGATCCAGACGCCCGCGCGGCGCTGGCCGGAGCCGAACCCGCTCCGCGCACGTTGGATTGCGCGATTACCGCGCTGGCACTGCGGGTACCCGCGGTGGCCGTGACTTTGATATTGAACCGCCCTTCTTCGTCGTTGGGCGTGAACCCGGTGGCGGCGGCGCGCCCGGTCTTATCGGTCTTCACGGTCTGGTTACGCAACCAGCCGTTGAAGTATCCGCCCGGCCCACCCAGCGGAAGCTGGAAGTAGACTTCGGCTCCGGGAACCGGCTTGTCGTCGGCATCGCGCACCTCGACTACGGGCGCAACACCGGAGCGGGAGCGCACCTGATTGGTGGCGCCCTCCCCTTCCACCACAACTATCTTTAATCCCGATGGGTCAACCGCAACCAGCTTTGACGTGGCCGGCTCTGTCTGTTGCGCCGGCAGCAGTAAGATGCCTGCCAGGAATGACGCGATCAGCTTTGAATACAAGGAATGCCTCCTGGATGAAACGTGCATCCGGCAAGCACACCTACCCGCGGTACGGGAACGCACTCCGGAGCAACCGTTGAATATATCACGGCGTTCGCACGGCGCAGGGAGTTACCGAATTTCGATATGATTTGAAACGATTTAGGACTGACCGAACTTCATTTTAAGCCAGCGCATGATCCGCAGCTTCCGCTCCGGGCATCCGTTCCAGGGCGAGTAGCCCAGTACCCCGGTCTGCCGCTCCACCCAAAGAAACAGTTGGTCTCTTTCCGACCCCAGCGCGCCGATATAGCCGGTCCCGCAGCGCTCGGTTTCCGACAGGCCGCTCGGGATGTACTTGGTGTGCACGCCCTGCGGGCCCCAATCCTCGTTGAACTTGGCAAACGAGTAGTCGCGGCAGGGGGCGGCCTCCGTGCAGCCCCAGAAGGAGTAAGCTTTCTTGTAATCCTGGGCGCGAAGGGCGTTCAGAAAGCCCTTCATGGTCTGTTCGTGTTTGTAGTCGCGGAAGGAGAAATAGAGAATCGTAACAAGAAGGGCTACGGCCACCGTCGAACCGATCCACAGATACAGCTTCCGTTCCCGTGCGGCCTCTCCGGCTCCGTAGCCCTCCAGATAACCCGGCATAAACGCGGCCTCTTTACTTGGGCGGGTACGCCTTGTCGTAGGCCTCCACCGCCGCCTTGGTGATCAGAAGCGCGGGCTTGTAGTAGATGGTGTTGCTGACATCCACCACGGCGTCGTAGCCCTGGGCTTCGGCCAGTTTGGTCACCACCGTCCGCATGTTCTGCAAAGCGCGGGAGCCTACTTCATTCTGCTCCCGTTCCAGTTCGGCATTCAAGTCTTCCTGCAGGCGCTGCAACTCGCGCTGCTTGCGCTGGCCCTGGGTGACCATCTCCGCTTCCGCCTGTGGGGTCAGCTTGCCCTGCAGCGACTGCAATTTGGCCTGCAGATCCTGCAGTTCGCGCTGTAGCCTCTCGCCTTCGGCCTGCTTCGGCTTCAGACGCGCCTCGAGGGCGGCAACGGCCTTCTTCACCTCAGCCGTGGTGTTGACGGCCTCACGCATGTCGATGATGGCGACCTTCGTCTGGGCCGCGGAAACGGACGCCAACCCCAGCAACGCTACCGCGGACAGCAGCACGGGGCGCAAAAACGCAACCTTCATTCGCAACTCACTCCTTGATGCACTGTAGACGGCTCGAGTCAGCAGCCGGTAAGCATCACCTTTTGTTCCATGAATGGAACTTAATCAATAATGGCCAGGATTTCGTCTTCGCGCAGGATCAGGTAATCCTGTCCGTCGATCTTCACTTCCGCGCCCGAATACTTGCCGAACAGGATCCGGTCCCCTTCGCTGACTTCCAGCGGCACCCGCGTTCCATCATCCAGAATCTTGCCGCTGCCCACCTTCAGGACACGGGCTTCCTGCGGTTTCTCCTTGGCCGAATCCGGGATGATCAGTCCGCTGGAGGTCTTCTCTTCTTCATCAAGACGTTGGACGATGATCCGGTCGTGGAGGGGACGGAAAGTCACTGACATAGGAACCTCGGTGCTGCAAACTGGGATTGGATGGGGATGAGCGATCCGTAGGACAGGATAACACAGGCGGCTTCAGGCGACATCGGGCAGGAGGAACGATTGCGGGTTTCCTAGCGAGCGGGTCAGCGCTTCGGCCGCCAGATAGCCCGACCGCACCGCCCCTTCCATGGTGGCGGGCCAGCCGGTGCGCGTCCAGTCTCCGGCCAGGAATAGGTTGCGCCAGGGAGTTTCGTTGCCGGGCCGCTTGGCTTCCAGCCCGGGGGAGGCCGAGAATGTCGCCCGCACCTCTTTCACGACGTGCGCTTTCACCAGTTTCGCCTCACGGACCTTGGGCAGGAACCCGGCAAGTTCTCTTAAGGCGAGATCGATAATCTCCTGGCGGGACATGGGCGTCAAGGCCCGCGAGGCGCTCACTACTAGTAATAGGTAGCGCCCCTGGTCCTTGTTGAAGAACCACTGCATGGTGGTATCGAGCAACGTGCCGTGCGGTAGGTCCGTGACGGGCTTATCGAACCACAGATGCACGCCGGTGATGGGCGAATGGTTAAACGCCACCCACTCCGCCGGTAGTTCCGGAAGCAAGGCCTGTGTGCGCTCATAGGGGAGCGCGGCGACGTAGGCGTCCGCTTCGACCCGCCCGGCGGCGGTTTCGAGGCCCTCGACGCGGTTGGCCGACCGGTGAACCTTCTCTATGGGGCAACGCTCGTGCAGACGCACGTTCGGCCACCGCGCCCAGGCATCGGAGCGGTAGAGGTCGCCCAAGGTGCGCGCCGGAACGCCCATTTCATAAAGGTTGGCGCCGGCGAGAAAACCCAGCCAGAAGACCTGGAAGCCGTGCGATGCGGCCATCAGGTCCAGTTCCTCGTTGACCGCGCTCACCAGCACCTGCCGCCAGAATCGCTCGATCGCGCGCGGCGTTTGTCCCTTTTCTTTCAGCCAGTCGAGCATGCTGATGCGGTCGAGATCCTGCCGCGTCTTGCGCTCGCTCCGGATGGCCAAGAGCGCCCGACCGACCGCGATCTTGTCCCGCAGGCTTAGGAAGGTGAGTTTGGCGAAGGATTCGGTGAAATGCAGCGGCGCCGGCAAGAGCCCCGACTTGAGGATCGACATCCGCCCGCCCGGTTCCAGGAAGAAGAACTCGCGTTCGAACTTCACGGCATCGGACACGCCGAGCCGGCTGTAGAAATCCAGGAGATTCACACAGCAGCGCAGCAGAATATGCTGGCAATTATCGATTTGGGTGTCTTCGGATTCTCCCGGAAGGGGGTAGGAGGCTGCCCGCCCGCCCAAGAAGGGGCGCGATTCGTAGAGGTCCACGGCACACCTGGCAGACCCCAGCGCGGCGGCGCACGCCATGCCCGCCAAACCGCCGCCAATGATGGCGACGCGCGTCACAACGCCACCTCAGGCCTTAGGCGCGGGAGGGAACACGCGACCGCCGTCCGCCATCGCTGTCGTTGGAGAGATGCCAGGCGATCACCAAAACCAGCGCCACGAAGAGGATGTCGAGGATTTGCATGCGATACATTCTCAGTATGCAGACTTTCGACTGGGACTACAACCACCCCTAGCTCCAGTACCCTGTCCATAGTCCTAGTACCACAGCAAGAACCGTACCAGTAATCGGGAAAGCCAGTAGCGCGAGCAGGAGCCGCACCCGCCAACCCCACTCCGTTCGCGCGTAGACCACTCCAGCCTGTGCCAGCACCATAACCGTCCAGACGCCGACGCCATACCCCTTGATGCAAAACGGGCAGTGACGGCCGCGCGGGGCGTGGATATTGCAGTGGGCGTCGGCCCCGGCCCACAGCCAGGTGCAACCGCAGCGGAAGATGAGGTCGCAATAGTTGATGAATAGCAGCGACGTGACCGTGGCGGCGATCAGCAGGATCCAGCCTTTTGGCATACGTGTCCGTACAGTTTGACGACGTTTTCCATCAGGCGGAGACCACACTCGCCTTCCAGGGTCAACATGGATTCGGGGTGGAACTGCACCGCCTCGATCGGCAGATCGCGGTGGCGCACCCCCATGATGATGCCATCTTCGGATTCGGCGGTGACCTCCAGTGATGAGGGCAGTTTGTGACGCAGCGCGTAGAGCGAATGGTAGCGCCCTACGCGGAACTCGCGCGGAAGGCCTTCGAAAACGCCCTGGTTGCTATGCGTTACGAGCGACGGTTTGCCATGCATGGGGTAGTCCAGCACGCCCAGTTCGCCGCCAAAGGCTTCTACCGTGCCCTGCAATCCCAGGCAGACACCGAACACGGGCAGGCCCAAATGCGCGGCGTGCTGCACCAGCTTCGGCACACCGAAGTCCGCGGGACGGCCGGGTCCGGGGGATACCAGCAGCAGCGTCGGAGCAACCTTTTCAATGAGATCCAGCGCAAATCCGGCGCGATAGGTTACCACTTCGGCTCCGGTCTGGCGGGCGTAGTTGGCCAGTGTGTGGATAAAGCAGTCGTCGTTATCCACTAGCAGCATCTTCACGCCGGGGTGCTGTTCCCGTTTAATATGCACCGCGGGTCCCTCGGGCCGCGGATCGGCTTCTGGGCCCAGCGCGCGGAAGAAGCCGGTGGCTTTCAGGCGAGTCTCGCGTTCCTCCGCTTCGGCGATTGAGTCGTAGAGTATGGTTGCGCCGGCCGGATAGGTGGCGACGCCGTCGCGCAGATGCGCCGTGCGGATCAGGATGCCGGTGTTGATGTCGCCGTGCATGCCGATCATGCCGACCGCCCCGCCGTACCAGCCGCGGGCCGATTTCTCGAGATCCTCAACAGCTTGGGCCGCCGCCTTCTTGGGTGCGCCGATCACGGTCACGGCCCACATATGCGTGAGGAAGGCATCGAGCGAGTCGTACTCGGGCGCGAGGGTGCCCTCGACATGGTCAACCGTATGGAACAGCCCGGCATAGGATTCGATCAGCCGCCGCCCGATCACCCGCACCGAGCCCGGCTCGCAGACCCGAGACTTGTCGTTGCGGTCGACGTCGGTGCACATGGTCAGTTCCGATTCTTCCTTGGTGGAGACCAGCAGGTCGCGAATCGCATCGGCGTCGCGCATCGGGTCGCCCGTACGGCGGGCCGTACCGGAAATCGGACAGGTTTCCACGCGCGCGCCTTCCACGCGCACGAACATTTCCGGCGAGGCGCCGACTAGCTGCTCATCGCCGAACTGCAGGCAGAATTCGTAGGGGCTGGGGCTGAGCGTCTGGATGCGCCGGAACAGGTCCGTCGCCCTGCCACCGTAGTTGGTCCTAAAGCTTTGACGGAGAACGACTTCGTAATAATCGCCCTGCTTCATGCCGCGGCGCACGGTTTCCACGTTCGCCATGTATTCCTCGGGGGTATGGTCCGAGGTGATGGGAGCGGGACCCAGTTGCGGCGGCGGGTCGATCTTGGGGTTATCGTGGGGCAGCGCCAGCGTCGAAAGCGAGTCCTTCTCGAAATCGTATTCGAAGCACTCGATGATCTCTTTCTTGCGGTCCATGAAGTAGATCTGGTCGCAGAGGAACAGGTGCAGGACCTTGTCGTTCTGGCGAGGCAGGCGCTGGCGGATGGGGTCGAACTGGAGGAGGAGGTCGTAACCGAAGGCGCCGGCTAGGAATAGCCTTGTGTCTTCCGGGCTACGGAACTCGTCCATCAACGCGCGAAGGATGGAGAAGGGCGAAGGCTGGCGGCTGCGTTCCTCTTCGGAGAAGAAGCCGGCCAGGGGCTTCAGGTGCCCCTTCAGAACCCCGTCCCCGGTGCCGAAGGATTCCCAATCGGGGTGCTGGGCGAGGACAGGAAGCAGCATCTGGCAGAGCATCTGGCCGCGCGCGTTCAAGGCGCGGAATTCGATGTCGCGGTCGCGGCCGATAATCTCGATAGGTGGGCAGACGGAAGCGATATCCCAGCGTGAGTACCGCCCCGGATACTCGTATCCGGAAGAGTAGTAAACACCGCGGTGGGAATCCAGTAGTCTGAGGAGCTTTTCCAGGCCCCGTTTGTAGGGGACCTTGGAGACTCGACGCGTGACCTGGATGCCGCTGCGGGTGGCGTAAGAAAGCTGACGCATGGGCACCTCTGGGGCGTGGGTTAGTAGCTTACAGGATAGCAGCCGGGCAGTCTTTCGCGGTGCGGCTCGGTTGTAGCCGGCTGGTGCAATTCCGTACTATTAGGCGTGGCTATCGGATATTATCGCTACACGGGCATCAATGAGAAGGCTTGGGTAGATGAGGAGTTGACCGTGGAATCGAAATCAGGGATCACGTCCTGAGCCCGGATGTTTTCGACTCCGCTGAAGAGGCTTGGCGCAGGCTGGCATTGCCGAAGATCCCAACGTTTCGAATCGGCCCTTTCTATGCCCACGAATTGCCGTTGGTAGTGGTGCCGGACCGGATCGTGGCGCCAAACTTTGGACAACCTGGGGGTGGGAGGGAGTGCGCGGTGGAAGGGCCGATAAGAGTGGTTGGGGTGAAGCGGCTATGGTGACGAAATCCTGCCGGAAACAAAGGTTCCGCCCCGAGTGTCGAAGAGAAGGATAGGATGGTATCAGGAAGGTGACGCTGACAATGACGAAAGCGGAACGAGCGCCGGAGTTCAGCCATTGGGAAGGCTGGCAGGACGAGGAAACCGCGTCGGCATGGCGGGAAGGCCTGGCAACGGTTAAGACGTCGTTGCAATCCTACATAGCTGATGCTGGGTTTGGCGTTGAGATTTCCGGCCCGCGCTGGGATGCCCCTGATGTCACCGCTACTTGGGAGAGCGGTGGATACCGCCGTAATCTGCAGGTGACACTCGCCGGCCGCGAGTGGCCGCTCAGTTTCGTGGTACGTGGCGCCGCTTGGCAGGACACCTATCCCAACGGGCAACTCTACCGCCTGTGGACCCATACCGAATGGCAGTCGGCGACAGCTCCCAACTGCGAAGTATTACGGACGAAGCTGGAAGCTGCCTGGCCTGCGGTATTCGCGAAGATTGAAAAGCTGGTGCCTACGCAGCCTGCCTGATCCGGCCCTACTGGATCGGCAACGAAAACACCGGCACGCCCATATCCCGGTCGTCATTCAAATTCACGTAGGGATCCTTGCCTGCGCCATAGCGCAATGTCGCCCCAGCCGGTGGCTTCGTGTTCAGGTGCAGCAGAACGACGTAGGGATTGTCCGCATCAAAGCGAGCCCGGTAAATCAACGGTAGCGGCGTGCCGGTGGCATCGTGAATGGTAAAGCCCGCGATGCGGCCCTCGCTGCGCAGCCGCCCGTTCACTTCGTGGAACGTCACCCGCAGCAGGTTGTCCTGGACCTTGGCTTCCGCCGGGCGCGGGCCGCGTTTGATGGCATTGCAGTCCGCCTTGCCGGGGAACAAGTCGTGGCAGGCCAGCGACGCCAACCGGATTCCCAGCCGCTTTAAATCCTGCGTTCCGATGTGGATCTGGTCGTCGAGTTCCAAATCGACGGCGGGTGCCATACCGGTCCGGCCGATGGTCTGTTCGGCCTTGCGTTGCAGATCCTGAACGGCGTTCCATTCGTTCACGTTCGATGCGTTGGTGTGACGCCCAATCTGCACGTAGTAGAAGGGGAGGTCCTTGTTGCTCAGGTCTTCCCGGAAAGCGGCAACCAGCTTTTGGAACTTCGCCGCAAACTCCGGCATGGCCTTCGGATTCGCGTCGGATTCGCCCTGGTACCAGAGCACGCCCTTCACCTTGCCACCAACCAGCTTCATGCGGCGCAAGGTAGCGCCGTAGAGCGAATCGCCTGACTTATCGCGCAGATCGGGGTTCCACTGGTCCATGGATGTTCCGCCATGCGCGCACGGCACAAGGCCGATGGGCACGCCGGTCTTCCGGACCATCTCCGCGGCGAAGGGCAGGCCTAGTCCGGCGCCTTTCCTGCGCTTTGCCATCCAATCGAGCAGCGCCTGTCCTTCCAGCCGTTGCGGCTCGGCACCCTCGCCTTTGCGCCAATGCACGCGATCTACGGCGCCTGGGAGCAGATGCAGCGGTTCTTCGGCGATGCCCCACTGGTCGAGCATGTCGAAGGTCCGCACTTTGCCGTTTGTGGGTTGCACGTCGATCAGATCGCCGACGCCCTCCATGTTCGATTGCCCGCCCAGCACCCAGAGGTCGCCGACCCATAGGTCGCCGATGGCGGTCACTTCCTTCATGGAGCGCAGTTCCACCCGGTAAGGCCCGCCGGTGGGCAGGGTCACTCGCGCAGCCCATTTGCCCTGGGCGATCTTGCCCGCCGGTGCCCAATCGAGATTCGGCACGGGGCCGTACTTGTCGAGGGCGCGGATTTCCAACTGCCGGTTGTTCAGACCAACAGCCGTACCAGCCAGGTTCAGGATGTAGTGATCATTTTCTTCGCGTTGGAATAGCTGACCCTCCATCGCCCCGGTGGTGATGGCAAGGCGTTGGGCGGGAAGTACAGAAACGCACAGAAATAGGAAAAGAAAGGATTTAAGCACTCCGATAGGCCTCTGGAGGGCTATTCTACTACTGCCGGGCAAACGAATAACGGCGCTCCCGATGCCGGCGATACAGTTCCAGCGATCCGCAGAATACCGCAACAACCAAAACACGCGTCCAGGGAAAGGCGACCCCGCTCGTTGCGAGCAGGCTGCTCAATAGATAGTAGAGCAACCCGCCGAAGAGTCCTCCTCCGAAGCCCTCCATGAATGGGACCAGGCAGCGCGTCAACGCGGTAGTCATGATCACCCTCCCCCTTGTCGCTTGTTCCAACCAGAGCCTGTGACCGGCCCTTCACTTGTAAATAGCGAAAACGGAGGCTGAAAGGCATCACGGAAAATTCAATTTTGTTTGACGGAGGCCCTAGGGACCAGATTCTGAGATGCCTTTTGACGGGCGGCGTCACTGATCTTGATCTTGTTGTCCACCACACGGGCTCCGGCGGTCTTGGCGAGCCGCGTGGCCGTACCCTTGTGCTGGATGATATCCGTGGTGCCCGTGATGGTGGCGACGCCGCTCTTCACTGAGATCTGGAAATTGTTCTTGTTGATCTTCGATGCGGTGAACTTGGAGCGGATTGCAGCTTCCAATTGCCCGTCGCTCAGCGCGGGCTGCGATGCGGCGGACCGCACCGGCGGTTTGGGAACCTCGGCAAATAGACCGGGCAACGTCAAGGCAAGGCTGAACAGAAGAGTCCTCATGTTGAGTTGGTGGCAACGGCGAACCAATCGTCTCACCAGGATTGCCTGAGTCCGGTCACTTAACGGAAGTGCTCTCCACGACGGCCGGCTTCTCTCCCCACAGATACTCGGAAAAGAAGTCGTAGTTGTGCTGGAGAACGGCCAGCATCTCCTTGGGTTTGGTGATGCCATGGCCGAAGCCCTTATACACGTACATGCGAACCGGGACTCCCTGATCTTCCAGTCCTTGGAAGAGTTCGTATGCGTTCGGGATCGGAACGCGGCGGTCGAACTCACCGTGCTGGATCAGAGTCGGTGTTCTGGCCTGCTTGATGTACGTTATTGGCGATGTCTTCGCGTAAATCTGCGGATCGTCCCAAGGAGTGGCCTTCAGATACCGCCGGGTGAAGGGATGGATATCGGTGTTGACATAGTAGGTCACCCAATTCGAGATGCCCGCGCCGACGGAGATCGCCTTGAAGCGCGTTGAGGATGTGGTTAGAAAAGCCGAAATGTAGCCTCCCTGGCTCCACCCCATGCAACCAAGCCGGTCCTTGTCGACGAAGCCCTTCGCGATCAGTGCATCGACACCCGAAAGGACATCCCACGAATCCCCCACGCCCAGGTTCCGGACATTGAGCATACGGAATTTTTCCCCATAGCCGGCCGAGCCGCGGTAGTTCGGCCGCAGCACCAGCGCCCCTTTGGCGACGAACCGCTCGATCGGATAGTAGCGTTCCGTTGAGAGCACGGGAACGTCGATCCCAGTGGGACCGCCGTGGACAACGACCAGGAGCGGGTACTTCCGGTTCGCGTCAAAATCGGGGGGCTTGATGAGGACGCCCTCGATGACTGTGCCGTCGGTGGACTTCCAGGAGATCACTTCGCGCGTGGCGGGCCGGTAAGCTTTCCACTGGTCGCGGAATCCGGTCAGCGCCGTTGTCGCGAAATCCTCAACGAAAGCCGTATAGACTTCCGGGAAGGATCCGTCCGGGGACCCGATGAAAGCAACGCGCCGATAGTCGCGGTCGAAGCTGGCATTGCTCAGCACCAAACGGTCCGGATTGGATATGCGCCGGTGATGCCCCGTCTCCGGATCGACACGGAACAGGTGGCTGCTTGTCTTCTGATTGGCGCTGCAGAGGATGCCGGAAGGGCTCCACCCCAGCAGGTTGATATTCTCGTCGAGGGTCAGCGAGACGACGCGCGCCGGACCGCCGGCGACGGGCACGATGGCCAGTTTGCGGTTCGTGTAGTAATAATCGGGGTTCTCATTGGCCGTCACAAAGGCAATGCGGGTTCCATCGGGGCTCCAAAACGGATTCGTATCCGGCCCCTTGCGAGCCACCAGGGGGCGCAGCATCTTGTCGGCGACGGTGAGCAGGTACAAGTCCGCGGGCTCAGCCGACAGATTGGGCTCTTTCACGGCAGCCAGCGCGACCTGCCGGCCATCGGGCGACGGTTTGAAGTCCTGAACGCTGAGCGCGGTGCCGGATGTCAGCCGTTCGGCTTTGGATGGCACGGCATTCGGATCCTCTATTGGCGGCACTTTCACCACCCAGAGATGGGTATAGGTGTAATCGCCATTTACCACGGCGAAGTCGCCAAACTTCTTCTTTCGCTCTTTCTGCGCGTCGCTCTCCGGATCTGGCGCACTGAAGAGAATGGCCGATCCGCCGGGCATCCACTCGAACGCACTCACCCCGTTGTCCTGCTTGGTCAATAGCACTGCCTCGCCTCCGGCCGGCGAGATGAGGTAGATCTGGCGCTTGCCGTCGCGATCAGACGCGAAGGCTAGACGGCGGCTGTCCGGCGACCAGACCGGCGCGTCACTAGACTTCCGGCCACCGCTCAGCCGAAGCCGGCCGCTCCCATCGGCCTGTGAAATCCAGATTTCCGATTCGAAGGCGTTATCTTCCCAGTTGGTACGGGAGACGGTAAAGGCGACCATGCGCGAATCGGGCGACAGGGCAACCGCGGATGCCGAGCGCATGCTGACGGATTGCTCCAATGTTGGAACCTGGGCGAGAGAAAGAGCCGCTAGAAGAAAGAGGGAACACGCCGCAACCATGAGCCGGATTATACATAGAACCGATGGGTGGAAGTGGACCGGCGCTCTGTTACAGTAGGGGGTCGCGATGCGCTTTACCGATTGGGCCCTTTTCCTCTCGCTGGCAACAACCGGCCTCGCCGAACCGCTCAGTCTGACACAGGCGGTCGAACGTGCAGCGGCGCGCTATCCTTCGGTACGCGTATCGCAGGAGCAGGTGGCGGCGGCCGCCGCGGGTATTCAACTCGCGCGCACCTCTTATCTGCCGCAGGCCAACTTCCTGTCGCAGGTGAATCGGGCCACTCGCAATAACGTGTACGGAATGCTGCTACCACAGGCGACACTGCCCTCCATATCCGGCCCTCCCTTGCAGGAAAACAAGCTGACCAATGTCTGGGGTACGGCGGTGGGGTTTCTGGTGTCCTGGGAGCCGTTCGACTTCGGACTCCGCAAGGCGCAGGTGCAGACGGCGGAGATGGCGCAGCGACGGGCGCAGGCGGGCGTGGAACGTACGAAACTGGATGTCGCCACCGCTGCCGCCGACGCCTATCTGACCATACTCGCTGCGCAGCAAACCGTGCGGAGCGCCCAAGCCAGCATCGCCCGTGGGCGGCAGTTAGAGACAGCCGTGGGAGCGTTGGTCAAGGCAGAGCTACGGCCAGGCGTGGACGCCGAGCGCACACGAGCCGAAATCGCCCTGGCGCAGACGCAGTTAATCCAGGCCGAGCAGGCTGTCGCGATAGCGAAAGCAACGCTGGCGGAGATTACGGGCATGAAGGCATCGGAGATCGAGGTGCTACCGGGACCGCTGCTGAGCCTGCCGGCCGAGGCGCCGGTGGAGTCCACCGCCGCGTCGCACCCGGCGGTGAAGGAACAGCAACTGGCCATTGACGAGAGCAAGGCGCGGCAGCATGAACTGGCCCGCATCTGGTATCCGAAGTTTCTGTTGCAGGGATCGACGTATGCCCGCGGCACGGGCGCCTATCCCGACTTCACCACCGGCGGTGCGGCGTCAGGACTGGCGCCGAACATCCATAACTGGGGCGTCGGCTTCACCATGACCTTTCCCCTGCTGGAGCAGCCTTCCCTGCGGGCACGCAAAGAGATTGAGGTACATCGCGAACGGAGTGAGACGGCGAAGCTGGAACAGATCAACCAGGAGCTGAACGGCCGCATCGAGCGCGCTAAGGCAATCCTGGAGGGGGCACGGGCCGCGGCGCGGCAGGCGCCGGTCCAGATGGAAGCGGCGAAGGCGGTAGAAACGCAGGCCACCGCCCGGTACAAGGCGGGACTAGCCACCATCGTGGAAGTTGCCGAAGCGCAGCGGCTGCTGGCCGTAGCCGAGATCGATCATTCCCTGGCGCAACTGAACATCTGGCGTGCGCTGCTGGCCACGGCCGTCGCCGCGGGTGACCTAACGCCGTTCCTCGAGAAGGTGAGGTAGCCAAACGCCATGTGGCTGGTACTGACGGCGCTGCGGCGTCCGATTACGGTGGTGGTGGCGGTTCTCACGGTGATCCTGCTGTCGATGCTGGCGCTACGGCGGATGCCCGTCGATATCTTCCCTCGTGTGGGCGCGCCTGCGATCTACGTCGCGCAGCCGTACGGCGGCATGGATCCTTCGCAGATGGAAGGCTTCCTCACGTACTACTACGAGTATCACTTCCTCTACATCACGGGCATTGAGCACGTGGAGTCGAAGAACATCCAGGGCGCGGCGCTGATGAAGCTGGTGTTTCACGAAGGCACTGATATGAACCAGGCCATGGCGGAGGTTGTGGGTTATGTGAACCGCTCACGTGCGTTTATGCCGCCGGGTGCGGTGCCACCGTTTATCACGCGCTTCGATGCGGGCAGCATTCCCGTCGGCCAGTTGGTTTTCTCCAGTGACACGCGCACGCCGGCGGAGATGCAGGACTTTGCGTTGAACCGCGTGCGCCCGCTGTTTGCGACATTGGAGGGCGTATCGGCGCCGCCTCCCTTTGGGGGCAACCAGCGGACCATCGTTGTGCGGCTGGATCCCGACCGCATGCGGCAGTATCGCATTTCGCCGGAAGAAGCCATCGCGGCGGTGAACCGTGCTAGCGCGGTGTACCCATCGGGCAACGTGCGCACGGGCGAGTTGAATCGCATCGCCAGTACGAACGTGGTCATTGGGGGGAACTTAAAGGAGTTGGCGGATGCGCCGGTGCGCACGGGGTCGGGTACGACGGTCTTCCTCCGCGATATCGGCGTGGTGGAGAACGGCACTGACATCGTGACGGCGTACGCGCATGTGAACGGCAAGCGCACGGTGTACATCCAGGTGACCAAGCGCTCCGATGCGTCCACAGTGGCCGTGCTGGAGCGCGTGCGTGCGGCGCTGCCGGCGTTTCGCGCCGTGGTTCCGGAAGACGTTCGGATCGCGCTGGAGTTTGATCAATCCGGCTATGTCATGCAGGCCATCCGGAGCCTGCGGAATGAGGCCTTGTTGGGCGCGTTCCTCACAGCCCTGATGGTTCTGCTATTCCTGCGCGACTGGCGCAGTGCACTCATCGTGATTCTGACGATTCCCAGTGCGCTGCTCTCCGCGTTGATCTGGCTGTGGGTTACCGGGCAGACGGTGAACATCATGACCCTCGGCGGCCTGGCGCTGGCGGTGGGCGTACTGGTCGACGAAGCGACCGTGGAGATTGAAAATATCCATTCGCACCTGGCAAGCGGGCTCTCGCGGCCGCGGGCGGTGCTGGATGCGTGCCGGAAGACCGCGGTACCCCGGCTGCTCTCGATGCTCTGTATCGTGGCGGTATTTGTGCCCTCGTTCTTTATGACGGGACCGGCGCGGCAGTTGTTCGTGCCCCTATCGCTGGCGGTTGGGTTCGCGATGATCTCGTCCTATGTTTTGTCGAGCACGCTGGTGCCGGTGCTGGCGGCATGGATCATGCGCGGTGGGCGCAACGAGTCCCACCAGGGCTTCCTGCATCGCGCCTACGGTAGCTACCTGCGCGGCGTGCTGGGAGTGCGGTGGGTGGTGGCCGGCATATACCTGCTCAGTTGCGGCGCGGCGTTGTACCTGCTGTTCCCGCAACTCGGCCGCGAGTTGTTTCCTTCCACGAACGCCAACAATCAGTTCCAGATGCGTTTGAAAGCCGCCACGGGCACGCGCGTGGAGAGAACCGAACTGCTGGCGTTGCGGGCACTGGAAGCTGTCAAACAGGAGATCGGCGAGAAGAACATCCGCATCACGACGGCCTATATCGGCACGCAGCCGGCCAGCTATCCCATCAACACCGTACACTTGTGGACCGGCGGTCCGCATGAGATTGTGATGCGCGCGGCCCTGCAGCCCGGTGTGCCTCCGATGGCGGTCGTTCAGGAGCGGCTGCGCGCGCGGCTGGCGAAAGACCTGCCGGGTGTTGCGGTGTCGTTTGAAGCGGGCGACATCATTTCGCAAGTGATGAGTTTCGGGTCGCCCACGCCGGTGGAGGTGGCGGTGCAAGGACCGGCGCTGCCCGCCAATCGCGCGCATGCGGCGAAGGTATACGCCGAACTTGCCAAGATAGGCTACCTCCGCGACCTGCAATACGCGCAGGCTCTGGATTACCCGACGGTGGACGTCCGCATCGACCGCGAACGTGCCGGGCAGTTCGGCCTCACGGCATCGAGCGTGGCGAAGTCGCTGGTCACGGCCACCTCCAGCAGCCGCTTCACGGACCCCAACTACTGGCGCGATCCGGCCAGCGGGAACGCCTTCCAGATCCAGGTGGAGGTCCCGCAAAGCCGCATGCAGTCGATGGAGGATCTGCGGCAGTTGCCCATCATGCAGAATGGCGAGTCGCGCCCGCTGCTCGGCGATGTGGCCGATGTCCGGTATGGCACGACGTTCGGCGTCGTGGAACGTTACAACATGCAGCGCGTCGTCAGCATCACGGCAAACGCAAAGGACAAGCCGCTGGGCGACGCGGCGAAGGACATCGATGCCGCCTTACAGCGCGCCGGCGCACCACCGCGAGGTGTCACGGTGGCGGTGCGCGGGCAGATTCCGGCACTGCAGGACACTGTGAAAGGGCTCTCCTTAGGCCTGCTGCTGGCGGTTGCGTTCATCTTCCTGCTGCTGGCGGCCAACTTCCAATCGTTCCGGTTGGCGCTGGTGGTGCTGATGACCGTGCCCGCCACGCTGCTGGGGGTAATCGTAATGTTGCTGGCCACCGGCGGCACGCTGAACATCCAGAGCTTCATGGGAGCCATCATGGCGCTGGGTATCGGCGTGGCGAACTCGATTCTGCTGGTGACGTTCGCGGAACTGGCTCGACGGGAAGGCGCCGACACGCGGCAAGCTGCCATGGAAGGCGGCAGCGGACGCCTGCGCGCCATCCTGATGACGGCGGCAGCCATGATCGTAGGTATGCTGCCGCTGGCGTTGGGCATGGGCGAAGCCGCGGAACAGAATGCGCCGTTGGGGCGGGCCGTGATCGGCGGGCTGCTGTTTGCCACCATCGCCACGCTGACTGCCGTGCCTGTTTTCTATGCCATCTTGCAACGCGGCGTCGTCCGCACTTCGCCTTCTCTTGACCCTACCGATCCGACGAGCCGTTACTATGAAGCTGCTTAACATCATGATCGCCGTACTCGCCGGCGCGGTACTGGCGGCCGCGCAAACCGTGGAGGTGTCCGAAGTCGTGTCACGCCCGCTGGAGCGCAAGTCGAAGCTGCCGGGCGAGTTCAGGAGCTATCAATTGGTGGACCTTCACGCGCGCGTCAGTGGCTATGCCGAGAGAGTGGAAGTGGATGTTGGCAGCGCGGTGAAACAGGGCCAGTTGCTGGTGACATTATCGGCGCCGGAGATGCAGGCTCGCGTGGCCGAAGCCCAGGCGCGTGTCGGTACGCTGCAATCGCAGAAGGCGGAGGCCGAGGCGAAGCTGGTCGGCGCGCAAAGCACGGCCGAGCGGATCCGCGTGGCTTCCCAAACGCCCGGTGCCATTGCGGCCAATGAACTGGTGCTGGCCGACAAGGCCGTGGATGCCGCTAAGGCTGTCATCGGCTCACTGGAAAGCTCTATCGTCGCCGCGAAGGCTGCCGTGGATGCGCAGAAGGAGTTGATGAGCTATCTCAAGGTGACGGCGCCCTTCGACGGCGTCATAACCGAGCGCTGGGTGCATCCTGGTGCGCTGGTGGGGCCAGGGGTGCAGCAGGCCATGTTGCGGTTGGAACAGCAATCGCGGTTGCGTCTGATCGTGGCGGTGCCGGAAGGCGAAGTGGGCGGGATTCCACGCGGGGCGCGTGTGTCGTTTAGCGTGCCGGCTTACCCTGGCGAGACGTTCGCGGGCGTCGTGGCGCGCAACCCTCGCACCATGGATCCCAAGACGCGAACCATGCCTGTCGAGTTGGATGTGGCGAACGGCGGCGGCAAGCTGTCGCCCGGCATGTATCCGGAAGTGCAGTGGCCGTTCAAACGGCCGCGGCCCTCACTGCTGGTGCCTCCGGCGGCGATTGTCAGCACTACGGAACGTACGTTCGTGGTTCGCATCCATGGCGGGCGCGCCGAGTGGGTGACGGTGGCTCGTGGGGGGCCGGCGGGTGACTTGACGGAAGTTTTCGGCGCGCTGCAGCCCGGCGATCTCATTGCCAAACGCGCTAGCGACGAGATTCGCGACGGGAGTGCGGTACAGATAAAGAAGTAGACTCATGCGTCACCCATGGCCTGTTTGGTTTGCCTTCGCCGCCGCCCTTTCGGCGCAATCCATGCGCGAGATCCCCGCGGCATCCAAGGAAGTCACGGACGAAGCCACGGGGATCAAGATACGGATCGCCTCGGCGCCGTATCTGCTGGCAGTCACCGAAGTGACGCAGGCCGAGTACGAGGCGATCACCGGCCGTAACCCGTCGATAGCCAAGGGCGCCAGTCGCCCTGTCGAGAACGTGAGTTGGTGGGATGCGATCCGCTACTGCAATCTGCGCAGTGTGAAGGAGAATCTGCAGCCGGTCTACGATTTGACCACGGGCAAGGCCGACCGCACGCGCAACGGCTACCGTCTGCCGGGCGATGCCGAGTGGGAGGCGGCCGCGGACCCAAAGCCCGCCGAGGACGCACACCTCGGGATTGCCTCTACGAAAGACCGTGCCGACCTGGTACGGCTGATTAACGAAAAGGGCACGCGGCCGGTAGCCAGCGGGAAGCCTAATCGTCATGGCGTGCATGACCTGCATGGCAATGTGTGGGAGTGGACGGATGACTTCTGGAATCCGTCGCCGAATTCGCCGCAATCGAATGGGCATGGCGTGGCGCGGATCCTGCGAGGCGGGTCGTTCATATCCACAACGTCGCGATGGGCCCGCAGCTACCGCAGTTCAATGAAGCCGGAGCATCGCAGCCGGTTCACGGGATTTCGCGTGGCTCGGACGATTGCCGCGCCGGTGGCCGCGCCCGCGCGTGACGGGGCCTGGTATCAGACGTACTGGCAGCCGCCCGCAGGCTTCGAGCAGGGCATCGGCGCGCTAACTCCGTTAGTAAAGCCGGGCATCACGCGGGCGGAGTGGCCGTCGCAACGTGCCGTAATGCAGAAGAAATGGCAGGGCATCGTTGGCTCGCCGGATCTCAAGCCGCACACACCACGCACCCGCAAGCTGGATACTTTCAATGAGCCGTTGTATCGCGGCGAACTGCTGGAACTGCAGACCGAGCCCGATTCCTGGGAGAAGATCCTCATCCTGACGCCGCATCAACTGGGCGATAAGCCCGCGCCGGTGGTGATTGTGCCTTATTACGATGTGGACACTCCCGGCGGCCGCAACCTGGGCGGTCGCTCGTTCATGACCGGCGGTGTGCGCGCGTATGCCCAGTTGGCGGCGCAGCGTGGCATGATCGCCGTCGCCATCCGCTGGTTTGGGGAAAGCTATGGCGAGTGGTATGAAGAGGCTGTCGCGAACCTGGCCTTGCGGCATCCGAAGGTGACGGGCTTGGGGAAATGGGTGTGGGATGCGCAGCGGCTGTTGGACTATCTGGAGACCGTGCCGTCCATCGATTCCAAACGCATCGGCATCATCGGTCATTCCCTTGGCGCCAAGATGGCCACTTACGCGGCGGCCCTGGATGACCGCATTGGCGTGGTGGTGGCGTCCGAAGGCGGCGTCGGCTTCTCGATGTCGAATTACGACGACTACTGGTACCTCGGCCGCGCCCTGAGTCAGTTGGAGCCGGGCACGGATCAGCATGAGCTGTTGGGCCTGATCGCCCCGCGCCCGTTTTTGCTTATTGGTGGCGATGAGTACGATGGGCCGAAGAGCTGGCATTACATCCATGCCGCTAAGGCTGTCTACGAACTGCATGGGAAGCCACAACAGATCGGCTACTTCAATCATCACAAGGGCCACTCGCCCACACCGGAGGCCATCGCGCACGCGTTTGCCTGGCTGGAGGCGTTTCTTCGCTAGTCCATGGTGACCATCCAGCATGTCTCGAAGGTCTACCGCCTCTACCAGCGCCCCATCGACCGCCTGCTGGAAGCGCTGCCTTTCACCAATCCGCGACACACCGACTTCTACGCGCTGCGCGACATCAATTTCCATGTTGATAAAGGCGAAGTGGTCAGCATTGTCGGCCCGAATGGCTCCGGCAAGAGCACATTGCTGCAGATTGTCAGCGGCATTCTGCCTCCCACCAGCGGGCGAGTGCAGGCTTCAGGCCGCATCGCCGCACTGCTGGAGTTAGGCGCCGGCTTCAACCCTGAGTTCACCGGCCGGGAGAACGTCTTCCTGAGCGGCGAGATCATGGGCCTGTCGCGCCAGGAGATGGAAGCCGCATACCCGAAGATCGCGGCGTTCGCCGACATCGGCGAGTTCCTCCACCGCCCCGTCAAAGAATACTCCAGCGGCATGTACGTGCGGCTGGCCTTCTCCACCGCCATCCACGTGGAGCCGGAGGTGCTCATCGTCGACGAAGCGCTGTCCGTCGGCGATGCCATCTTCGCCAGCCGCTGCATCCAGAAGTTCGAGGAACTCAAGGAACGCAGGGTCACGACGCTGTTCGTCTCGCATGACCTGGGGCTGGTGAAACGCCTGTCGAACCGCGTGGTTTTCCTCTTGAACGGGAAGGTGGAGGCCGTTGGATCGCCCAACGATGTTGTCAACCGCTACGTCGGCCTGGTGCATGAACGCCAGAAGGCGGCGCAACTGGCCGGGCCCGGTGAGGGCACGCTAAGCGCCAGTTTCCGCCATGGCGACGGCACCAGCCGCATCCTCGATATCCAGATTCTGAATGCACAGGGCGTGCCCACTACGGCCATCCAGCGCGGCGAAAAGATCACCATCCGCGTGAAGGCGCGGTTTACGGCCGATTCGCAGGAACCCACCATGGGCCTGCTCATCCGCAATCGCCTAGGCATCGACATTTATGGAACCAACACCCGCATCGAACAGGTCTCACTCGGCAGGATGCGCGCCGGCGAGTTGTTAGAATTGGACTTTCTTTTCGAATGCTGGCTGGCGCGGCACGAATACACCCTCACGGTTGCCACGCAGCATGCCGATGGGGCTAGCCAGGATTGGTTGGACGACGCGGTATCCTTCACGGTGGTGGATCCGAAGGAGATTGCCGGTGTAGTGGATTTGCGGGCCGATATTCGCTTCCGGAAGGAGCAGTCTTGAAAGTACAGGCACAGGCAGAGGCACAGGACACAGGGTTCTTCGGGCACCCGCGCGGCTTGGCCACGCTCTTCTTCACGGAGTTCTGGGAGCGCTGGGGCTACTACGGCATGCGGTCGCTGTTGATCCTGTTTCTGCTGGCGCCCGCGAGCAACGGCGGGCTCGGCTTCGAACAAGGCAAGGCGAGCGCGGTGTATGGCCTGTTCACGGCCATGGCTTACATGGTGGCGCTGCCGGGCGGGTGGGTGGCCGATCGCATCCTGGGCCAGCGCAAGTCCGTGCTGTACGGCGGTGTCATCATCGCCGCCGGATACCTGATGCTGGCGGTGCCTTCCGAGCCTGTGTTCTACCTGGGCCTGGTCACGGTCATCCTCGGCACGGGGCTGTTGAAGCCGAATATCAGCACGATCGTCGGGCAGTTGTACCAGCAAGGGGACCGCCGCCGTGACTCCGGCTTCTCCATTTTCTACATGGGCATCAACATGGGCAGCTTCTTTGCTCCGCTGGCCTGTGGATTGGTGGCGCGGCATTACGGCTGGCGGGCTGGACTCGCACTGGCGGGCATCGGCATGATTCTCGGCGTGGTGCAGTATGTGCTGGGCTGGAAGCATCTGGGCGAGGCGGGCCTGCACCCGGTGTCGACATCGCCTGCCGAGGATGCCAAACAGAAGACGCTGTTCTTGCAAGTTTCAGCAGCCCTGGCGACGGTGATGGTCCTGCTGGTTGGCGCGGATTTAACGGGACTGCTCACGATCACGGCCGAAGGCCTGAACGCCGCGGCGGGCACTGGCCTGCTGGTGGTGACGCTTGGCTTCTTCGCGTGGCTGTTCTTCGCGGCGGACTGGTCCGCCGAAGAGCGCAAGAAAATCATTGTTATCGGCGTGCTGTTCGTTGCGTCGTGCCTGTTCTGGTCGGCCTTTGAACAGGCGGGTTCCACACTGAATCTCTTCGCCGCCCAGAAGACCGACAATCGCATCTTCGGTTGGGAGTACCCGCCCAGTTGGCTGCAATCACTGAACGGGCTGTTCATCTGGACGCTGGCCCCGGTATTCGCCTGGTTGTGGTTCAAGCTGGGCTCCCGCGAGCCGGCCAGCCCCGCGAAGTTCGCCTGGGGACTGGTGCTGGTGGGACTGGGGTATGCCATCCTGCTGCCGCCGGCCATCACGGCGGCCACGGGCGTGAAGGTGAGC
>CAYLPH010000052.1:0-59467 GCA_964385495.1 uncultured Candidatus Solibacter sp.
AGTATAAAACATTTCAGCCCATAATTGTTCTACTTGTTTTGTGACAGGCCCTTAGCCACACCCTTTTCGATACCCTTTTCAATGCCCCGTTCTTCCCAACTGGTGACGTACTCCATGAATTTCTTCCGTTCCTTTGGCTGTAGCCGGTTGCGTTCCATCGACTCTTGGAAGCGCCGCTCCTCGGTGTCGTTAAGCCGCAGATAGGCGTCAACGAACTGGCCGATCATTGTCATTTTCGCCGGGTTCAGCTTGAGAGTCAAAAGCAGGCGAAGGCACTCGACTTTAACTCGCGGGCGGTCCCGCGGCGCTATCTTCATTTTACTCATGAGAGCGGCGGCCACCGGGTTCTTCACATTCAAGAAACGGCGCCACGGCAAGCGGTTCAGTTGCACGACGCGGTAATGGAAGGTGAGTACCGTACAGTCCGGAAACGTGATCTGGAAAGTATCCGGCTGCTGCTTGTACGGCTCGTCGTGCGAGTAGATAACGATGGGATAGATGGGGACCCCGTGCTTGCCGTAGATCGCGGCGTAATAGGTGAAGAAGCGGGTGGGAAAGCCGGACGGGGCGGTGCTCTGGTGTTCGACGTGAATGAGGAAGAACGTGTCGCTGCCATGAAAGCGGGCTTTGGCGATAAGATCGGCGCGGTACTTCTTGCCCTTCGGCTTCCGGACGTACAGTTCCTCCGAGAGGAACTCGAAGGACCTGGGATCCACATAGCGGGCCAGATCCGGGAAGAACAGGCTTAGGAAGTCGCCGAAGAAGGCCGTGAGCAACTCCTTGAAGAAGCGATCGTGATCAATAACAACGCTCACACCAAGGAAGTGCGCTTGGGACCGCGAAATTCTCCGGTATCGAAATGGCCGGCAAATGGTCTATCGTCAGGAGATACGCATGCGACCAGAAGGAACGGAGCCGGCGAACGAGGAAGAACTGCGGCGATTGCGGCTGCTGGAAGGGGAGGACCCGGAGGCCATTGCGTGGCTGGCGGCGCACCTGGGAGTGCGAACCTATGAAGCCGGCGAGCAGGTACTCTCCAAGGGCGAGGCGGTGCACCACTTCGTCATTCTGCTGGAAGGCGAGGTGCACATCTCGCGGCCCGAAGACGTCCAGGGCAGCATCATGATCCGCCAGCAGGGACAGCCGATGGGCGTGCTGCCCTTTTCGCGGTTGCAGGTTTCGCCCGGCAATGCGGTGGCGGCGGTGCGGACGCGTCTGGCGGCGATGCATCGCGAACACTTGCGGGAACTTGTGTATCGGGCGCCGCTGCTGGCGCAGCGCCTGGTGCAGGAGATGACGGACCGTACCCGTGAGTTCACGCAATTGAACGAGCGCGGCAGCAAGATGCTGGCGCTGGGCAAACTGGCGGCAGGACTGTCGCACGAACTGAATAATCCGGCTTCGGCGGCGTTGCGGGCCTCGGCACGGCTGCAGGAGGCGTTGCTGGAGCGGCGCCAGATGGTGGTGCGGGAGGCGGCTCTGGCGGCCATCGCCCAACTGGATGCCGCGGCGCAATGCGGTGTGCAATTGGATGCGATGGATCGCGCGGACCGGGAGGCGGAGTTCGAACACTGGCTCAGCGAACGCGGAGTGCCGGATCGCTATGCGGTGGATCTGGTAGACGCCGGGCTCACGCCGGACGCATTGGCAGGGATCGCGCCTGAGTTGCTGGGGTGCGTTTTGCCCGTGGTTGTCAGGGACCACGAAATTCTTTGTCTGGCCGAGGAGTTGAAGGACACCTCGCGCCGGATTGCCGATCTCGTGGACGCCTTGAAGTCCTATTCCTACATGGACCAAACGCCGGTAACCGAAGTGGATGTCGAGCGCGGGCTGGAGTTGACGCTGCGTATGTACGGCTACCGGCTGGGGCCCGCGATTGAGGTGCGCCGCCAATACCATGGGGATCTGCCCCGCCTGCGCGCTAACGGCGGCGAACTGAACCAGGTCTGGGGCAACCTGTTGGAGAACGCGCTGGATGCCCTTGATAGTTCGGCGGGTCCGAAACTGCTGGCCATTCGCACCTGCCACGAAGTTCATGGCATTCTTGTTGAAATCGAGGATAACGGCGCCGGGATCGCGCCGGAACTGCAGGGGCGGGTCTTCGAACCTTTCTTTACCACCAAGCCCGTGGGCGAAGGGACGGGGTTAGGGTTGGACATCGTGCAACGGATCGTGCGCGCGCACAAGGGAAGTGTGCGGCTGGAGTCGAAGCCGGGCCGTACGGTGTTCCAGGTGCGATTGCCGGTATAGAAGGCACGAAGGAGAGGACTGGGATGCGGATGAAGGTTGCGATGGGAGTGGCCTGCTTGGCGGCGGCGGTGCTGGTGGGCCAGGAGGCTTCCCGCCCCTATGGCCTTACGGAGCGCGTGAAGTGGACAACATCGAAGCTGCAGGGGGCGCCGGACCCGCCGAAGAAGTTCCGCCTGGTACGGGCCTTCCCGGAGGTGACCTTCGATCACCCGGTGTATATCGCCCAGGATCCCACCAGCGAGCGCCTGTTCGTCGCGGAGTATGAGAAGGGGCGCATCTATAGCTTCCTGCCGTCTGACGCGTCCGGAAATAAAGATTTGTTCCTCGACATGGGCCGCGGCATCTCGGCGTTTTCCTTCCATCCGAAGTATGCCGATAACGGGCAGGTGTTTGTATTCAGCCACCTGGATCCCAAGGTGAAAGGTCCACAGAAGAGCCGCGTGTCGCGCTTTGTTCTGGAGAAGGGGAGCAATCCACCGCGCGTGCAGCCGGGCTCGGAGACGATCATCGTGGAGTGGCCGGCGAGCGGGCACAACGGCGGTGAGGCGATCATCGGTCCCGATGGCTATCTCTACGTCAGCACTGGTGACGGCACCAGCGGTTCGGATCGCAATGAAACCGGTCAGCGTCTGGACGACCTGCTGGCCGTGATGATGCGTCTTGACGTGGACCATCCTTCGGAAGGCCGCAATTACGGCATCCCGAAAGATAACCCGTTTGCAAACCGGCCCGGCGCGCGGCCGGAGATCTGGGCCTACGGCTATCGCAATCCCTGGCGGTTCAGCTTCGACCCGAAGACCGGGCAGCCATGGGTGGGCGATGTCGGCCAGGACATCTGGGAGATGATCGAGCTCTCCTCCGCGGGCGCCAATCACGGCTGGAGCGTGAAGGAGGGCAGCCACGACTTCCATCCGAAGGCGGCTAAGGGGCCCACGCCGTTTACACCACCCATCGTGGAGCATCACCATACCGAAGCGCGCTCCATCACGGGCGGCTATGTCTACACGGGCGCCAAGTTCCCCGAACTGCGCGACTGGTATGTCTATGGCGACTACCAGTACGGCAAGATGTGGGCCCTGAAGTACGACCATGCGGCGAAGAAGGTGCGGGCGCATGAGGAGATCGCCTCCACCACGGTGAAGATAGCCAGCTTCGGCCTGGGCCGCGACGGCTCGTTTTATGCGGTGGACTATGACGCCGGCATGATTTATCAACTGGAGCGCATGCCGCCGCAAACCTCGCGCACGGTGTTTCCCCGCAAGCTGAGCGAGACGGGGCTGTTCACGTCGGTGGCGAAGCATCAGGCGGCCCCAGGCGTGATTCCTTATTCCATCAACGCGCCGTTCTGGAGCGATGGAGCCGTCAAGGAGCGCTTCTTCGCCGTCCCCGGCGACCAGAAGATCAAGTTCCATGAGAGCCAGGCGTGGGAGTTCGGCGATGGCGCTGTCACGGTGAAGTCGTTCCAACTGGAGTTGGAGGAAGGCAAGCCGGAGTCGCGCAGACGCATCGAGACGCGGGTGGTGTTGAAGTGGGACGACCGCTGGGTGGGCTACACGTATCGCTGGCGCGATGACCAGACCGATGCCGACCTGGTGGAAGCGGCCGGCGCGGATCGCACCTATTCGGTGAAGCAGAAGGATGGCACGACACGACGGCAGGTCTGGCATTATCCCAGCCGCAACGAGTGCATGTTCTGCCACTCGCGCGCGGCCGGCTTTGTCCTAGGCATCAAGACGTCGCAGATGAATCGCGACCACGCCTACGCGGCGGCCACTGACAATCAGATCCGCGCACTCGATCATATCGGGATGTTCGCGAAACCACCGGCGAAACCGGTAACGGCGCTGCCGGCGCTGGTGGATCCTTATGGAACGCAGGGCAGCCTGGAGTTACGCGCGCGTACGTGGCTGGAGGTGAACTGCGCGATGTGCCATGTGAACGATGGCGGGGGCAACTCAGCGATTGAACTCGACTTGAAGACGAAGCTGGAGAAGGCGAATCTTATGGACGAGGTGCCGCTGCATGACACGTTCGGGTTGCGGGATCCACGGCTGGTGGCCAAGGGCGATCCCTCGCGCTCGGTTCTCTATGAGCGCGTGAAGCGCCGTGGGAGCGGGCAGATGCCGCCCACCAGCTCCAACCGGGTCGATGCCGCCGGAGCCCGCCTGCTGGCGGAGTGGATTCGCAGTCTGAAGTAACGGCTAGCGGAGCTCCGCCGGCTTCGGCGGTACAGAGGCTACCAGCGGCACCTGCACTGGCGCGGCTTCCACCTTCTCGATCACTTTCGGCACAATCAGCTTGAATACCGAAACGGGCAGCGCGCTGGAGAAGCGATAGCCGGCGGCCTGTTCTCCGGGGACGTAGGCCACCAGCGTACCGAAGTAGCGGTCGCCGATCATGAACACAAAGGCCGCCGTGCGGTTGCGGGCTCGCCCAACACGCCACAGAGACTTGATGCGGTTATCGCCCGTACCCGTCTTGCCGCCGACTTCGAGAAACTGGCCCTTGGCGTCTTTCACCGAATGAAAGGCGCGGCGAGCGGTACCGAACTCGACCACGCCGCTCATCTCCTTGCGCATGCGCCGGGCGATTTCTACCGGCATGACGCGCGTGGGCTCTTCCCTCGTGCGCGACATCAGTGTCTCAAACGGCGTGCCGGAGGCGAAGTGCAGCTTCTCGATACGGGAGTTGGGGTAGCGCACGCCATCGTTCAGGATCACGCCGGCGAGGTCGGCCAACGCGGCGGGGGTATCGCCGGAACTGCCGATTGCAGTGGCCAGCGATGGCACCAGATAGCGGAATGGAAAGCCCTGCTTCTTCCAGGACGCATAGATGCCATTGAAGGCATCCACCTCCAAAACAGAACGGATGCGCAGGTCCTGTCCGTGTTTGCTCTTGCTGGTAAACAGCCAGCGGTAGACTTCCTGGCGGATGTAGCGGCTGGAGTCGCGCGCCTGCTCCCAAGAAGCTTCCGGTGCGGTCTGCAGATAGTTCACCAGCCACAGTTCCAGCGGATGGACACTGGCCACGTAGCCGCGATCGTTCCAGGTGAACTTGCCCGGCCCGTACATGTCGTACAAATCCTGCTGTCGCTTTTCGGTGACGTTGTCCTTTACGTAAGCGGCCATGGCAAGCTGGAACTCGCCGAAGGCCGCGCCGGGTCGCACCGTGCGGTACATAACGGCGAAGCGCGAGGGCGAGATCTCCCGTTCGGAGAACAGCTTGTCCAGCATCTCGTCCTGCGTCAGACCGCTGTACTTGGTATAGAAGCCGCGCATGAAGGCGCTACCTTCGCGGTCGGCGAAGCGTGCCAGCAGCTTCTGGCGCAGCGGATGGCTCTCGCCGGCAAACAGGCCGGGCGAATAGGTGTCCAGCCGGTGCATGTGGTAATCCACCAGGTCGCGCATGATGCGGATGAAGACCAGGTTCACGCTGCGGCGGAAGCCTTCGCGCACCGTCAGACGGCGGCCGTTATCGCCCGGGTCGAAGTTGACGAAGGCATGGACGCCGCCGCCGGTCCAGAAGGCTTCATAAGGAGAGGCGGAATACTCGCGCAGCATCGCCGCTTCCAGCATCGCGTTCAGACCGCGGTTCGTGGCGGCATCGCGATACTCGACGGCCCAGATGCTGAGCTTGTCGGGGTCGGCGGGTAGCGGCGCCTTGTCTACCACGAACTGCTTATGCAGCGCCGCAACGGTTTCCAGGTAGCTGGCCAATGTCCGCAGCTTCGCCGTGGAGCCGAGCTCCAGCTTTGACCCTTCATTGAGATTTAATGCCTGCCGCGCGCTATCAAGCTGCACGATCAGCCGGTTGCGGTTCTCGCCGCGTTCAAATAGCGTGAGACTATAAATGACCGATTCGCCCTGCCCGGTGGCCAGCAGCTTTTCTCCCACCAGCCCGTTCTGGGCGGCAAATTGCGGATCATTCAGTTGCTCCATCACCTGGGCGGCAATGGTGGATCCGTCGTTATGCAGCGTGGTGTGCACCGTCAGATCCAGCCGGTCCAGATCATACAGCGACGGCAGGCCCAATAAGTTGAGCAGGTTCACGCGGACCGCGTCGGTGCCTTTGCGGTCCAGTTCGACGCTGCGGGAAGGGAAGTCCTCCACCGGCGTCAGCTTCACTTTCGAAGCGATAGCGAGATCGCGCAGGCGCGGCGTAATCAGGCCTTCCGAAGCCATCACGCGCAGGTAGGCCTCGGCGCGCTCCGATAGCGCGTCCGGATGCTGGCGCAGGTAGTACGTGGGCCGATTGATGGCTAGCAGCAGGCTCAGCACCTGCCGGTACGCCGCTGCCCGCTCGCGTTCGTCGGCGGCGCTCAGCGACCCTTCGTCGGCCATCAACAGCCGGTTCACACGATCCGGATCGGTGCGGTACCAAGCCGACAGGCCGTCCGCCAAGCCGATAATCTCTCCATGCGCCGGCGTAGCCGCCAACGGGAGGGAGTTGATGTAGTCGCGAACGATCCTCCGGCGCGTCTCCATGGTGGTCGGGCCGGTCTGATAGGCGCGGAAACTGGCCGATGTAATCTGGCGGGCCTTTTCCACCAGCCCATCGGTGCGGCCGGCCGGGGAATGGCGTACTTTCTCCAACTGCGTGGCTAGCGTGCTGCCACCGGAAATCTGGTGGCTCGGTTTAACTTTTTTTACGCCGAAATCGACGAAGGCCTTCGCCAGCCGGTCCCACTCGATAGCGGGGTTGCGCGTTGGCGCGCGCGAGTCCAAAATCTCACGATTCTCAATAAAGAGAGCGGTCTTGACCACCAACGGCGCTAGCGTGGCGAATTCGGCGAAAGTTGCGGCCGGGAACTGCGCGCCATGCAATTCGTTGCCATTGCGATCCAGGATACGGATACCACCCTGCGGCTTCTCCTGGTAGACCGGAAAGATGCCGTAGTTGCCCAGCGCAATCATGCGCGGCGACCAGTGCGCCTGGCTCTGGACGGCGAATCCGTATTGTTTCGCACGTTCCACCATCGCGTCCAGGCGCGTGTAGCCGAGACGTTCGTCATACGGGCCACGCCCCGTGAAGAAATGATGGTTCGCCTCGCCGGGGCCGACCTTCCAACTGGTGCCCTTCAACAGCGTGGTGAACAGCTTGGACTGGAGCCAACTGGTACGAACTTCGACAACGGCCACCGCCACCCCGAGCGCGGTGAACGAGCCGATCATGACCCACTTCTTCCAATTGGGACGTTTAGCGGATTCCGCGGTCCAGTTCTCTACTTCAATGGGCTTGGCTGGCGGAGCCGCGATCGACAGGGGCGCCACCAAGGAGCGTTCCCACGTCGTGCTGATCGCGGTTCTAAGCTTATTCCACATGTACACAGCTTCCCGGACGACCAGCGCGGCCGCCACCGGAACCTCCGACTCTCCTATTTCTCAGACAGGACGCGTGTGTACTGCTAAACCCACGAAGCGAAGGGCCAGTTTGGCCAAGGTGCTGATCTACTTGAATAGATGCTCACCCCCCAGCCAGCGTTTCAGGCGTACCCTTTCCAACCGCCTCTATTTTTGCTCTGTAACAACATCGGCCAGCAACAACACGCGAAGTTTCTACTTCGTCTCTTCGGCTGACCGCGTCTTCCCTAGTCCGAATCTAGCATGAACGGCGGAAAACCGGCACGGCAATCCAGGGAGGTGCGATTTAAGCTATTCGAACGGCGCTACGCGGACTTGATCTTCAGATCGCGCAACTCCATCCACGTGCCCTCGTGGTGGGCCTGCAACTCCAAGTAGCCGGGCTCCGTATTCTCCAATTGATCGTATTCCATCACCGTCTCGCCATTGATCCGAACCAGGCAAGTCTTCCCTTTTACCACCATCTGGTAGAGGTACCACTGCTCGTCCTGGATCCGCGGATAGGTAGCGCGCTTGTAGTGATAGAGGGAGCCCGTTGGGAAATGAGCGCCTTCCACATTGTGAAGCTGGATCTCATAGCTGCGCGCCCCGCGCGTGCCACGCCCTTCGCTGCGAAAGATGAAGCCACCGTTATGCTGGCGCGAGGTGCGCACATAGCTGTACAGTTCAAAGTCCCGGTATTGTTCCTTGCTGCGCATGTGGCCCAGCCCCTCCAGGCGCAGGATGTCGCCCAGGGCCTCCATCCGCGGCTTGCCTTCGCTCAACTCCCAATTGGCGGCGTCGGAAGGGCTCGCGTATAGAACGGTCCACTTCTCCCGTGCCGGCAACTCCTGGATAACGAAATTGCGGTAGCGGATCGGGTACGACAGCGATTGCAGCCCCAGGTACCCGCGCTGTAACCGGTAGCGGAATTCCGGATGGCTGTTCAGGTCGAAGTCCTGCACCAGCGCCCCGTTCATCGTCACCTGCAGCTTCGGCCAGTCCATGACGATCTCCACCGTATTCCACTCCCCCTTGTTGTTCACCTTTACGGTCTTCGGAGCGATCAGGGGAAACAGCGATCCGCACGAGTACGGCGTCGGCTTCTCTTCCTGCTGATGGAAAATCTTCACTTCCAGCCCGGACCAGCCGGGCCGGCCGTAGCGCGGGGCGTGAAGATAGAGGGCGGAATCCATCCAGCCCTTCAGGAAAAACTCGCCCTTCAGATGAAAGTTCTCGTACATCCGGCTGGACCGCAGCCAGGCCGGGAAGTTAGAGCCGGGGTGTACCACCAATTCCTCCCCGTTCCGCTGGAAGGCGCTATCGGGGCCATCGACTACTGGCCCCCACTTCACCGGCTGGAACTCGGCGGCGGGCATTGGCTTCGAAGTGGCGGCGGCCGCGGCAAGCACGGCGAGCAGGTGGCGGCGAGTGGGCTGGTTCATCGGTCTAAAGAGCTATCCTTGCGCTGGTTATTGGCGGCGCAGGATGGCGTCGAGATACGGATCGCGCTGCGCTGCCCAATCCTCTATCGTATAGTCGACGGGGATGTCCGGGGCGAGGTCCCCTGGGATATCTGGAACACGAAACTCTCGCGTGGAGACCTGGCCGCTGATTCGCGAGTTGGGTAGGACGAAGGAGAAGATCTCGCCGAAGTGGTTGGGGGCTTGGCCGGCAGTCTCCCCCAGCAGTCGCACCAACCCGCTGGAGCGCAACTCCAGGGCCGCCAGCAGCCCGCTCGAAAATGTGTTGCGGCCGATGATGCCATACGCGTCGCGCACCTGGATGCGGCCGCTGGCGACGGCTTCGCCAAAAGTGTTTAGCAATTCCAAAGTGACGGCGGAGTTCCCGCCGCTGTTATCGCGCAGATCGATGACAAAGCGTAGCGGTCTCCCGGCGGGGATCGCGGCCAGCGCCTGGCGGGCCATCGCGGCCATCGAGAGGGCGGCGTCCTGCTGGCAGACATCGTACTTGATATAAAGCACCTGCTCCTCCTCCAGCCAGCGAAACCAGTAGAAGTACTCGCGGTGGCGTTGGAAGAGCGGTGGATCGGGGGCGCCGGGGCGCGGGTATCGGAACAGCGCGCCGCCTTCCACACGCGCGGTCAGACTGACGCCGCCTTCGAAGCTGTACGCGGCCGCGGCGTTGCGATCCGTCAGTATCCCCACCGTATGCAGCACCTCCGGCGAGATCAGATATGTGGCGGCGTTGGCCAGAACCCACTGGTTGTTCTCATGCGGAATCAGCTTGGCCACCTGCTCCATCACCTCGTCGATGGGCTTATCCTCAATCCGCAAGAGCCGTTTGCCAAGCGCGGCGGTGTGGCGGCCGTGCGCCTCCACGGCATACCAGCCTCCGGCAAAATAGCGCAGGCGCAAGGGGAAGAACCGTACGCCCGCGGCGGTGTTGAAGGCGTTGATCGTGGTGTGGGCGTCGCCTAATAGCGCCAGCGCGCGGTTCATGCCCAGCACAATCTGGTAATCGGCGAGTTGGGGAACCTCCGCCGAGAGGGTTTCGAAGGCACGGGCCAAGTCCTCGCGTGTGACATGGCGGGTGGGGTCGGGATGGCGCTGGTAGAGTATGCCCGACAGGGCGGCGATGTCCACGCGCCACCGTTCGTCCCTGGAAGGAGGCTGCTGTGCCCACAGCATGGCAGTGCAGGCAAGTACGGGAAGAAAGAAACGTAGTATTCCCATGCCCGTACGATTGCATACCTGCTCGCCCGCTGGAAGGGCCGCTCCGGTTACAGGTTTTAGTGCACGTACGGATCGCGGTCGTGCTTCTTCATGTATACCTGGAACTTCCGTTTGGCCCGTGCCATACGGTAGTCGTGATAGCGCTGCCGCGCCCAGGCCTGCGGGGAGAAGCTACTCCGCAGATTCACCACGCCCTTTAAATACAGATATCCGAACACCATGCCACCCAAATGGGCGATGTGGCTGACCGTGCCGCCGCCACTGCTGGCGATCGCGCTCAGAAACGCGATGCCGCCCATGATCATCACCATGTACTTCACTTTGATGGGGAACAGAAAGCTGAACAGCACGATGCGGTCCGGCCACAGTATGCCCCATGCCAGCAGCAGGCCGTAAATGGCGCCCGAGGCGCCAATGGTACGCACCGCGGTATTCCCAAACAGCGCATTCCCTAACACGACGCAGATGCCCGCCCCAATGCCGCACAGCAGGTAGTAGCGCAGGAACACCCGCTGTCCCCAGGTGCGCTCTAACTCCGCCCCAAACATCCAAAGCGAGAGCATGTTGAACAGAATATGCCAGAAACTAAGGGGATCATGCAGAAACAGATAGGTGAACAACTGCCAGATCTTAAAGGATCCAAGCACATCGCGGGGAATCAGCCCAAAGGGATAGAAGAGCGCGTCGTAGCCGGCCAGGCGTGCGAAAAAATACAGTAAAAACAGGCCAGTATTAACGATCAGTAGCCACTTGACCCCCTTTGGAACACGATCGGAAGTCAAGTATCCGCTGCTGCTGCTGGTCTGTCGCATGGAGAACTAGGGCTCGTTCTATAGTGAGGATAGCAGAGAGGATGCCATGAAGAAGCGCGGTGTAGGGCGCCTTCACAGCCCGGGATTACTGCGGCGGCTTTTGGAACGCCTGCGTGGGCGGGAGCAGACGCTGCTGCGCGGTCCCAGGCACTGGCCGCTGCTGTTGCTTAGCTACCCGCCTAAAGGGCGCGCCATCGCCGGGGAGGTGGGCGACGCGTGGCTGCACACCCTGCCGGCATTGCGCTCGCCGCTGGCAGCATCCTATCGGGACATGCTGCCGGGGCTGCCGCCGCTGGTGGTGGTGATGCTCCGTCACCGCAACGTTTGTACCTGCCTGGGACATCATCATCCCAAAGGCACGGAATCGCGTCTGACCCGCCGCTTAGCCGCCGACGTCGGAGGCGAGGTCGGCGAAATCGATCTGGCTTGGGAGGCCATCCGGCAGTGGCAGCCGAATCCATTATCGGCCTTGGCGGCGGCCGTCGCCGAACCCTCCTTCGCCCGGCTGCAGTTTCGGACTGCCCTGCTGACCGTGCTGCTGCACGAACTGGAGCACCTGGCGCATCCGGAGCATCGCGAGGCGGTGGTGCGCGGCACCAGCGACGGTTTCTACCAGGAGGTGCTGGATGAATTGCTGGGAGAGGAAGGCGGCTCCGCCCGCTATGGCATGCAGCCTACGCCGTCATTGCCCTAGTTCGTGACAGAGGTTGCACTGTACGCTGGCGCGGTTGGCTTTGTGGCAATCGACGCATTCGATCATCGTGGTGGCGCGGGCCGGTTTGGCGATCGCATCGAGCGTAAAAATCTCGCCATGACAGGCGGCGCAGGCCACCTTCGCCGCCGTATGCGTGGCGTGGCCGAAGACTACGAAATCCTTCACCTTGTAGATGCGCTGGGCCGGGATCTTCCGATCGGCGATGGTGGTGTGGCAGGTCTTGCAGGTGGCCAGGGCGGGGAAGCCGGCGCGGTCTTCCTTCTCCGCTGTCGCGTGGCAGTAGGTGCACGCCAGTTTCAGCGGCGCGTGCTTCTTGTGGCTGAAGTGGCCTTCCTGCGCTTGTACGTTTAGCGAAGCCAGCAGCAGGATGAGCAGAGGGCACATCGGTTCTTAGGATACATCAGCCAGCGTGAGCGGGCGCGGCTGTTTCCCGTCAATGTCCAGGACGCCCAGTTCGATAGCAACTTGCGCGGCAACCTGGACGGAGCCCGAGCGCTGCATGCGGTTCGGGTCAGCGTAAAGCGCGGCCACAACACGGCCGATGAACTCCGGGCTTTCGCTGTTGGCCAGGCTGAACCAGCCTTGTTTTGCCGCTTCGAGCACGGATTCGGTACGCACCAGGCCGGGGTAAAGCGAGATCACCGCGACGTTGTGGGGGCGGAGTTCGTGCGCCAAGTCGGCCGTAAGCTTGTCGGTGGCCGCTTTACTGATGCCGTAGATGGCGTTGCCGGTATAGCGCTGCGCGGCCCAGAAGCTGATATTGACGATAAGCCCCGATTTCCGGGTCACCATGCCAGGCGCCGCTTTGGCACTGGCGAAGAACGCGGCCCGCGGACCCACGTCTATCATGCTGGCCCAGCGATGCGCGGGCTGCTGCCAGAACGGGACGCCCCACGTAAACGCACCGTTCTCCACCATGCGTTCGTACCCGCCCCAGGCGTTGTTGATCAGAATGTCAAGCGGATCGGGGATCTGCGCGAAGGCTGCTTCGAGGTCCGTATCGCTGGTGTGGTTGCAGCGGATGCGGTGGATGGCGGCGGGCAGGCTGGCGCTGTCTATACCGCGGCCGGTTGCGTACACGTTGAAGCCGGCATCGGCGAGGGCTATGGCGGCGCCACGGCCAACGCCGCGCGAGGCTCCGGTGACAAGCGCAGTGGGCATTGTTCTACCATAAGCGATCATGCATTGGGCGATGTGGCTACTGCTTTGGGGGCAGGCGCGTGCGACTACCGTCGCCACGGATGCCGGCGCAGTCGAAGCCGCGGCTCCAGGAGTATTCCTCGGCATCCCCTATGCGGCACCTCCGGTGGGCGAGTTGCGCTGGCGCCCGCCACGACCTCCGGAACCCTGGCGAGGAGTGCGCCCGGTCGCCGCATTCGGAGCCGTCTGTCCCCAAGCTGCCGGCGACCTTCCCGGGCTGCAGGCAATCTTCGATGAGTTAGCGGCCGAGGACCGCGCCTACGCGGCGAAGCTCCGCATGGATGAGGATTGTCTCACCCTCAACGTATGGACTCCGGCGGTGCGCGGCCGGGCTCCGGTGATGGTGTGGATCCACGGCGGCAGCAACATCGGTGGCACCGGCGCTCTGCCCCCTTTCGGCGCCAAACTGGCCCGCGCCGGCGTGGTGATGGTGAGCATGAACTACCGGCTGGGCGCACTCGGCTTTCTGGCGCATCGGGAGGCGTCCGGCAACTACGCCATTCTCGACCTGATTGCCTCGCTCCAATGGGTGCGCCGCAACATCGCCGCCTTCGGGGGCGACCCAGCCAACGTCACCGTCTTCGGCGAGTCTGCCGGAGCCGTCATGACCTGCTACCTGATGGCGTCGCCTCTGGCTCGCGGCCTGTTTCATCGCGCGATTCTGCAGAGTTGCGGTTGCGGCAGCTATGTATCGGCGGACCTGCGGCGCGCCGTGCGATACGAGACCGGCTCCGGACCAGCCGAAGCCGCGGGCGCGGCGTTACAAAAGGCCTTGCGTGCCTCCGGACTGCAGGACATGCGTTCGCGCCCGGCCGCCGAAATTGTCGCCGTATCGGAACGGACGCCGGCCGTGATGGACCTACTCTACACCGGCGGTGTCGTAGACGGCCGTGTGTTCCCCGAGCAACCCGCGGCGATCTTCGCCAAAGGCGGACAAGCTCGGATCCCGGTGCTGGCAGGCAGCAATGCCGATGAGGGCACGGTGACGTTGGGTGGGTTCGGCGAACTCACGTTGGCCAACTATCGCCGCTGGCTGCGAGAGCGATTCGACGACTTTGCCGGCGAGGTGCTGCAAGCCTATCCCGCGGCGGACGACGCGGAAGTGCGAGTGGCGTATCTGGCGCTGACTGCCGATTACCAGCGCGCCCAGGCCGTCCGCGCGGTGGTGCGCGATGCCGTCAGTCTGGGCCAGCCCGCCTATCTCTATCACTTCCGCTATCCACCGAAGGGAACGTACGCCCGCGCCGGGCTGGGCAGCTTTCATGGCCTGGATCAGGCATTCATGGGCGGCGGCTATTTCCGCCCGTCGCGCTGGGGAGCGCCGGATGACGCCGACCTGCGCCTAGCCGCCGTCATGACCGCCTACTGGGTGCAGTTCGCCAAGACCGGCGATCCGAACCGGACAGGCCTGCCACGGTGGCCGCGCTATGATCCGGCTCGGGACGAAGCGCTGGCGCTGGAGACGCGGATGGAAGTGATCCCCGCGCCGCGGGCCGCTCGCTTCGACCTGTGGGAACGGATTCTGGCGGCGCGGCTGGCGGCGGCTACCCGCGCAGTTCGCTGAACGCCGCTTCGATTTCTTTCTTCGCTTCCGGCGTGGGCGTGGTCAGCGGCAGGCGCGGCGGCCCGCCATAGTAGCCCATCTGGTCCATGGCATGTTTGAGCCCAGGCACGCCATACTTCACCGTCACCAGTTGCGCGGCGCGCGCGATGCGGTTCTGCCAGTCCTGTGCGGCTTCGGTCTCCCGCTGCCGGTGTGCTTCCCAGATGGTGATGCAGGCGTACGGCGCCGCATTGGCGAAGGCCAGCACCGCGCCGGTGGCACCCACCATGAACGACGGCCACAGCGTTGGCGCCGAGCCTACCAGCACGTGGAAGCCCTTCTTCACCGTGCGCACCAGGGCCATCACCTTTTCCAGGTTGCCGCTGCTTTCCTTCACCGCGATGATGTTCGGATGCTCGCTGAGCGCCGCGACCGCTTCCACGCTGATGTCGACCGCGGTGGTCTGCGGCCAGTTGTAGATCATCAGGGGGATCTTCGTCTGGTCGGCCACCGACCGGTAGTAAAGAAGCTGCGCGGCGTTGTTGTTGACCAGGTTCTTGAAGTAGTGCGGCGTGCGCACCATGGCCAGCTTGTATCCCATCTCCGCGGCGCGGTTGGTCAGGTCTACCGTCTCGCGGACGCTTTCCACGCCCGTGCCGGCGATGAGCAGCTTGTCCGATCCGGCGGCGGCTTCGGCCACCCAGCCGAACATCTGTAGCTTCTCGTCGCCGGTCAGCATGACGCTTTCGCCCGTGGAGCCCGACACCACGTAGCCCCCGAGATTAGTCTTATTCCATTTCTCGATGTTATGGAAGACCTTCGCCTTGTAGAGCGAACCGTCGTACTGGAAGGGAGTTGTGATGGGCGGGTAGATGCCTTGCAGTTTCATGGATAACTAAACAGATGCGGATAGAACAAGGGCCGGACTTTTTAGGTCCGGCCCGGGATTAGCAGGGAGCGGGGTTTCCCCCGCCTACTAGACGACTTTGGCGAAGATGATGACGAGCACGTACAGGGCGAGCGATTCGATCAGCACCAGGCCGAGAATCAGCGCGCCGCGGATGGCGGCCGAAGCGGCGGGGTTGCGCGCCATGCCTTCGGCGGCACCGGCAATCGCCTTGCCCTGCGCCAGCGCGCAGAGGCCCGACGCAATGGCCATGGAGAAGCCCGAGGTGATGGCGACCCAATTGGTGCCGCGGCCTTCCTGGGCGAACACCGGCGATGCCACCAGCAGGAAAGCGATCAGCATCAGCACGTTCTTGAAGTTCATTGTTAGCTCCTAACTTAGTAATTGCCGCGCAGGAGGTGGTTCCGTCTCTGGCGCCTGGGGGCGGAGGGGCTCACGCTGGACGCGGGCTTTCGGACAATCGTGAGTTTAGTGTTCCTCGTGGCTCACCGCGCCGGCCACATACAGCGTGGTCATCAGCATGAAAACGTAAGCCTGCAGGAACGAAACAAAGACGTGTAGCCCCATGAACACCGCCGGCATCACAAAGTAAGTGAGGCCCAGGAACAGGAGGGTCACCTGCTCGCCGGCATACATGTTGGCGTAAAGACGAATGGTGAGCGACAGCGGCCGCGCCAGGTTCGAGATGATCTCAATGGGGAACATCAGGGGGGCCAGCGCCGGTACCGGACCCGCGAAGTGAGCCAGATACTTCAACGGCCCCTGCTCCTTGATGCCCATCAGGTTGTAGTAGAGAAAGCTGGCCAGCGCCAGCCCGGCGGGCACGTAGGGGAACATCGTCGGCGACTCGAAACCCGGGATGATACCGATCAGGTTCGAGAACAGCACGAACACGAAGATGGTGCCGAGGAAAGCGACGTAGTGATCGGCGTGGTGGCCGATGGCGCCTTCCGCTTCACCACTGACAAAGTTATAGATCCCTTCAAACACGTGCTGCAGCGAGCCAGGCTTGTCCATCGACAACCGCGGACGCAGCACGGCGAACAACACAATAATGATGGCGGCCACCAGGATCTGCATTGTGATCCAGTTGGTCCAGGGCCGCTCGGCATTGTGGGCATGCTGGCCCACGGCGGCAAGAATCGCGTTCCCGACACCGGCGAGGTTGTCGTTGAACAAGCGAGTAATCGCTATTTCATGTTCCATGAATGAGTGCTCAGGGCTCGGCCCGGGAGGTTATCTGGATGGGCTGAGCTACATCGAGGATAACACAGGCACTTGGGTGATTTCCCGCGCGGCGGCCTGGCGCAGCTCCTCGAACGCGTCCAAACATTGCGCCCGAAAGATGTTCCAGCTCATTCCCGCCCGCCGGAACACGGGGCCGTGTCCGGCCCACACCAGCAGGAAAGCGGCCTCCAGCCCCGCCCGGTGCGCCGTCCAGCGTAGTCCGATCGCGTTGCCGCGCAGCAGCCCCAACGTGCGTCCCTGAAACGCGAGGTGCTCATGTTCGTCCTCCAGAATGCGCGTGCATATGGCCCGCAGCAGCGGACAGCGCGTGGCATCCCGCAACGCCGTATAGTAGGGCACGGCAATCACTTCGGCCGTCACCAGCACCGTCACCGCCACCTCCAGGTTCAGCAGCTTTCGCAAACCCCGGAACGCGTCGTCCACCCAATGCGACTTCAGCTTTGGAATCGCATTCTGGCCCATCACGACCCCCAGCCAGCGGCTATGGCGCTGCTCCTCGGTGATGAACTCCCGTAGCGCCTCCACCAGGGAAGGATCGCCGGAAGCGGCGGCCCACTGCTGCGCGCGGGCGATCAGGTGGTGTCCTTCCGACGATTCGCCGAGTTGGAACTGCGCGATGGAACTGGCGATGGCGGTGCGTTCGCCGGGGGTGAGACGGTAGGGTTGGTCCCAGGGGAAGGGCGGGGGAGCGGCGAGCCGTTTGGCGCGGAAGTGGGCGGCGCAGTGAGACGAAGTATCGAAGTACATGAGAGAACTTTACGATACAAAGTTATAGTGGGTCAACGGAAAAGTTGGGCCCGTTGCAAGTTAGCGAATGGCGTTCTGGACGATTTGCATGCCCGCATCACCGATTCGAAGCGACTCGGTGCGGGGCCTCCTGCCCGGATTGGCCCCAACCGAAACCTCCACGACGCCCGCGCCAGTCTCGCCGGCAACTGCTACATGTACGCCAACGAAACGCTCCTGATCGAAGTTCGGCGTAACGCCGGGAGTCTGTTTGCAACCCTCCGTGGCTTGATAGCGAAGCTGGAAAGTTCCACCCTCCGCCGGTACCTGCAGTGCCAGTCCGATGCCGTCCTCTAGCAAATAACCGCAGGCGGCTCCTTGCGGGAACGGAATAGGATGTCCGGCCATAACAAGGCGATGAAGGACGGGCGCGGAACTGGGTGGAATGGTGATCGTCAGCCGGGCGGGGCCGGTCATGTTCACAGGTATCACGGTGTCGTGCCGGGACCAGGTGCAATCCTCGCCGGCCTCCACGTTGATGGTGACGGTACCGCCTTCCACCGGGACTTCCGTGGGGGCTACCGACACCCTGGTTTCGCATGGCATCGCCCACTGTATCCGCCCATTGGGGGTTGTGCCGGCAAACCAGGAGCCGTCCTGGCTCATCGCGCCCAAGGCCCTGGAGTCAGGCGTGAAGTAGACCATTCCGTGTCGCGTTACCAGCGCACTGCCGCGCCGGTTGATGTCTGAGCACGTAACACCCAGCAAACCGGAATCGCTGAGAGCGAAAGGATAGATCTGGCGGATGATCGGACACGTGACGCGCCGGTAAATAGCCGGCCCACCCCAGAACGCAACGTGACCGAAAGGTGTGGAATACGAGCCCGCAATGGCATCGGTTGCGTTTACCGCAACAGCCGCGGATGGTCCGGATGTGAGACTTGCTCCCGCGGTGAGCGCAAGGGCGATGGGGCGGATGCCATCGGAAGTATCCCAGATCGCCGGCGTGTAACTGGCGCTGCCAGCCACCTTGCCCTGATTGTTCAAACGTACGGCGAAGGCCGATGCACCCTCCGGCATGGTCAGTTGGCTCAGGCTGCCATCCGGATGCCATATGGCGAATCCCTCACCGGCGCGAACAAGGATCTGGCCGTGGTCGTTTCGCGACAAAGGCGTTCCGGGCAAGTCCAGTGCGTCGATATTGCCGCTGGCATGCAGCAGGATATTACCTGTTACGCCCTCGCTTGATCGCTGGGTCGCCAGGATCGTGCCATCCGACGTTATGGCAACCAGGACGCCGGAGATCTGGGATTCGTAGAATTTCAGTCCGCCGGGGAAGCCTTCAATGGCGTGGCACGGAGGAAGGGACAGCAAAGACAGCAGGAAGAGGAGTCGCAAGGAGGGCCTTTCCTGGACGCGTCTGTGGCTACTATAACGCCCGTCGTTTCGAAGCGCAACGCTAATCGAGGATGTCCGCCGTGTCCAGAAGGAAGCCCGCCAACGGCCCTTCACCGTGGACCTCCTTGGGGCGAACCAGTTCCACGGGAGTTAATGGGCAGATAAGCCCTCCGAAACTCCATCATCCCTCCCTGCCCACCAGCAACTCCCGCAGCGTCTCCCCAATCATCGCCACCGCCGGCGTCAGCAGTCCGCACAAAATCCCCACACCCTCCAACCCAAATACCCGCAACATCACCCACACCAACCCGCCCAGCAGCAAGTACCGTGCCCCCAGCAGCACGCTCTGCCACAGACGCGGCTTCTCCACGCCGCCCGGGCCAATCGACATCACGAAGCGGTGCGTCAGGCGAAAGCCGCCAATCGCCAATAGCGCCCCGGCCAGAAAACTCGCGCCCCACGCCCAACCTTTTGCAATCACGAAGCTCCAGAAGCCCAGGATCGCCAGAACCCACAGCAGCTTCCGCACGCGGCCCATCGTTGCTTCCAGATTGTAGGCGCCCGGATCAGCGGTCATCTTTGCTCAACTCGCGTATCAGGTGGATGATACCGCCGGCCACGCCGAGCAGCAGCAGAACCAGGTAAAGGAAGTTGGTGCCGAAGTAGCGGTCCAACCACGTGCCCAGCGCCCAGCCCGCGAAGGTGCTCGATGGCAGCACGAACGCCAACTGCGCGTAGCGGGCATACAGACGGGCGATATTGCGGTCCTGGCGGTTCATGCCCGCACCCGCTCCATCGCGCGTTTCGAAGCCAGCAGCGCCGCCGCCTGATCCGCCGTCTCCTTAATCAGGAAGCCCATCTTCGGATGGCTCGGCTCCAGATCGGGCTTGATCCCGCACTCCGCCAGCCGTTCGCTGCACGTGGGACCAATCGAAGCCACCACGGTATGCGTCCGCAGCGCGGGTATCACATCCACGCCCTCTTCTCCCGCCATCTGCAGCAAATGATCCACCTGCAACGATGTTGTGAACACGGCGAAGTCGAATGCCCTCGCGGCCAGCCGCCTGGCCGCCGCCCGCAAGGGTCCGGTGTCCTCCGGCAGCATCCACTCATACACCGGAACGCGCGTTACTTCATGGCCGCGCTCGCGCAGTCCGGCCAGCAGCGCCTCATTCGGACGCCCATACTCCTGCACCGCGACGCGCTTCTCGTTCCGTCCCTGTAGCGCGGCCAGCAACTCGCGCCACGTATTCGGCTCCGGGGCGACCACATCCGGCTTCAACCCCATCTCGCGCAGCGCCGCCACCGGCTTGGGTCCGCGAGCCGCCACCGTGAGCTTGCCGAGCGCTTCCCGAAACGCCCCCGGCGGATAACGCGATGCAATCACTTTCGCCAGCGCCCGAGTCCCCACTCCGGTCAGCAGTACCATCATGTCGAACTCACCGGCGAACAGCCTCCCGGCGAACGCCAGCGCCTCTGTGTTCTCTTCAAGGGGTACTTCGCGCATCGACGGCGCTACCGTGGCTTCCCCCTGCTGGTTGCGGATCAGGATGCCGATTTCCTGGGCGCGCCGGCTTTCCAATGCCAGCACGCGTGCGCCATCGAAACTCATCTCTTCATCGTGACATCCCCGCTGCTTAGTGTGTGCTAACATAGTGAACGCTAGGCAGGATCCCCCGTCTGGTTTCTCCCCTGTAAAGAAATGGCATCCCCCTCCACGCATACTGCTCCCCGCCAACGCATGAGTTCGGCGCAGCGCCGCGAGGCGATCGTCGATACCGCCGTCGAACTGTTCGCCCAGAACGGCTTCCGCGGCACCACCACCCGCCGGATCGCGGCCGCCGTCGGCGTCTCCGAGCCCGTGCTCTACATGCACTTTGCCCACAAAAGCGATCTCTACACGGCCATCATCGAGAAGCTCTCCGGCGGTTGCGGCCTTGCCCTGCCTCCCATCCAGCCGGGCATCGACGACCGCGCCTTCCTGATTTCCCTGGCCGTGGGAATGGTGGAATGGCACGAACACGATCCTGCCCGCGTGCGTCTGCTCTTCTATAGCGCGCTGGAGGGGCATGAACTCTCCGACGTCTTTTATTCGCGCCACGTTGTGCCGTTTTTCGACGCGTTCTCGCGTTATTTTCAGCAGCGCATTAAAGAAGGAGCGTTCCGCAAGGTGGATCCGCGGCTGGCCGCCCGCGCCTTCGTGAACATGGTGGTGAAGTATGGCGCCGATGTCGTCATCTTCCGTCGAGCCGCCGACAGCGTCAGCGCCAGAAAGAAAACCATCGAGGCCATGGTGGATATCTTTCTCAATGGAGTGAAGAAACAAAAATGAGAAACGTCACCTTCTGCTGCCTGCTTTTCCTGGCGGCCTGCGCGGGCAAGGAAGAAGAGAAAAAGGCCGCCGCCGCGGCAGCAGCGGCCGCCAAGCCCGAACCTGTAGCCGTGGAAACCGTTTCCGCCGAAACGCGCCGCACCGATAAAGCCATTCTCGTTACAGGCTCGTTACTACCGGATGACACTGTGACGATCGTCTCCGAAGTTCCCGGCCGCATCGCGTCGATTCGTTTCGATTTCGGCCAGAGCGTCCGTAAAGGCGACGTAATTGCCGAACTCGATAAGACGGAATACCAGTTGGCGGTGGAGAAGACTCGCGGCGCGGTCAGCCAGGCGTTGGCCCGTCTCGGCCTGGACCCTTCCCAGATCGACCAGAAACCCACCTCCACGCCCGCCGTACGCCAAGCCATCGCGCAGATGGAGGATTCCCGGTCCAAGTACGAGAGCGCGCAGAAGCTCGTCAAGAGCGGCGACATCGCTCAGGAGCGATTCACCGAACTGGAGAAAGCCTTCCGCGCCCGCGAGGCCGCGCTCGAAGCCGCCCGCGACGAGATGCGTACCCTCACGGCGAATGTCGAAACTCTGCGCGCCGACCTGCGCCTGGCCGAAAAGCGCCTCCGCGACGCCACTATCGTCGCGCCCTTCGACGGGTCCATCAGTGAGCGCAAGGCCGCTCCCGGCCAGTACGTGAAGGACAACAACCCGATCGTTACTCTGGTCAAGATCCATCCCATGCGGCTGCGTCTGGAAGTGCCCGAATCGGCCGCGGGCACCATCCGCGTCGGCACGCAGTTGGAGTTCACGACCGACGCCGCGCCCGATACCAGCTTCAAGGCCGTGGTGCGCGAACTGAATCCCGCGTTAAGCGACCAGTCGCGAACATTGATGGCCGAAGCGCGGCTATCGTCCAGCGACCCGCGCCTGCGCCCCGGCATGTTCGTCCAGGTGCGCCTGCTGCTGGCCCGCGACGTGGAAACCACCGTGGTCCCGAAGCGCGCCGTCTATACCGTCGCGGGGTTGACCAAGGTCTTCACCGTCCGCGACGGCAAACTCGTCGAACACCGCCTGGCGCCCGGGCAGATGCTGGGCGATTGGATGGAAGTGCCGGCCGCCGAAATCCGCGCCGGCGATACCGTGGTCGTGAGCAACCTCGCGCAACTGACCGATGGCCAAGTTGTGCGGCCGCGTAGTTAAAGGGAGCCGTAAATGCAGAAGTTAGCAGAGATTTGCGTACGCCGTCCCGTCTTCGCCACGATGCTGATCCTGGCCCTCATGGTGCTGGGCCTCGACTCGTACCGCAAGCTGGGCGTCGACCTGTTCCCGAAGGTGGAGTTTCCCACCGTTACGGTGACCACGGCCTTGCGTGGCGCCGCGCCGGAAGAGGTGGAATCGCAGGTCACCAAGCGCATTGAAGAAGCCGTCAACACCATCAGCGGGATCGACGACCTGCGCTCCATCTCCGCCGAAGGCACCTCCATCGTCACCATCCAGTTCCTGCTGGAGAAGGATTCCGAAGAAGCCGCCCAGGAAGTGCGCGATAAAGTCAGCCGCGTGCTTGGCCAGTTGCCGCCGGACGCCGATCCGCCCGTGGTCGAGAAACTGGCCACCGACGCTTCGCCCATCCTCACGGTGGTGGTGGCCTCCACGCGCCAGTTGCGCGAGACCACTAAGCTGGTCGACGACCGCATCAAGAAGAACATCGAGTCCATCAACGGTGTCGGCCAGGTGCGCTTCGTGGGCGACCGCCAGCGCCAGATCCAGATCATCCTCGATGGCGAGAAGCTCTACGCCTACAACCTGAACATCGACCAGGTGCGGCAGCAACTCGGGCTCCAGAACGTCGAAATCCCCGGTGGCAACATCGATCAGGGCCGCCGCGAAGTCTCCCTCCGCACGCTGGGCCGTGTCGAGCGTCCCGAGGAGTTCGAGCGCATCATCGTCGCCAACCGCAACGGCCAGTTGATCCGCGTGGCCGATATCGGCCGTGTGGTCGACGGCTTTGAAGAGCCCCGCTCGCTGGCGCGTTTGAACGGCGAACAGGCCATCGCTCTTGAGATCCGCAAACAGGCCGGCACCAACACGCTCGACGTGATTCACGCCGTCAAGGAACGCATCGCCGAATTGCAGCCGTTCCTTCCCCCCGATCTGCGCATCTCCTATACGCGCGATCAATCTGGCTTCATCGAAGGCTCCTTCCACGCCGTGCAGGAGCACCTCATCCTCGGCTCGCTGTTTGCTGCCGGCATCGTCTATCTGTTCATCCGCAACCTGCGCGCCACGCTGATCGCCGCCGTCGCCATCCCCACCTCCATCATCTCCACCTACACGCTGATGCAGGCCATGGGCTTCACGTTGAACAGCATGACCATGATCGCCTTAACCCTCATGGTCGGCATCGTCATTGACGACGCCATCGTGGTGCTCGAAAACGTCTTCCGCTTCATGGAGGAAAAGAAGATGCCGCCCATGCTGGCGGCTATCGAAGGCACGCGCGATATCGGCCTCGCCGTCATGGCCACCACCTTCAGCCTGGTCGTCATCTTCCTCCCGGTCGCCATGATGAGCGGCATCGTCGGCCGCTTCATGTCGAGTTTCGGCTACACCGCCGCCTTCGCCATCATGGTCTCGCTGCTGGTCAGCTTTACGCTCACGCCCATGCTGTGCGCGCGTTTCCTGAAGCCCGCGCATGTGCACATTGGTCCCGATGGCCGCCCGGCGGAGACTAAGGACACGCTGTTGTTCCGGATTCTGGCTGCACCCTATCGGGCCATGCTCGGCTGGTCCATGCGGCATCGCTGGGTGATCGTCATCGTCTCGACGGCGGTGTGCCTCGCTTCCGGGCCGCTGTTCATGGGCCTTGGCAAGGACTTCCTCCCCCAGGACGACCAGAGCGAGTTCGAAGTCGGCATCAAGACGCCGGCCGGCTCCTCGCTCAGCGGCACCGAAGCCGTCTTCAAGGAAGTGGAGAACGAGTTGAAGACGTTGCCCGGTGTTCGCGGCCTGTTTACCACCGTCGGTGCCGATGTCCGCCGCCAGGTGGATCGCGGTTCGGTCATCGTGAACCTGGTCGATCCCAAGGACCGCGAGTACACCCAGTTGCAGGTCATGGCCATGGCGCGCGACAAGATGAAGCGCTTCCGCGACCTCACCGTCAGCGTCGCCCCGCCTTCGGTTATCGCCGGCGCGCCCGACCGTGAACTGATGTTCTTCCTCCAGGGCCCGGACTTGAACCAGTTGGACAAGTACGCCCAGGAGTTGAAGAAAGAGCTGTCGCAGGTGCCGGGCGTGGTCGATCTCGACACCAGCTACGAAGCCGGCAAGCCCGAAGTGCGCGTGCGCGTTAATCGCGACAAAGCCGCGGATCTCAACGTCAGCGTCGCCTCCATCGCCACCGCCCTGCGAACGCTCGTCGGCGGCGACGAGCAGGCTACCACCTATCGCGAAAGCGATGACCGCTACGACGTCATGCTGCGCGTCGATGAGCAGTTTCGCAACTCCTCCACCGCGCTGCAGCGGCTATTTGTCCCTTCCACCAAGTTAGGGAACGTCACCGTCGCCAACGTCGCCACCATGGAAGAGGCCTCCGGCCCCACGCAGATTGAGCGCTACAACCGCCAGCGCCAGATCATGATTTCCGGCAACATCGCCAAGGGCGGCTCGCTCAGCGAAGCCATCAACACCCTGAACACGAAGGTGGCGGCCTTGAACATGCCGCCCGAATATCGCACCGGACTATTTGGCCGGTCGAAGGAGTTGGGGCGTGCCGGCGCGGCCTTCGGTATCGCCCTCCTTCTCTCCATCATCTTCATGTACATGATTCTGGCTTCGCAGTTTGAAAGCTTCGTCGATCCGGTCACCATTCTGCTTAGCCTGCCGCTATCGGTGCCGTTCGCCCTGCTCTCGCTGTACATCTTCCGCGAGAACTACTCGATGATTTACACCTCGGTAGGTATTCTGGTGCTGTTCGGAATCGTGAAGAAGAACTCGATTCTGCAGATCGATCACATCAAGAGCCTGCGCCGCGACGGGTATGCCCGTTCGGCGGCCATCATCAAGGGTTGCGAAGACCGGCTGCGGCCCATCCTGATGACTACCGCCGCTCTCATCGCGGGCATGATTCCGCTGGCCACCGGCAGCGGGCCCGGCGCCGGCACGCGCCGCACGGTGGCGATTGTCGTCATCGGCGGACAGGCCATGGCGCTGCTGCTGACGCTGCTGGTGACTCCGGTAGCCTACAGCCTCTTCGACGATATCGCGCATTCGCGTGTGTGGTCGCGAATTGGACGCTTGTTCTCACGCCGCGGGCGCGAAATGGCCCCGCAAACAGGGGATTGATTCATATCCATGCATCGGTTGTTTCTATATTTCTTACCGGGGCTGCTCGCCTGGAGCCAGCAGCCCGCGCCCGAGTTCACGCCTCCGCGCTCCGGTGTCGGCATTACGCAGACGCGGTTGAGTCTGCAGGAAGCCGTGGAACGCGCGCTGCGCAACAATCTGGAGATTGAGATCGAACGCACGGTCCAGGCCGAGGCGGTGGAAACCGCGCGCGGCGCCCAGGCGTATCTCGATCCGTCCTTCCGCTGGCTGCCGTCGGTTGAGAATCGCAACACGCCCACCAGCTCCGCCTTCGCCCCAGCCAGCGGCAAAGTCACGGAGAACTTCTTCACCCAGAACTTCTCGTTCCGCCAGCGCACGCCCTACCAGGGCCTGACGTTCCAGGCGGACTTCGACAACGTGCGGCAGTCCACCAATAACCCGTTCGTGACGTTGAATCCCTATGTCACCCCGCGGCTGGTGCTGAGCGTGGCGCTGCCGCTGCTGCGTAATCGCGAGATCGACCAGGAGCGGGCGCAGTTGCTCATCCGCCGCCGCCAGGTGGAAGGTTCCGACGTGTCCTTCGAACTGCGCGTCATCGATGTGATCGCCCGTACCGAGCAGGCGTACTATGACCTTGCCGCCGTCCGTGCCGACCTCGATGTGGTTGCCGAAAGTGTCTCCCTTGCCCGCGACCAGGTGGAGCGCACCAAGCGCTTCATCTCCAGCGGCACCGTCGCCCCGGTCGAGCTCGCTGGAGCCGAGGCCGAGCTCGAGCGCCGCCAGGACACCTACTTCGCCACCATCAACAACCTCAACCTCGCCGAGAACAACCTCAAGCTGCTGATCGGCGGCGGTAAGGACGACCCGCTTTGGAACGACATCCTGGTGCCCACCTCGGCCGAGCGTGCCAAGGATCCGGCCGAGGCGCAATCGCTGATCCCGGATCTGGTGAAGGCCGCCGCCGGCCGCCGCCCGGAGTTCCGCAGCCTGGATATCCGCCGCGACATCAATGAAGTGGAGCGCAGCCTGGCGCGCAACAACTCAAAGGTGCAGCTTAACCTGACGGGATCCTATGTGAGCAGCGGCCTGGCCGGCACTGCCATCACCACAGTCAACCCTTTCGCCGCTTCCCAGGTGGCCAGCACTGAGCGGCTCAACGAACTCAGCCGCCGCGCTGGCCTCGAACCTATCCCGCCCGGTACCTCGTTCGGTGGCGGTGTGCCTTCCGACTTCGTAGGCGGGTATGGGCAATCGCTGGCGAACCTCTTCGGAGCCAAGTATTCCACCTTCCAGGGCGGCGTGGCGTTTGATTGGAATTGGCGCAATACGGCCGCCACCTCGGCCCTGGCGCAAACGGCCATCACGGATAAGCGGCTGGGATTGGAGCGGCGGCAACTGGAACAAACCGTCGAAGCCCAGGTGCGTAACGCCATGCAGTCGCTTTCCTCGGCGAAGCAGCGAATCGTCGCAGCCGAGGCCAGCGTCCGTGCCGCCAAGGAAAAGGTGGATAGCGAAGTGCGCTTGTTTCAGACCGGCGAATCGACTAACTTTCTGGTGCTCACCCGCCAGAATGAATTGGCCGATTCGCGCCGCCGCCTGGTGCAAGCCACGCTGGAATTCAATAAGAGCGTCGCGCGTCTGGAGCAGGCGCTAGGGAACACCCTGGGCACGCATAGCATCCGCCTGAAGTAGGGAGTGCGTTCACTCAAACACGGCCGTAACCGTGAACTGATACTGCAGCGCTCCCGTATGCTGCCCAAACAATAGATTCGTCCGCCCGGAGTCCAAAGTCTCCGGCCGCGGTTCAAAGCTGAACGAGCGGATCTTGCTGCTACCGGCACCCGCGCTCTGCCGCGCCTCATTCACCAACTCCGACAACACTCGTCGACGCGTGGTTTCCAATGTCCGCGGCGTAGGGCGAAGGAAGAACTGGTAGCTCACCGGCGTTCCAGCCTCCCGCAATTGCGCCCGCATCTGCTCCAGTTGCTTCACTAGCACTCGCATTGAGCTATACGGACGTACGAAGGTGAACTGCCAGCCCAACTTATCGATATCATCCCGCAGCGTGCCCACCGTCTTCAGATCGGTAGAGGCAACCTGCAATGGGCTCAACAGCGCCACCGCCTGCTCCGGCTGCAATTCATTGTGCGTGGAGATCACAAGCTCGACGACAATCTCTTCCGGAGGCAGCGTCACGGTGCGGGAAGCGGTGCCTACGGATTCGGCCTGTAATGTAAGGGTGAGAAAGGCAGGAAGGACATAACGAAGCATCAACTTGGCTCCTCTTCGGGAGTGTGTTAAGCGGGCCTGAACGTAGGCCCGCCCTCCACAGTATGACGTTACTGGATAGGCCGGCGTGGACCCATCACGAACGTAATGGTGCCGGGATCCGCTAACCCGAGCGATTCGGCGGGGATGTTCGCCGCGCATTCCCCAGTCGCGATCAAAGATACGGCCAGTTGGTAGACGCGATTCGCTTCACTTGTTTCGCCACGGCTGGTTGCGTCGTCACCCAGCCGGACCAGGTCAACCACTGCCGACAGTCTGGTTGCCATCTCCTGCTCCTCGTGCATTTGTTCGTGCCCCTCCTACCTCATCGGACGCAGAAAGACCCCCTTCTGTTTCTAAAAACACCGGGAATAGTTTAGGGGAGGGTAAGGGGTAGCTTATTTGGCAGCCGTGCGGAAGATAGCGCCTATGACCGTGGACACGATACTCAGCAGGATAGAACCAAAGAAGGCAGGCAGAAAACCATCCACACGGAAGCCATCTACTAACGCGGAAGCCAAAAGAATCATCAGTGCATTCACCACCAGCGCCGCCAGCCCCAGTGTCAGCACCATCAGCGGGCAGCCCAACAGCTTCAAAATATTGCCCAGCGTGGCGTTCAACAATCCAATCACCACCGCCGCAACTGCTGCCGCCAACACGCTGGTCACGTGAAAGCCCGGAACAACATAGGCCACGACAAACAGACTCACAATGCTGGCAACCCAACTGACGAGTATGCTTGTCATGGCCTAATCTTAGTACAAACGTTCACGCTCCGGTTAGCGGTGCGCCGGATCGCCAACTTCCGTATCGATACCCAGGTCCGCGATCGCCTTTGCCGCTTTGCCCGCGTCGAACTTGCCATCGCGCGCCAGCCGGCTCAGCGTCGTCGCCGCAATGTTCGCCGCATCCACTTCAAAGAACCGGCGCAGGTGCTCGCGGTTCTCGCTGCGGCCGAAGCCGTCGCAACCGAGCGAAATCAGGCGCGACCCCAGCCACGGCGCCAACTGATCGGACATCACCTTCATGTAATCCGATGCCGCGATGATGGGCCCCTTCGTGCCTTCCAGTGCCTTCACCAGGAACGGCGTCTTCGGCGCTTCCGCCGGATGCAGCCGGTTCCAACGTTCGCAACTGATGGCATCGCGCCGCAACTCGTTGTAGCTGGTCACGCTCCACACATCCGTCTGTACGTTGTACTGCTCGGCGAGAATCTGCTGCGCCTTCAACGCCTCGTTCAGAATCGATCCGCTGCCGAACAGGTGCGCCGCCGGCTTGCCATTGGCCGCCGCCTTGAACTTGTAGATACCGCGCAGAATCCCTTCCGTCACACCTTCCGGCATGGCGGGCTGGAGATAGTTCTCGTTGCCGATGGTGATGTAGTAGAAGATGTCCTCGCCTACTTCGTACATCCGCCGGATGCCATCCTGGATGATCACCGCGATCTCATACGCATAGGCCGGATCGTAGGCGACACAGGTAGGCACCGTGCCTGCAATCACGTGGCTGTGACCGTCCTGGTGCTGCAGGCCCTCGCCAGCCAGCGTCGTCCTGCCCGCCGTGGCGCCCATCAGGAATCCCTTGCCGCGCGAATCGGCAAAGGCCCAGATCATGTCGCCAACGCGCTGGAAGCCGAACATCGAGTAATAGGTGAAGAACGGCACCATCGGAATGCCGTAGTTGGCGTAGGCGGTTCCGGCGGCCGTGAAGCTGGCCATGGAGCCCGCCTCCGTAATGCCTTCCTCCAGAATCTGCCCGTCCTTGGCTTCCTTGTAGTAGTTGAAGTTGCTCGCGTCCACCGGGTTATAAAGCTGCCCCTGGCTGGCGTAGATGCCGTATTGGCGGAACAGCGAATCCATGCCGAAGGTACGGGCTTCGTCTGGAATAATCGGCACAACGTACTTGCCGATGCTCTTTTCCTTCAGCAGGTTGCGCAGCACCGCCACGAACGCCATGGTGGTCGATACTTCGCGGTCCGCCGACCCGGCCAGCGAATCCTTGAACAACTCCAGCGGCGGCGTTGGCAAATCGATCTTTGCCACCGTACGCTGCGGTACCGGCCCGCCCATCGCCTCCCGCCGCTCACGGATGTACTGCATCTCCGCGCTGCTGTCCGGCGGGCGGTAGAAGCTGATCGCGTTCACCTGCGCGGCGTCCACCGGGATCTCAAATCGCGCCCGGAAGTACTCCATCTCCTGCTCGTTCAGCTTCTTCTGCTGGTGGGTGATGTTCCGGCCTTCGCCTGCTTCGCCCAGACCGTAGCCCTTCACGGTCTTGGCCAGAATCACCGTGGGCTGACCCTTGGTCTGCACCGCCCGGAGGTAGGCGTTGTATACCTTCACCGGATCGTGACCGCCGCGGTTGAGCTTGTGGAACAACTCCTCATCCGTCATATCGGCAACCAGTTCCAGCAATTCCGGATACTTGCCGAAGAAATGCTCGCGCGTGTACTTGCCGCCGTGCGCTTTGAAGCTCTGGAACTCGCCATCGACGCACTCGCCCATGCGCTTCAACAGCAGCCCGCTCTTGTCCTTTGCGAACAGCCGGTCCCACTCGCTGCCCCACAGGCACTTGACCACGTTCCAGCCCGCGCCGCGGAAGTTCGCTTCCAACTCCTGCACAATGCTGCCGTTGCCACGTACCGGGCCGTCCAGCCGCTGCAGGTTGCAGTTCACGACCCAGATGAGGTTATCCAGCTTCTCGCGCGAAGCCAGCGTGATGGCGCCCAGCGTCTCCGGTTCGTCGGTCTCCCCGTCGCCCACAAACGCCCAGATCTTGCGATCCGTTACCGGCGTGATCTTGCGGTTCTCCAGATAGCGCAGGAACCGTGCATGATAAATCGAGTTGATCGGCCCCAAGCCCATCGATACCGTGGGGAACTGCCAGAAGTCCGGCATCAGCCACGGGTGCGGATAGGATGACAGCCCCGGATGATCCCGCAACTCGTGACGGAAATTCTTCAGGTGCTCCTCACCCAGGCGCCCTTCGACGAACGCCCGCGCATACACGCCCGGCGACGCGTGCCCCTGGAAGTACACCATATCCCCCGGACCGCCATCCACGCTGCCCCGGAAGAAGTGGTTAAAGCCCACCTCCAGTAGAGTCGCCAGCGACTGGTAGGTGGAAATATGACCGCCAATGCCGGCGTCATACTTGTTCGCCCGCACCACCATCGCCATCGCGTTCCAGCGAATGATGCTCTTGATGCGGCGCTCCACCGCGCGGTCGCCCGGGTAGGGAACCTGTTCTTCCACCGGGATCGAGTTTATATAAGGAGTGTTCGGCTTCAGCGCCGCCGCAACGCCCAGGTTGGCGGCTCGCTCCTGCAATCGTTCCAGCAAAAACCGGGCGCGTTCGCCTCCGGTCTCATCAATCACCTGGTCGAGTGCATCAATCCATTCCGATGTTTCTACGGGGTCGGAGTCAGGTATGACATTCGGCCCTTTTACGGCAGGCTCGTCGGTAATCGCCATCTTGGTAGTTGACATGGGTAGAGACTTTTTTACGATACCATGCGACCCCCCGCCGGCACATTTTCTTGCTCATACAGTGCCGCCTGCATCAGAAGCGTAGGTGATAAAGAAGGAACAGCTTCCAAGCAAAATCTGCTGCTGGTGCGGGCGCCCGTTTTCCTGGCGCAAAAAGTGGAAACGGGACTGGGAACAGGTCCGCTATTGTAGCGACGCCTGCCGCCGGGGCCGGGTTCCGAGGAGGGCAGTATGAACCCCCTGCGGCGTGAGTTCGCGAATCGTGACGAACTCAAACAGTACCTCAAGGACCAGTTTCCCCACGCCCCCGGTCCTCTCAGCCCAACTCCCGGCGGCCGCCGTGCCGCCGAGCACGCCCTTATCCAGATCCAACCCGTCCGCTACGGCTCCTCCCGCAACTATCTGGATGGAGCCGTCACCCGCCTCAGTCCATATATTCGGCACAGCGTCCTCCCTCTCGCCGAGGTGCTCCAGCACGCCCGCAAAGAGGCGGATGGCCTGGCCCGCGTCTTCAAATTCGTCCAGGAACTCGCTTGGCGCGACTACTACCGTCGCGTCCATCATGCGATCGGCGACGGAATCTGGGAGGATCGCGAACCGTACAAGACCGGTCATCCCGCCGAATCCTACGCCCAGGAACTGCCCGCCGGGATCGAAGGCGGCGAAACCGGACTCGCCTGCATGGACGGCTTCGCCCGCGACCTGGCCGCCACCGGCTATCTTCACAATCACGCCCGCATGTGGCTGGCCGCCTACGTGGTCCACTGGCGGCGCGTGGCGTGGCAGGCCGGAGCGCGCTGGTTCCTGCGCCACCTGCTGGATGGCGACCCGGCAAGCAATAACCTGTCCTGGCAGTGGGTGGCCTCCACCTTTGCGGGCAAGCCCTACTTCTTCAATCGCGAGAACCTGGAGCGCTACACTCGCGGCCAATACTGCCGCGATTGCCCGCAGCGCGCCGCCTGCCCGTTCGACGCACCGTATGAGGAACTCGAAAGGCGGCTCTTCGCATGAGCGATCACGTGCTCTGGCTCCACACCGATTGGCTTAACCTAGACGCCCTCGGTGACCCCGCGCCCGCCGTCTTCGTCTTCGATGACCGGCAACTCCAGACCGATGGCTGGAGCCTCAAACGCATTGGCTTCCTTTACGAATGCCTGCTCGAGTTGCCGGTCGAGATTCGCCGCGGCGATCCGCCCGTCGAAGTGGCGGACTTTGCCGCCTCGCATGGCGCCACCCGCGTTGTCACCATGGACACGCCGGACAGCCGCCTGCGGGCGCAATTCGACCAACTTCGCCAACGCCTGGCGCTGGAAGTGCGCCGCGAGCCGGCGTTTGTCGAACTCGGCACCACCCCCGACCTCCGCCGCTTCTCCCGCTACTGGCAAAAAGCCATGCCGAAACTGATTCGCTAGAGCGGTGATCGTTGTTACACTCAAAGGTCTATGGCCTCCGCTCCGGTCATCGACATCGAACAGTTGCTCGCGCCGCTGGAATCGCCCACGCCCGCGGGTAAGGACATCGCCACCAGGACCACCATCCTCACCGAACTGCGCGAAATGCGTAAGTCCGACGAGGGCGAAAACCTCGGCGATTGGGCCCTCAAGGAAGCCAACGTCCCCAGTTGGCCGAAGATCACGAAGATCGCCTCCAACACCCTCATTAATGAGAGCAAGGATCTCCGCGTCGCCGGCTATCTGACCGAGGCGCTCATCAAGCAGTACGGCATGCCCGGTCTCCGCGACGGTCTGCGCCTGATGCGCGAGATGCAGGAGCGCTTCTGGGATTACTTCTATCCCAGCATCCAACCGCCCGAGCCCGACGAGGATGGCTTCGTCGACGAGGAGGAAACCGGTATCGAACTGCGCGCCGCCGCGCTCGGCCAGATTGACCGCCTGCTGCCGCTCGCCATCCGTGGCATCCGCGCCACTAAGCCGCAGATGAGCACCACCTTTTATAGCCATCTGGATTGGGACCAGGCCAATTACGTCGACAACCTCAAAGTCAAGGAAATCAAGGCCTATGAAGAGGCCATCGCCGAAGGCAAGCCCACCGGCGAGCTGTTCCGCAAAGCCGTCAGCACTACGCCGCGCGCCTTCTACGAAACCTGGATCGCCGACCTTACCGAGGCGACCGAGGAACTGCGCCTGCTCAACGCCCTGATCGAAGAGCGTTACACCGAAACCGAGGAAATGCCTACCCTCAGCCAGGTCGCGCGCACCATCGAGAGCCTCGATCAGATGATCGGCGACATCGAAAAGGTGGTCGGCAAACTGCGCCAATCCGACGATGAAGAGGAGGACTCCGGCGGCGGTGACGGCGGCGGAGACACCGGCACGGGCGGTGGCGGCGGATCGCGCCGCAAGGAATGGACGGGCGAAGGCGTCCCGCTTGACCCCCAGGACCGCAACGACGCCATCAAACGACTTCAGGCCGTCGCCACGTTCTTTAAAACCAACGAGCCGCACAGCCCCGTCGGCTACCTTGTCGAGCGCGCCATCTACTGGGCCAGCTTGCCCTTCGAAAAATGGCTGGAAGAAGTCGTCAAGGATGCCGGCGTCCTAGACTCCGTTAAGGAAACACTCGGCATTAAGCCCCCATCGGCCGACGGCGGCGGTACCGGCTACGGCTACTAATCCTGGCTTACAGCCGCCGCGTCAATTGAAAGCACCAGTAGCGGTTGTTCGGCACTCGCGGCGCGATCGCATCCTGCTGGCGTAGCGACCCCTCTATCGTCCACTCGCGCGTCTCAAATAGCAGCGTCGCGGTGTAGCGCAGCACCCGCCAGCCCGGCCGGTCATAGAAGCGGTATGAATAAGTCGTGGCGGGCCCATGCTTCAGAATCAACCGCCGGCTTCCAACCTTCCACAGCGTATGCTGCGTGCCCACCTGGATATACGTCACATTGCCCCGCCGCAGCGGCGAGCGCACCAGCACCCAATCGTCCGCGCTGATCTGCACCGGCAGCTTCCACTTGGTCCGGTAGGTGACGTTACTCGCGATCAAGTGGTCCTTGGCCCCGCTCAATACCGATGGGAATACCCAGCGCTGCCAGCCGAAGCTCGACGAAATCGTATGCTTGCCCTTTGACCACACCCGCGGCCGGTAGGCCAGCCCCAGCGTCCAATCCTGGCGCCCGCCCGGCATATCCCGCGTCAGCCAACCCTGCAGGGCCAGCGCGTCTCCCTTGCGCACGACATCGGGGAAGTCGATGGTCGCGCGGTGAAACCACGCCGGACCCTCCCCGAAGGTCCCCCCCAAGGTCAACTGAAACGTGGATGAGACCCCCGTCTGCAGGGTCACCGCCGGCCGCCAACGCGGATTCTCGCCCTGTCCATAAACCAGCGCGGGAACCAATACCGCGAACGCCAGGCGTTCCAACATCCAGGTATGGAAAGAGCAGTTGCGCTGCCACCCCGAGCGGTGGCTTTTGCCCGGTTCCTGCCGCCCACCGAAATCGTCCCGATCGGAAAGAAATCAGAAGACTTACCGATGGTGCGCGCAAGGCGCGGGAGTTCGGTCCCCCGCTCCCGCGCCTCTGTAGCGTTAGCGGGAAACCGCCCCCTGGCTGCGTGAGATCACCCGGCTACTTGATGCCAATCACCATCGAGTCCGGCCCCACCAGGTGCTCTACCCGCGTTTCCCGGAACCCCGCCTCCCGCATCCAACCCTGGCAATCGGCGCCTGTGTAGTCGAAGCCCCCGGGCGTTTCGATCAGCATGTTCAGGCTCATCAGTAGCCCAAAGGCATTCTGCCGCCGGTCGTCGTCAATGATGGCTTCGTATACAATCAGCGCCCCACCCTCCGGCAGCGCCTCGTAAGCCTTGCCGATCAGCATCTTCTTCTGCTCGAGGTCCCAGTCATGCAGAATATGCCCCATCATGAGTACGTCCGCCTTGGGCAGCGGGTCGGTGAAGAAGCTCCCGGGTAGAAACCGCACCCGGTCCGCCACTCCGTTCGCCTCGACATATTCTTCAAACACCGGAGCCACCTCGGCCAGATCGAATCCCGCGCCCGTCAGATGGGGATTCGCCAACGCCACCTGTACGATCAGGTCCCCCTGGGCGGTGCCGACATCCACTGCCGTCCGATACCCGGCCCAGGGAAACTTCGCGGCAATGGTGCGGTTGGCCGGGTTGCTGATGCCCGTCATCGCCTTCAAAAACTCCTTCAGCCGCGCCGGATCCGCATAGAGCGTCTCGAACAGGCCCGCGCCCCCTTGGGTGGCCTCATTCTGTGGACGTCCCGTACGCAGTGCCTCGGTCAGATGGCCCCAAAACGGATAGAGCCGGTGATTCGCCATCTCCAGGATTCCGCCCAGGTAGCTGGCCTTGTGCTTGTCCAGATAGAGATCGGTGGCGGGCGTATTTCGATAGACTCCGTCCACCCGTTCGAGGAAGCCTAACGCCACCAGCGTATCCAGAAAGTCCCGCGCCGCCCGCGGATGCAGCCCCAGCCTCGCCTGCACCTGCTCGAGAGGGCCGGGATGCCGCGCCAGATCCGTGAATAGTTCCATCTCTATCGCGCTCAGCAGCGTCTTGGAGGCCCAGAAGGCCAGCCCGGTTTGCAGAATATGTTCGGGCGTTGGCGTCGATTGGCTTTGCATAGTCTTGCCATCATACCTCTGGGAACCGGCTGCCTCGATTGCCTTCGAACCCGGGCTCGGGGCCGTGCCTCACACGATCAAGGTCCTGGTAACATGATCTCCCCAACGCCCCCCTCATAAGCTATACTGAGAAATGCTGCCTGCTCACCGGGCGCCAGGAGTATTGTGTGTTCTTTTCCATTGCAGATCTGGAAAAGCGGAAAATCCACTTCGAGGTGGCCTTTCCGCCCGGTGAAATCGACCTGCTGGATCCTAACCTCAAACAGGTAGGCCCCATTCAGGCAACGGGCATTACGGAACTTCTCAGCCATACTTTGGGAGAGGTTCGCATCAAGGGGCATATCCAGGCGACCGTCGAGGCGCCCTGTGACCGCTGCCTTGAGCCCGCCCGCACCGAGATTGCCAGTGAGTTTGATCTCTTCTACCGGCCCGCTGAAACGGGCCCACTTATGGAAGAGATGGAAGTAGCCGAAGGGGAGATCGAAATCGCCTTCTATGAAGACGACCGGATCGAACTGGAGGATGTGTTACGCGAATTTATTCTCCTTGCCCTGCCCATGCAATGGGTATGCGGGGCCGAATGCAAGGGGATCTGTCCGGTTTGCGGGCAGAACCGTAATACCAGCGTCTGTCATTGTGAAGTGAAGCCGGTGGACGACCGGTGGGCGGCGCTGAAGAAACTATCGAGTTGATTTTTTTGAAGGAAGCCGAGAACCATGCCGAATCCGAAGCGCAGACACTCCAAACAGCGTTCCAGCACGCGCCGTGCTCATGACCACCTGAAGGCCGCCGGCCTCTCCGAATGCCCCAAGTGTGGCGAAACCAAACTGCCCCACCGCGTTTGCCCGACCTGTGGTACCTACAAGGGCCGTGAAGTGATCGAGGTCGCGCAGCAGTAACGCGCGGCCCCTTTCCCCTCTCGCCACCCCTGCCATCGAACACACCGAATTATGATCACCATCGCGGTAGACGCCATGGGCGGCGATCACGCTCCCAAGGCGGAAGTCGAAGGGGCGATCCGCGCGGTGAAATCCCTTCCCGTCCAGGTGGTGCTCGTCGGCAAGCAGGATATCCTGCGCGCCGAAATGGCCCTTCACGACGGCGCTTCGTCCCTGCCCATCCGTATCCAGAACGCCACCGAAGTCATCACCATGGAAGATAGCGCGAGCAAAGCCGTTCGCGCCAAGAAGGACAGTTCCATTCGTGTCGCTTCCCGCCTGGTTCGCGAAGGCCAGGCTCACGGCGTCGTGTCCGCAGGCAATACCGGTGCCGTGATGGCCACCGCCAAAATGGTCCAGGGCATGGTTCCGGGCGTCGAACGCCCCGCCCTCGCCTCGGTTTTCCCCACCATGAAGGGCACCCCCGCCGTCATGGTCGATGTTGGCGCCAACGTCGATTGCAGCCCCAAGATGCTCGCTCAGTTCGCTGTTATGGGCGAAATGTACTCGCGCCTCATCTTCCATACCGGCAAACCCCGCGTCGGCATCCTCTCCATCGGCGAAGAAGAACACAAAGGCAACGACCTCACCCGCGCCGCCACCCCCCTCCTCAAGGCACTCCCCATCAACTTCATCGGCAACGTCGAAGGCCGGGACCTGTTCACCGGCTCCGTCGACGTCATTGTCTGCGACGGCTTCATCGGCAACGTCGCCCTCAAGGTCAGCGAAGGCCTCGTCGACGTCATCAAGCACATGCTGCAGGACTCCCTGAAAGCCACCATCACCCGCCAGATTGGCTACGTCCTTTCCCGCACCGCTTACACCGACTTCAAAAAACGCCTCGACTACTCCGAATACGGCGGCGCCCCCCTGCTTGGCATCAAAGGCGTCTGCATCATCTGCCACGGACGCAGCAACGCCAACGCCATCAAAAACGCCATCCGCGTTGCCTATGAGTTCGCCTCCAGCGGCGTCGATGAGCGGCTCCAGAAGGAATTCCGCGACTTCAATGGCGGAAAAGCGGCCGCCGCCGAATAAAGCCTGCCACCTCGGTCATTACAATAGCATCAGGGAAGGTATCCTCTCTTATGCGGCGTATGCTGGCAGTTCTACTCACTCTAGTGCCGTTTGTCCTGGGGCAGCAGGCCCCGCCCAAACGCCAAAGTCCTGTCTCCTGGAAGCTGGAGTTCGTCGACACCGAAGTGGCCCCCGGTGCCAAAGCCGCCGCCAAGCTCACCGCCACCATCACCGAACCCTGGCACCTCTACTCCCCCACCACACCCGCCGGCGGCCCTATCGTCACCAAAATGACGGTCGACGACAACCCCGCCATCGCCTCCTACGAATACCACCGGCCCCAGCCGGTCCGCAAAGCCGACGCCAACTTCGGCATCGATACGGAAACCTACGACAAGGAAGCCGTCTTCTACCTCCTGGTTCAAACGAAGCCAAACGCCCCAACAGGCCCAGCGGAAGTCACCGCCAGCGTCCGCTACCAGGTCTGCACCGATACCCAGTGCCTGCCCCCGGTCACCCGTAAAGCCATGGCCAGCGTCGCCATCAAAGCCGGGGCCGCGGCTTCCATCTTCGCCCCGCCAACCGGCTATGCCGTCGTGCCCGCCAACACCGCCGCACCCGCCTCTGCGCCGGCATCCTCTGCCGCCCCCACCGCCCCCACCAGCCTCTGGCAGTTCGCCCTCGTCGCCTTCGGACTCGGCCTCGCCGCCGTCTTCACTCCCTGTGTCTTCCCGATGATCCCGTTCACCGTCTCGGTCTTTATCCGCAGCAACAGCCTCGCCCAAGCCGCCGCCTATGCCGGTGGCATCGTCGTCTTCTTCACTACGCTCGGCCTGGTCGTTAGTGCTCTGCTCGGCCCATTCGGCGTCGTCCAACTCGGCTCCAACCCCTGGGTCAACGGCGTCATTGCCGCCGTCTTCTTCGCCTTCTCGCTCAGCCTTCTGGGCGCTTTCGAAATCACCCTCCCTTCCAGTTGGCTCACCCGCATGGACTCCCTGAGCCAGAGCAAAGGTGGCGTCCTCGGCGCTCTCCTCATGGGCCTCACCTTCGCGCTCACCTCCTTTGCCTGCGTGGGCCCCTTCATGGGTGGCTTACTCGCCGCCTCCGTCCAGGGCGACAAGCTCCAGCCCGCCATCGGTATGCTCGGCTTCTCCTCCGGCCTCGCCTCCCCCTTCTTCTTCCTCGCCTTGTTCCCCGGCGCCATGCAGAAGATGCCCCGCAGCGGCGGCTGGCTCCCGCGCGTCAAAACCGTGCTTGGCTTCATCCTCCTGGCCCTCACTCTCAAATACCTCAGCAACATCGACCAGGTCCTGCAAACCGGCTACCTCACCCGTGAGCGATTCCTCGCCGCCTGGATCATCCTCTTCCTACTCCCCGGCCTCTACCTGCTCGGCTTCCTCCGCATGGAAGGCATCAAACGCGACGAGAATGTCGGCGTCGCCCGCGCCATCATCGGTGCCATCTTCCTTATCTTCGCCGTCAGCCTCATTCCCGGGATGTTCGGCGGCAAACTCGGCGAACTCGACGCCTATGTCCCGCTGGCGTCCGAAAGCAGCTTTGGCACCAGCGCCGGAGGCGGTGAAAAGCTCGCCTGGATGAAAAACCAATACAAGGAAGCCATCGCCAAGGCCAAGACCGAAAACAAGCTGGTGCTGGTCAACTTTACCGGCTATGCCTGCACCAACTGCCACTGGATGAAGGCCAACATGTTCCCACGGACTGAGGTGGCCGCCGCCCTCAAAGATCTTGTCCTGGTCGAACTCTACACCGATAGCACCGATGCCGATTCGGAGAAGAACCAGGATCTCCAGAACTCCAAGTTCAACACCGTCGCGATTCCCTTCTACGCCCTGCTCGATGGCGAAGAGCGCGTCGTCGCCACCTTCCCGCGTCTCACCAAAGACACCAAAGAGTTCGTCGCCTTCCTGCGCACGGGAGCCACGCCCGGCACGCAGACCGCCTCCGCCCAGTAACTAACTCCCTATCTTCCTTGCTCACGCGCCGCTGAGCGGTTCCTTCACCCTTCGCGCCGGCCAACCCGCTCCTTTTCTCCTCATCGCCGTAGGACTGCTCGGGTTTCTCCTGGTGCGCCGGTAACGGTACGGCGCCCTGTAAGGAACCTATTGGCGGGTGGTACCCGGCCGTCGTTTAAGGCCCAGCCGCGCGCTAGGACTTTCACCGTTCGTTTTGGGAAGTACGTAAGGCTCTCACGTACAACCCAATTTTCAAGAATAAACACGTTACCTGAGTGTCGCGGACACAACGTAATTAGTAAGAGGAGCTCACCATGAAGAATAAGGTTTTAGGTCTGGCGTTGCTTAGTCTCACCGGCCTCGGTTCGCTACAGGCCGCTGTCCTTGGTATCTCGTCGCGGGGCACTGCCGTCGACCCGAATGAAAGTAACAACGCCGCCGCCACAACCCTCGCCATCGCCCCTAATGGTGGCTGGGCCGCTCCGCTGCCAGGTTCCAGTTGGGTAAGTTACGGCATCACCGGCGACCCCAACGCTGCCGGTTACTTCATGCCCGCCAACGGCACCATCGTCTCTTTCTATGACATCCTCTTCGTAAGTGGGCCCGTGTTGGCCGGAACCATCACCGTCCGCGCCGATGACTCTACTTCGCTGCTAATCAACAATCAAGTCGTGTTCAACGAAGCCACTTTCGTCAACAACGGCTACAACATCTGCTCGGACTTCGCGCCCGGATGCCTTAACTCCACGCAGTTGACTGTCAATATCGCGCCCTTCCTCCAACAGGGCAACAATACCTTCCAGTTCAATGTCGCCCAGCGCAACAGCATCAGCTTCGGCCTCAACTACACCGGCGAAGTAACCACCGGTGCCATCCCCGAACCGAGCACCTACGCCCTCATCGGCAGCGCGCTCCTCGGCCTCGGTATCCTTCGCCGCCGCCGCGCCTAAACTAACAGCCCGTGGCCGCGGGCTGCTAACTTGGCCCACCCAACACCGCAAGGAGTTCGCGACACCTCTTCGAGAGAGAGCACAAAGACCCCCGGAGCCACTCCTGCTCCGCGGGGTCTTTCCCTTTTCCTAACCATCCTGAGCGATGATGAAGGTATGCGCTGGGTTTGCGGCGTTCTCCTGAACTGCCTTCTGCTTTTCCCCGTCCTGCTGGGCGCCCAGATGAAGCTCACCGTGAAACAACTCGGCAGCTTCATCGAATCCTCCATCAAACTGAAACATGAGGACCGCCGCCTGGCCGAGTACATCCGCAAGGTAGCCCTCACTGAGCGCCTCGACGACCGTACCATCGAGGTCTGGCAAGGCCTCGGGGCCGGCCCCAAAACCGTCGAAGCGCTCCGCGTCCTTGCCGGCGCCTCCTCGACTCTCCCCCAACCCGCCGCCGCGGCTCCCAAACCAGCTCCCGTCACCATCCCTCCGCCCTCGGCCGAAGACCAGCAGCGCGTCCTCGACGCCGTCCGCAACTACGCCCTTACCTACACCAAGCGCCTCCCTGATTTCATTTGCACCCAAGTCACACGCCGCTATGAAGATCCAAGCGGCCTCGAATTCTGGGGGCTCCGCGACACCGTCACCGAACGCCTCACCTACTTCGAACAGAAAGAGGAATACAAGGTCATTCTGGTCAACGGCCGTCCCATGGATGTGGAACACGATAAACTCGGCGGCAGCACCTCCAGCGGCGAGTTCGGCAGCATGTTGCGCGAAATCTTCGAGCCCGAATCGGAGACCACCTTCCGCTGGGAACGTTGGGCCACCCTTCGCGGCCGCCGCACCCACGTCTACACCTACCGCGTTACCACGCCTAAATCCAAGTACCGCGTCACCTTCGACCGCAGCCAGAGCATCGTCTCCGGCTATCGCGGCCTTATCTACGTCGATGCCGATTACCACACGGTTTCCCGCATTCGCATGGAACTCGACGACATACCGGTGTCCTTTCCCGTCCAGGAAGTGAAACTCGTGCTCGATTACGACTTCGTCAAGATCGGCGACAGCGAGCATGTCCTCCCCCTCCATGCCGAACTTAAGTCCCGCAACGGCAAGAACCTCGTCAAAAACGAGGTCGAGTTCCGCCTGTACCGGAAGTTTGGCGCCGACGCCGTCATCAAGTTCGATACGCCGGAGCCGCTGCCCAGCGAAGCGCTAGAGGAGAAACCTCCCCAGCCGGTCACCCCGCCCGCCAAGCCGTAAGGTAGATCGCTTATTCGTAACACTTCTTACTCCTAATCGGGCTTTTCCACTGGTGTAAGTTGCTACACTCCTCTTTGGGAAGCCCGTTTGCTCGCGCGCGGCCCGGTTACCTAAACCGCTGATTCCATTAGGGAGCCCCGACCGCAAGGGAGCGGGCGCCTTCGCATCGAGGGGGAACGTCAACGTCAATGGTTACTGTCTGGTTCTTGGCCACCTGCCTGATATCCACTGCCTTTGGCCAGATCACCGGTGAACTACGCGGTCTGATCTCGGATCCCACCGGCGCCGCCGTCCCCGGCGCTTCCGTCACGCTCATCGGTAAAGAAACAGGCGAGAAGCGCCAGTTCTCCTCCGATGCCGAGGGCCGCTTCGCCTTCCCGCTCCTCAAGGTCGGCGACTACCGCCTCGAAGTCGCAGCCCCCGGCTTCCGCCGCTCTGTCTCCGATGCTCCCGTCCGTAGCGCCGAGATCATCGCCGTTAACTTCAACCTCGAAGTCGGACAAGTCAACGAGCAGGTGGTTGTCACTGACGCCGTCAGCCCGTTAGATACCCAAAGCGCCCAACTCCAGGAATCCTTCGACGCCCGCAAGGTCCAGGAAATACCGGTCGCCCGCAATCCCAATTCCCTTGCCGCCACGCTCCCAGGCATCGTTCCCGCCCCCAGCGGTTTCAACAGCGGCAGCTTTATCACTAACGGTAACCGCGCCCGCGCCAATAACATCACCATCGATAACATCACCGCCACCGACATCTCCAGCGGCGGCACCGGCTCCACCAACAACGGCCCCCTTAACTTCAGTTCCATCCGCGAGGTCAAGATCATCACGAGCTCCTTCAGCGCCGAGTTCGGTCGCAACTCCGGCGCCCAGGTCCAATACATCACCAAGTCCGGCACCAATGACTTCCACGGCGAACTGTACGAGTTTCTCCGCAACGATAAACTCAACGCGCGCGACTTCTTCGATACCACCGGCAAAGCCCCGGTCACCCGATTCAACCAGTTCGGCGGCGTCTTCGGCGGCCCGGTGATTCGCAACAAAACACATTTCTTTCTCGCCAGCGAACTGAATCTCGTCCGCGGGGCCGGTGGCGCCCGCATCGCCCAGGTGCCCACGGCGTCCATGCGCGCCGCCGTCACCGACCCTACCTCCCGCCGCCTCCTCGAACAGTACCAACTGCCCGCCGCCCAGAACGACCTCGGCAACTTTGGCACCGTCCAGCAGACCTCCCCCAACCTCACCGACTTCTACCAGTGGTCCGCGCGCCTGGATCATCAATTAACCGGCAAAGACACGCTCTGGGGCCGCATCGGCCGCGCCCAGCACAATGGCACCGCCGCCGCCAATACTTTCCTCGGCACGAATCTCGCGAACTTCGGTTTTGCCTCCACTAACGCCATCTATAGCGCTAATCTCAACGAAACCCATATCTTCAGCCCCTCGCTGCTGAATGAAATCCGCGCCGGGTTCGGCCGCACATCGCCTATCTTTAGCATCGCTACCACCGCTCCCCTGGGCCCCCGTATCAACTTCGCCAACGGACAGGTCGCCGCCTTCGGCCCCACCGACGGCGGCCCCCAGGGCCGCGTCCAAAACACCTACCAGATCGGTGACACCCTCACCTGGATCCGCGGCGCCCACAACATCAAAGCCGGCGGCGATTTCTTCCGCTACCAGCTCAACAGCTACTTCGACGTGCAGACCCGCGGCACCTACACCTTCCTCAATTGGGACGACTTCGCCAAGGGCCGCCCCAATACCTTCGTCCAGCGCATCGGCAATACCGTCCGCGGCCACCGCACCTGGCTGGGCGGCTTCTTCCTCCAGGACGACTTCCGCATCACCTCTCGTCTCACCTTCAACCTCGGCTTTCGCTACGAACTCTACGGCGCCGCCACCGAAGTCAATAACCTGACCTCCAACCTCAACCTCGATTGCCGTGACAGCCTCGGCGCCGCCGGAACCGGACCGCTCGGCTGCTTCACCGTCGGCGGCCCCATCATCGCCACCACCCGCTACGCCCAACCACGCCTCGGCATTGCCTGGAATCCCGGCGGCGGCAAGACCGTCTTCCGCGCCGGCTACGGCCTGGTCGCCGATTTCAATTTCCTCAACCCCATCACCAACCAGCGCGGCCTAATCCCCTACGTTGCGAATGCCCAACTGAACCCCATGGCCCAGTTCACAGGCGGCAACTCCTTCGCGAACCTTGTGGCCGGCACCTCCCCCCTGCAACAGAACCTCTTCGCGCAGGTTGGCCGCATCCGCACCGACGTGCTCAACTACAGCGAAGTCAGCCCCGTCATCGATCCCAAACTCGCTAACCCCCAGGTCCACTCCTGGAGCCTCAGCCTGCAACGCCAACTGCCCCAAAATCTCGTTCTCAAACTGGCCTACGTCGGCACCAAGGCCAATTACCTCCAGCGAACCCGCCAAATCAACTTCAACGCCAACCGCCCCCGCCCCGCCACTTCACTCGAGGACGAACTCACGCGCCTAAGTGAGTTCCAGCGATCCTTCGCCGGAATGACCGGCGGCGCCACCGCTTTCAGTTCCCGCACCGACCGCCGCTTCAACAACGTCAACCTCATCGACAACTCCTCTAACTCCAACTTCCACGCCCTCGAAGTCCTCGCCCAACGGCCTTTCAAAGGCGGTTACAGCCTCCAATTCGCCTACACGTGGTCCAAGTCCATCGACGATGTTTCGGATTCTCTCCTCGCCGTTCCCAACGATAGCGCCGTCCTCCAGGACCCGCTCGACCTCCGTGGCAATCGCGGCGTCTCCGGCTTCGATGTCCCCCACCGCGCCGTCCTCACCCATGTCTGGGAACTGCCCTTCGGCAAAGGCATTACAAATCCAGTGCTCGCGAAGCTCGTGCGTGGCTGGGGCATGTCCGGCATCTCCAGTTGGCGCGCCGGATTTCCAATCACCTTTGAATCCGGACCCCGCCTTGGCGTCCAAACCATCTCCCTCATCAGCGTCGGCGGTATCCTCCGCCCCAACGCCACCGGACCGGTGAACTTTCAACCGGTCCCCGCCGGATCCGCTGGAGCCCCCAACGGCCTCAATGCCGACCCCATCGCCAACCGCCGCATCGCCACTTATGCCCAGAGCCTCGGCTTAAGCCAACCCCTGCTCGGCAACGTCGGTACCCTCGGGCGCAACACCAATCGCCTCAACGGCCTCGCCCAATTCGATTGGAACGCCTACAAGCGATTCGAAATCAGCGAGCGTGTGAATCTCCAACTCCGCTGCGAGATTTACAACGTTTTCAATCACCACGCCTTCCAGGATGTGAACCGCAATGTCTCGAATCCGGCGTTCGGCCAGTATACGACCGTGGCCCAAGGCCAGCGCATGTTCCAACTGGCGGGCGTGCTGCGATTCTAAGGACGCGCGGCACTTTCAACGGAAATAGCCGTTCACGTCGAGGATCAGATCCGTCGCGTCCGTTGCGAATGCACTGATCTGGTCAAAGTTCCCCAGCGGCACAATCGCCGCATTCGCCACCACGTCTCCTTCGAACGCGTTCAACGTCGACACCAATGGCCGGCCCGTCCCGGCGGGCCACAATGTCACGTACTGCAGTGGCCCATGGGGCACCACCGTAACGTTCACCGAAACCGCCTTTGCCCCGGCCGGTATGCCGCATGCCCCGGTTGCCGTTATGTTCCGGGCTGTCCCGGCTGCCAGCGCCGGCGCTCCAAACTCCCCTGTCTTACCCGAGCCGCCTCGGGTGTCAACCAGCCGGCAGGGTGCCACCGGGTAGAAGGAGTGCGAAGCTACCTGCGTCGACTTGCTGAAGTACCCATTCACGTCCAGAATCAATTCGCTCGGATTGGAAACAAATGCCTCGATCACTCCGCCCGAGCCAGCCGGCACAATCGCCGCATTGGCCACCACGCGTCCGTCGAACGAGTTTAGTGTCGATGTCGCGGGCCGGGTGCCTCCGGAAGGGTACAGCGACAGATAGCCCAGCGGCCCGCTCGGCACCACGGTCGCATTCACGGAATACGCAACAGCATCGGCGGGTAATCCGCAAGCGCTTTGCGACACCGGAAGTTGCGCCGTGGCATTCAGAGTTGTTCGGGGCGTCGGCATGCCCGCGAACCACTGGCCGGATGCAAATGGCCCTGCCGCCGCCGCTCGCGTATCCACCACGCGGCAAGGTGCAGTGGGTAAATAGCGAGCGGCGTCCGAAACCAGCGTCAAAAGCATCACGCAGGGCGTGAATAGCGTAGGCACTCCAGGAGTGGGTAGAACCATCGTCGGCCGATTCGGCCCGCTACACACCATCTGCCATTGATTCCGTGTTGCCGATGCATCGAAGTACCCATTGACGTCGACAATCACGTCCGTTCGGTCGGTAACGAAGAGATCGACAGCGCCCGACAGCCCCGCCGGCACAATCGCCGCATTGGAGACGATACGTCCCCGAAACGAGTTCAATGTCGAGATCTGCGTGGGGGGCTCGCCGGTCGGCTGCAGCGTCAGATATGCCAGCGGCCCGGCCGGCACTGCCGTCACGTTGAGCGAGTAAGCCACCGCGGTGCCCGGGATGCCGCAGTTGCCCGCTACCGGAAGGGTCCGCCGGGTGCCGGAATTGAGCGTAGGCGCGCCAAATGCGCCCGAGAACCCGCTACCGGTACGTGTATCCATGATCCGGCACGGCGCCACCGGGACGAATCCCGCGCCGCCGCTGGTGACGCCGCCCTGCGTCACCGTGTAAACAGCAGTGCCAACTTGGAGTACCGCTGTTCGCGAGAAGGCGGAGAGGTTAGCGTCATAGCTGAAAGCCACAGTGCCGTTCCCGTAACCCGTGCCTGTCAGAACTCGCAGCCATCCCGCGTTTGTCGTCGCAACCCACTCGCAGCCGGTCGTTAGTGCGACAATGCCGCTGCCGCTCTGCCCGTCAACGGCGACCGAGGGGCTCTGGAGTTGGTAGGTGCAGATCGCTGCGGACTGCGAAACCACGAAATTGGCGCCCCCTACCGTGATAATGCCGGTTCGCACGGCGCTCGTCCGATTCGCCTGCGCCCGGTAGGCAATGATTCCATTACCCACGCCAGTGACCCCGAAAGTGATTGTGAGCCAATCTGGGTTGGTAGACTCCGCCGTTCGGCTGCATGTCGGCGAACTTGCCTGAACAGTTAAGGAACCGACGGTCTCGGTAGGAGTTGCTACCGTGACAGAACTCGGCGTCACCGTAAACGAACAACCCTGCTGGGCGGATGCATGCACATTCCAGAGGAGAACTGCGACCCACAGAATCAAAGACACGAGCCAATTAAACCAACTGGGTTAGGCCCAAGGCAACCGAAGTCTGCTCGCCCCCGGCTACACTGAAACTTGATCCCATTCGACCCCCTGTTCCGCAATCCTCATCTCCAAACCATCCTCGGCGCCTTCTGGCCGCGCCCCTTCGACCCCACTACCTTCCCCATCGAAACCCACTACTTCGATTCCGACACCGGCACCCGTGTCCTCGTTCACTCCCAATCCCCCCGCACCCCTCCCCGTGGCGCTCTCCTCCTCATCCACGGACTCGAAGGCTCCAGCAACGGCGGCTACATGCGCAGTGCTGCCCACGCGGCCCTCACCGCCGGATACGCCGTCCACCGCCTCAATACCCGCGGCTGCGGCGGCACCGAAGCTCTCACCAACACCCTCTATCACGCCGGCCTCACCACCGACGTCCGCTTCGTCCTCGAACATCTCCGCCACTCCCATCCCCACCTGCCCCTGTTCGCCGCCGGCTTCTCCCTCGGCGCCAACATGATCCTCAAACTCGCCGGCGAACTCGGCCCCGGCGGCCCCCAACTCCTCAACGGTGTCATCGCCATTAGCGCCCCTATCGACCTCCATGCCTGCGCCCTCGCGCTCTGCGAACCGCGTTGCCGCCTCTACCAGCAACGCTTCGTCCGCTTCATGTCCGCCCGGCTCCGCCGCCGCCATCAACTCCACCCCGAACTCTTCGCCCTCGACAAACTGAACGGCATCCGCAGCGTCTACGAATTCGACGACCGCATTACCGCCCCGTTCTTCGGCTTCGGCACCGCCCAAAACTACTACGCCACCCAATCCTGCGGCCTATTCCTGCATGCCATCCAGGTCCCCACCCTCATCCTTCACGCCAAGGACGATCCCATGATCCCCTTCCACGTCTACGACCGCGACGTGTTCCGCACCAACCCACACCTCAACCTCGTAACGCCGGACCACGGTGGACATGTTGGCTTCCTTGCCCGAAACGGCCCTCGCTTTTTCGCCGACACGCTCATCTGCCATTGGATGCACCACATCGGGAACAACCGCCCCACTTCTCTCGTCTTCTAACCAGACACATGCACGCTCGTGCTTCCTTTTGGGAGGCGGCTCTGGTCGCCCTCGGCTCGCTCCGCGCCAACAAGCTGCGTAGCTTTCTAACCCTGCTGGGCATCATCCTCGCCACATCCACCCTGATCGCCGTCATGGCCCTCATCCATGGCATGGACGTCTACGTCGCCACCGCCGTCTCCGACATGGGCGCCAACGGCTTCCGCGTCGTCCGCATGGCCTTCCTCGGCAATTGGGACCCCAAGAAGTTCCTCGAATTCCAACGCAAGAATCCCCAGCTCAGTCCCGATGAGTTCGAGTTTCTCCGCTCCAACGTCACCATGGTCCGCGCCATCGGCATGCAGGCCAATCGCCAGGCCCGCGTCTCCCACGCCTCCACCAGCCTGCTCGGCGTCAATCTCCAGGGCGCCACCCCCAGCGTCGTCGAAATCTCCAACATCCAGCCCCTCTACGGCCGCATGTTCACCGATGCCGAAAACCGCCGCAAGATGGCCGTCGTCTTCATCGGCAACGACCTCCGCGAGTCCTTCTTCCCTAACATCGACCCCGTCGGCAAACGCATCGAGATCGAAGGCCGCCCCTATGAGGTGGTCGGCGCCGCCAAAAAGCTCGGCAGCGTCTTCGGCCAGTCCCGCGACAACTTCGTCGTCATCCCCGTTGAGACCTACTTCAAAAGCTACGGCTCCCGCCAGGGCATCGCCTACGTCGCCGACGCCAGCGGCCACGGCACCCTCTTCCAGGCTCAGGACGAAGTCCGCATGCTCCTCCGCGCCTGGCGCAAAATGGGCCCGCGCCAGGAGGACAACTTCGCCGTCCTGTCTTCCGATAGCTTCGTCCAACTCTGGGAGCGGCTCACCGCCGCCATCGCCGCCACCGCCATCGCCGTCGTTTCGGTCTTCATGGTCGTCGGCGGAGTCGTCATTATGAACATCATGATGGCCGTCGTCACTGAGCGCACCCGCGAGATCGGCATCCGCAAATCGCTCGGCGCCCGCCGCGCCGATATCCTCCAGCAGTTCCTCGTCGAATCGGCGCTGCTCGCCGCCTCCGGAGGCATCGCCGGCGTTCTGCTCGCCTGGATCCTCGCCGTCACGGTCCGCACCTTCACCCCCGTCCCCATGGCGATGCCGCTCACCGCCGTCTTCGTTGGCGTCGGCCTCTCCACCATCGTCGGCCTCTTCTTCGGCATCTACCCCGCCAGCCGTGCCGCCAAACTCGATCCCATCGAAGCGCTGAGGAACGAACGATGACCGGCGGCGGCTACCTTTCGGCGGTCGGACTGGCCTTTGACGCCATCCGCGCGCACAAACTCCGCGCCGTCCTCACCACTCTCGGCGTCATCATCGGCACCTCTACCATCATCGGCGTCGGCTCCATCCTCGCCGGCTTCGATGGCGCCATCACCAACATGCTCCGCAGCATGGGCGGCAATACCCTGCTTGTCTTCAAGTTCCGCATTGGCGTCCGCGTGGGCGGGCTCAGCGCCGAAGAGCGCGTCCGCAAACCCGTCACCTTGGACAATGCCCGTGCCGTGGCCGAACGCTGCCCTTCGGTCGAACATGTCAGCCCGTATTTGTTCGCGCCCTGGGGTATGATCCATATCGCCAAATACAAGGGCCACGACTACTACCAACTCGACATCGGCGGCACCGAAGAGGGCTATATCAGCGGCGGCGATCAGGAAATGATGGCCGGCCGTTTCTTCACCGATATCGAAAATCGCCACCACATGCCAGTCGCGGTGATCGGCGAAGATATCTACAAAGCCCTCTTTTCCAACATCGACGCGGTTGGCAAAAGCATGGAACTCGACGGCCATCACTTCACCATCGTCGGCGTTATGAAGAGGCCATCCTCCTCACCCCCCGGCGACGTGGACGGCCGCGTTCTGCTGCCCTACTTCACCATGCGCAAGACGTTCCCTTCCGCCCGCGAACACATGCTGGTGGTCTTCGCCAAGCCCGGCAAACTCATGCAGGCCGCCGACGAGATCCGCGGCGTCATGCGCACCGAACGCCGCGTCCCCAACGACAAGCCCGACGACTTCTTCATCTCCAGCGCCGAACAGATGGTCGAGGATTTCCGCAAGTTCACCTCCATGACCGCGCTCGTCATGATCGTGCTGTCTTCTATCGGCCTGCTGGTGGGCGGCATCGGCGTCATGAACATCATGCTCGTCTCGGTCACCGAACGCACGCGCGAGATCGGCGTCCGCAAAGCCGTCGGCGCCCGCCGCCGCGATATCATCATGCAGTTCCTCACCGAAGCCGTCGTGCTCACCGGCTTGGGCGGCCTCATCGGCATGCTGCTTGGCTATGCCATCTCCCTCGCCGCCCGCATGCTGTTCCCCAACCTGCCCACCGCCGTACCCATCTGGGCCGTATCGCTCGGTGTAGTTGTCTCGGTAGGCATCGGCATCTTCTTCGGCATATGGCCGGCTAACAAGGCCGCCCGCCTCGATCCCGTCGAAGCCCTCCGCTACGAATAACGCTGCGCCCCGCCTCTATGCCAGGCCAGCGCGCTACGCACAATCTCATCCAGCGACGAATGCTCCGGCTTCCAACCCAGCACCTTCCCCGCCTTCTCCGCCAGCGCCACCAGGCTCGGCGCATCGCCCTCCCGCCGCGGACCTTCCACCACCGGCACTGCCATCCCCGACAGCCCCTCCACCGTCTGGATCACTTCCCGCACCGTGTGCCCCTGGCCCGTGCCCACGTTCAGTGCCGTCGACACCCCACCCTGGCTCAGATAATCGATGCCCATCACATGCGCCCGCGCCAAATCCGTCACATGGATGTAATCCCGGATCGCCGTCCCGTCGGCCGACGGATAGTCCGTCCCAAACACCTGGATATGCGGCCGCTTGCCCAACGCCGCGAAGATGATCAGCGGAATCAGGTGCGTCTCCGGGTTATGCATCTCGCCGATCGTCCCGCCGGCATCGGCCCCCGCCGCATTAAAATAACGCAGCGCCAGCGTCCGCAGTCCATGCGCGCTCGAATACCAGTGCAGCGCCTGTTCAATAAAGTACTTCGATTCCCCGTATGGATTGATCTGTACCTTCCGGCTCTCCTCCGGAATCGGCACCACTTCCGGCTCCCCATACACCGCCGCCGTGGAGGAGAACACAATCGGCTTCACGCCCGTCTCCACCATCGAGTCCAAAAGGTTCAAGGTGTTGTTGAAGTTGTTGCGGTAATACTTGCTCGGCGCCTTCACACTCTCGCCGACGAAGATATAGCCGGCCATGTGAATCACGCCATCCACGCCACTTACGGCTTCCTTCACCGCCGCCGCATCGGCCAAATCCGCCTCAATCAGCGGCCCAAACTGCACCGCCCATCGATGCCCCATCTCCAGATTGTCGAACACCACCGGCGTATGCCCGGCTTCCGCCAGCGCCTTCGCTACATGCGAGCCGATGTAGCCGGCCCCGCCCGTCACTAGTATCTTCAAGAAGCGTTGGTTCCCTTTCCTTCAGCTTACCTTCCCCCATAGAGCGCCCACCGGCAGCCTGCGTTACCATCGCCTCCAGCGTTATCCTATTGTCATAGGAGCCATCGGATGCGCGGCAAAGTCCTCCTCGTCCTGTTCACCGCCCTGATCCTCGTCTCCGGCCTCAGCTACGCCGGCTGGCGCTACCTCCACACGCGCGACCACACCTGCGCCGCCTGCCTTCGCCCCGTTCATCTCAACACCGTCACCACAGCTCTGGTCAACGGCAAAACCAGGCACTACTGCTGCCCCGCCTGCGCCATGTCCGACCGTCACCAGACCGGAGCCAACGTCCAGGTCACCAGCCTCACTGAGTACACCACCGGCGCCACCATCCAGCCCCAGTCCGCCTTCCTCGTCCGCGGCAGCGACCGTAACTCCTGCACTCACCATCAGGCCCCCATCGGCCCCGACAAGCAGCCCGTCCAAACCCACTTTGACCGCTGCTCGCCCAGCCTGCTCGCCTTCTCCTCGCGCGAAAAGGCCGCCGCCTTCGCCCGCGAGCACGGCGGCAAAGTCATCCCGTTCGAAGCCGCCGCAGCCGCGCCCTAAACCCTACTTCGCCGCCTCCACCGATTCAATCGCGATTCCCTTCAACCCCGCCTTCGCCAGCACCTTCCCCTTCACCGTCACTCGCTTCTCAATGAACGGCATCAGCTTGCTATTCGGATTCTTGTGGTCCATCGCCACCGGCAGATACAGGCTCTTCGTCTTCGCATCGTAGATCGCCAGCGGATTGCCCGCCCGCGCGCACGCCTCGGCGCAACCCGCGTGCTTCTCCCCCATGCTGTCGTGCCCCACGAAACACGCCACGTCCACCACCGTGCCAGTCACCGCCGTCACCGCCGTCCCCTTATGCGGATCGTGCGCCAACGCCACCGCCGTCATCGTCAACACCGCCATCATCAGCTTCTTCATGGTTTTCCTTTGATCTCCGACAAGTAATCCAACTGCTTCGCATCGTTCAACCGCCGCCACAGCGCCTGGTACTGCCGCTGGTCCAACGGCTGCTTCAACTGAAAGGCAAACGCCTTCCGGTCCCCATACTCCAGCTTCGCCCGTTCATGCGCCGTCAACGTGAAATCGAACGCCCCCGCCGACGCCACATTCTCAATATCCTCTAACCGCCACGTCCGCGACTCCCCCCGCTCCTCCGATTCGTACACCACACCATCCGCCATCAGCCGCAGCACTCCCTCCGAGCCGCCAAATCCCTTCCTCAGCTTCACCGGCACCTGCCACAATACCCCCTCCCGCTCCGGCGCCACCGCCATCGCCAAGCGCTGCCCCAACCGCCCCTTTAAATCCGCCACCCATGGCGCGAACGTCTGCCCCTTCGCCACAACCAGCTTGAACTCCCGGTCCCGCCCCAACTGCCACCGCTGATCCCGATACGTCAACACCCGCATCTCGCCCGCGCTCACCCACAACTGCTGCATCTCCACCCACCGCACGAACCAGCTATGCCCCGGCTTCCCCGTCTCCTGATAGGTCAGCCCGCTCTCCTCGAACGTCAGCGTCCCGGCGCCCTCCTTATATAGATGCGGATGCCGCACCGCCACCTGCCGGTCCTCGGCCGCCGCGCTCAGCACCACCCACATCAGGCCGATTGCCGCGCGATGATATGCTTCACTTCCGAATGCCATTTCCATACCTCATAAATCGCCGGATACACTACCAGCTCCAACACAAATGACGTGAAAATCCCGCCAATCATCGGCGCCGCGATCCGCTTCATCACGTCCGCGCCCGCCCCCGTCGACCACAGAATCGGCACCAACCCCAAAAACATCGTCGCCACCGTCATGAACTTCGGTCGCACCCGCTTCACCGCGCCCTCGTGGATCGCATCCTGCAATGCCTGCAACGACGTCAACTGCCCGTGCGTCTTCGCCTTCTCATACGCAATGTTCAGATACAGCAGCATGAACACCGCCGTCTCCGCGTCCACCCCCAACAACGCGATCAGTCCCACCCACACCCCGATGCTCATGTTGTACCCCAGCAGGTACAGAAACCACACCGCGCCCACCGCCGAAAACGGCACTGCCAGCAGGATGAGCGCCGTCTCCGCCGCCGACTTCGTGTTCAAATACAGCAGCGCCACAATCAGGAACAGCGTCAGCGGCAGAATCACAGTCAGCCGCTCCTTCACCCGCTGCATCGCCTCATACTGCCCGCTCCACACCAGCGTATAGCCCGCCGGCAGCGCAATCCGCTCCCGCACCAGCTTCTTCGCCTCTTCTACATAACTCCCCACATCGCGCCCCGCCACGTCCACATACACATACCCGTTCAACATCCCGTTCTCATCGCGCAACATCGCTGGACCGCTGGTCAGCTTGATATCCGCCAACTGCGATACCGGGATCTGCCGCGACCCATCCATCACCGGCACCAGCACCCGGTTTAACCTTCCGATATCGCTGCGAAAGTCCCGCTGGTACCGCACATTCACCGGATAGCGCTCGCGGCCCTCCACCGTGGTCGTCACGTTCTCCCCACCCACCGCCGACATCAGCACATCCTGGACATCGTTCACCGATAACCCGTACCGCGCCAACTCCTCCCGCTTCCATTCAAAATCGACGAAATACCCGCCGCCGGTACGCTCGGCGAACACGTTCCGCGTCCCGGCGATCCGCGGCAGCAGCCCTTCAATCTGCGTCCCGATCCGTTCAATCTCCTTCAAGTCCGACCCGTACACTTTCACGCCCACCGGCGTCCGCACCCCCGTCGTCAACATATCGATGCGAGCCTTGATCGGCATCGTCCACGCATTCGATACCCCCGGCAGTTGCAGCGCCTGGTTCATCTCTTCCACCAAATCCTCGGTCGCGATATGGTCCGGTGTGATCCGCCGGAACACCGCCTGTAGCCAATTCGGAGCCCACGCGTACCCCGTCCACCACGTGTCCACCTTCCGCCATTCGTCCTGCGGCTTCAACACCACCACCGTCTCCATCATCGAGAACGGCGCCGGATCCGTTGATGTTTCCGCCCTTCCCGATTTCCCCAACACGGAATACACTTCCGGAAACTTCTTCAGAATCCGGTCCTGCACCTGCATCAGCCTTTGCGCTTCGTTCACCGATATGCCGGGCAGGGTCGAAGGCATGTAGAGCAGCGTGCCTTCATCCAGCGGCGGCATGAACTCGCTGCCCAGCCGCTCATACACCGGAATCGTCACCACCACCGCCGCCACCGCCGCCGCGATCACCACATACTTGAACCGTAGCGACAGCCGGCACACCGGATCATAGATGCGAATCAGAATGCGGCTGATCGGATGATTCTCTTCCGAATGAATCTTCCCCACCAGCACCGCGTTCGCCGTCCGCGCCAGCCACCGCGGGCGGAACTCAAAGGTCTTCACGTGCGTGAACAGCAGCCGCATCGCCGGATCCAATGTAATCGCCAGCAGCGCCGCAATGATCATCGAAAGATTCTTCGTATAGGCCAGCGGCTTGAACAGCCGCCCTTCCTGCGCCTCCAGCGTCATCACCGGCAGAAACGACACCGCGATCACCAGTAGCGCGAAGAAGCTCGGCCCGCCCACTTCCTTTACCGCGTTGATCACCACCCACTGGTATTCCACCGTCCGCCCGGTGCGATCCCACTCTTCCAGCTTCTTGTGTGTCTGCTCCACCACCACGATCGCCGCGTCCACCATCGCCCCAATCGCGATCGCAATCCCGCCCAGCGACATGATGTTCGAACTCACGCCCATCAGCTTCATCGGAATAAACGAAAGAATGATCGCAATCGGGATGGTAATTACCGGAATAATCGCGCTCGGGATGTGCCACAGAAACACAAAGATCACCAGCGCCACAATCACCATCTCTTCGATCAACGTGTGGCTCAGGTTCGTGATCGAACGGTGGATCAGGTCCGACCGGTCATACGCCGTCACAATCCGTACGCCCTTCGGCAGCCCCGGCTCCAGGTCGTGGATCTTCGCCTTCACCCGCTCGATCACCTGCAGCGCATTCTCCCCCTGCCGCATGATCACAATGCCCGACACCACATCGCCGGTCCCATTCCAATCGGCTACCCCGCGCCGGATATCCGGACCCAGCACCACCTCGCCCACATCCTTCACCCGCACCGGCACGCCCGCCTCGGTATTCAACAGGACAATCTGCCCGATATCCTCGGCGCTCCGCGCATAGCCGCGCCCGCGCACCATGTACTCGGTCCCGGCAAACTCCAACAGCCGCCCACCCACGTCGTTGTTCCCGCCGCGTACCGCCTCCACCACCTTCATCATCGGCACCTTGTACGCCTGCAGCTTGTTCGGATCCACATTCACCTGGTACTGCCGCACAAAGCCCCCCAGCGGCGCCACCTCCGCTACCCCCGGAACTGACTTCAACTGGTACCGCAGGAACCAGTCCTGCAGCGACCGCAACTCCGCCAGCGAATGCTTCCCCGACTCGTCCAGCAGCACATACTGGAACACCCACCCCACCCCCGTCGCATCCGGACCCAACTCCGTCTGCACGCCCTGCGGCAACCGCGGCAGCACCGCCGACAGGTACTCCATCGTTCGCGACCGCGCCCAGTAGATGTCCGTCCCTTCCTCGAAAATGATGTACACAAACGAGTAGCCGAAGTCGGAAAACCCGCGCACATCCTTTACGCGCGGCGCCCCCAGCATACTGGTGACGATGGGGTACGTCACCTGGTCTTCCATGATGTCCGGGCTGCGGTCCCAGCGCGAATACACAATCACCTGTGTATCGCTCAAATCCGGAATCGCATCGAGCGGAATGTTGCGCATCGACCACAGCCCCGCCAGCACCCCGAACCCGATCAGCACCAAAACCAGAAACCGGTTGTGTGCCGAGAACTCGATGATCCGGTCAATCATGCTTATGTTCTCCGGCGGCCGGCGCAGGCGCGGGCGCGCTGCTCCCACCCGCCGCCGCATTCCGTAGCTGGCTCTCGGAATCGATCAGGAACGTCCCCGACGTCACAATGCGCTCTCCGGCCTTCAACCCGCTACGAATCTCCACCCGCCCATCAAAACTCTCGCCCACCTCCACCGCCCGCGGCTCCAGAAACCCGTTCCCCCGATCGACAAACACCGTCTGCCGCAGCCCGCTGTTCATCACCGCGTCCACCGGCACTGTCAGCCGCGTCTGCGTGCCGCCGGCCAGATCCACATCCACATACATGTCCGGCTTCAACAGCAGCCCCGGATTATCGAGTTCCAGCCGCACCTGCAACGTGCGCGATTCGGCATTCACCTGCGGCTGGATAAACGTCACCGTCGCCGGCCATCCGCGCCCTCGATACGCCGTTGCCGTCACCGTTGCCCGCTGCCCCATCCGCACCGCTGCCGCATCGTGCTCAAAGACATCCGCCATCACCCACACCCGGCTCAAATCCGTGATGGTGTAGAGCGGCATCTCCGGCGTAATGCGCGACTTCGGGAACACCTTCTTCTCGGTCACGTACCCAGACACCGGCGAATGAATCGTGATGTTCGTCAGCGGCTTATTGTTGGCTTCCACCTGCCGCAGTTGCTCCTCGTCGAAGCCCCAATGCTCCATCCGCCGCCGCGCCGCCTCCACCAGCCCGTTGCTGTCCTGGCGCAGGCCGCCGATGCTGCTGTTGTTCAAAATCTCGCGGCTGCGCAGCGCCAATAGATACTCCTGCTGCGTCGCCAGCATCTCCGGGCTATACACCGTCAGCAGCGGCTGCCCCTTCTCCACCAGCTTCCCGGTGAAGTCCACGTACAGCTTGTCCACCCAGCCTTCCACCCGCGTCTGCACCTGCGAGATGCGCCGCTCGTCCGCCGCCACCCGCCCCACCGCCCGGATCGACTGCCCGCTCGTGTCCAGCCGCGCCTCTCCATACCGCACCCCAATCAACTGCTGCTTGTCCGGGCTCACCCGGAACGCCCCCGGCGGCATATCCTCCGCCTGCATCGCCGCCGGCTCCTTCGACTCCGGCTCCTTCGCTTCCGGCTCCGGCACCAGCTTCATCCCGCAAATCGGGCAATCGCCCGGCTTATCCGACCGCACGTTCGGGTGCATCGGGCAGTAATAGCGCTTGCCCTTGGTCTCTTCCGCCTTCCCGTGCCCTTCATGCCCCGCCTGCCCGCGCCACCGGTCGAACCCCACTCCCGCCCCAAACGCCGCCACCACCAACACCGCCACCAGTGCCCGTTTCACAGCAGCTTCCTCCCCGTCATCTCTTCCAGCCGCACCAGCGCCAGCGCCAGATTCTCCAATTGCTCCCAATAATTCATCTCATACTCGACAATGGTCAGAGTATTCATCAGAACTCCCAGGAAATCCCCGCGCCCGGTCTCATAGGAACTCAAAGACGACTCCAACGTCAGCCGCGCCTGCGGCAGCACCGTATCGCGGTACATCCCGGCCAGCTTCGCCGCCGCCTCCGCCATTGTGTAGTCGTTGCGAATCTGGTACCCCAGCGATTGTTCGGTCGCCTGCAGCGTGGCGCGCGCCTGCTGCAAGCCAATCGCCTGCTCCGTCACCCCACTGCGCTGCTTGCGGAACCAGTACAGCGGCACCTTTACATCGGCCCGGAACATATACATATTCGGCATCGACCCCATCCAGTAATACCCGCCATTCAACGTCACGTCCGGCAGATACTCCTTGCGCGCCTGGTTAACGGCCAGTTCCGACCGCTGGATCATCTTCTCGTCGCGCCGGATCATCGGCGAATTCTCCTGCGCCGCGCCGATCAAGTCCTCCACCGCCACCGCCAGCGGCACCGCCTTCAGATCCACCGGCCGCCCCAGCGGCGTGTTCGCTCGCCGGTTCAACAGACTGTTGATCTCCGCCTCCCGCGCCCGCTTCTCCTGTTCCACCGGGATGCGCCGCGTCTCCAGTATCGTCACCTGCGTCTGCGCCTTCAAAACATCCTGCTGCTCCGCCTTGCCCACGCCGTACTGGATCTCGGAGATCTTCACGAACCGCCGCAGCAGGTCCAGGTTGCGATCCAGCACCTCGCTCTGCGCGTAGGCATAGGCAAGCCGGTAGTAGGCCTGCTTCACCCGCGACACCACGCTCAACTGCGCTTGCTGGTAGCTCTGAAATTCCGCCTCGGCCTCTTTGGAAGCCATATCGCCCATCAGCTTGCGCTTACCGGGAAACGGCACTTCCTGGCTGATCATGATCCCGATGTTCGCGACCGGCTCCATCCCAACCCCAGCCCCCGGCCATGGCCGCCCGCTCGAGTTGTACCCCGGCGAGATCATCGGATCCGGCAGCGCACTCACCTGGCCCGGCCGCTGCCGCGCCGCCTCATACCGCTTCTGCGCCGCCAGCACTTCCGGACTCCGCTCCAGCGCCTGCCGCAGCAGCGTGTCCAGTTCCAGCCGCTCTTGCCCGAATAGACGACAGGCGATGAGCGGCAAAGCCAATAGGACGGGTTTCACTCACCAGCCCCAAGTGCACGCCCTACGCCAAAGGCCAATGACGTGGAATCAACGTCTTCCCTTTTGTCTCTGGCTGTTTTGGGACAATGCCCCAGGGAAGGGTGGAGAATTTCGGACACCCCACGTACGCCACATCACGCTGCCGATCATCAGGGCACCGCGACGGGTTTCGGCTGCTAATGTAGTGTAATCGAAATAGATTGTATAAACCGCCGACTTGTGCCATGCTTGGTCA
>CAYLPH010000053.1:0-58795 GCA_964385495.1 uncultured Candidatus Solibacter sp.
GAGGCCTCCAGTCCAGCTTCCAATCCGAAGCCGACCACGACGACCTCGTCATGGCCCTCAGCCTCGCCGCTTGGGAAGCCGCCAAAAACTGGCAGGCTGTCCTAACCCCAAAGGCGGCATAGCCATGAAACCGCGTTCGCTGCTCCGCGGTGGCGCCTCGAACGGATTTGATGGCGACGAGCCGGTCGAGACGCGTGTCCCGAGCCTTGTAGACCTCCCCCATGCCACCGGCACCGATGGGAGCAAGGACTTCGTAATGTCCCAACACGGCACCCGGCGCAAGAGGCATAACGTTCTGAGAGATTGTACTCTTCCTTTTAGGGAAATGCCCGCCGGCCGGCTAGTGTTCTGGCCTTTGTCTGGCGCTCGCCGTAAGAGCGCTGCTGGAAGTCATGCGCCGCCGCAGCACGGAGGCGATGAAGGCGCCGGATGCGTTCTGTACCGTCCCGAAAACAACGCTGCCGAGCGCGGCGTTACTGCTCTTCAGGACATCGTATGCCAGCCCGGTGGCTAGCCCACCGTTGCGGATTCCGACCTGCATCGCCATGGTGGCGGCATCGCGGCTATCCAAGCCGGACAAGCGGCCCCCGGCGTAGCCCAGCACGTAGCCGCCAAAGTTATGGAGGACTTCAACGGCAATTAGCGAGGCGCCGATCGTCAGCAGTGCTTCTCGCGAGTTGGCGGTAATGATCGCATTCACCAGGCACGTCGCGGTGATCACGACGCCTGGCAGCCAACGCTCCACGTGTTCCTTGTGGTTGCGCAGCACCCGCTCGCAGAGCACGCCCGCCGTCACCGGTACTACCACGATGCGCAGGATCGACAACGACAGGGCGCTGAACTCGACCGGCACCGAACGCCCGGCGAGGGACTGCATGAACAAAGGCGTGGTCAGCGGAGCAAGTAAGGTGGAGATCGTGGTCATCGCGACCGACAGCGCCATGTTCCCTCCCGCGAAATACGTCATCACGTTCGACGAGTTGCCGGCCGGCACGGATCCCACCAGTACGACTCCCGCCGCCACCTCCGCCGGCAGCCGGAACGCTTTAGCCAGGGCCGCACCCAGCAAGGGCATGATGGCGTACTGCAGGCCAAGCCCGATGGCGACAGAAGCGGGCGCTACCAGCACATGCCGCAGGCCCGCCAGGCTGACCCGTGTGCCCATGGCGAACATGATGAACTGCAAAAGCGGAACGACGGCCGCTTTCGAAGCAAACCCTTCCCATCCCAGAAAAAGCCGCGGGAAGACAAGCGCGAGCCCCGCTGACAACAGCAGCGCGAGGGAGAACGCGACACCGGGACGTGCACTGCCTGACATGGAGCGAATGACCCGCGAAGAATATCACAAGCGAGAGATCCAGGCGCTTCTCTTCTGTAAGCTGGTCAGAGATGGCACCGACCGAACAGTTGCTCGCCGAGCGGTTTGGAGTCCGGCTGGAGAAGGCCCGCGCCTCCCTGGCTGTGGACTTCCCCTGGTATCCCTATCACTCCCTCTCCAACGCGCAGCACCTTTGGGAACTCCTCGGCCAGGACATCGGCGCCTTCCTCCACAACCGTGCCGGAGCCGGCCCCATCTGCGACATCGGCTGCGGCGATGGCGACTTTGCCTTCTTCCTCGAAAGCCTCGGATTCGCAGTCGATGCCGTCGACAATCCCGTCTTCAACCACAATGGCATGAGAGGCGTTCACGCCCTTCGCGCCTCTTTGGAGTCCAACGTCCAGATCGCCTCCGCGGATCTCGATCAGGCCATCCGCCTACCCCGCCCAAGCTATCCAGTCGCTTTCCTTCTCGGCGTCCTCTATCACCTCCGCAACCCCTTCCTCGTGCTCGATGCTCTGGCCCGGTGTTGCCACCACTTGGTGATCAGTACCCGTGTCGCCGAGCGGTTTCCAAACGTCGAAGGCAGTCTGCGCGGCGTCTCCGCCGCCTATCTGCTGGATAGCGGCGAGTTGAATGGAGATAACAGCAACTATTGGATCTTCACCCCGGCAGCACTGGAAAGGCTGGTGCAACGTTGCCACTGGCGCGTTGACCGGAGCATCTTCAAAGGTGGTCCGCGCTCCAGCCCCACCGCCGCCGGTAACGACGAGCGCGCCTTCCTCCTGCTCGCCAGTACCTATGGCGCCATGCCGGTCGAACTCGCGGCCGGGTGGCATCCGCCCGAGAACGAAGGCTGGCGCTGGACCCAGCGTGACTTCGCCATCACCTTCGCCGCGCCCAGTGGACGCTGCGTCGTCACCCTCCAACTCTACGTGCCCGACGCCCTTCTGCAACACGGCCCCCTGCGACTCACTGCCTACTGCAACGAAATCGATCTGGGTGCGGAAACCTTCGCTCACGAGGGGGGGCACCGCTATTCGCGCGTTGTTCCCGCCGAGCGGCACCTGCAGATCACGATCCATTTCAAACTCAACCGCGCGCTTGCCCCGGACCCCGCCGACAGCCGCGAGCGAGGCGTTATCGTGCATGCCTGCTCCGTGGAGAATCTCTGAATTTCATGGTTTCCAGACTTCGACAGCAGCCCATGGGAGAATCATGCCTTTGCTTAGTACAAAGCCGGTGGAATAAAAATACTACCCGCTGGCCTCGGTCGCCACTCCTCCGGTCACGTCTACCTGCTACTGGGATTGGCCGGTTAGCCCGTTCACAAGAGTTGGGGTTTCCTGGAACTTTTTCCTAAATCACTGCCCAGCAACAACTTCCCAGTCGCCCCGGCGCCCAATCCCCAGCCAATCCCTTGCAATCTCTTGGAACCCCAATGCTATTCTCAAACCGGGATAAGAAATGCGCCATATTTCCCCCAAAAACTGGAAAAGCAGGAGTCTACCATGATCGGCAAACTCACGAAGCGTTCCTACAAGCGTTCCCTCGTCGAGAAGCTTGCTCGCGCCGCGCCCCTCCCCGCCAAAGAGGCCATTCACGATCCGCAGGCCCGCCGCCCCAACGGCGAAAAATTAAATTTTCACGTTGAACCGGCCGAAACCGAAACCGAAGCCGCCACCAACAATGCCCAGGATACGGATCCCCTATGTCCCGCGGCGTAGACGAAGACCTCGGCATGCTCTGGTCCAAAGACCCGCAAATGGCATTGCCGCCATGGCTGGCGCCCGCCGCCCTATCCCCGCCGAATCCGAACCCGCCCGTGTCCGCAAGAAGTACCAGGTACCACGGCGGACCAATCCTATGAGAGAAACCCCGCGCCGCGCCCACACCTGTCTCGAACCGAGATGTCTATCTCCGAGATATGGTGCCTGTTGCGGCGTCTACGAACCCGCCGCGTCCCCCCGGATGCCCCCCGCCGCTGCCGTACCTGCCGGCGGAAACTCCACCCCCGCCACCTCAACCGCTTTGGAGACTGCCCGTATTGCCAGGACGGCGCCCCTTGTTTCCGCTGTGGCCGTGTCGTTTATCCGCTTCGCAACGGCATCTGCGCCTGGTGCGCGGGGACGGGGGGGAACTAGCTCCGGGCTCCCACTCCCTTGGCGGCCGCGGCGCCGCAACGGGTTGCGGGTCTTTTCAACCCCGCCGAGCGGGTGCTCGATAATCTTCACAAGCTCTTCAGGTGGCGATTCCAGTACAGCAGCAGCCCGCTGACGGCCAGGGTGCCTGGAGCCAGACCCAGCAGCACCCACAGCGCCTTCACGGCAACCCCCGGCCATCCGGGCCCGCCGAAGGTGCCAAAGTGCAACAGCGCCAGCCATGCCAGGAACTTATCCCCCGCGCTCTCGTCCCGGCCACGCCGCCACACGCCCAGGTGCTTGCCGGTGAATGGATCGAAGAAATGATAGTCGGCGGTGTCATAGGATAGCGGCGTCTCCCTGGCGCGAAAGACGCGCAGATAGCCGCGATCCTCGATCGGGAACGCCACACCCAGAAGTCGCGAATCCGGGCTTCGGCCGCGCGCTTCGGCCAAAACCTTGCCGAGTTCCAGCGGCGGGAGACGTCCCTTTCTTGACGCGTCAGGCCTTCCCAACTTCGCCAACGACACCGGCGAAACGGCGTTCACCACGGCGCCGAACTGCAGCGGCCAGGCGAAGTAGACGCCGGAGAGTCCCCAGGTGGCCAGCAGGGCGGCCGTCCAGAAGCCGGTGGCGCTATGCAGGTCCCAGTTGATGCGTTTCCAGCGGCGGGAGGTGTCGACGCGGATGGCGCGCCGCCATCGCGTGATGCCCGGCCACCAGATGACCAGCCCGGTGGCGGTCATCACCAGCAGGCAGGAGGCGCCGATACCGTTGATGGCGCGGCCCGTCCGCCCACTCAGTAGATTAAAATGCAGATCCTGCAGCCAGTGGAGGAAGCCGTCTTCCACTTCGGCATGCAGAAGAGCTCCGGTGATGGGGTGCGCCTCCACCACCATCACGGATTCGCCCTTGCGCAGGAAGCCGCGGATCGTGAGATGGTCCGGGGGAGTGGGATACGCCAGGAACGTCAACGTGCGGCCGGGGTGAGCCTCGCGCATGCGTTGGGTTACCGCCACGGGATCCGCCAATGGGCCGCCGCGAAGCACCGCCGGGTCCACTCGCTTCTGCGTCATGGCATGCTCGATCTCATCGCGAAACACTAGCGATGCGCCCGTGACACTGATCAGAACCACATAGAACGCCAGCGCAACGCCCACCCAAAGATGGATCTGATAAATCCACCTCCGCGGGCGGAGCGATTGCGGGCGATGCAGCCATCGATTCCAGATCGTCATGATTGACTCCCGGTTAGAAGCGATAGCTGACGCCGCCGGTGACGTTGCGCCGCGAGCCGAAGAAGCAATCGCCGCGGGCAAGGCAGGCGGTGAGGTGGATCTTGTCCGCCAGGTTGGCGCCATTGAGATTGATGCGCCAGGGGCCGCGTTCCCAGGCCACCATGGCATCGAACAGCGTGTAGGAAGGCGTGCGCAGCGTGTCGGTGCCATCGAAGGCCGAGCCCGTGTAGCGGATGCCCGGCCCAACGAACAGCCGGTTTGCCCCCATCTGCCATTGCTTGGTCACCCAGATCGAACCGAGATGCAGGGGCATCGTGGCAAGGCGCTTGCCCAAGTCGGCCGAGTTGCTTTGGGTCACGCGCACCAGGCTGTACGCATAGGAGCCGATGGCATCGAAGCCACGTAGCAGGCGCATGCGCACCTCCAGTTCGCCCCCGCGGCTTTGCACCTCGCCCACCTGGATGCTGTTGCGCGGGTTGGCGGGGTCCGGCGTGCGGCGATTGGTTTCGCGCAGGTCGAATAGCGCCGCATTGACCAGCGTGCGGCCGTTGGGTGCTTCAAACTTGATACCGGTCTCCCACTGCTTGCCGCGTTGTGGTTTGTAGGGCTCGTTGTAGAAATTGAAGCCGGAGACGGGCAAGAACGACCCGGTGTAGCTGAAGTACGGCACCAGGCCGAAACCGGTGGCGTAGACGATGCCGGCCCGTCCGGTGGTGGCGGCGGAATCGAGCTTCGAGGCGGCATTACCTACGGTTTCCGCCTGAGCCCAGTCGCGGCGGATGCCCAGCATCGCGGACCAATGCTCGCCGAGCTTGATCTGATCCTGGGCGTAGATACCCTGCTGGCGCTGGCGGCTTTTGGCAAAGGGCGCCAGGACCGGTACGGTGTAATTGCCGTAGACCGGCGCGAACACATCTATCGGCGTGGTGGGCGCCGAGCCGGTGGTGCCGGTGATCGACGCCTGTTGGAAATCGTGGCCCGCCAGGAACGTGTGCCGGACAAAGCCGGTGCGGAACCGGGTTTCGGCGTTGGTGTCGATCGTGGGGCTGTTGGCGAACGGCTTGTTGAAATAGGCGACGCGATTGAGGGTGCGGTTATCGGGCTGCAGAACGGGTCTCGGGGCGAAGGCCGAGTAGAGCGACTGGTAGCTGACGCGGCTGTGCGAGTAGTTGAAGTTCTGGCGGACAGTCCAGGCGCGCCGAAACTGGTGTTCGAACAGGTACCCGCCGCTGCGGGCGCTGGAGACATATTCATCGATGGCGGGCTCGCTGATAAACGTGGAGGGATGAATCTGCCCCAGCGGGTTCGGCAACAGTGTCCCCTGCCAGGGAAAGAAGCCGACCGAGGAGCCCATGCGGTCCTCCTGCAAGGCGCCGAGCAGCGTGAGCCGGGTGCGCTGCGTGGGCTTGTAGGTGAGCGCCGGCGAGACCAACAGCCGGTCGTCGGGTACAAAGTTTACCTGCGTTCCACTGTCGCGGCCCACGCCCACCAGCCGGTAGAAGAGCTTCCCGGAGCGCCCCGCGGGTCCGGTAAGGTCCAGGCCGATCTGCTTGCGTCCGAAACTGCCCAACTGCACGGCCACTTCGCCACGGGGCGTATCCAGCGGCCGCTTGGTGACAAGATTGATCACGCCACCGAATCCGCCCTGGCCGAATAGCACCGACGATGGCCCGCGCATCACTTCGATCTGTTCGAGAGCGAAGGGCTCGGGCCGCACGTTGTTGTAGGAGCCGAACAGGTTGCGCATGCCGTTGAGGAACTGGCCGAAACTACCGCCGCGGATGGACGCCCAATCGCCGCGGGCGTCGAAGCCGTACTGCTCGGCGCGCACACCGGGGGAGTAGCGCAGGGCCTCCTGCATGTTCAAAGGCGCGCGGAGAGTGAGTTCCTCACGGGTGACAACGGAGATGGATTGCGGCGTTTCGAGAAGGGTGATCGAAGACTTGCCGATCGACCCACTGACTTCCCCTGCGCGGGCCACAACGTCGACCGTTGCGGTAACGCGTTCAATATCGAGCGTGATGCCAATGGATTCGGTGGTGATGGTCAGGCGGCGCGGGGCAAAGCCGGGGGCGGAGACTTCCACTTGCAATGGCGTTGGTAGCGGTGCGTCCCACGCGAAGCGGCCTTCGGCGCCGGTGACCGTGCGGGCTTCCGGGCCGGCTTTGGGAATGGCGCGAACCACTGCGCCGGCAACCGGCAAGCCGGAACTGTCTTGCACCGAACCCCCGCGCTGCAGCATGGTTTGCGCGATGAGGCCCGCCGCCAGAGCAGGGGCCAATAGGCAGAGTAACTTCGGTGACCTCATGCCGCGAGGCTCCCGTTACGTTCGGCCCAGAGTTCATAGTTGGCCGCGGCGCGGTTCAGCAGTAGAACCAGCGTCTGGAAGCCGGCAAGGTCCAGGCGAATGTGGATCTCGCCGACGGTCATGTGGATGTGGCGGCAGCGGTCGCAGACGAAGACCGTGCCGAAAGATGGGTCGATCGCCAGCGCCTGCTTGTGGCGTGGCTCGGACGGGGACGCGTAGGGAAGCGCGTTGTTCGGTTCCATGGGACAGCTCTCCTTTGGCGGAGCCGCGCGCTTCCCGTTATGCTGGAAAGACGCAGGCCGCTCCGGCGGTTTGCGGACGGGTCCCACGGGTTGCTCCTGCCAAAGATCGCCCGTGGGACTTGCTTCAATTCGTTGCTAACTTGCAATTGATTTGCAGTAAGCTTCTTGGGAAAGAATACGACCGAAAAGGTCGTGAAGTCAATAGCCGGATTGTCAGGGCTGATGCCGCCAGTGCGCCTTATTGCATTTGAACTGCAAGCGCGCGGCCGCCCGCCCTACTTCTGTTCGACGCGGTAAAGGTGGGTGCGTGTGCGTAGATAGAAGGCCTTGCCGGCGATGGCGGGAGAAGCCAGGAAGCCGTCGTCCAATTTGTTTTCGCCGATGACTTCAAACGCGCGGCCGGGCTTCAGGACCGTGGTTTTGCCGTCTTCGCTGAAGAACCACAACTTGCCATCGGCGTAGACGGGCGAGGCGGAATACTCGCCGCCAATGCGTTGCTGCCAGACCTGTTCGCCAGTCTTGGCATCGACGCAACTGGCAATGCCGGTGTCGCCGATCATGTAGATGAGGTCATCCACCAACAGGATGGAGGGCTTGTTGGGAACCCCGCGTTTGACCCGCCAGGCGACGTGGCTATCGGTGATCACGCCATTGCCGCCGGTGCGCACGGCCAGCAGTTGACCGGCGGAGAAGCCCGTGGGGAAGTACACCATGCCATGCCCGAGAACGGGGCGGGTGCTGGCCGAATGCTGGGCGCGTTCTTCTACCCGCCACAGTTCCTTGCCGGTAAAGGGATCGTAGCTGTAGGCGGCCTTCGCCCCCAGGCTGATCATTTCCCAGCGGCCATTGATGCGTTCCACGTGCGGCGTGGAAAAAGCCTTGCGCATATCGCCTTCGGCCGCGGGCTTGCCGTTCTTATCAAGGTCCTGGAAGTCGATGGAGCGCCTGGTCTGCCAGATCGTCTTGCCGGTTTTCTTGTCCAGCGCCATCGCGAACTGCACGTCGCTGCCGTCGAAGTGCATGAGCAGCATGTTGCGGAAGATGACCGGTGAAGAGCCTGCGCCGCGGAAGTGATTGCATTCGATGTCGCGCCGTTCCCAAATGACTTTGAAGGTTTTGGTGTCGATGGCGGCCGTACCCGCCGAACCGAAGGTGATGTAGACGCGCCCTTCTTCGATAGCCGGCGTCGGCGAGGCAGGCGTGTTGAACGGATGGATGAACTGCGGCTGGGCGACGTCGAACAGTTTCCAATCCTTGAGGATCTTGCCGCTGTCGCGGTCCAGGCAGAGCACGAACAGTTCGCGGCCATCCTTGCTGGCGGAGGTCAGCCAGACCTGTTTGCCGTAGATGACCGGCGAGGACCAGCCCCGGTCGTGAATGGGAGTCTTCCAGACGATATTCCCGGATTCGCTCCAGCGCACCGGCAGGCCGCGGGCGTCGGAATGACCGGTGCCATCGGGGCCGCGGAACTGCGGCCAGTTCTCGGCGGCGTGGGTGATGAGAAGCGCCGGTGCCAGCAGAAGGGCGGCGGCCAGAAACGTCGTCCGGTTGGGCATTGACCGGATTATCTCATTGCGATTTGGCCATCCGCAGTTCGACGCGGACCAGCGCTGGCTTTCCGGCACCGGGGGCGACGCGATAGACGGTCTGCGGCGGCGGTTCTTCCTGTGTGAGGACGCGCGTGCCGCTCTGCCCGGCCTGTTGTTCGGAGCGGGTCCAGGCCTTTCCAACACCGCCGGCGAGTTCGAAGCGTTCTACTTTCCCCTTGCCGTCCGACTCCCACTGGCTTACCTGCGCGGCGGTGAGTTTCAATGCCGATGGGCCGATGGTGATGCCTTGCAGCGGGGCTTCGGAAACAATCACCAGCAGTTCCTCGCCGGTCTGATCGGAACGGCTGCGGCGGAGGGTGAAGTAGTTGGGCTGATCCTCCTGGGCGGGAATTTCGATGAGCTTGCCGGCGGTGACGCGGTTATCGCCGCCGCGGGTGCGGGTGGTGGGGAAGATGAGGTAGGCGTCGCCTTCCCCGGAAGCGTAGCGTTCGCGGTCGATGACGTAGAGGTAGCCCGACGAGCCCGCTTCGATCGAGATGCGGACGCGATCGCCGGCGTGTAGCGGCGTGCCGGAGCCGACACGCTCCGGGATGAGTTCCAGCGTGGAGGCGGGCTCCTGGACGAGAATGCGCGCGCCCTGATCAGCCGCCAGGGCGGGGCGCAGCTTCCAGATGGTAACGCCGACCTGCTTCACGTTAGCGGCGGTGAGCGCCGGCGCCGGACCCACTGGCGTGTAGCGCGGCTTGGGCGTGGGGGCGGGCTTGGCGGTGGCCGCTGCGGGCCGCGCCTTGACCAGGTCCTCGGGGACGATCCCTCGCGTTTGTGCGCCAAGCGTTGCGGCGCAGGCGAGCCATAGCAACCGGTTCATAGCATGACCTCCCTTTACCGATGGTGCAATTCCAGCAGCGCGGCGGCCAGATCCTGTGACGTCCGCAAGGTGAGTTGCGATCCCGCGCCAGGCGCCAGCTTGGTTAACAAGGACCGGAGTTGCGTTTCCGCGGCAGGATCCGTGACTTTGCCGAGAGACTCTCCGCGCACCGGAGCATCCAGATCGGGCAAAGGATTGGCCGACCACACTACCCAGAGCCGCTCTTTGCCTGGATTGCGGTCAAACACGAACCATCCGGTACGCGCCGGTTGGGATGCGGCGAGTGGCTTACCCAAATCGGCACGGGACGGATATAGCACCCAGAGGCGATTGACGCCGGCGTCCGGGCCGTCGTTGATCAGGTAGAGATAACCTCCGCGCGCCGACTGCGCGGTGACGCGGAACTTCCAACCCGCCTGGAAGACATCGCCGGGCGAGGCGGTGTACGGTTCGCCCACGGGCTGGCCCTGCTGCATGCGTTGGGCTTCGATGGCGTACTGCATGGCGACAGGCGCCTCCGCCGGGGGCTTCGCTGTTGGAACGGTGAGCCAAGCAGCAACCGCAAGAAGCGCGGAGGCGGCAATGCCAACCAGCACTGGCCTTCGTTTTGGGGCGGCGGGAACGGGTTGCAAGGCGCGTGTGAGGGACGCCGCCATCTCTTCCATGGATTGCGGGCGTTCGGCGGGCTTCTTGCGCAGGCAGCGTTCGATGAGCGCCAGCACCTCCGGGGGTGCGTGCGGATTACGCTGCGCGGCGGGCACCGGCTCTTCCATGGCGATCTGTACCAGCGTGGCGGAGGCAGAGCGCGCCTGGAAAGGACGCGTGCCGCACACCAGTTCATAGAGAATGACGCCGAAGCTGAAGATATCGGAGCGGGCGTCGGCGGTGTCGCCCTTGGCCTGTTCCGGCGACATATAGGCGGGGGTGCCCAGCACGTCGCCGAAGCCGGTGAGCGGTTCGGTATGCGGGGCTTCAGCTTCACGCACAGGGTTATGTTTGGCTAATCCGAAGTCCAGAACCTTGACCTGGCCCTCGCCGGTGATCATGATGTTGCCGGGCTTGAGGTCGCGGTGTACGATGCCGGCGGCGTGGGCCTTGGCGATAGCGCCGGCAGCCTGGCGGGCGTATTCCAGCAACTGGGGGAGCGGTGGCTTCTCGTGCTGTAACGCATGATGCAGGGTGCGTCCTTCGACGTACTCCATGGCGATGTACTCCATGCCTTCCGCCGAGCCGAAGTCATAGATGATGACGACGTTGGGATGGTTGAGCGCGGAGGCGGCCTTGGCTTCGCGGGCAAACCGCCTGCGGTCGGTTTCGCGGACATTGGCGCGGGAGATCACCTTCAGGGCCACGGCGCGTTGCAGGCGTGTATCCACGGCCTTGTAGACGGTGCCCATGCCACCTTCGCCCAGGCGGCTCTCAATGCGGTAAAAGCCGAGCATATGGCCGCGGGGAAGGGCGCCGGCCGTAACACTTGGCGGCGCCGCCTGAAGTGTGGCAAGGTTCGCCGGCTGATCCAGGATGGCCGGTTCGTCCGCCGCGGCGAGCAGGGATTGCACTTCGCGAAGCAGGGCCGCATCGCCCTCGCAGGCCCTCTCTACGAAGGCGGATCGTTCATTGGGAGGCAGTTCCAGAGCGCGCTCCAGCACCACACGCACGCGAGCCCAGTCCCCGGGCGTGGTGTCGTGCGGGCCATGCATGACAGGCCAATGTACCACAAGCCCCGCGGAGAACATCCCAATGGCGGCCGGCATGCCCTTTCGCTCCCTTCAGAGAGGTGAGCGTAACGGCGAGGAAAATCGTATCAGGGTATTTCAACGGGACTGGCGTTTCATGTCGCGAATGAGCCAGGCGCGGGCGGAGGCCCAACTGCGATTGACGGAGGCGACCGACGTTCCAAGGACTTCGGCCGCTTCGGGGACCGTCAGGCCGGCGAAGAAGCGCAGTTCGACGACGCGGGCCTGTTGCGGATCCAACTTGCTCAGCCGGTCAAGCGCGGCATCCAAGGCGATTACTTCGAAGTTGTGCGTCTCGGCGACGGCATCGAGCTGTTCGTTAAGGGCCAGGGTGATGTCGCCGCCGCCGCGCTTTTCCGCCAGGCGGGCGCGCGCATGGTCCACCAGAATATGGCGCATCACATTGGCACTAACGGCAAAGAAGTGGGCGCGATCCTTCCAATCGGCGTCCCTGGCCGCGATCAGGCGGAGGTAGGCTTCGTGGACCAGGTCGACACTGGAAAGGCTGTGACCGGCCCGTTCGCGGCGCAGGAAGAGGCGGGCGCGCTGGCGGAGTTCTTCGTAGACCAGGGGCGTCAGCTCGCCGAGAGCGGATTGGTCGCCGCCGGCGTAGCGCCGCAGGATAGCCGTCAGGTCGGCGTCCGCCATGGGCTTTGATTATAGCGGCCCAAGGTAGGGTCGACGCCGTGACAGCGCGGTGATAACGTATTGCGGCATGCTGGTCATCGCACTTCTGCTTTCGAGTAGCGCCTGGGCGCAGTATCGACTGGTTCCCGATTGGCCAAATGCGCCGCGCTCGGCCGCGGGCACGCCATCGGCCTGGAACTTTATCCAGGTGCCGGGGATTGCCGTCGACAAGCAGGGCAACGTGCTGGTGCTGCATCGCGGCGCGCATCCGGTGATGGTGTTCGATGCCAGGGGCAAGCTGCTGCGGACGTGGGGCGATGGCCTGTTCAGTGAGGGCAAGGTGATGGCCGTGGCGCCGGCGGACCGTGCGGCGGGCGCATCGGCGTACTCGGCGGTGTATGGGCCGGCCGGGTGTACGGCCTGCGGGGTTCATGCGGTGCGGGTGGATGCCGCGGGCGATATCTGGGTTGTGGATGCCACGGCGCATGCGGTGTACAAGTTTGCGCCGGATGGCAAGGTGCTGCTGCAGTTGGGGCAGAAGGGCAAGGCTGGCCTGAGCCGAACCAACTTCAATTTGCCGACCGATGTGGCGTTCGCCGCGAATGGCGATATCTACGTCAGTGATGGCTATGGCAATCCGCGGGTGGTGAAGTATAGCCGGGAGGGCAAGTATCTGCTGGAGTGGGGCAAGCGCGGCTCGGGTCCTGGCGAGTTTCAATTGCCGCATAACGTGGTGGTGGACACGAACGGGCGGGTGTACGTCAGCGATCGCGATAACCGCCGCGTGCAGGTGTTCGATGGCAACGGGAAGTTCCTGAATGAGTGGCGCGATACGGGTGGTGTTTCGGCGCTGGCGATCACGGCGGATCAGCACATCTGGACGGGTGGAGCGTTGCGGGATCTGGAGGGCAAGGCAGTGGGGCGGATTGATGGCGATGTGGGTACCGCGCACGGGATGGCGATCGGTTCCGATGGCGCCGTGTACGTCGGGCAGTTGAATGGCGCCGCGCAAAAGTTTGTGAAGCGCTAACGGCTCAATCCAGCAGCGCGACGGCGGGCACGCGCTCATGCAGCAGCAGTTCCGTCGCCTTCACATGCGGATCGGCGTGGAAGTAGCGTTGGAACACGTTATCGTAAAGAACGTTGACGACCGCCATCAGGCTCATCCCTTCGTGATGCGCCATCCAACTGCGGATGACGGCACTGCCGGCGTGGCTGTAATCAATGGCTTCATAGAACCCATAGCGGCCCACCCAGCCGAAATCAGACATCGTGCGGAGATTCGAAAGGGCGGCGCCGGGGTCAAAGGGGAGCGCCAGGAAGGTAGCGTAGGGTGTGATCGCCAGGGCCTCGTGCGGGTCGGGTTTCATGGCGATAGCGGGCACGCCCAGCGCGGTGTAGGCGTAGTCCTCGCCAGCCCCGAGATGCGCGCATTCCGAGATGCCCCAGGGAATACCCTTGCGGCGCGCATAGTCGCGTTGGACGCGGACCGCGGCTTCCATGCTGCGCTGCATGATGGTGTCCGGCGAATGGCGCATCCATAGCGAGGGCATCAGGTATTCGAACATCGTTCCGGTCCAGGAGAGCAGCAGGCGGTCGCCAGCATAGGGCACCTGGCGGCGGTCGAGGTGAAACCAACTCTCTTGTGGAATGTCGCCCTTGGCGATGGCGATAAAGCAGGCGGTGCGGGATTCGGAGGCGAAGATATCGTAGCTGGAGCTTTCCAGTTTGCCCGTGCGCACGTCGTAGCCGACCGACATCACTTTACGGCGGGGGTGAAACAGGAACTGGAAATCCATGTCACGCACCAGCGTCCGGCAGCGGTCGGCGATGCTGGTCAGATCGTTGGCGGCGCCGGCATGGTCGCTGGCAAAGCCGAGGGCAGCCTGTCGCACGATCCACAGACAAGCGGCGAGGTTCCCGCTATCGACGGTCGATACGAACGCCGGCTCCAGGATGGCCAGGCTCCGCGAGTCATACCAGTTGAAGATATGTCCGTTGTGCTTCTCCAGGCGATCGATGGTGTCGAGCGTGGCCGCGGTCTGCGTAGCGAATTCCGCCGGGGTAAGCAGGCCGAGATGAACGGCGGCGACCCGTGCCGTAAGAAGCATGCCGAGGTTCGTCGGGGAGAGCGTGTGGGTAACGCGCCCTTCTTCGCGAACGTTGTCCGGCACCAGCCAGTGATTTTCTTCGTTACTGTGATCGCGGAAGTACTGCCAGGTGCGCTCGGCGCAGTCCCGCAGGAAGCGAAGGTCGGCTTCTTTGAGTTTGCGATTGACCACGCGCGGCGGGCGGTTCAGCCAGAGCGAGATCCAGCGCGAGAAGAACCAGCACAGAAGGACGGGTCCGGCCACGGCGAGTGCCCAGGGGCGCACGTACCAGACCAGCAGTCCGATGACGGCGGCCAGCGCGGGTGTCCAATCCAGGTAGATGTCGACCGCGGCGCGGCGCCTGGCTTGCGTTTCGGCTTCGGCGGCGGTTTCCCATTCGAGTAGCTTGCGGCGGGTGACGAAGACGCGCAGGATGGAGCGCACGATGGCGTCGATGGACAGCATCGACTGGTGCAGCAGGAAGATGAAGTTCAGCGCGGCCATGGCGAGGCCTTCGAGAGCGGCGTCACCGGTTTCGTCGAACCAGACCGTCAGTGCTTTCCAGCGCGTCCAGGGCGCGCGCCATATCGAAAAGGCGAGGCTGGAGTAGACCGGCATGAGCAGCAGGGCGAGGCAGGCCGCGGTCCAATGGCGTTCGCCGCCGGGCAGGTAGAGCCAGCCTGCCAGGAACAGCAGCAGCGTGGCGGGCTCGATGAGGCTGCGGCGCAGGTTGTCGAGGATCTTCCAGCGGGAGATTACCGTCAGCGGGTTCTGCTGCCAGCGGCCGTGCAGATCCATCACCTGCGGCAGCAGCCAGCGCAGGATCTGCCAGTCGCCGCGAACCCATCGATGTTTGCGGCGGCTATAGGCGCTAAAGTGCGAGGGGTAATCATCGATGAGCTCGATGTCGCTGACCAGACCGGCGCGGGAGTAGGCGCCCTCGATGAGGTCATGGCTGAGCAGGGCGTTTTCGGGGAAGCGGGTGCGCAGAACCTGGTTCAGGGTGTCCACTTCGTAAATGCCCTTGCCGGTGAAGATGCCTTCTCCAAATAGATCCTGGTAGACGTCGGAGACGGCGCGGGTGTAGATGTCGAAGCCGGTCTGGCCGGAGTAGAGGCTGGCGAGGTGGCTGGCTGAGGCGGAATGGACGCTGACCCCGATGCGCGGCTGAAGAATGCCATAGCCTTCCACCACCATGTTCGTAGTGGGGTCGATGATGGCGCGGTTGAGCGGATGGGCGATGGTGCCGATGAGTTTGCGGGCCGAATCGCGCGGCAGTTCGGTGTCGGCGTCGAGGGTGATGACGTAGCTGGCGCGCAACAGGCGCTGCGGGTCGCCGCACTTGACCGGGAACGGATCATGGCCGCCGCGCAGGAAGAGATTGAGGTCGAGCAGCTTGCCGCGCTTACGTTCCCAGGCCATCCAGATGCCTTCCGATTCGTTGTAGACGCGTTGGCGGTGGAGCAGGCAGAAGGGCTGGTGCTCGGGAGTGCCGTGAATGCGATTGAGGGCGTCGATGCCTTCGAGTGCGATCTCGACGAGTTGGTCGCGCGCATCGGTGGGGCGGTCCGAATCGGGCGGATCGCTCAGCAGGACGAAGAAGAGATTGGGGTCGCGATTGGCAAGGAAGCGAATCTCCATGTCCTGGATGAGGTCGCGGACCTGGAGTTCGTTGAGGAGCAGGGCGGGTACGGCGACGACAGTGGCGCATTCCTCAGGAATGCCTTCGCTGAAGTCGAGTTTAGGAAGCCGGCGGGGGCCGGCCAGGGAGGTCGCGAGGTTGTTCATCAGGTCGACGGCGGCCTGTGTTGCGGGTAGAAGCAGCAGCAGGAAGCCGGCCAGCAGCGGCGTCCAGGTGCCTAAGGGGCTGAGCAGAATAACGACAATGAGGAAGGTGGTGAGCTCGATGCCGCCGAGATAGAAGGCTGTGGGGTTGTCACGGATGGTTTCGAGGACAGCCGTGCGCAGCGGGCGGCGGTAGCCGAGTTCGCGGCGGAGCCGCTCCAGCCCGCGGTCAATGAGGTAGAAGCCGACGTGGCGCTGGCGTGGCCGAACGCGCCCTTCGCAGAGCCGGATGGCCTGCCAGGCGACTTCGCGTTCGGCTTTGCCCGAGTGCTTCGCCACATCGGAGATAGCGCGGCGGTAGAGGTCGCGGCTGTCGTCATCCATGCGGGTGTAAGCCGCCGCGGGATCTCCGGCGAGGGTAGCTTCCACCAGGCTGACCTGCTCGAAAACGTCCTTCCATGGCGTTTCGTTGAGGTGGCGAAGGCTGGTAATGAGGTGGCTCCAATGGCTGGGCGGGGCGCCGGCCAGGCGCTCCAGCAGGACAAACAGCAGAGTTGGCCGGAGCGCCCAGAGTTCGGCCATATCGAGTTCGGCGACGCGCTGGTAGCCCTCGAGGAACGCGATGAGCGCGGCATCGTCGAAGTGATCCTCAGAGGCGTTCAGGAACAGGGTGGCCAGCACGTAGGCGCGGGGTTTCGGAGGCTCTCCAACGGCGGGCAGTTCCCGCAACGCGCGGCCGAGTTCGAGCGTATGCTTGCGCCCGCCTTGCAGCAGCAGTAGATTGTCGAAGATCCATTGGCGTTCCGGGCCGGGCTCCAGGCGGGCGTTGGCAATGATGCGCGATTCCAGAGCGTGGGTGTCGGTGGCAAAGCGGACGCCGGGCCGGGGCGTGCCGTGAGTCTGCGCGGCTTGCTCGCCCTGCGTTTGGAAATCCTGTTGGAGGGCCTGAGGTTGAGAGATCATCGGTAGCTCGATGCCTGCAGTTCGAACATTTCGGCGTAATGGCCGCCATGCGCGATCAACTGCGTGTGATTGCCTTGTTCGGCGATGCGGCCATTGTCGAGGACGACGATGCGGTCGGCCATGCGAACGGTGGAGAAGCGGTGGGAGATGAGCAACGCCATCTTTCCGGTAGTGAGTTCGGCGAAGCGCTGAAAGACTTCGTACTCGGAGCGGGCGTCGAGGGCGGCGGTGGGCTCGTCGAGGATGAGCACCTGCGCATCGCGCAGATAGGCGCGGGCGAGAGCGATCTTTTGCCATTCGCCGCCGGAGAGGTCGACACCGCCTTCAAAGCGGCGGCCGAGCAGTTGGTCGTAGCCTTTCGGGAGGCGCGCGATGACGGCGTCGGCGAGGCTCTTGCGTGCGGCGCGGCGGATCTCGTCCTCATCGAGATGTTCGATACGGCCCACGCCGATGTTGTGGCTGACGGACATTTCGTAGCGCATGAAGTCCTGAAAGATCACGCCGATTTCCCGGTGCAGATCTTCCTGGCTGTAGTCGCGAAGGTCAACGCCGTCGAGCAGGATGCGGCCGGCGGTGGGGTCGTAGAGGCGAGTGAGGAGTTTGACGATCGTGGTTTTGCCTTGGCCGTTCTGACCGATGAGGGCGATGCGCTCGCCGGGCTCGAGCGTTAGGTCGAGGTGGTGGAGGACCAGACGCTCCGTGCCGGGATAGGTGAACGAGACACGTTCGAAGCGGAAGCCGCTCTGGATGGGGCGCGGCGCGGGCATGGCATTAGGCTTAGAGGCAATCTTCGGCCCGATTTCGAAGAAATCGACGAGGTCTTTGAGGAACAACGACTGGTCGGCAATAGAGGAGAAGGTAGCGAAGATGGTTTGGATATTGCTGCTGGCGCCGGCAATGGCTCCGGCCAGGAACTGCAGCGAGCCCCAGGTGAGGTCACCCATTACGGTGCGGTAGATCACGTATGCATACGCGCCGTAGTAGCCGCCGCTGCTGAGTAGGGAGAGTGCGGCCCCTGCCCAGAGGCGGCGTTTGGCAAGCGCGACATTCTGGTCGTAGAGATTATTCGAGAGACGCGCGTACTCGCCGGTGATGAAGGAGCTGAGCCCGAACAGCTTCAGTTCCTTGGCCGATTCCTTGCTGGCGCCGAGCACGCGCAGGTAGTCGAGTTGGCGGCGGGTGGGTGTTTGACGAATGTTCAGCGAATAGCCGGCAAACGCGAAGTGGCTTTCGCCGAGGAAGGCGGGAACGACGGCGATCACGAGTAGCGCGAGCAGCCAGGGCGAGAACCAGAACACGCCGAGCGAGAGGCTGACGGCGGCGATGGTCTGTTGCAGGATGGCGCCCAGCGCCTGGATCATGGCAATGCGGTCGGTGGCCTGGACGCGGGCGCGCTCCAGTTTGTCGTAGAAGACCGGGTCCTCGTAGGAGGCGAGGTCCAGGCGGGAGGAATGCTCCATCACGCGCACGCTGACGTGGCGAGTGAAGCGGTCGGCCAGCAGCGAATCGAAGTAGCCAATGGTACGGCCGAGCACGGCGCCAGTGGCGGCAAGGGCGAACTCCAGAAACACCAGCCACCAGAAATGTTCCGCTAGCGCCTCGCCCCGGAACTTGGCTTGTACCGCGTCCAGGATCCACTTGGAGACGGTCAGCATGGCAATTGGGATCAGCGCCGCGGCAATGCGGCACGCGAGGCCGCCCGAAACCACGGCGGGGCCGGAAGCCCAGACGATGCGGACCAAGGGCGGGATGCTGGAGAGGGCTTTGATACGTTCGCGCCAGGCATCCCCGAAGGTGCGGGGTGATGATTCGGCCATGAGCCAGACGCCATTAGAGAGCGGGCACGCGGCCCGTTGTTACCGGAGACTTTAGAAGGTGTGAATGCCCGTACAGCCGTTCTCTTTCAGGATCCCGATGACGGCGAAAACGGCAACGATGGCAACCAGCACATACTTCAACACGCGCCGTTTTGCGGCGGCATGGCGGGCCTTTGGGCCAGACGCCGTCCAGATGCGGTCGCGATTGCGATCCAGCATTGCTTGCGCGAACTGGAGATTCACGAACGTATACCCATGATGTTCCGGCTCGAACATCCCCGAGAGATCGGTGGTCCACTGCACCATGCGGCTCACGGAGGTGGGAGGCGACACGGCGAAGCGCTCGGTCTCGTTCCACGCCGCGCGCAGGCTGCCAGCCGCGATGGCGCCGAAAAAGGCCAGGACGGCGCCGAACGCAAGCACGCCGATCAGGTCCGCCTTCAAAAGTTGGCGCAGGAAAGCCGGAGCGATCAGAGAGAACATCACGGAGGCGCCAATCACCGCGATGATCAGGAAGGAGCGGAAGCAGAGTAGCAGACGGGCGGGTAAGCTCCAGAACTTGCCTTCCGCATGGTGGCGCTGGAGGCAAGTAGAACACACCGGAACGCGCAGCCGCGTTGCCGTATACCTGGTGTTGCCGTCATCGTCATAGGCCTCCACGCGGGTCAACGTGGTGTTCGTGGAAGCGGGCGCGGCGCAGGCAACACACAGCCGGGGCCAATCGAGTCCGCGGGGGTGACCGGTGAGGGTGAGCGATTGCGGCGGGCTATTGGCGCTGATACCGCAGAGTGTAGCGCACCGGCTCGGTGAGGTAGCGCGAGGTGATGGTGACGTGCATGTGCAGCAGCCCGTCTTTGATCTCGAAGCGATTCTCGCGGCTGCCGTCGTTACTTGTATAGCGAGTCGCGAAGCCGCCGGGCTGGCAAATCAGTTGGATGTCGACCTCCCCGTCCTGCGTCTTGCGGCGCCACGTTTCGCCGTTGAGCGGATGCGGCCGGTTGGTGAAGCCGTCGATGCGGAGGTGCAGTTGCTCCGGTTCACGGCGGATCTCGATTCCGGCTGAAGCGGGGTTGCGCGCCTGGAGGCGGCCGCGAGCCACTCCGCGAATGAGGAAGTTCATCTTCGCCACAGCGCGGTCAATGGCGGGCTTGATGGCCTCCGCCGATTCCGGAATCAGCCGCCAGGTACCCGTGAGCGGATCGATGGGATCGGGCGTGGGCGCCTGAAACAGCAGCAGAGCCAGCAGCCACGTCATGATTTATCGCCCGTACCGATCTGCACCAGCGGTGGCTTGGTTGTCTTCTGCACGGGCTTGGGGGGAGAGAGCCAGCGCTTGGGCAGGCCGGCGAAGTAGACCAGACGCTCCACCACCGGCAGCAGTTTTCGAACCGTCTCCCCGTGGAGAAGCAGACTACCGGCCACCAGCAGCGGATGCGGAATCGTGGTGCAGCAGCGGGAGCACATGTCGACTTCGCCGCCGCGGCCGCTGGCGTGATACTGGCGCAGTTCGCGCATCTCCGGCCCGTTGAAGATCTCCGAAAGGCTGCCGCGCCCGATGTTGCCGACCGGCTGGCCTTCCAGCATGTAGCTTTGGCAGCAGGGATAGACATCCCCGTTGTGTTTGACGTACATGGGGCCGCGCCACAGATAGTGGCAGGGATGCTTCCATTCGTCCGCGTCATGGCCGGCGTTTGGGCGCATGAGGTTGGTCTCGTCTTCCTTGATGCGCACCTGGTCGACCCCGGGCACATCCTTCCAGAAGCGGACAAAGTCTTCCACCTCGCCGGCGTTGCGCTCCATGCGGACCATCTGCACGACGATGTGCAGCGGCGCCTTACGTTCTGCCTTCATGCGGGCGAAGCGCAGGAAGTTGTCGCGCACGCGTTCGAACTTGGCGCCCTTGCGGTAGAACTCGTAGCTTTCCTTGGTGGCGCCGTCGAAGCTGAGCGTGATGTGTTTCAGCGGGCTGCGGAGGAGTTTGTCGGCGTTGGCTTCATCGAGCAGAACGCCATTGGTGGAAAGCAGCGTGGAGATGCCGTGCTGTTCGCAGGAATGGATGCGATCGAAGATTTTGGGGTCGAGGAAGGGCTCGCCCAGGCCAATCAGCATCATGTGCTCGGCGCTGTTGCCCGATTGTTGGACGAGGCGTTGGAAGATTTCCTCGGGCATGTCTTCCTTGGGCTGTGGGAAGGTCTCGCGCGGGCACATCGGGCAGTAGAGGTTGCATTTGGCCGTGGTTTCGACGATGTATTCCACCGGATGCGCGGGGACGCCGGCCTGCTTCATGAGGTAGGACCAGAGGAGTCGTGCCCGGTTGAGTGCCCGCATAGATGCGTAAGCCTTTATTGTACGGCGCTGCCGAACCGCGGCCGCAAATATTTATGTGCGGCGGGCTGCCAACCTGCATCTAACGGATGATGGAAGGCCGTGTCCGCATCCTGAACGAGCAGCCCGTTCGTCCGCAAGCCCGCTACGTCCTCTACTGGATGCAAATGAACCGCCGTGTGGACGGGAACCACGCGCTGCAGCATGCCATCAAACTGGCGAATGACCTGCAACTTCCGGTGCTTTGCTACGAAGGCCTCACCTGCACCTACCAGTACGCCAACGACCGCATCCACACCTTCATGCTGGAGGCGGTGCCGGAAACGGCCCGCCGATTAGCCAAGCGAGGCATCGGCTATTGTTTCTATCCGCGGCGCACCCGCCAGGAGCCTAACAACCGGCTGTATGAACTCGCGAAGCACGCCGCCGTCGTGGTATCCGACGACTACCCCACCTTCATCGCACGACAGCACAATGCATCAGTGCCGGCGAAGTTGGACGTCTCCTACCAGGTAGTAGACTCCAGTTGTATCGTGCCGATGTCCCAGATCACTAAGCGGGAGTACGCGGCCTACACCATCCGCCCGAAGATCCATAAGCTGCTGCCGAAGTTCCTGTGTCCCGCGCCGGACGCCAATCCCCGCCGCCGCTTCGAAGGTCCCGTACCGGACTGGCACGTGACCGTGACGCCGCAATCGATTGCGCCGCTGGTGGCCAGTTGCGAGATTGATCATTCCATCAAGCCGTCGATTTCCTATGCGGGCGGGCGTGTGATGGCGGAGAAGCATCTGCTGCTCTTCGTGGAATCGAAGCTGCGCCGCTATGCAAAGGAACGCAATGAGCCGTCGAAGCACGCCACTAGCGATCTGAGCCCCTACCTGCACTTCGGTCACATCAGTTCGCTGGAAGTGGCGCTGACCGTGCGGGGCTATGCGGCCGAACACAAACTGATTGCCGATGAGTTTCTGGAAGAGCTGATCGTACGGCGGGAACTGGCTTTCAATTATTCACGTTTTGTCGACGACCCACATAGCTTCGACGCCGTGCCGGACTGGGCCCGCAAGACCATGGCGAAGCATGCCGCCGATGTGCGCGATCCCTTGTACACCAATGAGCAGATGGAGCGGGCCGAGACGTATGATCCGCTCTGGAATGCGACCCAGCGTGAACTGTTGCTCCGCGGCAAAATTCACGGCTACTACCGTATGTATTGGGGCAAGAAGATCATGGAATGGAGCGCCGGGTACCAGCAGGCGCTGGACCTGATGATCTATCTCCACGACCGCTATTCGCTGGACGGCCGCGATCCCAACACCTATACCAATATCCTCTGGTGTTTCGGCTTGCACGACCGGCCATGGATCGAGCGGCCGATCTTCGGGATGTTGCGGTATATGTCCGGCGACGGCATGAAGCGGAAGACCGATACGAAGGCCTATTTGCAGGAGATTGCCCTGCTGGAGCGCACCGGCAAGGATCCGTACCGCGTAGAATGAGGACTCGATGAAAATCACGCTGACCGGAGCAAGCGGGTTCCTGGGAAACCGGCTGGTGGCGCAACTGCTGGAGCGAGGGCATGCTCTGCACCTGCTGGGCCGCACCAGACCAAAGGCAAAGGTGGAGTTCTCCCAGTGGGACGCTGTGAACGCTGAGCCCCCGGCCGCGGCATTGGAAGGCGCCGAGGCTGTGATTCACCTCGCCGGCGAACCCGTGGCCCAGCGCTGGACGCCTGAAGTAAAGGAGCGTATCCGCACCTCGCGGGTAAACGGCACCAACGCCCTCGTAAAGGTGATGGGCACCCTTGCCGCGCCCCCGAAGGTGCTCATCGCCGCCTCCGCCATCGGCTTCTACGGCGAACGCGGCGACGACCTCTGCACCGAGGCCACCACGGCCGGCCAGGGCTTTCTACCGGAGGTCTGCGTGGAGTGGGAGAAGGCGGCGGCAGCGGCGAAGACCTTTGGCACGCGCGTCGTGCTGGTGCGTATCGGCATCGTGCTGGGGCCGGACGGCGGTGCGCTCGAAAAGATGCTGCCGCCCTTCCGCATGGGCGTGGGGGGCGTGATCGGCAACGGGCGCCAGTGGATGTCCTGGATTCACGTGGACGACGTGGTTGGCCTGATCCTGCATGCACTGGAAAACCCAACCGTGCAGGGACCCGTTAATGCGACCGCACCGCGTCCGGTGCGCAACAGCGAGTTCACGAAAGCGTTGGGGCGCGTCCTGGGCCGGCCCACCATTTTCCCGGTACCCACGCTCGCGCTGCAGGCCCTGTACGGCGAGATGGCGCAGATCGTGCTGGCCAGCCAGCGCGTGGAGCCAGTTGCCGCGCAGCGGGGCGGCTATGCTTTCCGCTATCCGGATCTGCTGCCCGCGCTACAGGACTTGCTTGGTCCACAGGCGCGTTAGCGGAGCCGCTTTGCCGCGGACGGGGTCGGAATCGGGGAAGGGAAGTCCCCGCATGCGCTGGAGCGCTTCCGCGGATGGCGCGGCACGTAGGAGATCCCAATCCTGCCCCGGCGGATAGCCGCCGACTACCAGGAAATCGGAACTGGCTTGCAGACGGCAGTGGCCGGTGCCGCACGGCAGCAACGCCACGTCGCCTGCCTTGACGCTGATCTCCTTGCCGCCTTCGCCTCCCAATACGAGCCGGGCGCTGCCTTTCACGAACCCAAGCACTTCATGCGCCGTGGAATGATAATGGTGGAACGGATAAACGCCGTTTCGCCATTGCGGCTCCCAGCCATTCTTGCGGAGGATACTTTCGAAGGTGGACGCCGCATCGCCGCCGGCGGGTGTTCCGCCGCGATACAGCAGCACCGGCAATTGCTCATTGTTCGGCATCCAGCCGTTGCGCTTCAGGAGCAGCACTTCGGGGTCACCCGGGTGGGCGCCCTCCGCCACGGGCAGCAGGCCAAGGGCGCTCAGAAGGGCGTAGAAGGTGCGGCGTTCCATCTCTTCTATTGAAAAAGAAAACGGCGGCCCCGTGGGGAGGCCGCCGTCCATTTCGGTTGCACGAGTCAGGTTATTCGCGAGGCAGGGTGCCGGCCAGCACCAAACTCTGGTACTGCGCGCGCTGGGCCCGAAGGCTCATGCCAGCCGGGCGGTTTACCCGCAGAGCTACCGCATCGCCTGGCTTCAACGTGCTCTGGATCCGCTTCACGTCCTCCACCGTTGAAACCGGCTGCCGGTTGATCGAGACGATGATGTCCCGCTCCGTCAACCCGATCTCGTCGGCAAAAGACTCCTCTTCCACCCGCGTCACCATGACGCCCGCCTTCGACTCGTTCGGCAGATCCTCCCTCTCCTGATCGGACAGACCACGGATCGAGATGCCGAACTTAGCCTGCTGGCCGATATCCGTGGAACGCTCCGGAGCTTCGACGCCGCGGCGGCGGGCAAAGCGCGGATCGTTGGCGAAGACCTCTTCGCGGTCGGCGATCTTCAGCTTGAAGTCCATCTTCTTGCCGGCGCGATCCACGGTAAGCGTGGCGTCGGTGCCCACCGGCATATCGGACACGCGGCTCACCAGATCGTCGCCATCCTTCACGGACTTGCCGTTCAGGGCCACGATGATGTCATCGGACTTGATGCCTGCCTTCTCGGCGGGACCGCCGGGCGCCACCACATCCACCAGAACACCATGGCTGGCTCCCATCGCCTTCAGCAGTTCGGACTGCTTCTCGGTCTGCTGCCACTGCACGCCGATGGAGCCGCGGGTGACCTTGCCTTCCTTAATTAAGCCGTTGTACACCTTCACGGCCTGGTTCACCGGAAGGGCGAAGCCGATGCCTTGGTAGCCGCCGCTCTGCGTAGCGATGGCGGTGTTGATGCCGATCACTTCCCCGCCAATATTCAGCAGCGGACCGCCGGAGTTGCCGGGGTTGATCGCGGCGTCGGTCTGGATGAAGCGCTGGAACTGCTGCGCCCCGGCGACATTGCGGGCCAGCGCGCTGACGATACCGGCCGTAACCGTAGCTTCGAAGCCAAACGGAGAGCCGATCGCCACCGCCCAATCGCCCACCTGCACCCCGTCCGAATTCGCGATGCGCGCGGCCGTCAACGGGCGGCCCGCGTCGATCTTGATGACAGCGATATCGGTCTCGACGTCGGACCCGATCAGCTTCGCCTTATACTCGCGGCTGTCGCCATGCATCTTCACGCGGATGTGATCCGCGCCTTCCACCACATGGTGGTTGGTCATGATATAGCCGTTCTTGTCGACGATCACGCCGGAACCGGAAGCTTCGCGCTTGCCACGTGGGATGGGGCCGCCGCGGCCGCCACCACCACCGCCGGGATTACCGAAGAAGCGCCGGAACAGGTCGGCCTCGGCTTCTTCCTCTTCATCCCCCTGGCGCCGCTTGCGGGACGCCGTCTCCTTGACGGGGTTGTAGTCGGTGGTGATGTAAACGACCGAGGGTTCCAGTTGCTTGGCCAGCTTGGTGAAGTCATTCTCCATCTGCTTCGGGCTGGGAATGACCAGGGGCGTCGCGTCGGGCGCGGCCGATTGGCCTTTTTCGGCGCGGACACCCGTATTCACCAACGTGCCGATGAGAATACCGACCGACAGGGTGAACAACAGAAGGCTCGTGCTGAGAAACTTTTGTTGACGTGCTTTAGTGACGAAATCCATTGTGGGTAATAACCTCCCCCAGGGCCTGCTTCTTTCTACTTTCGATTATAGCCGCAAGGGTAATCTAAGCCTGTGGATGCCGGACGGGGCCGATGGGTTTCAATTCCACCAAAAGGATGCCGCCCAGGATGAGCGCTGCGCCCATCAGGGCTCGCGCCGAAAGCCGCTCGCCCTCGGCGAAGTACGACATCACCGCCGCCGACACCGGCTCGATGGCGAATATCAGCGCCACCCGCGTCGACGAGGAATGCCGCTGCGCCCACGCCATGACGCTGAACGCCAGCGCCGTGTTCAACACCCCCGTTAGCAGCACCGCCGTCACCACCCGCGGACTCCAGGTGACGAACAGCGGCTGAAACGGCAGCGCCGCCGCTACCAATAGCGCCGTAACCCCAATCTGCAGCGTGCTGATCAACTCGAAGTTGGATACCGGCGACCAGCGGCCCAGGACCAGGATATGTAAGGCGAAAGCTACCGCGCAGCACAGCGTGATGGCGTCCCCAAACCCCAGCACAAACTGCCCCGGCGGCAGCGTCAGTAACGCCAAACCCGCCGTGGCCCCCACGACTCCGACTACCTCGGATACATGCGGTACATTGCGATAGACGAGCGCGGCGAAAAAAGGTACCAGCGCGGTCGTTAGTCCCGTAATGAAGGCCGATTTCGACGGCGTGGTGTAGCGTAGCCCCAGCGTCTGGAAGAAGTACGCCACCGGCAGGCAGAGGCCGGCTATGACCCCGCCGCGCACCGAGGCGTGCCTCAGTTCGGGTTTCGCCAACAGGCGCGCCTGGAACACGACTAGCAGTGTTACCGTGGCGATTCCAAACCGCATTACCAGGAAGAAAAGGTTGGACACCTGGTCCAGGGCGGATTTCACCATCACGAACGAGGCGCCCCAGAGGATGGTGACGCCGATCAGTGCCAATTCAGCCCGCGCCCGTTCGCTCATGCGGCCAGCAGCAGACAAAGGGTCAGCAGGATACGCTGCAAGCCGCGTTCCCTTCCTTCCGGGTCATACCACTCCTCCGGCGTGTGCGCCCCGCCGCCCTGCCCCCCAGCCCCAATCGAAACGGCCTCCAAACCCATTGACAGCGGAATATTGGCGTCGGTGGACGCGCAGTCCAATTGGGAGCGAATGCCAAGGTGTGCGTCAACGGCCCGCAGATAGGGCAACATCAGCGAACCGCCGGGAAGCGAGCCACCGGGGCGCGCCCCGATCTCGCGCAGTTTCGCTAGCAGTTTGCCCGCGCTGGCGCGGTCGTTCTCAATCTCCACCGCCTGCTCCACGGCTTCGGTGAAGTCGCGAGCCATCTCGTCAATCCGGCGCGGGTCCTCCGAACGCAGGTCGATCTTGGCCCGTGCCTGGGTGGGAATCGAGTTTATACTGACCCCGCCTTCGACTATGCCGAAATTGTAGGAACTGCGCGGCGTGGGTGGGGCGGCGGCCTCGTACTGCGTTTCGTTGAACAACTGCACCATGCGGCTGAGGGCATGGACCGGGTTGACCGTGCCGTGATCGCTCCAGCTATGGCCGCCCGGACCGCTGAGGGTCACTTCAAAGCGGCGGCTGGCCAGCGCCTGGCAGGTGATGTGGTCCGTGCCGGGGCCGTCTAGAACCAGATAGGAACGGATCTTGTTGGCCAGCGGCGATTGCCGGCACAGGAAGCGCATGCCGCTGAGGTTGCCCTCGCCCTCTTCCCCGACGTTGGCGATCAGCACCACCGAGGCATCGCTGGCGGAAATGGTGTGCTCGGCTTTCCACCCCGCCGCGAAAGCCAGCAGCGCGGCTAGCCCCGCGCCGTTATCGGAGACCCCCGGCCCGTGCAGGCGTCCGTCCTTCCCCAGGTGGATGTCGGTAGCCTGGCGGGGCGCCAGAACGGTGTCCAGGTGCGCCGTCAGCGCGACGAACGGGCCTTCGCGGTTGCTATCGCTATAGGCGACAATGTTCCCGGCCCGATCCATCTTCGCGTCCCAGCCAAACGCGCGGAACTGCGCCGCCATGTGCTCGGCCCGCTTCTCTTCAAAGAAGGTAGGCGCGGCGATGCGGCAGAGTTGGATCTGCTGCTCGGTAATCCACTGGCGGTTCTTCTGGAAAAACTGCTGCGTCTGCCGGACGGCCTGCGTGGAGGCCAGTTCCGCCACCAGTTTCTGATAGCGCGGATCCGGCTTCTGAGCCGCCGAATTCCTCCGGGCTGTGTCCGGCAACCCTGCCATTCTTATACGGTAACGCGTTCAGCGACGCTTCAGCGCTTGTCCATCGGGATAAAGTCGCGGCGGCCCGAGCCGAGGTAAAGCTGCTTGGGACGGGCGATCTTCTGGTCTGCGTCGGTAAGCATCTCCTCATAGTGGGTGAGCCAGCCGACTGTACGCGGAATGGCAAACATCACCGTGAACATCTCCGTGGGGATCCCCATCGCTTCATAAATGATGCCGGAGTAGAAATCGACGTTCGGATAGAGGCGGCGCTTGATGAAGTACTCGTCCTCCAGCGCGATCCGCTCCAGTTCGACGGCGATGTCGATCAGCGGGTTCTTGCCGGTGACGCTGAAGACTTCCTCGGCGGTCTGCTTGATGATCCTCGCCCGCGGGTCGTAGTTCTTGTACACGCGGTGGCCGAAGCCCATCAGGCGCCCTTCGCCCTTCTTCACGCGTTCAATAAACTCCGGGATACGGTCCTTGCTGCCGATCTGCCGCAGCATCTTCAGCACGGCTTCGTTGGCGCCGCCATGCAGCGGGCCGTAGAGGGCCGCCGCCGCCGCCGCCAGCGAACTGTACTGGTCGGTGTTGGCGCTGCCCACGCTGCGCATCGCCGTGGTCGAGCAATTCTGTTCATGGTCGGCATGCAGGATGAACAGAATGTCGAGCGCGCGCTCCATGATCGGGTTGACCTTGTACTTGCTCTCCGTGATCTTGTAGAGCATGTTCAGGAAGTTGCCCGTGTAGGAGAACTCGTTGTCGGGGTAAGCGTACGGCAGCCCGGCGTTGTGGCGGTAGATGAAAGCCGCGATCGTCGGCACCTTCGCCATCAGCCGGTAAAGCTGTTTCCGGCGCACCGCCGGGTCGTGAACGTTCTTGGCTTCCGGATAAAAGGTGGATAGCGCCGCAACGGTGCTGACGAACATCCCCATGGGATGGGCGTCATACCGGAAGCCGGTCATGAACTGCTTCACGTTCTCATGCAGGATGGTGTGATTGCTGATGTTGCGCACAAACTCATCCAGTTCCGCCTGCTTCGGCAACTCCCCATGCACCAACAGGTAGGCCACTTCCAGGAACGAGCAGGTGCCGGCCAACTGCTCGATGGGATAGCCCCGGTACTCCAGAATCCCCTTGTCACCGTCGATATAGCAGATACGGCTCTTGCAGGCGGCCGTGTTCATGAACCCGGGATCGTACGTGGCCAGGCCGGGATCCTCCTCGCCGGCCTTGATCTGACGCAGATCGGTGGCCTTGATCGCTCCATGTTCAATCGGAAGCGTGTAGGACTTACCCGTTCGGTTATCGGTGATGGTGATAGTTTCGGTCGCCATGTTGGTTTTTGCCGGACTCCAATTTTATCGCTTTTTCTGTGACCCGCCCTGCGGCGCGTCGCTCAGCAGCTTGTCGATCTCCGCCGCCAGAGCCTTCGCCGTGACTTGGCCCCGGTTGATGTCGTCATGGTCGAAGTCGTTGCGGATGGTGCCGTCCTTATCGACCAGAAACAGGTGCGGAAACTTCACGATCGGGTTCTGCTGCGTGATCTTTAGATAAGATGCCGTCATTTGGCCGCAGTCGAACAAAATTGGCGTGGTGACGTTCTGTTCCTTGATGTATTTCTGGACGTTGTCCGGCGTGTCGGGCATGACGACCACACTGAGAATCTGGATGCGCGTCCCGTACTTGGCCTTGGTCTGCTCCAGGATACCGGACATGGTCTTGCAGAACGGGCAGCCGGTCTGCATGAATTCCAGCAGAAGCACCTTGCCGCGGAAGTCGGCTCCATCGTACTGCTGGCCTTTGAGGTCCGGCAGGGAAAAGCCAGGGGCGCGGCGGTTGGAGAGTTTGCCGGCGGCATCGAGCGGGGACGGGCCGCGGACAAGCATAAGGCAAGCCATCAAGCCTGCCCACCGGAGGGTACGCATAAGTTTCAAGTTAGCACGCCGCTGTCCGCCCACCTATAGTGGATTCTATGGATTCGAAGCTTTCCGAGGTGTTCACCTCCAGTTCCGTGAGGCGTCTCCGGCAGTACCGCGACCGGATCGGCGCCTGCCTTGAGCGGTTGGACGACGAACAGATGTGGCTTCGCGGGTCGGCCAATACCAACGCCATTGGCAACCTGCTGCTGCACTTGAGCGGCAACGTGCGCCAGTGGATCGTGTCGGGCGTTGGTGGCGCCCCGGATCATCGCGTGCGGGACGAAGAGTTCGCCGCCGCGGGCGGAATGTCGAAGGCGGAGTTGTTCGACCGGCTGAACGGAAGTGTCGAGGACGCCTGCGCCGTCATTGAGAAACTGGACGCCGCCGCCCTCACCGGCCAGCGGACCATCCAGGGGTACCAGGTGGACGTGCTCGAAGCGGTCTACCACGTCGTCGAGCACTTTGCCATGCATGCCGGGCAGATCATGTTCGCCACGAAGGCGCTCACTGGCGAGGATCTGGGCTTCTATCGCCACCTGTCCAAAGGCGCCCCCTCCCACCATGACGAGAAGACGCCGTAGCCGCTAACCCCGCCTACTTCGAAGCCCGTTCGCTTTCCAGAGCGGAAGTCATCGCCATCACCGCGTAAGCCGCGCCCGCCGCGGAGATCCACTGGTCATGCCCGTACGGATACCCGCTCTCAAAGTACGGCTGCACCGGCAGCGACCGCGTCCGTACATGCCAGGTCCCATCCGCCGCCTGCGTCCGCAGCAGATACGCCAACCCCGCCTGATACGCCGCGTCTTTCGGAGATACCCCGCCTTCGGCCAGCGCCCACAGCGCCATACCCGTGGCATAGGCATCGCTCGGCAGATTCGCCAACTGCGACCATCCCCCATCGGCCCGCTGCATCTGCTTCAAGCCCGCCGCCGCCTTCTCCAAGGCCCCGCGCTCCGCCTTCGCCCACGCCAGCCCCAGCAGATGATAGCTGCGCTCCTGCGCCAGCGCCGGCTTGGCCTCCAACAGCCACGACCGCGCCCGCGCGATCCGCGCCTGATGCTCCGTCTCCTGCACCGGCGAGGCGTACGTGCGCAACGCCTGGATCGCCAACGCCGTCGTCGTGAAGTCGTCGAACGCCAGCGGCGGCCGGTTCCCCGGCGTCACCCAATGCCCCGCCGCCTGCTGCATTGCCTTCAGATACTGCACCTGCGACGCAATCCGCGCATCCAGCGGCCGCCGCATCGCCGCGTAGGAAAACAACTCGTAGCCCAGCGAGTTCGCCCCAAAGCCGTTGTATTCCAAATAGCGCTCCGGCGTGAACTCGTTCAGCGCCGGATCCAGGTACGCAATCGTCTCCCCGGTCTTCACGCCGCGCGATCGCGCCATTGCCTGCGCCGCCAGCGGCAGCATCTGGTTATGGCAGGACGTGCAGCCGCCCGTCCGCACAAACTTCGGGCTCGTCTTCTCCAACAACGCCAAGCCATTCTGAATCGCCTGCGTCAGTTGCTCGCGGGTGGCTGGCTTCCCGCCGTCCACGCCGCTCGCCTTCACCGGGCCCGCCGTAGCGCTCGCATCCAGCAACCGCACCACCTCGACTGACCCGCGCTTCTTCGCCAGCGTCAATGCCGTCTCGCCCTCGCCCGTGGCGTCCGGCCGGGCCCCATGCGCCAGCAGATACTTCACAAGCTGTGGATCTACCTCGTCGCGGTACGCCGCATGCATCAGCGGCGTGTAGCCGCGGTAGTCGGTGGCATTAACATCCGCGCCCTGGCTCACCAGCAGCTTCGCCGTCTCGAAGTTGCCGTTGTTCGCTGCCATCGCCAGCGCCGTCTCCCCACGCTTCGTCTTTGCCGCCGCCGCCGCCCCATGCTTTACCAACACAGCCGCAATCTCCGGATACTTCGCCGCTGCCATCAGCACCGTGCCGCCCGTCGCGCTCATGACCTTTGTATCCGCCCCCGCTGCCAGCAGCAGCTTCACATTTTCCAGACTCGCGCCCGCCGCCGCGAACAGCGGCGTCAATCCCGTTGCCGACCGGCTATTCGGATCGGCCTTCGCCTCCAGCAGCAGTTTCAACACCGCCGCGCCATCGGGCCGCATCGCCGCCATGGCCAGTGCCGTCCGCCCTTCCACCGTCTTGGCATCGACCTCCGCGCCCGCCTGCAGCAGCCGCTGCACCTTCGCCGCATCGGCGGTGGCCCAATGCAGAGCCGTGGCCTTCCGTTCATTCGCCGCCCGAACGTCCGCACCGGCCGCCAGCAGTTCGTTCAGAATCTCCAGGGATCCGGCATACGCCGCATGCAGCAGCGCCGTCGACCCCGATGCATCCCGAGCCTGTACCAGAGCCTTGTCCGCCCGCAGCGCCTTCCGCACCGCAGCCAGATCGCGCGCATGGATCAGATCCACGAACGCCTGCGTCTTCGGATCGGTCTTCTTCACCGGCCGCGGCGCCTCATTGGCACGACCCGGCATGTCAGCCCCTTCGTCGATCCAAGTCTTAAGGATCGCGATCTCGTGCTCTTCCAACGGGCCCGACGGCGGCATCTGCATCCCCGCCTTGGGGCCGCTGACGCGGTCGATCAGCTTGCTCGCGTGGCTCTTCCCTGGGACGATGACAGCGCCGTAGTCGCCGCCGCGCAAGGCGTTTTGCCGCAGATCCAGCCGCAAGCCCGACTGCGCCTGCTTCTCGCCATGGCAGGAAAAGCACTTGGTGGCGAGAATCGGCTTTACTTGTTTGTCGTAGTCAATCGGGGCGGACACTGCTGGTACTGCCAACAGCGTTAGGGTAACGGCACACACGCGCATCATAGATATCTCCTTGCAGGGGCCCAGGTCCCGCTTACTTTAGCGCGACCGTGCGCCCACGGCAAGGGGGCCACTTTTGCTGTCACTTTTGCCTGTCAAGGCATCCCGCAGCCGTAGCGCGGCCCGCAATGGCGACTCCGCTGCTCGCGGGAACCGGAACAGATTTGCCGGAAAGATCTCACGAAGCCCCTGGAACACGCCTGTCAGTGATATCCTTCCTCTAGCATGTCCCCGGTCCGGTTGTTGCTGTTAACATTCCCGTTGTGTTTGCATGCACAAGACTTTAAGAAGGCCGACGCCTTTTTGAAGCAGTATTGTGCGGGATGCCACCAGCCGAAGCCGGCGCTGGGCGGATTTGACGTCAGCATCATGACTGAAACGTCCCTCAACGAGCGGCCGCGGCTTTGGTCGAAAGCGCTGACTCGGGTCCGGGAGCACGAAATGCCGCCCGTAAATGCGCCGAAGCCGCCCCTGGAGGACCGGGAAAGCTTCACGAACTTCGTCGATAAAGCGCTGCGGACAGCCGCCTGCGGCGACGGTATCCAAGCGGGACGCGCGTTGACCAAGCGTCTGAATCGCGCCGAATTCGGCGCCACGGTCGGCCATCTGTTGAACATCCACGTCAATGCCGGCGCCGCGCTGCCGAATGATGGCGCGGGTGGCGAGGGCTTCGACAATGCGGCCGAAACGCTGTTCCTCAGCCCCGTGCATGCCGAGAAGTATCTGGATGCGGCGAAGATCGCGATGGATTACGCCCTGAGCGATCCTCGTTCGCGCGCCGTCTTCCTGCCCGCCGAGCCGGGCGAAGGCATCAGCCCCGAAGAGGCCGCCCGCAAGGTGATCGCGCTGAACCTGCCCCGCGCCTTCCGCCGTGGCGTTACCGATGCCGAGATCGAGAAGTACATGGCCTACTTCCGCCGTTCCCAGAAGAAGGGCGACAGCTTCCGTACCTCCATCAGCTACGCGCTCCAGGCGGTGCTGCTCTCGCCGAACTTCTTGTTCCGGATTGAAGAGCCGAACACGGGTACAGAACCGCGTCTGGTACCCGATTACCAGATGGCCTCGCGCCTGTCCTATTTCCTATGGGGCTCCATGCCCGACGACACGCTGCTCGACCTGGCGAAGGACGGCAAACTCCAGGATCCCGACGTTCTGAAGACCGAAGTACAGCGCATGCTGAAGGCCGAGAAGACCCGCGAGTTCGCCGAAAACTTCGTCGAACAGTGGCTGAACACGCGCGAGCTCGGCCGTGACATCAAGCCCGACGAGAAGCTCTTCCCGGAATACTACGACCAGGAAACCACCTCCGGCATTCGCTACGAGCCCATCCTGTTCTTCCAGGAGATCCTCCAGAACGACCTCTCGCTGCTGGAACTGATCGATTCCAACTGGACCGTAATGAGCAACAAGCTGCAGAAGTTTTACGGCCACGCGGCGACGAAGGGCTTGCGCCAGCAGCCGCGGCGCGTCGATCTGCCGGCATCGGCCGCTTATCGCGGCGGTCTGCTGGGTATGACCGCGATCCTGGCCGTCACCTCCATGCCAACCCGAACCAGCCCCGTGCTGCGCGGCAAGTGGATCATGGATGCCATGCTCGGCACGCCCGCCCCGCCGCCTCCGCCCAATGTGCCGGGCCTGGACACGGCTCACAAGGAAGGCGCCGCGCCCAAGAGCATCCGCGAACGGCTGGAACAGCATCGCCAGAATCCAAACTGTGCCGGATGCCACAACCGGATAGACCCGTGGGGCTTTGCGCTCGAAAACTTCGACGTCATGGGCAAGTGGCGTACGGAAGACATGGGCGCTCCGGTGGACGCCAAGTCGAAATTGCCGGACGGCACCGTGATCGAAGGCGTACAGGGATTAAAGAATCTGTTGCTGGAGCGCAAGGATCTGGTTATCCGCAACCTCACGTCGAAAATGATGGGCTACGCGCTGGGGCGCAGCCTGACGCTGGAAGATTATTGCGCGGTGGACGCGATTGTGGAGAAACTGAAGAAAGAGCGGTACAGTTCGCAGGCGCTGATTCGCGAGATCGTGCTCAGCACGCCGTTCCGCTACCAGGCGGGCGAGGGTGCCAAGCCGCAGATCAGCAGCGCCACCAAGAGGGAGGCTACGAAGTAAGATGTCCTTTAAACCGATTTCGCGGCGGACGTTGTTGCGCGGCGCGGGTGCGTCGCTGGCGCTCCCCTGGCTGGAGGCGATGGCGGCGCCGGCGCGCACCGCCGCCCCTGCACCCAAGCGCATGGCCCTGCTGTATATGCCCAACGGCGTGCATCCGGAAATGTGGACGCCGGAAGGCACAGGCAGGGACTTCAAACTGGCGCCGACCATGGCGCCGCTCGCCGATTTCAAGGACGACCTGCTGGTGGTCAGCAACCTCTGGAACCAGGCGTCGGTAGGGGGCGACGGCCATTACGTGAAGATGTCCGGCTGGCTTACCTGCACCACGATCAACAAGACACTGGGCGTAGATATCAACGCCAACGGTACGTCGATGGATCAGGTCGCGGCCCAGAAACTGGCCGACCAGACGCCGCTGCCCTCGCTCGAACTGTGTACCGCTCCGGTGACCACGGGCGTGGATCGCAACGTAGGCTATACGCGGGTCTATGGGTCGCACATTGCCTGGGCGAGCCCGACCAAGCCGCTCGCCCGCGAGATTGATCCACGTATGGTGTATGAACGCCTGCTGCGTGCCACGCGACCCGCCGGCGACGCCGTGAAGGAAGATGTCAATCTGCTGGACGGCGTGCTCACCGACGCCAAGCAGTTGCGATCCAAGCTCGGCCAGGCCGATCAGCACCGCATGGACGAATACCTGACGGTGGTGCGTTCTTTGGAAGAACGTCTGTCCCGCTCGGCGCGGCCCGGACGCTCGGCGTGGAAGGCGCGCGTGCCGGTGGAGAACACGCCCAAGCCGCAGGAAGAGCCGAAGGATTTCGCCGACCGCGTCCGCCTGATGATGGACATGATGGCGTTGGCTTTCCAGACCGACACGACCCGCATCATCACCTTCATCTTCGGCAACGAGGTGTCGAACCAGAACATGTCGTTCCTGGACGGGGTCAAAGGCGGCCACCATGACATGTCGCACCACCAGAAGGATGCGGATAAGCTGAAGGCTTACCAGATCATCAACCAGTGGCATGTTGCCCAGTACGCCTACCTGCTGCGCAAACTGCGCGAGATGAAGGAAGGCGAGTCGAACGTGCTGGACCAGTCGATGATCCTGTTGGGCGCGGGCATTCGCGACGGCGACAAGCACGATCCGCATAACCTGCCCATCGTCGTCGCGGGCAAGGCCGGTGGGCGTCTGGCTACTGGGCAGCACCTGGTATACGAGAAGGATTCGCCGCTCTCGAACCTTTACGTGAGCATGCTGGATGCTTTCGGAACTCCGGTGGAACGCTTCGGTGACAGTACGGGTAAGCTGGCCGGTGTGCTGGCGTAAACTCGCGCCGGTTTCCTTATTGCATCGTGTTCGTCAAGGATGCGGATGGCGACCTGGAGCTGGCACCTCGATGACGACGGGCGATCAATGGGCTTGTGAGAAACCAGCTTCCCACACCGAGCGCGCGGCGTTTATTGCACGGTGGCGGCTGAGGTCTTTGTGCAGCAGCGCGTTGATCCATTCCTCGTGTACGTCCGCGGACCAGCGGGCCCGAAACAGGCCCGTCAGGGCCAAGTGCATCAAGAAGCTTCTAAGCTCCGACGGGTAGAGAACATTCGCATCATAGAATGCGGTGAACGAAGGCACACGGCTTAGATTCCCAGTTCCTGATCGTACGCCGCCAACTCGGCCAGGGCCTTGCGGCGCGCCAGTTCCTGTTGGCGCTTATACTTCATGAGGCTTTCGAAGCTCACGCGGCGGTGTGTCCCGACGCGGCGGTGGACGATCTTCTTTTCCTCGAGTAGCTGAATTAGCGAAGGTCTCGATATGTTCAGCATGCCGGCGGCCTGCTGCGTCGTCAGCTCGGCATGCACCGGTATCAGGGTGACGGCATTGCCGCGGGCCATCTCTTCGAGAATGCTGACCAGCATTCGGACCGCAGACGCCGGCAGTGTCACCATCGTCCGGCCCGAAGGATCGTCAACAATGCGCAGCTGCATCGGAGTGGCGTCCTGCAGGTGTGAAGCCAGTACTCGGCTGGTTTCCTTTGCGATCGCGGCTTCCGCTTCAGAGGGAAGCGCGGGTCCCGGTGTGGCCAGAGTCATGACTCCTCCCCGAATGATCTTAACATAGTCGAAGCAAACGAATCTATTCGCCCTATTCGCAGGCTGCTCTCGTAACGCGCTGGTGGGCTATACCTCTCGGTCCTCTGCACCGACGCATGCCCCAGCGTTAGCTAAACTGTTCTCAGGAAGATGACCATCAAGCAAGAACTTCCACCGGATGTCGAACAGAGTTTGCTCTTGCAGGCCCAAGCCAAGGGGGTGTCCCTCCATCAATTCGTCGAACTACTCGTCGAAGAACAGGCGCGTCAAACCGCGGACAAATCCGCGGCACCAACCCCGCGCGCTGAGAGCCTGCACGACTTCCTTCTACGGTCGCCGCTGCGAGGAGCCAATCTCGATTTGGAGCGCGTGAAGGATTATCCTCGTTCTGTTGAATTGGCATGAATGGGCCGGGCGATGACCATCACGCTTGAACTTCCACCGGATGTCGAACAGGGTTTGGTCACGCAGGCTCAGGCCAGGGGCCTTACGCTGACCCGCTACCTGGAAGAGATCGCTCGACGAGAAGCAGAGCAGGGTTCCACGACAGTTGGTCCCGCGACAACGCTGGTTGAATTCTTCCAATCCTCGCCGCTGCTGGGACTTGAGTTGAACTTGGAGCGCTACCCTGACGCCGGGCGAGACTGTGAACAGCTTCCTGGCCGGAACGCCGGTGTCGCGATCATCAACCCCTGGGAACAAACGCAAAAAGGGGCATCCGGCTCCTCCACAGAGGATGCCGCGGAGCAGAGTCTATGAGCCGGATGCCGCGTGGAAATCATGACAGCCGGCCGAATCTCCAGTCGTGCGCATCGCGCCGCTACCACCGGTTCGTACCCCATCCGTCATGGCCGTCCCCTTCCAGCAGCGTGTCAGGATCGGGCTGGTGATTGCACCTACAACCCACATCGGATAATGCCGCAAGGGTCTTAATCGCGATACCATTCCGAAAGGTCTACCATGTTTAGCCGCCGTCTTTTTACCCAATCTCTTCTCGCTTTGCCAGTCGCCGCCAGCGCGGCCCCCATCAACTCTAAGTTCAATGGAGTCATGATTGGAGCACAGAGCTACTCCTTCCGCGACCGTACCCTCGATGACGCCATCAAGGCCATGCAGGAAATCGGCATCGGCTATTGCGAACTGTGGCAAGGTCATGTCGAGCCCAACGGGCCCGGCGGGAATCCCAAGATGAAACGCGACGAGTTGCGCATGTGGCGGAAAACCGCCGGTCGCGATCACTTCACCAAAGTGCGCGATAAGTTCAAAGCCGCTGGCATCAACCTTTACGCCTATAACTACAGCTTCCGCGATGACTTCGATGAGGAGGAAATTGCCCGTGGCTTCGAGTTCGCTAAGGCGTTAGGTGTGAAGGCGCTGACCGCTTCCAGCAATGTGAGCACCGCCGCCAAGATCGATCCGGCGGCAAAGAAGGCGAAGATTCCCGTCGGCATGCACAACCACTCGCGCATCCACGACAACGAATTCGCCACGCCGGAGAGCTTCGCCAAGGCCATGGAAGGCAAGTCCAAGTACATCGCCATCAACCTGGACATCGGCCACTTCACGGCCGCCAACTTCGACCCGATTGCCTACCTCGATCAGCATCACGCCCGCATCGTGACGCTGCACATCAAGGATCGTAAGAAGGATCAGGGAGCCAATGTGGTGTTTGGGGAAGGGGATACGAAGATCAAGGAGGTACTGCAGCTTTTGAAGAGGAAGAAGTACCCGATCCCCGCCATGATCGAGTACGAGTACAAAGGCGCCGAGACGGTGTCCGAAGTGAAGAAATGCTTCGAATACTGTAAGGCGGCGGTGGCCTAAAGTTGTCCTAAACCCAATTAGATGACCGGCGCGTTGGGCTGCACCTTGTTCACGCGGCGCGCCGGCTTCAGCATCTTTTCCAACTGATCTTCGGGAATCTGCAGCGACATGCGGAACTGCGTGCCGGTGGCCTTCAGTTCCATCTTATTCAGCAGGCTCGCCATTTCCGCCGCGTTCGGATCCTTGGAGTTCAGTTGGATCATGCCCGCCAGAAACCGCATCACGTCCACCATCGCCGTCGCGTCCTTTTCCGAACGCATGGCGGCTTCCGCCATCACTTCCACATTGGCCGATCCGAAGCGTACCCCGCCCGCCACGCTATCCATGTTCTGGAACAGGTTGCCGTTCATAGCGCCTTCGATTTGGGGGTTGCGCATGTCGTCGGCGAAGCCGGCCAGGCTGCTGGAAACCATCCAGGCATCATAACTGCCGCTCAGTTGGCTGATCTGCGCCAGCGTCTTGGCATTCAGTGTGGCGGCTGTGGTGGAGGTCCGGAATCGATCAATCGCGCGTTTCACCGCATCGGAGTCGCCCATAACGGCTGTCTGGTTATCCAGCATCGCAATGCCGCCATGGCCAGGGGTGGAGCCGCCGCTGAGGATCTTCACGCCGTTGTACAACTCCGCCCGCGCGCCTTCGGATTCGGCAAAGGTCTGGATGCGCGCCGAATCAAAGCGGCCCCGCGCCACCACTACGCCCTTTCCCTTGGCCTTAATGTCGTTGGAGCTGACGATCAACTCCGAAAGGTCGCGCCGCGGGTCGAAGCCCGTCGCGGCGATGAACTTATCCAGGGAAGCCTGGTCGCTCTTCATCTGGTCGAGCAGGTATTGGCCAAACCGCGAGTTGCGGATCTGGTCGGCATGGATGCCCGCGACGAACGCGGCGTCACCGGGGATCAGGCGCAGAAGGGCCGGGTCGGCCGCGGGCAGCGCGGAGGCCCAGAGGGCGAAAGTCAGGGAAAGGGTGGCTGTAATTCTCATTTAGCGCTCTCTACATCCACCATACGCGGCATACAGCGGAGTTGTTCCAAACCTTTACAAAAGTAACTTTGAATCGTCGCCTAAACCGCGCCTAAACCCGGACCATCCAGTCCGGTGGTGCTCAGGGTGCCGTCCTTGATCACAAACAGCCCGGGGAACTTCGCCTTCCACGGCTCATTGGCCACCGGCACGTATTGACGGGAGTTCGCCTCAATTCCCGATACCCCCGGCACATGGCTGGCGATGCCCGCCGAGTGGATCAACGACGCACCGGGGCAGGACAGATCCTGCACGCAGAGGAACATCTTGTACTTCTGGGCGGCGGCGGCCATCAGCATGGCCTGGCTCTGGCCCTTGCAGGCCTTCAGGGCTACACCGGTATACCCCATCTCGCGCGCCAGCAGCAGCGTCTCCAGATCCGTCAGCGATTCATCGATCACCACCGGGCGCAGCTTATTCGCCTGGTGCATCTTGTTGCGGCCGTCGGATTTGATGTCGCGTTGGGTCGGCTGCTCGATGTACTCGATCCGGTCGAATCCCTTCGGCGTGCCTTCCTTCACCTTGCGTAGATATTCGAGCAGGTACTCAATATTGGGACAGCGTTCGTTGAAATCGACACAGTAGCGCCAATCGACGTTCGGGCGTACCTCCGACGCAATGCGGTCGATGGCGATAGTGCGTTCGATATCCCACTTCAACTCGTCGCCCTGCAACTTAATCTTGATGTGATGCAGACCGTTGAACTTGATCCATTCCGGCAGCGTTTCAGGCAGCCCATCGCCGACGCGCTTCTTCATGTCCTTGTCGAGCAGCGGATCCACACCGCCCACCGAATGATACAGATTGATACGCGGCGTCGGCTTCCTGAGGATGTAGCGATTCAGGTATTCGCCCTTGAAGTCGGCATTCAGATAAGCGGACAGATCGCGCGACATGAGGTCCGGTCCAAGGGCCTGGTAGGCACTACGTTTGTGGGCCTTGCCGTAGGCATCGTGGATGGCAGCGTCGAACGCGCTGGCCGTCACCAGCATGCAGAGCTTGGGGATCGGCACGTCGAGCGCCAGGTCCTGGGACGCCTGCGCAGCCTCTTTCAGATATACCGGCTCCAGCGCGGTGTTGATATCGATGGGGTGGCCCGGCTCCTTGTAGCCGTTGGTCACCTTCGCGATGCGCCCGGCCAATACTTTCATGGCGTTGAGCGTCTTGTCATAAGGAAGAGAGCGCGAAGGGAACGCCCACACATTGCCCATCGGCATGGAGCCGAAGCCTTTGGAGATGCGCCCATCGCCGGTGCGCACCGTCGCCCGAACGTTTAACACCGTGACGCGGTCGACCGCCGTGCCGCCGAACTTGTACGGGAACCGGTAGCGGAAATCCTCGAATTCGTGGGTGATCTCTTCGATACGAATGTCGGTGGCTTTGGGGGCGCCTAGCAAGGGCGCGGCTCCGGCGGCGGTGGCGATCCAGTGGCGGCGGGTGAACATCACCCTCCTACTCTACTTCGTTCCGAGCTTATCGTTCCCAAGGGCGCTTGGGTACGCCGAAGTCACGGTCCTTCACGCGGTCGTAGAGGTGTACTTCGTTGGTGGAGCCCAGCGATTCGTTATAGAGGCTGATCATGCCCACCGCCTCGCGCAGGTCTTCCACAAAGTTCTGCAACGCCTTCACCTGGTCGGCCGTGGCGGGGCCGCGCTTGCCGCTCGGCGTGAGCCAGAACTTCTGATACCCGGCGTCGGCCAGCACCGCGATCTCGTTGCCGATCAGCACGCCGGGCTTGTCGAACTGCACCCCGCCGCCCTGCTTTTCCCGCAGTACGGCGTAGACGCCGCCCTTTCCCGCGCGCTGGCCGCCACCGGCTTCGGGAGCGATGCTGAAACCCTGCTTCTTCAACTCCTCCAGATGATCCTGGAAGGTGGGGACACGCGGCTTCTCACGGCGGAAGAACATATACTCTTATTCTAAGCGAATGCCATTCCTCATTGCCTTGGATGAAGGCACCACGAGTGCCCGGGCCATTATCTACAACGAACGCGGCGAAGCCTTGGCCGCCGACGCCACCCCGGTGGAATCCCAGTACCCCAATTCCGGCTGGGTGGAGCAGGATCCAGAACAGATCTGGCAGGCACAGGTGGAAAGCGCGCGCCGGGCGCTGGCGAAGGCCGGTATCACGGCGAAGGACCTGGCCGGCGCCGGCATCACGAACCAGCGCGAGACCACCATCGTGTGGGATCGCCATTCCGGCAAAGCGGTGGCGCCCGCCATCGTGTGGCAGTGCCGCCGCACCGCCGCCTATTGCCAGGAACTGGCGAAGTCGCACGGGGCGGAGATCACGCAGCGCACCGGGCTCATCGTCGATGCCTATTTTTCCGCCAGCAAGGTTCGCTGGATCCTGCAGAATGTGCCGGGTGTGCGCGCACGCGCCGAGGCAGGTGATTTGCTTTTCGGCACTGTCGACACCTGGCTGATCTGGAAACTAACCGGTGGCGCCGTCCACGTCACGGATGCTTCGAACGCCTCCCGTACGATGCTCTACAACATCGAGACGGGCCAGTGGGATGACGCGCTGCTGAAGATATTCGATGTGCCGCGCGCCATGCTGCCGAAGATCGTGAAGTCCAGCGAAATTGTCGGCTCCTGCGTCTCCGGACACCTCGGCGCGGCGGTGCCCATTGCCGGGATCGCCGGCGATCAGCAAGCGGCGCTCTTCGGCCAGGCCTGCTTCCGCCCCGGCCTTTCGAAAAACACGTACGGTACCGGATGTTTCGCCCTCATGCACACTGGCGGACACCGGCCCGTCTCGCACCACCGGCTGCTCGCCACGCGCGCCGCGCAGTTGACCGAGCCGCAGTTCGCCGTCGAAGGCGCCATCTTCGTGGCAGGCGCCGCCGTGCAATGGCTGCGCGACAAGCTGGGCATCATCCAAACCGCGGGAGAATCCGAAGCCCTGGCCGATTCCGTGCCCAACAGCAGCGGTGTGTACATGGTGCCGGCCTTTGTCGGCTTAGGCGCGCCGCACTGGGATTCGGAAGCCCGCGGGGTTCTCACCGGCCTGACCGGCGGCACGACGCGCGCGCACATCGCCCGCGCCACGCTCGAAAGCATCGCCTACCAGACCCGCGAGATGATCAGCGCCATGGAAGCCGACAGCGGCGCGGCGTTGGCCGAACTGCGAGTGGACGGCGGCGCCACCTGCAACAACTTCCTCATGCAATTTCAGGCCGACATCCTGGGCCGCCGCATCGTACGTCCGGCTGATATCGAAACCACCGCTTTGGGAGCGGCATACCTGGCGGGCCTGGCGACTGGCGTGTGGGCCAGCAGCGAAGAGGTGGAACGCTTCTGGCGCATCGACCGCGCCTTTGAGCCGAAGATGAGCGCCGATCAGCGCGAGAGCCTGTGGCACGGCTGGCAGACGGCGATTCGCAAGTGCCGCGCTTGAAGCCGTAGTCTTTACTTGCGAACCGGCTTCGGCTTCAGCACCCCGCGATCCTGCCACGGCAGCACCGGCATGGTGGGGTGATCGGGACCAAACGTGCGTAGCAGAACCATCTCGCAATCGCCAGTGTTCTTAATCACGACCTCGCTGGCGGTCTGCGCGGGAATGATGAAGCACCAGTTGCCAAGGTCACCCGGCTTTAACGCGCGCGGTGCCGCGGCGATATGTGTGCCGATCGTGCCAACGCCCGCCGTGCAGATCATGTCGCTGCCCACCGGATCCTGCATGCGGTACTCCGCGCCGGGTTGTAGCACCAGGCGTTTCGAGGCCAGCACCTGCTGGTCGTTCTCGCGGCCGAAAGCGCCGTAGATCACCCAGTGGTCCGTGACGTCCTTTCCATCGCAGGTGTGGCTATCGAGGATCGGCGTGCACGCATGCTTCTCGCCGTAGGAGGGATCGTGGATGTTCTTCCAGTCCAGCGCCTCTTCCGACACCAGGTAATCCAGCAGTTCGTCGCGGTCGATCTTCGCTTCGGCGTCGATGTCGGCCGGGCGCAGGCGCTGCGGAATCTCCCGGCCTACCAGCAGTTGCCGCGGGATCTTTGGCATCGGCTCATACATGCGATAGCCATCGTCCAGAAACTGCGGCTCATAGTGGGGCAGCAGCGCGGCGGGACCATGCAGGTTCTGCGTCTTCATGATCATGGCGGCGCCCGGGCGCATGTAATACCAGCGGGCGTGGCGCTTGATGGCCTTCATGGGGTCATCCCATGCGGCGGCGGTCAGGTATTCGCGCAGTTGCTCGGGACCGAAGTCCTCATGCAGGCCCAGCGTCATGAAGCACTGCTCGTCGAACAGATCATAGTCGACGATCATCGTGGGCTCAATCCAATAGGCTTCTTCCTTGACGTCGTGCGTGTGGTGCGGCAGGCGGTTCCTATTGATGAAGAACTTCGAGTACCGGAACATGCCATGGCCCAGCGAGCGAAGCTTCGGCCCGAGCATGACGTCGGGACTGTGGCCGATGAAATCCTTCAGCGCCACGAGTTTCTTCTTGCCTTCCGTCCGGACCACGATGTAGCAGCGGCCGGAGCCGTAATAGCCGTGCTGGCGGAGGAACTCCTCTTCGGACGTGAAGTCTTCAAAGCCGAACCAGACCTCGTCCCATTCAAAGCCGGGAATGGGCGAGCGGTGGGCGGAGATGATAGGATTGCCGGCGCCCGATGCGCAGAACGGCCGGCACATCATGGCCGTGTTGGTGGCCAGCGCTCCGCCGCCATTTTGGATCGTTGCCTCACACAGGGACTGAAGACCGTCTCCTTCCAGGATTTCGAAGGGACGGCCGTACATGTTTTGAACGGTAGTCTTGGGCATCGCGTGTCGAACTACCTACTGTACGTCAGGCGTATTTCTTCCGCCAAGCCTCAATATCCCGCGTCAACCTTTCCTTCACCAGCAGAAACTGCGGATTATCGTAATGATTACGGAACTCCCGCGGATCCTCCCGCAAATCATACAACTCATTCGGACCATCGCCGTTATTGCGCAGGATGACCTTATAGCGCGAATCGCGGGCCATCTCCGTATTGCGGAAGTGGCCGAACAGCAGGTTCCGCCAGACTTCCTTCGACGGCCGGTTCATAGCCAGATTCAAATAACTGCGGCCCGGCAGATTGCGATCCGGCACATTCACGCCCGCCGCTTCGCAAACACTCGGCAGGAAATCGTAGAAGCTCACCTGCTCCGGCCGCACGGCTTCGGGCGGCACCTTGCCCAGCCAGTTCCAGATCATCGGCACGTTCATCACTTCCTCGAACATGTTGATGGGATCCGAAGCCAGACCCTTGCTCCACAGACCATGGCGGCCCAGCAGGAAGCCGTTGTCCCCCGTGACGATGATCAACGTGTTGTCGCGCAGCTTCTTATCCGCCAGCTTCTTCAATAGAACGGGAATCTGGTCGTCGAGCGCCGTCACCGACGCGGCATGGCGGCGATTGTTGCCGACGATATCCTTCAACATGTCCTTCTCGCGCAGAGCATTGCCGGCCGGCGGCTGCCAGCCGATAGTCTCAAAGCGCGTGTCCTTGTACATGTCGTAATACTTCTGCGGATGGCCCTCGTAAGGCGTGTGCGGATTCAAATAGCCGATGGTCAGAAAGAACGGCGAGCCCGGCTGCTGCTGGTCCAGAAACTCGCCCGCTCGCTTTGTCATCAACTCCGCCAGGTAGCCCTTCTCTTGCACTTCCTGCCCGTTCAGGTACATCGTGGGATCGGTGTAAGAGCGCGAGCCGCCCTTCATGGTGTAGCTATAGCCGATACCATGGCCGGGCTTCTCGTCCGACCCCATGTGCCACTTGCCCACATAGCCGCACTTGTAGCCCGCGCCCGACAGCAGGTCCGAAATCATCACCTCGTTGGCGAACGACGGCGGCACATCTTTCTGGCCCTGGGGCGGGTTCTCAATCGGATTCGGCGTCAGGAAGTCGTGGATGCCATGCTGGCGCGGGACACGGCCGGTGAACAACGTGGCGCGGCTGGCCGAGCAGATCGGCGTCACCACGGAATGATTCTGAAAACGCGTGCCGCCGCGGGCCAGCAGGTCGATATTCGGCGTGCGGATTTCCTTGTTGCCGTAGCAGCCGAGCGCCCAGGCCGGCAAATCGTCGGCGAGGATCAGCACGATGTTCGGGCGCTCCGGTGGCGGAGCGGCGGGGTCCTTCTTGCGTTGCGCCGGTAACAGGCCGGCGCCGGCGGTGGCTCCCAGGAAACTGCGGCGAGTGAGGCTCATAAGGTTCAGTTACGGTTCCAGGTAGTTCAAGTCTTCCGGCAGCGCGTCCGGCTGGGCGAAGATTTCTTCGCCGAAGATGGCGCTCAGGCTGCCGTTGGGATTAGGGATGGTGCCGCCGGCCAGGAAGCTGGCAATCTGCGCCTGTGCGGCCTGCGAAATCGTGATGGACAGGATGTTACCGAAATCCGTCAGGTACGTATGCGGGTTGGCGCCCAACGGGAATCGCGAGCGCACCACATCATGGCGGTACATCCAGGTATTCTCTTTCAACCCGCTCCAGCGGACCAGCGCGGAACTGGTTGGATTTGGCACCGTTTGGTCGCCGTAAGCGAACTGCACCAGGATGTTCTTGGCGGACATGCCAGGTAACGGTGACAGCTTCAGATGCGGCGCATAGCCCACCGGATCGCCCTCCGATTGCATCCACTCCAGGTTCTCGATCACGTTCTGGATCTCGATCTGCGTGGCATTGGAAATCACGCGGACGGGCTGGTTGCGCAGTGGGTAGCCGTCGTCGAAGGCCGCGCCGGTGGTAAGAGCGGGACGCCGTAGCGCCAGATTCGTCACCAGCGCCCGCTGGTTGGACGGGCTCCAGCGGCCGATGTCGATGACCGACCCGCCGCCGGCATTGAAGGCGCCGCTACGGACCGCCGGCTCCGTGGCCAGGAACAGCGTGCCATAAATGCCGCCAAGCGATTGGCCAACGTAGTAAATCTTTTCCGGATCGAGATCGATGCTGCCATCGCCGTCAACGTCAATGCCAGAGCGAATGGCACGCACCAGTTGCATCAGGTCCACCGTGGCCTGGCGGAGGCAATCGCGGGTGCCCTGGGGTGCCGACAGGATCACCGCGCAGCCTTCGCTGTCGCCAATCAGCCCATCGCCATTATTGTCGATGCCGCGCCCCGGAGCCGGCACCTCGACCGTCCCATCGGCCTTGGCGATCCGCAGCACGCTGCCCGGACCGAAGCCATGCCCCGGCGCGTTGATGGCGATCGTCGCCAGGCCGGCTTGGCCGAAGGCAATCGACAACAGGCTCGGCGCACCGAAACGGCTATCGCCCGCGCCATGGCCGAAGATCACCACCGGGTATCCATTGGCGGGCTTGTCGGCCTGCGGCAAAAAAGTAATATAGGGAATCTGCTGCGTTCCGGCAGCAGGCGCCAGTGCATCCGCCGACGGCGATGTGGGGATGACTCGCGTTCCCCCAAGGTAATCCGGCGAAGTAAACTCGCCAAACCCGATGCCCTTCACTGCCGGACGCAGCAGGCCGAACAGCAGACTGGGATATTCCAACTCATCGAAGGTGCTGGGGCTGGTACGCACTTGGCGCCGCCAGACGAGCGACTGCACATCCGCGCTGGCAATGAAGCCGGTTCCACTGAGCGCCTGCGGGGCGGCAGGCGTTCCGGCCAGCGCCTCGCGCGCCCGTTCCAGCCACGAAGTTGTCGACATGGTGGAAAACACGCTGGCCGCCACCACCCTGGCGCTGCTCAAGGCGGGAACCGCGGCAGCCAATGCGCGGCAGTAATCGTCGCCGGGTACCCCGGTGCAGGTAGCAAAAGCCGGGTCGGCCTCCACCCCATCCCCCGCCGTATCCTTCACCGCATCCGTGACCAATAGAAGATAGCGGCGATGCTGATCCATCGGTCCATCCGGCTTCGCATAGGCGGTATTAGTGGCCGAGTCCCAAACAAACTGGTTCAGTTCCACGCGGTCGTTCTCTTTATGAACGCCCGGCTCATTCGTCAGGTAGTTCTCGCGGGAGATCAGGAAGATGCCCGCTTTCAGCGTCTCCGGATTCACGGCGGCGCTGAACTTCACGCGCACGCGAGCCTGACGGTGGAAGCCGTCGAACTCATTCAAAAACGAGATGTCCTGGCAGGCGCTAGCCTGGGCATTGCAATCGGAGGGAGCGGGCAGCCGGACGCGCCGCGCCGTATTGGTATTGGTGGCGGGGGCCGTCAGAAAGTCCGTCGGAAATGGGCCGATCTCCGGCCGCGACGGATCGAACTGCACCCGCACGCCAGCCGCCTGCAACGGCGCGGCGGCCCACAGCGCAAACACACACGCAAAGAGTCGAAAGACGGTCAGCATTCGTTAGTCCTTACAGCACATCGGCGAAGCCGCGCTTCAAATGGCGGAAGAACATTCCACCCACGAAGAACGCGGTCAGCGCATAGGCTGTCAGCATCAGTAACTCATCCCATTCGGGAGCGCGATAGCTCAACAGCCGGTCGCGGTAGGCACGCACCAGAAACGACATCGGGTTGTAGCGCACCACGAACTGCAACTGCGGCGGCACCTGCTCCTCGGAGATGAAGATGGGCGTCACCCAGAACCACAGCGTCAGGATCACGCTCACCACTTGTGATGTATCCCGCAGGTAAACCTGCAGGCTGGCGACAATCCACCCCAAACCCACCGCCAAAAGGCCTGTCAGCAGCATGTAGAGCGGAAGCAGCACCACCATGCCGCTGATGGATCCCAGCCACAGCAGGCACGCCGCCAATACCATGCTCAGCGCCATCAGGTGGCTGACCAGCGCCGACAGGAAAACCGAAATCGGGAGCACCTCGGAAGGAAACACCGTTTTCGTGATTAGGTTGCTCTGCTCCAGCAGGCAATTCGCCGATCGCGATAAGGTTTCCTGAAACAGCAGCCAGGGAAGGTAGCCGCAGAACAGGAACATGGTGTAGTTATGGGTGACCTCATTGGGCGGCAGCGGGACCTTCAAACACCATTGGAAAACGAAGGTCCAACTCAACAGCAGCACCAGTGGGTGGATCAGCCCCCACAGCCAGCCCGCCACGGAGCCGACAAAGCGGGTCTGGAAGTCCCTGCGCACCATCTGGTAGAGCAGGGTCCTCTGGGTATAGAGATTGCGAAGGAAATACTGCCCGGGAAGCCTCAAACTGCTAGGCTAGCACGGGCATAAGCTCTACTTCTTCTTCTCCAGGTTCCACAACCCGCGCGACACCACCCTGCCGCAGAACGGGCAGTAGTTCATGCCCACGAAGCTGGGCCGGTCGGCGCCGAAGATGAAGAAGTAATCAGTGTCGATATCGTTCACGATGCGCCCGCCCGAAAGCAGATGCTTGGGGTGGATCCTGGCGAAGTCCTGGTCCACCAGGTTCTGAAAGTCGTCGCAACAGACCATACATTTATTCTGCCCGATGCGGGGGGCGTTCATACGCGGGGAGGGGCGAAAATGAAGGACACCAAACTGCCGGAAGTCACGTCTATGAAATCTAAGCCATGTGCTATCGTGAAGACACATTAGGGGCTGCCTGAAGATGCGGGTACGCAATGCAATCGTGGCGCTCGTGGCGATTCTTACGCTTATGAGCGCGGGGTACGCCTTCCAGCGCCGCTCCTTCTTTGAAGAGGACGAAGCGAATCTTCCGCTGCCTCCCGACGCCGCCGAAAAGACAGAATACACGTTCGCCCGCCTGCAGTATCCGTCGTTTCGCGGCGGTGCACAATACTGGGCCTCCCGCGGCAATTGGACCGTCGATTATCCCAAAGCCGATCGCCAGTTCGTGCAAGGCGTCCGGCGTCTTTCCCGTATTCATACCAAGAGCGTGGAGCAGGTGGTGGACCTGCAATCCGACAACCTGTTCAACTATCCCTGGATCTACGTCGTGGAACCCGGCCATTGGGATCTGCCCGACGACCAGGCCGCCAAACTGCGCGAGTACCTTCTCCGCGGCGGCTTCCTCATGACCGACGACTTCCACGGCACCTTCGAATGGGACATCTTCACGGCCAGTATGAGCCGTGTCTTTCCGGACCGTCCCATCGTCGACATCGACAACAAGGACGCCATCTTTCACGTCCTATATGACCTGGACGAAAGGTTCCAGGTTCCCGGCATCATTATGTTCTACACAGGCCGCACCTACGAATACGACGGGGTGGAGGGCAAGTGGCGTGGCATCTACGACGACAAGGGCCGCCTGATGGTGGCCGTCTGCCACAACATGGATTTAGGTGATGCCTGGGAGTGGGCGGACCATCCGCAGTACCCCGAAAAGTACGCATCGTTGGCCTACCGCGTGGGCATCAATTACATCATCTATGCCATGACGCACTAGATCGCCCTTCTGTATAGAATAGGAGTCCGGCAAAGCGGGTCTGATGTTCGAGTTCCTTTTCAAGTATCCCGGTTCGGTCTTTCGCAAAGGCGATTGGGTCCTGTTGGGCTCGTGGCCGGCGTGGGCTCTGTTTCTGTGCATTGTGGCGGGCGCGGTGGCGTTGGCGTTCACCGCGTGGCGGCAGCGCGGACGTACGGCCGGACGGGTGCACGGTTGGCGCCTGGCGGCACTATGGGCGCTGCAGGCCGCGATGCTTGCCATCGTGCTGCTGATGCTATGGCAACCGGCCATCACCATCGCCAGCCTGAAGCCGCAGCAGAATATTGTGGCCGTGGTTCTGGACGACTCCAAGTCGATGGCCCTGAACGAGGATGGCTCCACGCGCCGCGACAAGGTGCTGAACGCTCTGAACGGCGGGCTGCTCGAGAATCTGGCGAAGAAGTTCCAGGTGCGCCTGTTCCGCTTTTCCGGCGGGTTGGAGCGAATCGAAAAGCTGGACGTCATCAAATCTGAAGGCAATGCCACGCGTGTCGGCGATAATCTGGCCCAGGTGGCGGCCGAATCGGCCACCCTTCCGATCGGCGCCATTGTGCTGTTCTCCGATGGGGCCGACAACACCGGCGGCGTGGATCTGGAAACCGTGAACGCCCTGCGCCGGCAGCGCATTCCCGTGCATACGGTGGGCGTCGGGCGTGAGAAGTTCACGAAGGATATCGAAGTAGGGGATGTGCAAACGTCGCCCCGGACGCTGGCCGATTCCCGCTTGGCCGCTGCCGTTACCTTGCGCCAGCGCGGCTACACCGACCAGAAGGCGCGCATCACCGTCAAAAGCGAGAACGCCACGCTGCATTCGCAGGATATCGTCCTGAAGGCCGAAGGCACCATGCAGACCGAGACGGTCACCTTCAACGCCGGGGCCGCCGGCGTGAAGAACCTGCAAGTTTCCGTTGAGCCGCTGCAAGGCGAGGAGAATCCGAATAACAACCGCGTCAGCCGCCTGGTGAACGTCGAGAACCGCAAGCCGCGCATTCTTTACATCGAAGGCGAGCCGAAATGGGAGTTCAAGTTCATCCGCCGGGCGATGGAGGAAGACCGTACGCTGCAACTGGCCAGCATGTTGCGCACCACGCAGAATAAGATCTACCGCCAGGGCATCGCCACGCCCACCGAACTCGAAACCGGCTTCCCTTCCAAAGTGGATGATCTGTTCAGCTATGAGGCCATCATCATCGGTGGTGTCGAGGCGGGCTACTTCACGCAGACGCAGATCGAACTGCTGAAGCAGTTTGTCGACCGCCGTGGCGGTGGGTTATTGTTCCTGGCCGGCCGCGGCGGCTTGAGCGAAGGTGGCTGGCACCGGTCGCCCCTGGCCGAGATCATGCCGGTGACCTTGCCCGACCGCAGGGGCACCTTCCATCGCGATCCCGCGTATGTGGAACTGACGCCAGCCGGGCGCGACAGCCTGATCTGCCGGTTAGAAGAGAACGCCGACAAGAACATGGAGCGTTGGAAGAAACTGCCCTTCCTGGCCGACTATCAGGAGGCCGGCGCGCCGAAAGCGGGCGCGGTGGTTCTGGTAGACGCGCAGGTGTCGGGCCGCAAGATGCCGCTTCTGGTCACCCAGAACTACGGCCGTGGGCGCGTGGCCGTGATGGCAACCCAGGGCACCTGGCGCTGGCAGATGACACAGCCCCTTGCCGACAAGAGCCATGAGATGTTTTGGCAGCAGTTGCTGCGCTGGGTGGTGCAGGATACACCGGGCCACCTGGTGGCGACGACGCCCAAGCCGGTGCTGGCCGACGATCCCAAAGTCGTGCTCCGCGCCGAAGTGCGCGACCGCAATTATCTGCCCGCCATCGATACCAAGGTGACGGCGAACATCATCGGCCCCGGTGGCGTCGCCGAGCAGGTCGAGTTGCTGCCCGATCCCGTAACGCCGGGCACGTTCGTCTCGGAGTGGCGTGCCGAGAAGCCGGGCGCCTACGTGGCGGAGATGGTGGCGAAAAAGGGCGAAGAAGAGCAGGGCCGCGACGTGCTCAACTTCCGGCGCGAGGACGGCGTTGCCGAGAACTTCGGCGCCGAGCAGAACAAGGAACTGCTGCAGAAGCTGGCCATGGAAACCGGCGGGCGCTATTACCCCGTGAATAACCTCGGCAAGCTGCCCGAAGAGATCTCCTATTCCGAAGCCGGCATCACGATACGCGAAACCAAGGATCTATGGAATATGCCCGCCGTATTCCTGCTGCTGCTGCTATTACGCGGCAGCGAGTGGCTGCTACGGCGGCGTTGGGGTGTTGTATGAGAATTGTGGCATTAGCGCTGGCGGCCCTCCTGCCGCTGCACGCGGGAACCTATTACGTCACCGTAGCCGGACTCGGCGGCGAACCAGAGTACGAAACCCGCTTCACCGGCTTAGCCGCCGACATCGACAAGCTGTTGAAATCCTCCAGTGGTGCCACCCGCGTGGAAACGCTCACCGGTCCCAACGCCACCAAAGCGCGCTTCACCGAAGTCCTCAACAACATGGCCAAGTCCATGACCGCGCAGGATGGCCTCGTCGTAATGCTGATCGGCCACGGCACCTTCGACAACATCGATTACAAGTTCAACGTACCCGGCCCCGACATCAGCGCCGGCGACCTCTCTGCCCTACTTGATCGCATGCCCGGCCAGCAGATGGTGTCGATCATGACCAGCGCCAGCGGCGGCGCCGTGCCACTTCTGAAGAAGGACGGACGCGCCGTCATCACCGCCACCAAAAGCGGTACCGAGAAGAATGCCGTAGCCTTCTCCCGTTACTGGGCCGAAGCCCTCCGTGACCCGGCCGCCGACGCCGACAAGAACGAAGTCGTCAGCGCCTTGGAAGCCTACCGCTACGCCGCCGACAAGACCGCCCGCTTCTACGAAACCTCCAAGCACATCGCCACCGAGCACGCGCAGATCATCGACACCTCTAAAGGCGAGCCTGTACGCGATCCTTCCCCTGCCAATGGCCAAGGGCTGCTGGCCTCGCGCTTTGCCCTGCTCCGCCTGGGCGCGGTGCAGAAGGCCGCCGGCACGCCGGAAAAGCAGGCCCTACTTCAAAAGAAGGAAGGCATCGAACAGGAGATCGCCAAATTGAAGTACCAGAAGGCGGCGATGAATCCCGATGAGTATCGCCGCAAGCTGGCGGACCTGCTGCTGCAGTTGTCCCGCACGCAGACGGAGTTGGAAAAATGAAGTACCTTGCTCTGCTACTGGTTGCTTTGCCGGTGGGCGCGCAGACGCTCGCCGAATGCCAGGAGCATGTGCATCGCGGCCGCAAGCCCCAGGCGCGCTCCTGCTTTGAAGCCCTCGCCACGGGCCGCGATCCTTATTTGAAGGCCGAAGGCCTCTGGGGTCTGGGTCTTACCCAGGATGCCAACACGCAGTTCCGCGCCGCCGTGGCCGCCAAGGGCAACAGCCCGGACCTGGCCAACATCAAGACCCGCTGGGGCCGGCTGCTGCTGGAAGGCTTCGCCCCCAAGGACGCCTCCACCCTCTTCATCGAAGCGCTGGAACTGAAGGAAGACTTCCCCCCGGCGCTGGTCGGCATGGCGCTGGTGGCCAGTGAAAGCTTCGAAGCCAAGGCCGTCGAACTGGTCGAGAAGGCCCTAAAGAAAGATCCAAAGCATCTGGAAGCCCAGGAACTGCTGGCCCGCCTGGCAGTGGAAGACATCGACTTCGAAAAGGCCCGCACCGAAGCGGAAAAGGCGCTGAAGATCTCGACCGAGTCACTGGATGCGATGGCGGTCATGGCTGCCCTGGAAGCATTGTCCGACCGCTCGCCGCAGCCCTGGCTGGCGAAGATGGAAGCCGTCAACCCCGTCTACGCGGAAGGCTATACCTACCTCGGCCACACGCTGAGCCAGAATCGCCGTTACCTCGATGCCATCGATTACTTCAAGCAGGCCATCGCCAAGGATGCCAAGTACTGGGCGGCGCATTCCGAACTCGGTATCACCTACATGCGCCTGGCCATGGAAAAGCAGGCCCGCGAGCATCTGGAACTCGCCTACGAGAATGGCTATCGCAACAACCTGACGGTGAACTCGCTGCGCCTCATGGACAGCTACAAGAACTTCGACACCTTCAAAACCGCCACTACGGAAGTACGGCTGCATAAGAAGGAGTCGGCGCTGCTGCGGCTGTACATCGAATCGGAACTGCGGCGCGCCATGTCCACCTACGAGAAGAAGTACAAATTCAAGCTCGCCGACCCCGTGCGCGTGGAAGTGTATCCCGATCACGAAGACTTCGCCGTGCGTACCATGGCCATGCCGGGCTTAGGCGCGCTGGGTGTGGCGTTCGGCAATGTGCTGGCCATGGATTCCCCTTCCGGCCGCCCGCCGGGCTCCTTCCATTGGGCCAGCACGCTGTGGCATGAATTGAGCCACGTCTACGTCCTGACCGCCACCAAGCACCGCGTACCGCGCTGGTTCACCGAAGGCCTAGCCGTGCATGAGGAGACCGCGGCATCGCCCGATTGGGGCGACCGCCTGGATCCCACCGTGCTGCGCGCCGTCAAAACCAAAAAGCTGCTGCCCATCGCCCAGTTGGATCGCGGCTTCATCCGCCCCACCTATCCGAACCAGGTCATCGTGTCCTACTTCCAGGCCGGCCGCATCTGCGACTACATCAACGGCCGCTGGGGCTTCCAAAAGCTGCTGGACATGATGAACGACTTCGCCAAGAACCAGCCGACACCGGCCGTGGTGGAAAAAAACCTCGGCATGAAGCCGGAGCAGTTCGACAAGGAATTCTTCGCCTGGCTGGATAAGCAACTGGAAACACCGATCGCCAAGTTCGACGAGTGGAGCAAACAGTTAAAAGCTGTGAATGACGCGGCGAAGGGGAAGAATTGGGATGAGGTGATCAAGGTCGCCGCGCCCATCCGCGACTGGTTCCCCGAGTTCGTGGAACACGGCAACCTCTATGAAGCGTTATCCACCGCCTACTTCGCCAAGGGCGACACCAAGGCCGGCACCTCGCAATTGGAAGCCTACGCCAAGGTGGGCGGCCGCGCGCCAGACGTACTGAAGAAGCTGGCCGGCCTGCTGCAGGAGCAGGGGCGCCCGAAGGAAGCCATGCTCACCCTCGAAAAGGTGAACTACATCTATCCCATGGCCGATCCGGAAATGCACCGCAAGCTGGGCGAACTCTATCTCAACCACGGCTCCACGCAGAACGCCATTCGCGAGTTCCAGGCTTCGCTGGCCTCGAAGCCGCCGGATCCCGTCGTATCCCATTACCAACTGGCCCAGGCATATCTGAAGGCCAACAACGCCGACAAAGCTTACGATCACGTGCTGGAGGCGCTGGAGGCAGCGCCCGGCTATCGTCCCGCGCAGAAGTTGCTCGAAGAACTCAGTTCAAAAAGGAAAGAAGCACGCTAACCGCATGTCATCGACAATCGCCCCCCAACTGGATGCCGTCGAGCTGAAGAGCCGTATCGGCCGCTTCCAGCAAGCCTATTCCGATATCGTGACGCAGGTAAGGCGCGTCATTGTCGGCCAGGAAGAAGTGCTCGATCAGGTCCTGATCGCCTTATTCGTCGGGGGCAACTGCCTCATCACCGGCTTGCCGGGTACCGCCAAAACGCTGCTCGTGCGCACACTGGCCAACACCCTCGGGCTGGACTTCAAACGCATCCAGTTCACGCCGGACCTCATGCCCAGCGACATGACCGGCACCGACATCATCGAAGAAGAGCCCGGCACCGGACGCCGTACCTGGACCTTCGTTCCCGGCCCTATCTTCGCCAACATCCTACTTGCCGACGAAATCAACCGTACGCCGCCGAAGACGCAATCGGCGCTGCTCGAAGCCATGCAGGAGCGCTCCTGCACCGTGCGCGGCAATCACTATCGCCTGCCCAGCCCCTTCTTCGTACTCGCCACGCAGAACCCCATCGAACTCGAAGGCACCTACCCGCTGCCGGAAGCGCAGCTCGACCGGTTCCTGTTCAACGTCATGCTGGATTACCTCCCGGCCGAAGATGAGTTGAAGGTGATCAGCCTTACTACCGTCGTGCAGCAGGCCAAGACCGATCCCGTCACCAACGGCGACGAGATCCTGAGTTTCCAGGAACTGGTACGCATGGTGCCGATCGGCGAATCGGTCGCCCGCTATGCCATCGAGATCGTTCGATCCACCCGCAGCACGGATGCCGGCTCGCCCGACTTCGTGAAGAAGTACGTCAACTATGGATCGAGCGTACGCGGCGCGCAGTTCCTCGTACTGGCCTCCAAGGCCCGCGCCCTCATGAAAGGCCGCTATGCCGTGTCCTATGAAGATATCCGGACCATGGCGATTCCCGTCCTGCGCCACCGCATCCTCGTCAACTTCCAGGCCGAATCCGATCGCCTGTCCACCGACGATATCCTGAAGCGCATCCTGGAGGCTCGGCCGGCGCCGAAAGCATAAATGCGGCATCGATTCCTGGAACCCGCGCTGCTCGCGGGCATGTCGGACATTACGCTGGTGGCCAAAACGGTGGTCGACGGCTTCATCGCCGGCCTCCACCGGTCGCCCGACTTCGGCTTCTCGCAGGAGTTCGCCGAATACCGTCCGTACACGCCGGGGGACGACCTGCGCTATGTCGACTGGAACGTCTTCGCCCGCACCGAACGCGCTTATCTGAAGCGCTATCGCGGCGAGACCAACACCATGGTGACGGTGCTCCTGGATGCCAGCGCCTCGATGGGTTTCGGATCGCATTCGGTCAAGAAAATCGACTACGCCCGTTATCTGGCGGCCTGTATCAGCTACCTCGCGCTAAACCAGCGCGACGCCTGCGGCATGATCGTCTTCGACGACGAGATCCGCCAGTTCGTCCAGCCCAAGTCGCGCCAGGGACAGCTCGCCCGCCTGCTGCATGCGGTGGAGAACGCCGAGCCCGGCAAGCGTACCGACTACGGCAAGCCTTTCTTCCACTTCCAGCAGTACCAGTTCCGCCGCGGCGTCGCGATCGTCATCTCCGATTTTTACGCCGACCCCGAGCTGATCGTGAAGACCATCGAGCCCCTGCGCTACCGCGGCAACGAGGTCATCATGTTCCACCTGTTGGACCCCGAAGAACTGCATCCGAAGTTCCGCGAACCGGTGGTGCTGATCGACATGGAGACCCAGGATTCGCTCGAAGTGTCCCCGGACTACGCCAACACCGAGTACAAGCAGAAGATCGACGCGCATATCGAAAAGCTGGGCAGCAAGGCCCGCGGCGCCGGCCTCGACTACCACGTCGTCAACACCAGCCAGCCGCTCGATGAATCCATGCGGCAATACTTCAAAATCCGGGAGGGGCGCTTCTAGATGGGCTTCTTCGCGCCATGGTTTCTTGCCGGACTGGCGGCTCTGGGCCTTCCGGTCTACCTGCATCTTCTGCGGCAGCACAAAACCACGCCCAAACAATTTGCGTCGCTCATGTTCTTCGAGCAGCGGACGCAAAGCTCCATCAAGCACCGGCGGCTGAAGTACATCCTGCTGATGTGCGCGCGCCTGCTGCTGCTGTTACTGCTGGTGCTGGCCTTTGCCAGTCCCTTCATCAAAAGGCCTCCAGGCTTCGTTGCCGGCGGCCAGAAGCTGCTGATCATCGCGGTCGACAATTCTTACAGCATGCGCATGGGCGACCGGCTGGCACGCGCGAAATCGGAAGCCGCGAAGGTGCTCGCCGGACGCAACGGCCGCGACCAGGCGCAGGTGCTGGCGGTGGGCTCCACGGTCCGCGCCATGACCCAGACCGTCACCGATTCCAACGAACTGCGGGCGGCGGTGGAGGCGATCCAGGCATCCGACAGCCGCAGCTCCTACGGCGAGTTCGCCCGTGCCTTGCGCGCGCTGGAACAATCCGCCCGCATGCCCGTTGAAGCGCATCTGATCAGCGACATGCAGAAATCGTCGCTACCACCGGCGTTCGTCGACCTCCGCTTAGGCGACAAGACCAAGCTCGTTCTCCATTCGGTAGCGGACAAGAGCCTGCCGAACTACGCGGTGGAATCCGTAAGTGCGCCGCGCTCGCTCTTTGATCCGACCAAAGCCCGGATCCAGGCCACCATCTCAGCCTTCGGCGCGCCCGCCGCAAAACGCACCGTCACCCTGCTTGTAAATGGCAAATCAAGCGGCAGCAAGACCGTCGACGTGCCGGAGAACGGCCGGGCGACTGCGGAATTCGTCGGCCTGGACGCCAACTATGGCTTCAACCGCGCCGAGGTCCGCATCGACAGTGCTGACACCCTGGCGGGCGACGACACATTCTTCTTCTCGCTGGAACGCAGCGATCCGCGCCCGGTTCTGTTCGTCCACGAAGGCCGCCAGACGCGCGGGCTGCTCTATTACAAGGCCGCGCTCGAATCGGCCGGCGAAGGGGCCTTTCTAATGGAGTCCGTGCCCGCCGAGCAGGCCGGCAACCTCACTTTACAGAAGTATGGCTTCGTCGTGCTGTCCGATGTCGGTGTGCTGCCGAACACCTTCGAAGAGGCCTTGAAAACCTATGTCCGCGCGGGCGGCGCCGTATTGGTCGCCGCCGGACCAGCGTCCGCCGGACGCCAGAAGCTTCCCGTCTATGAAGAGGCGGTGAACGAAACGCGCTACGCCTCGCGCGCCGCCGAACGCTTCCTGGTTACCGGCTCCATGGACCTCACCCACCCCGTCCTCCGCGCCACTGGCCGCTGGGAGAACGTGAAGTTCTACCAGGCCACCAAGGTGGATCCGGGGCAGGGCCGGGTGCTGGCGCGCCTGGGCGACGATACGCCCCTGCTACTTGAAAAGCGCATCGGCGAAGGCCGCGTCATGGTGTTCACTTCCACCTTCGACAACATCTCGAACGACTTCCCGCTGCGCCCCTCGTTCGTGCCCTTCGTGGAGCAATCCGCG
>CAYLPH010000054.1:0-58719 GCA_964385495.1 uncultured Candidatus Solibacter sp.
CTCGCCACCGAATTGGCCGAGACGGAAGTGACGCTGGGTCCGCTGAAGCTGCCGCTGCAGTATGTGAGCGACAACATCATCAACGTGCAGATTCCCTACGAGTTGGAAGCCACCACGGAACTGGACTTGGTCGTGCGGAGGAAGGATACCCTATCGGCCCCGGAGAAGATTACCTTCGCCAAGGCGCAGCCCGGTATCTTCACGCTGAACGCGCGGGGCACCGGAGCGGGCTTTGTCTTCCTGGGCGACTCGTTCGCGCAGGATACGCTGGTGACGGCCGCCAATCCCGCCGCCGCCGGCCAGGAGATCAGCATCCTGTGCACGGGGCTAGGGGCGCTGGTCCGCCGCCTGCCGCCGGGCGAGGTGGCTAATGAAGCCATTGCCACGGTGGAGAGCGTCGAGGTGTTCATAGGCGGCCAGCCCGCGCGAGTGCTGTTCTCCGGCATCCGGCCTGGGGCCATCGGCCAGTACTTCGTGAAGGCGGTGGTGCCGGAGGGTGTCACGGCGGGGAGTGAAGTGCCGGTGCGGCTGGCGGCGGCCGGACAGTACAGCCCGGAAGTGACGATGGCGGTGAAGTAGCGTTGATCGGCACAGGGGCGGCGGTCGCCAGTACGGGTCCGTAGACGGCGGTTCTAGTCGTTGCGCTAACACTCCTCGAACACTAAAGGAAGTCCGAGCGATCTGAAGTGAAGTACGCATTCGAAAGCCCTACAGACAGGGCCTTGGCCTTCGCGAAGTACCAGGGCTGGGCGCGCTGCCGGCGGTGTGCCTCGACCCATTTTGCGATCTGACCCATGAGTTTGTCGTGCGAAACTGATCGTCAGCGACGAACTTCATGCAGGATGGAGCGGGACGACATGCTCAGCGTACAGGAGTTCGGCGGCATAGGCCAAACAGGCCCGGATGTCTTCCTGACGGATGTGGGGATAGTTGTCCAGGATCTGCTCCTGGGTCCACCCGTCGGCAAGAAGGTCTACGATGAATTCAACGGCGAGCCGAGTACCTTTAATGACTGGTTTGCCAACGAGCACTTTGGGGTCCACCGTAATGCGTTCGCGCCAGTTCATCTCCATCGTTATCAGGATCCCAGCCACGTCGCCCTGCTGACGGAAGGCAGTTGCGTTCCCACCATCACCAAGGCTAACGCGGGTGGCCGGTAATGCCGGCCGGAACCAGACGCTGCGAGGTGAAGCCGTAGGTCTTCGATCACAAGAGTTGCAGAAAAATCGGCGCCCTATTTCCAATAACTTACTAGCTCCGCGCCCAAACAGCCCCACAGCGTCCTGTTACGGTGGAGCCGGGAACAAACCAACGTTCCCACAGTCGTAAGAAAGGAAATTTCGCCATTTCCACCGCCGCCCAGATCCTAGCAAACCAGGCCAACAGTCAGCATTCCACCGGCCCGAAAACCGAAACCGGCAAGGCGTCCTCCGCCCAGAACGCCCGTAAACACGGCCTCTCCAGCAAGTCCTTCGTCATTCTCCCCGGCCAGGAAGATGCCTTCACCGAGTTCGAATCCGGCCTCCTCGCCGAGTTCCAGCCCGAAGGCCTGTACCAGGGCATCCTCTTCAAGGAGATCCTCCACGCCGCCTGGAATCTCGAGCGCTGCCACAACGCCGAAGCCCAACTCCACGCCGAAGCCGCCGACCCCAACATCGACCCGCTGCTCGTCGAGGCCAACGCTCCCAAACTGCGCCTCATCGCGCTCTACGCCAGCCGCGCCGAACGGTCGCTCTCCAAGGTCGCCAACGAACTCCGCCGCGTCCAAACGGAAGCCCATTACCGCGCCCAGGAGCGCCCCAAGGATCCGGAAATCTCCCCGCTCGTCGAAACGCAAGTCATCGCCAAGCAGGTTGCCGTCAACGTCGCCAAGCTCCAGCAGGCCGCTCTCAACCAGGTCCGGGCCTTCATGGAAGCCCCCACCCCCGGCGACCTGATGGCGAAAACGGGGCCCGCCAACATCCCCGGACAAACAAAGCCAATGACCCTCGGCGACCTGCTCGTCGCCAAGGTCGGCTAGCAGGATTTGCTGTTAGAACCGCCGCCCCGCGTTCGACTATAGGAATGTGGAGCGTGGCGTTAAACCCGGCCCGGCAGCCTGCGAACAGCAGCAGCGCTACGACAGCGCCACCGCCGAGTTCGGACGCCTGCTGGACCGGCTGGCCGCCGGATACGAAGCGGACTCCGATCACCGCCGCGACCTCCGCCAGGAGATCCATTTCCAACTCTGGCGCAGCCTGGCGGCATTCGATGGCCGCTGTTCGCTGAAAACCTGGACCCTGCGGGTGGCCCATAACACAGCCGCCTCGTACGTCATGCGGGAGCGCCGGCGTTCGGCTGGACTGGTCAGCTTCGAGGAGTCGCAGGAAGCGCTGCCCGCGCCCGAGGTGGGAAGGCAGAGTCCCGTTGAAGACCTGCAAAAGCTGATCCTCCAACTCAAGCCGCTCGACCGCCAGATCATCCTTTGTTACCTCGAAGAAATGGATGCCGCCTCGATTGCGGAGATCACCGGGCTCTCGGCGGCGAATGTCGCCATGAAGATCCATCGCATCAAGAAGGTACTGGCCAACCGGGTGAGAAAGGAGCGCCTGCATGCCTGAGCCCACGGAACTGGCGGAGATTCTCGCCGCCTGGCGCGCACAGCCGGAGGAAACCGCGGCGGTCGACCTTACGGCTTACGGGTCCCAGCGCGAACAGGCCGCCGCGGAGTTGTCCCGCTCCACACGGGTGGAGATCCTGAGCAGCGTTGCCGCGGCTCTGTTCTTCGCCGGCATCCTGGCGTGGCGGTTCGGAGGGGAAGGGGAGGCGCTGGTCTCCAGCGGATGTGCCGGGATTGCCGTATGGGCGGTGGTGACGCTCGTTCGCTTCCGCCGCCAGTTGCGCCAGCCAGAGCATGCCGGGGCTCTGGCGGCTACGGGCGTAGAGCACTACCGCGCGGAACTGCTGCGCCGGCGCGACCATTTGCGAAGCGTCTGGGTATGGCACGGCCCGCTGCTGTTGGCCTCCGGGCTGGCCGCTGTGGGTCTGTGGCAGCGCGCGGTCCCAACCCGCCTGTGGACGGCCTTGCCAGTGGTGTTGTTGCTGGTGTTATGGGCACTGTATGGCGTGCAGCGGCGGTGGCGTTACGCGGCCGAACTGCAGCGCGAGATCGACGAATTGGATAGCACAGGAAAGGAGAGTTCCCGATGAACAGAATAGCGATGGCAGGATTGCTGGCGGTGGTTGCCGCCGCGCAGGATCCGTCGAAGCCGGTACTACGGGCCGGCGTGGCGGTACAGATGGTGACGGCGCCGCACGCGGTAGAGATGCGCGCCGCCGATGAGCTGGACGCGACCGTAGTAGCCATCACCGCGAACGGCAAAGTCTACAACGGCACGTCGGTGGTGGAGGTTCGGGCGTTAAGCAGCCTGCCGGCGGCTACCGTGTACGTAAAGGCAGACGCGCGCGCCCCGGTGCAAATGCTCGTATCGGTGCTGGATGCGTTGCGCGGCAAAACCATAGTGCTGCTGGCCGCCCCGCCGGCCAATGCGCCCAAGGCGGACATCCTGCCCCCCTACGGAATCACATTATCCGTGCCGCGCTGAAGCCTGTAGGGCAGACCTCCAGGTCTGCGGGAGACGTCCACGTCTCGCCGGGCAATCCTCAGGCCTTCGTGAAGATCGACTCGCTCAGCGTCCCGGTACTGTCGGCGAAGTTCTCCACTTCGACCTCCAGTGCCCGCAAGATGCTCACATACATATTCGACATGCGGGCATCTTCCTTGCGCCAGTACCTGCCGTGCTTCAGCCCAAGGTTGTTTCCACCCGCCACCAGCGTCGGCAGGTTGCGCGGATTATGCGTCGTGCTGGCGCCGCTGCCGAACAGCACAATCGTGTTGTCCAGCACGGACCCTTCGCGATCCTTATACGTCTCCAACTGCCCCAGGAAGTGCGCCACCTGGGTCGCCAGGAAGCGGTCGTATTTGGCGAAGTTCAACTGCCCTTCTTTATCCGTGGCGTGCGACAGGTTGTGATGCGTGCGGCCCAACCCCAGCTTGATCGGGAACGTGTCGCTGATCCCCATCCCATCCTCGCGGTTCAGCATGAACGCCACCGACCGTGTAATGTCCGCGTCGAATGCCAGCGCGATCAGGTCGAACATCGCCTTGTAATACTCGGCCGGTTCCCCCTCATTCGACGCGTCCAGATTCAAATGCGAATAGTCCTGCTTCTTCAGCGGAATGTCGATCCACTTCTCGCTCGCAATCAGCCGCGATTCCACTTCATCCAGCGACGTCAGATACTGGTCCATGCGCTCGCGGTCGCTCTTGCCCAACTGCTGATCGAGCGACTTCGCGCTATCGGCCACCGCATCCACCAGCTTGATCCGCCGCTGCAAGCGCTCCCGCTCCGCCACTGCGTCGTTATCCCCGCGGAACAGCCGGTCGAAGATCCGCCGCGGGCTGTTCTCAGCCGGAATCGGACGCCCTTCCAGGTTGTAGCTGATGGTACCGGTGCGCGACAGGAAGCCTGTTCCCGCATCAATGGAGAGAATGAGCGAAGGCTGGCGGCAATACTGCTTCGTATGCAGCGCGATGACTTGATCCAAGCCAACCGTGTTATAGGTCCCCGGCTTGGGATTGTGCAGCGGCGCCCCGGTCAGCCACATATCCGAACACGTGTGCGGATCCGCCTTCGGCCCACTCGGGTGGTGCAGACCGCCCAGGAAGCTCAACTTACTCCGGAACGGCTGTAAAGGCTCCGTCGACTTGCCGAAGACAAACTCGCCGTTGGCGTCCTTGGCCGTTGGAAACCAGCTCCACTCGTCGATGCCGTGCTCGGTCTTGGGTAAGGACATGCCATTGGCCGTGTACAGCGCGCAGAAGCGCCGAGGCACCTGGTTGGTGACCTCTTTGCCCATGGCTTCCAGTACGGGCAGAGCCAGCGCGGCTCCGCCGATTCCCCTCAGAAAAGCGCGGCGATCAAGTCGTAGAGAGCTCATTTCAATCGGTCTCCAAAAGTTGGATTCTTACTTCTCCAGGAACATCCTGCTGTGCACAACATACCGGATCATGTCCTTCATCCGGTAGCCAGTGGCCTTGAGCTGCAAGCCATCCTGCTTCAAATAGTTGATCTCATTGTATGTCAACGTCCGTCCGGTCGCATAGGTGGCCAGGTGTTTGAGGACACTGAAGGCCACCTGGTCCACCCGGTCCTGTGCCAAATGCCGCTTCAGATCATTGATACCGGCCACTTCCGCCCCGTCCGGCAGCTTGCTCCGCGCATCGGCCGGCTGCGCCTTCAACCGGCCCCCCGCGTCGAACTCCTCAAAGGCCACGCCCCAAGGATCAATCGTCATGTGGCACTGCTGGCAGCCCGGCTGGCTCCGGTGCTTCTCGATCCGCTCCCGCAGGGACAATCCCTGGTTATCCTCGCCCAAGGCCGGCACGTTCGGCGGCGGATCAGCGGGCGGCTCCGCCACGATCTTCCGCGCCAGCCATGCCCCGCGCTTGACCGGATTCGACTCGCGCCCATCCGATAGCCCCGCCATAATGGCCGCCTGCGTCAACACCCCGCCCAGTTCCCGCCGGTTATGCTTCACCGGGATGAACTGGAAGCCGCTCTCCACCCGGTCGCCTAACTCGTAGTAGCTGGCCGCCGCTTCATTCAACAGCACGAAGTCGGAATCGATCAGGTTCTTAACGGGCAGGTTGTTCTTGATCAGGTGCTGGAGGTACGCTACTGGCTCGTCTCTCAGGTGCACTCGCACATCGCGGTTCAGCTTCGGAAAGCGGTTGCGATCCGGCTCCAACACCTGGAACTTATCCAGGCTCAGCCACTGCGCCGCGAACTCCTTGATAAAATTGCCGAACTTCGGCGACGCGATCATCCGCTCGACTTCCGTATCCAGCGCCGCACGCAGCGTGCCCGTCCGCGCCAGCTTCTGTGTCGCGCGGTCGGGCGGCCCGTTCCACAGGAAGTAGCTCAGCTTCGACGACAACTCCCAATCGTCTAGCGGCTCCGGCTTCGGCGTCGTACTGTTCTCAATCAGGAACAGAAACTGCGGCGACGTCAATACCACGGCCAGCGCGTCCTTCATTGCCGGCAGAAACTCGCGCCCGGATTGGCGAGCCTTCTCATACACCGCTACCAGTGAGCCGAGTTCCGCATCGGCCACCGGACGACGGTAGGCACGCGCGGCAAACCCGCGCAGCACCTCCCGCGCATACGCCGCTTCGTCGCTCTTCTTCGCCGATTCCACGAACACGTTCTTGTGCGATGCCGGCGGCCAAGCCTCGTAATACGGCCCTTCAAACTCAATCGACTTGATCAGCAGCCGCGGCATGTCGCGTCCATCCGTGTACTCGCTGCGAACCGCGATCTCGCGGATGCCCGCCAGGTAGTTCACGTTATCCTTCTCCACATCGGGGGAAGGATAGTTGCGAATCGCCCCTTCAAAGACGAACTTCGCCGGTTCGGTGTTGCTCACCGTCTTGATCTCGCCCACCCTTGCGAACGTGCTGCCGCAATCCCGCCGCAACCCTAAATGCACGCCCAGCCGCGGAGCGCGCTTTTCGAATACCGCAAAGCGTTTCGATAACTCATGGTCCAGCGCCAGCGGTGTTAAGACCACCTTGTCCAACTCCCGCGACCCGCTGAGCGTTGCCTCCACCGGAACCGCGCCCGCGGGCAACCGCACCACCACGAACGCCGGTTGTGCTAAGGTCCCGTTGAACTCGCGGTCACCCAACCGCAGCGTCACATCCCGCGGCTTCTCCGGCGGTGCTACGGCGAACGCCCTTCCCGGCTGGATCAATGCCTGGATCTCCGCATCGCCCAGCGCCCGCCGGTATAACCGTACCTCGTCCAGCTCGCCGCGGAACGTCTGCTGCCCCATCACCCGCCCCAGCAGCAGGTTCATCTTCGGGTTGTCGAGATTCGCATTTCCGATCTTCCCCGCCGCCACCAGGTACCCGTTCACATACAATCGCGATTCGTTGTTCCCTCGCCGGATCACCGCTGCCACATGCTGCCAGACATTCGCCCGGATCGTCCCGGCGGGCGCCGCTAAGCTGCCATTCGACTGGTTGTCCGGCCCCGCCGACTCAAACCTTAGAATGCCCTTGTTATCCGGCATGTCCAGATACCAGCCATGCGTCCAGTCCGTCCCGCCCATACTGACCAGCCCCGACTTCCGTAACCGCCGCGGATGGATCCAAGCCGCCACTGTGAACTCGCCCGTGCCAACGCTCAACTCCTCGTGCCGCGGCACGGTCACGAAGTCGTTATCCCTTGCTAGCAACAGCGACTCACTGAATGGAGAATCCACGAACCGCGCCTGCCCCTCCAGCGTCCCCGTCAGGTGCTTCGGTCCCGGATGCGCCGGAGCCGTGCTGCCATCCATCAGCCACGCGCCCGATAAGCCCTCATCCAAGTGCGTGCCATCCGGCGTCGCCAACACCTCGTTGCGCTTTGCCGCATGCACATCCACCTGATAGATGCCCGGCTTCGCAATCGTCGCCGTCTGCTGCTTCTTGGCCGCCACGTTCACCGTAATCGCACCGGGACGGTCCGCCGGTTGCGGAGCCGCGCCGGGATCCAACAACAACCCATCGTTGTAGCGCGCCGCGTTCACCGTTACCCGGAATCGCCCATGATCCGGCAACTCGCGCAGGCTGATCTTGAAGTTCGCCTTCGGCCCATACGTCCCATCGGCCTGGAATATCTCGTCGTTCGGAATGGCGGGCCGTAGCAGCAGGCCCTGCGGCACGCTGCTGTACGGCAGTCCCTTGGGATACCCGCGTGACCCGCGCAGGCAGGCGAACACCGAATGATAAATCGAGTCGAAATCGCGCCACCCCCGCACCGTATCGTTGCCCTGGTAGCCTTCAATGAACCGGTACTTGGTCCGCATGAAGAAAGGCTCAAACTCGAACGGCTTGGCCGGCGTTAGTTGCGTCACCGTGAAATCTTTGTTATCCAGCAACAGACTGTTAGCGCCCAGCACCAGCTCTTCGGGAAGCGGAGCCTTGTTGATGCCCGCACCAAAGTCCATGCGGAAATTTTGAACAGAGGGCTTCTGCTTCGGGTCCACCAGCGCGCGGTTCAACGCATCCTCGGCGATTTCCAGGTAGGTCTCGATCAGCAGCGGATTCAGGTGCAGGGTTTCCTTGTTGTTGAGGAAGCCGTCTTTCGATACCGCATCCGGGGGCAGAATCTCCGCCATGTCATCATCGATCCGCAGCAGTTCGCGGAGCGTATTGCGATACTGCGCCACGGTCAACCGCCGCACCATTCCATTCTTCGGAGCCGGCCGCAGCCGCGCGATCTCAAGCGCGTTCTGTGTCCAATCCACCACCTTCTGCCGCTCTTCCGCCGTTGGTTGCGGCTGCCCCTTGGGCGGCATGGTGCCGTTCTTCACCCGATGCCGGATCCCTTCCCAGAAACGGATCTGCCTGTCATCGAGGCTGGTATCGAGATTGTCCACCCGAATCCCCGCGATGGCATTGTCCGCGTTGTGGCATCGGACGCAGTTCTTGTTCAGAAACGGCTTCACTTCCGACGCGAAAGCCGCTTCGTTCAGGGGCTTCGGTGCGTTTCCATTCGATTGCGCGCTGACCCAGCCCGCGAACCCCATGAAGGCGGCCGCGGCGCACAGGGCGGAAATCCGGCGTGAAGCTGGGACTATCTTCATTTTGACTTCTCCCATTATGTAGCGGCCAGCGAAGCCATGCACTCATCGGGATAAAGCAAGACAAGTCCCGATCATTCCACCGGATGGCCCAGGGCCCTGGCATTGTCACGGACGCGAAGGTCGCGCGTGACAATTGTCACGAGAGCGGGCGGATCGCCCAAGGCCTCCGCAGTCGCCAAGTGAATGGCGTCCAGCGTGCGCACCGGTTCGACGGGAAAGCGGCGTCCCGCGCGAGCCAGGATCGCTTCCGTGACGCTCACAATGTAAGAACGCCGGGTAAAGCGCTGCATGGCGAGCAAAGCCGAGCGCTCCTGCTGAGCCGTGATCCTTCCCGAGAGGCGGGCTCGAAGCACTGCGCGGCCAGCTTCCGCCGCCGTGAGGGCCGACGTGACCCGCTGCCCTTTGGCGCGTATCGAGGCTTTGGCCGCCGCATCGCCCTCAAGCAAGGCCGCGACGAGGGCGCTTGATTCGATGTAGCGCCTGATTAGATCACCCTCCACCACGACCGCGGAATCGCGAGCCCTGCCAGATCGGCGGGCCGGTGCGGACTTACGCTTCGTCACGGTCGTCAGCAATAAGGGCGGCTGCGGTCCCCGGAGGGAGAAGAATCTCCGGGCAGTCCTCCAGCGGGTCGCCATCCTCAACAGGTGGTGTGATAACGCCTGAAGCAACGAGGCTGCCGAACTGGCTGGTCAGGCCCGCCCGGGCTGCAGCCGGTGGTACGAGCTCCGCGACAACTCGTCCGTGGGAAGTGACCACGACGCGTTCCCCAGCTTCGATTCGCCGGATGTACCGGCTGAGGTTGTTCTTCAACACACGTACATCGGTCTCCATCTTTCAATTCTAGCTTTATATTGGATGGTAGCTTTGGCACGCCCCGCCCGGCCCTTACCGCAACCGTACGCGCCCTCTCTCCATCTGAGAGAATGAGTGACGAATTTCGACACAACCGTGAGCCAACACGACCAGGAGAAACGCACCAAGGCCTGGCTGGTGCGCACGTCGGGGTCCTTAGCAGGTACGCGGTATCGTGTTACCGATACCATTACCCGCGTCGGCCGCAGTCTCGATAACGACGTCGTCCTGGAAGATGACGCGTCCGTCTCCGGCGTGCACTTCCAGATCGAATGCGACCAGGATGCCGGCGTCTACCGCCTTCGCGACCTTGGGAGCCGCAATGGCACCTTCGTCAATGGCGAGCGCGTTGAGGCCTGCGAAATGGAAGCCCCCGCCTCCATCCAGATGGGTGCCTCCGGCCCGCGGCTCACGTTCTTATTTGATGACATGGCGCTGCCCCGTCATCAGGAAACCCAGGTTATCACCGAGATCCCCGCCGAACTGCGCGTTCCCAACCAGGAGCGGCTGGCCGCCGAAGCCGCCGCTCGCATCCGCCTGGCCCGCATGCGCGACGTCTCCCATGACCAGACCCACAACCTGCTGCGCGACGCCATTGCCCGGGGCATGGGTGAGACGCGCCGCCGTCTCCGCGGTGTCATCGCAGTATTGGCCATCGCGCTCGGTGTTGTGGCCGCCGGCAGCTTTCTCCAGGTACGCCGCCTCCAGCAGGAAAAGGCCCACATCGACACCCGTATCCAGGAAGTGGAGAAGCGCCTCGCCGAAGCCCAGGGCGACGAGCAGCAGACCGAAGAACTGATCGCCCGCCTGGAGAGCTACCAGGGCGAAGCTCGCGACCTTTCTAACGGTCTTTTCTTTCGCCTCGGTGCCGTCCGCCCTGAACCCACGCGCCCCGCGGAGGCCGAACTCAAGGCTCTTATGCAGGAGTTTGGCGCCGAAACCTACACCTTCCCGCCCGACTTCCTGGAACAGGTGGAGCGCTTCGTGAAGGAGTACCAAGGCCCCAACCGCCCCCTGATCGTCAGTGCCCTGGGGGAGGCCAGACGCGACGTCCAGATTATGCGCCAGATCTTCGTCGATCACAAATTGCCCCCCGACCTCGCCTACATGGCCGTCGTCGAGAGCGCGATCACGAAGGTGGTCAACCGCCAGAGCGGCGCCGCCGGCCCCTGGCAGCTGATGGCCCCCACCGCCCGCGCCTTCGGACTCACGGTGAACGCCAATGTCGACGAACGCATGAACGTCCGGAAATCAACGGTGGCGGCCTGCAAGATCATGCGGGAACTGATCCTCGACTTTGGCGCCGGCGGCTCCGTCATGCTGGCAGTGGCTGCCTATAATGGCGGCCCAGGCAAGGTGAAACAAGCGGTCCGCAGCGCCGTCAAGGACCCGATCCGCCAGCGCAACTTCTGGTATCTCTACCGTGTCCGCGCGCTGCCGAAGGAAACGATGGAGTATGTGCCGAAGGTGCTGGCAGTGCTGATTATCTCGCGGAATCCGAGGCTGTTCGGCTTCACCTAACATTGAATTTCATGCTATAACGCGGATGTGCCGATGATCGATCCGATTTCACGGTGAAAGGAGACGTTCAACCATGGACGCGCAATTCACGGCCGACGACATAGGACGACTTACACCGCCAGAGCGTTTAGCGCTGATTGGGCGGCTTTGGGACAGCCTTGAACAGGATCAGGTTCCGCTCACTGCGGCGCAGGAAGCCGAGCTGGAACACCGGCTCTCCTCCCTCGATCAGGACCGGCGGGAAGGCGTGTCCTGGGAGTCAGTGAAGGCCGAGCTTGAACGGCGCTGCCCGTAGTGTTCCCCGTCGTTTTCACGCAAGCTGCCCGCGCAGAACTGATTGAGGCGCAGGAGTGGTACGAGCGCGAAGCTCCCGGACTTGGGCGACGGTTTCGACTGGAGGCTGATCGGATCGTCGGGCGAGTCAGCGAAAGCCCCCGCCAGTTCCTTTGGTCTACAAGACCGTGCGCCGCGCTCTTTTTCGCAAGTTTCCCTATGCGCTGAACTTCGTGATGCAGGACGACGCGCTCACGGTTATTGCGTGTTTTCACGGCAGCCGCAATCCGGCGCATTGGCAGAGGCGGACGTGAGCGTCTCCTGCGTGAGGGCGGCCTAATAAGGGAGCACAACCCATGCCGAGGAAGCGCCGCAAGCCGATTGTCTTTCGCGCCGATGCACGCCGGCTGCATATCACCGCCAGTCTCACCCCACCGCCCGGTACGGCGCAGATCTCCACTTGCCTTCCCGCCGCCATCGCATCAATGGGCTCATTCGAGCGATCCACTGCATTGCATTCAATGGAGCAGATCTCGCGTACGCCGTACGGGGCCATCCGTTACGATTAAAGAGGACCGCATCTAGCCATGAACCTAACCTTGGAGATTCCAGACGACGTGGCGGCGCGCCTGAGCGCTTCTGCTGAGGATCTGTCCCGGCGTGCTCTGGAAGCGCTCCTGGCCGAAGAGTACCGCCAAGGCCGGCTTACCAAGCCAGACCTCCGCCGGATGCTCGGCCTCCGCACCAGTGACCAGCTCGACACGTTCCTAAGGGCTCACGAGATTTGGATCGACTACACCCCCGAAGACCTGGAGTGCGACCGCGCTACGCTTCGCCGCCTCGGCTTCTGATGCGTCCTCGCGTCGTCATTGCCGATACAAGCCCCATCCGCTACCTCTTGCAGATCGGCCAAATCAGCCTTCTCCAAAAGTTGTTCCAATGGATCTCAGTCCGCGCCTGGATCGGCCAAGCTCCACCCTGGCTCCTTTTGCTCGAAGCAACAAGCTCTACGAAGGATCCGGACCTGCAGTCCCTGGATCCCGGTGAGCGGTCGGCAATCGAATTGGGCATCGCCTGCTCTGCGGACTTGATCCTCATCGACGATCGAAGAGGCACCGCCATAGCCCGCCGCAAAGGAATTCAGACAACCGGTACACTTGGCATTCTCGACCTCGCCGCCAGTCGTGGGCTGGTTGATAGCAGGCAAGCAGTCGAGCAACTTAAACACACCAATTTCCGCTACCGCCAGGCGCTCGTCGACGCCATTCTCGCAAATCACGGTGATGCCGCGGGCTAATCACGCCTCTCGGTCCTCCCGCATCAGGGATAGCGCCGGTTATTGACTCCACCCCGCGGAACCTACCACGCCCATCTCATGCGCCCATCGAAGGCCTCCCGGCAGCGGTTCTGACGCAAACTCAACATGGATCACCCGCCGGTGGCCAGGCTGCTTCGATGCCGAGGACGCATGCAGCAGCAGCGGCTTCATGAGCAAGGCCCCTCCGCACGGTACGGCGCAGGTCGCCACTTGGCTTCCCGCCACCATCGCATCAATGCGCTCATTGGAGAGGCGTCCCAGCCGGTGAGAACCGGGAATCACTCGCAGGGGGCCATTGTCCTGACCGCCATCATCGAGTTGAATGCGGACCGCAAGCAGCCCTTCCAGGCAGTTCACCGGCGGCTGGACATGTGCGACGCCCGCCTTCTTGGACCAGGGTCCAAACCCGGGAACCTCCACCCTCTCTCGCACCGCGATGGTCACGTCCTGGTGCCAGGGAACCAGCCAGTTCGCATCCGGGGTCTTGTCGAACAGAGTCGCTCGGACTGGCCTGGCCGCGACGCCGAGGGCCTGTGCTGCCAGATCCCGCAGCTTAGGCGATTCAACAAGCACCCTCACCGCCGGGGCACACTGCAGAAGGTTGCGGATCGCGTAGGTCCCACCGCGGGCCCGAACGGCATCGCCGTCTTTCTCCGGTATCCCCGAGATCGCTTCTCGCAGCTGCTCCAACTCGCCATCATCCAGAACGTTCGGTACGATCGCAAAGCCCTGCTCCCGTATCCGCGCTCGGAGATCCATCCATTCAATGATAGCGATAACCCCCGAGTACACCGGGCCTGGCGAGCTACCAAGAAATCCCGCCCTGATACAATACAACCAAAGGACAAAGCATTGAACCGGATCGCTACCATTCCTGACCTGCTGAGCGCCTACCCTCGGCTCACGGAAGAAGTTATCCGGGCCTGTCTTGCCTACACCCCCCACCGTCGCTTCCATTCACCCGAAGTAAACCATCCCTCACTTGTTTTCATTTGACGGAAACGATTCCAACGTGATGTAATCGCTCCCAATCCGGCTTCGGTGTTGGGGTGCTGGCAACAGCCTTGCTTGTTCTCTCCCCCGTGCCCCGCCGGCTAAGGGAGAGGATGCAATGTCACGTTACTTTCGTTTGCTCGGCTTTCTGCTTCTAGCCAGCCTCATTTCCACCAGCGCCGCCTTCGCCCAGGCCACCAGCGGCACCATCACCGGCACCGTAACCGACCCCTCCGGAGCCGCCATTCCCGCCGTCAAAGTCACCGTCACCGAAACCGCCACCGGCCTCGTGCGCACTACCGCCTCCGACGAGTCCGGCAACTTCCGCTTCCTCCTCCTCCCCGTCGGCAACTACCGCGTCGATGCCGCTCTCGAAGGCTTCAAATCCTTCCGGCGGGAAGGCGTCATCATCGAAGCCGATCGCTCGCTCGGCGTGCCCATCCGGCTTGAAGTCGGTTCGCTCGTCGACGTGGTCGAAGTCGTCGGCGGCACGCCCCTGCTGGAACCCAACACGTCCTCCCTCGGCACCGTCATGGACCGCCAGAAGGTGGAAGACCTCCCCCTCAACGGCCGCAACCCCATGGGTCTGGCCAACCTCGTCCCCACCGTCCGGGGCATCGGCTTCTTTGGCGGCCAGGTTCTGTCCAGTTGGCGCATGGCGGCCGTCAGCATCGGCGGCGGATCCCCCCTGCATAACGACTTCCTGGTCGACGGCATCGGCGCTACCAAGCTCTCCAGCGCGGGGGCCCAGATTTACCCCACGGTCGAATCGACCCAGGAATTCAAGATTCTCACCAACGCCATGTCCGCCGAGTTCGGACGCACCGGCGGCGGCATCGTCTCCGTCATCACTAAATCGGGCACCAATGAGTTCCATGGGAACCTGTTCCACTACGTCCGCAACGATAACTTCAACGCCAACGAGTTCTTCTCCAACCGTAACGGCGGCAAACGCCCCTCTCTCGCCTGGAACCAGTTCGGCGGCTCCCTGGGCGGTCCCCTGATCAAGAACCGCCTCTTCTTCTTCACCAACTACGAAGGCTTCACCGAACGCCGCATCAGCCAGTCCATCACCAACTCCGCCACCGTTCGCCAGCGCGCCGGAGACTTCTCCGATACCCGCCTTGCCACCGGCGCCGTCATCACCATCTACGACCCCGCCACCACCACCGCCGCCGGCTCCGGTTTTACCCGCCAGGCCTTCCCGGGCAACATCATCCCCGCCTCCCGCATCTCCGACATCTCGCGCAAGATCATCTCCTACTGGCCGGAGCCCAACCTCCCCGGTCTGCCCAACACCCAGGCCCAGAACCTGTTCCTCCAGGGCGCCGGTCCCATCGACCGCAACACCTTCACCGCCAAGATGGACTACAACATCTCCTCGGCTCGCCGCCTCTCCGGCCGCTACACCTGGGATGATCTCGATTGGCGCTTTCCACGCGTCGTCGGCACGGCCGCCGAAGTCGACGGCCGCGACGTCTACATCCCCCGCCACAGCGCTTCGCTCAACTACACCGATTCCCTCCGCCCCACCCTCCTGTTCGAAGGCAAGCTCGGGTTCGCCCGCGAGAACGAGAACTATGTCATGCCCAGCGACGGCTTCGATATCACCACCCTCGGCTTCCCAGCCACCTTCGCCCGCCTGGGGTCCCAGGACCGTGGCGCGCGCTTCCCCACCGTCGGTATCTCCGACATGGCCACCATGGCCAATACCTCCACCTCCGGCAATCCCTCGCTCAGCACTCTGGAAAGCGGCACGATGACCAAGCTCACCGGCCGCCACACCATCAAGTTCGGCGGCGAGCACCGTTTCTACGGCATCAACCGCTGGGGCCGCTCCAACTCCGTCGGCAACTTCTCCTTCGGCCGCGGCTTTACCCAAGGCCCCAACCCCCTCCAGGCCTCCGCGAATGCCGGTTTTGGCGTCGCCACCTTCATGTTGGGCGCACCCACCTCCGGCCTCGCCACCCGCTCCCCTAACTTCACCCAGGGCCTCAATCACTTCGCCGCTTTCCTCCAGGAAGACTGGCGTGTCTCCAATAACCTGACCCTCAACCTCGGCGTCCGCTGGGAGTACGAAGGCCCCCTCACCGACCGTTACAACCTCCTCACGAACTTCGACCCCAACGCCGCATCGCCCCTGCGCGTCCCCGGTCTCAATCTTCGCGGCGGCCTTACCTTCCCCACCGTTGGTGGGCGCGGCCGTGGCCTCACCGAGCGGGTCTTCAACAACTGGGCTCCCCGCATCGGCTACGCCTACAAATTCGGCCAGAAGATGGTGTTCCGCGGCGGTTACGGCCTGATGTACATCCCTTCCAGTCCCTTCATCGGACCCACCACCACCGGCTTCTCGCTCAACACTCCCATGGTCTCCTCCATTGATGGCGGTCTCACCCCCTATCACACCCTCGCCGACCCCTTCCCCCAGGGTCTGCTCGACCCTCTCGGTTCCTCCCTCGGCGCCGCCACCGGGCTCGGCCAGTCCGTCGCCGGCCAACTCTTCAATGTCCGCCGCGGCTATGCCCAGCAGGGCAACTTCACCGTCCAGTACGAACCCTGGAACAACTGGCTTCTGGAGGCCGCGTGGGTCGTCAATAAAGGCACGCGTCTACAGGGCTCCCAGACCCAGCTCAATGCCCTTAACGACTCCCAGCGCGCCCTCGGGAACGCCCTCGCCCAGTCCGTCCCAAATCCCTTCTTCGGCGTAATCGACAGCGGTCCACTCGCCGCGTCCACGGTCACCCGCCAGCAACTGCTGCTTCCGTATCCCCACTTCACCGGCGTCAACGGCGGCTTTACCTATAACCACAACTCCATCTACCACGCCCTTGCCGTTAAGATTGAAAAGCGCTTCTCTAAAGGCCTGTCCATGCTTGTCGCCTACACCGCTTCCAAAAATATCGACGACGGCAACGCCAGCGGCCAGATCCGCCCCGGCGGCAACACCATCGGTGGCGTCCAGGATTGGTTCAACCTTCGCGCCGAACGTTCCAAGAGCGCGGAAGATATCCCCCAGCGCCTCGTCTGGACCACTCTCTGGAACCTCCCCGTCGCCACGCAGGCCACCGGCCTTAAGCGCGCCATCGTTGGCGGCTGGCAGATCAACCCCATCCTCACCATGGAAAGCGGCCCCCCTGTCTCCATGAGCGCCACCGTCGTCGGCGGCGGCAATCGCCCCAACGTCGTCGCGGGCCAGCAACCCAAGCTCGACAACCCCACGCTCGACCGCTGGTTTAACACCGCCGCCTTTTCCGTGCCCGCTCCCTACACGCTCGGCAACTCGTCCCGCACCCTCGCCAACGTGCACAGCGATTCCGTCTTTTCCATCGATCTGTCGATGTTCAAGGACTTCGTCATCCGCGAAGGCATGAAGGTCCAGTTCCGTGCCGAGGCCTTCAACCTCACCAACACGCCGACCTTCGCCGCGCCTAACGGCAGCGTCAATTCCCCAACGTTCGGCGTCGTCACCGCGACTGCTTTCTCACCGAAGCCTCGCGAGTTACAACTCGCACTCAAGTTCTTTTTCTGAGAACTGCAAAGGAGCGGGTGCCCGAAGTCTTCGGCACCTACTCCAAAATAGAAGCTGTGCCCCGCTACCGCTTCGGCAACTTCGATTTCGATTCCGATACCGGCGCTCTTCAACGCGATGGCAGCCCCGTCAAGCTGCAACCGCAACCCGCCCAGGCCCTCGCGCTGCTCCTCGCACACTCCGGGCAAACGGTCTCCCGCGAGAAGCTACGCGCCGCCGTCTGGGGCAACGAAACCTTCGTCGATTATGAGAACGGCCTCAACTTCTGTATCGCCCAAATCCGCTCCGCCCTCCGTGATTCCGCCGAATCGCCTCGCTACATCCGCACCGTCCCCCGCCAGGGCTACCAGTTCATCGCTCCGATCCTCACCCCGCCGGCCACACCATCCCACAACCGCCGCCGAACCCTCGCCGTCGCCGCGACAGCGGGATCTCTCCTCCTGCTCGCCGCCGCTGCCTACGCCATCCGCACCCAATCCTCCCAACCGCCTGCCGTTGCCGTCTTCCGCCTCGACAACAACACCGGCAACCCCCTGAACGACCGCGTCGCCGAGGTACTGACCGACTCGCTCATTGCCGACCTAACCGAAGCCGGTGCCCGCGCCTACGCCGTCATCGGCAACGACGCCCGCCTCCTCCGCCCCCGCGCCCAGCGCGACCTCGCCGCCATCGGCGCCCAACTCCGCACTCCCTTCACCATCAGCGGTTCCCTCCGTCCCGTCGCCGGCGCTCCCAATACCATCGAAGTCTTCGCGCAACTCATCACCCTGCCCGACCAGCGCCACCGCAAGGTTGTCCGCGTCCCCCTTGATCCAAGCGTCCCCAAACGCATCGTTCAGACCTTCGATCCGGTCATCCGCGCCTCTCAGCTCTCCCGCTAACCACCACAAAGCAAATCACATCCCGCCTAAGCCCCGCCTAATCCCGATTCCATTGCGCCAGCCGGCCGCGCTCCGGTACCATCGCTTGCCATGAGCCTCCCACACACCCGCCGCACGGCCATTCTCCTTGCCACCGCCTGCCCCCTCGCCCTCGCCCAGGACGCCGCACCGCCCCCGCCTCTTGATCTCAGGCTCGTAAAAGACTGGGTCGGCAAAGCCCACCAACGCCAGATCCCTGTCATGCGCGACCTTCTCCAGCAGAACCCCAACCTCCTCCACTCCTCCTACGACTGGGGCGCTGGCGATTGGGAGAACGCCCTTCAGGCCGCCGCCCACACCGGCAGTCACGACATGGCCCGCTTCCTTCTCGATGCCGGCGCCCGACTCGACCTCTTCGCCGCAGCCATGCTCGGCGAACTCACCCTGATCAAAACTGCCCTCGCCGCGTTCCCCTCCGCCCGCGACGCCCGTGGCGCCCACGGGATCCCCCTCCTCAGCCACGCCGTAGCCGGAGCCGAACCCGCAGCCCCCGTCTTTACCTTCCTGCTCGCCCAGGGCGCCGACGTCAACGCCGTCCACCACAACGGCATGACCCCTATCTGCATCGCCGTCCAAACCGGCCGCCGCGACGCCGTCCGCCAACTCCTCGCCAAAGGGGCCGATCCCAAAGTCCGCGCCAAGAACGGCGTAACCCCGCTCACTCTCGCCGCCAAACGCAACGACACCGGTATCGCCGGCGACCTCCGCGCCGCCGGCGCCGTTGAATGAGTTCCGCGCTCTTTGGGCGCCGCGCCGGTGCTATCTTGTAGGCATGCGCGCGCCCTCCGAGTTGGACAGACTGATCGAACCGCTCAGCCAATGCCTCGACGCCGAGTCTGCGCGCCGGGTTGCCCGTCTACAAATAGATCCGGCCGTGCAGCGGCGCATCGAGCACCTCGCCGAGCAGGCGAACGAGGGCCAACTCACCGGCGCGGAGCGCGCCGAGTATGAAGCTCTTATCAATGCTGCTGACTTCATCTCCATCCTGCAACTCAAGGCGCGGCAGCGCTTTTAGCATCATCAGAGACGCACATGCATGCGGACACAAGGAGCCTCGTCCGGCACCGTGCCGCTAATCGATGCGAGTAAACGCACTAATCCACGTACAAAAACTCGTTCGAACTCAATAACACCTGCGCCAGCGCCTGGAACGGCATAGTCTTCAAAAAGCCCTCCGCCAACTGCCGTTCCTCCGCTGTCGGCCGCCGCGATAGCGTCAAGAGATACGCCTCGTCCAAGTTCCCCTCGGCCCGCTTCGACAGCGCCTCCGCGGCCTGCCACACAAACCGGTCATTCAACATCGTCAGCGATTGCAGCGGCGTCGCCGACGGGATCCGCCGCGTGCAATTCGTGTCGATGACCGGATAATCAAACACTCCCAGAAAGCTCATGGGATACGTGCGCCGGTGCGTCAGATAAATGCTCCGGCGCCACTTCGCATGCTCGGGCTCTTTGCTCGACACCACCTGCAGCCCGTCGGCCTGCATCTCCAACTCGATCGGCGGCCCGCCCGCCGTTACATCCAACTTCCCCGCCGCCGCCATCACCGAATCCCGCAGCGTCTCGGCATCCAATCGCCGCAGCGGCATCCGCCACAACAGCTCATTGTTCGGATCCACCTTCGCTGCCGCCACATCCGATTCGCTCGACTGCCGGTACACCGTCGACAGCATGATCTGCTTATGCAGCCGTTTCCCACTCCACCCGTTCTTGATGAAATCCAAAGCCAGATAATCCAACAACGCCTGGTTCGTGGGAGCCGCCCCCGTCGTCCCGAAATTGTCCGGCGTCGCCACAATGCCCGACCCGAAATGCCCCTGCCAGATGCGGTTCACAATCACCCGCGCCGTCAGCGGATGATTGGCATCCGTCAACCACTCCGCGAACGCCAGCCGGATCCCCGACGTCTTTCCCTGCGCCCGCTCCGGACGAACCGCATCGCGCTTGCCTTCCGGCGTCAACACCTCAAAAAAGCCTGGCGTCACCTTCGGACCCGGCGCATCCGCGCTCCCTCGCTGCAACAGCCGGATGTTCGGAGGCGTCCCCACATCCCACAAGGCCTGGATCTTCTCCAGTTTCTTGTAATCCGCGTGCCCGGTCAGTTCCTTCTCCAACTGCGGGTTGAACTTCCCGAACAGATACCGCTGCACCTCGTTGCGCTTCGCCGCCTCCGTCTCGAACGCGGTTCTCACATCCTTCCGCAGCACCTCGGGAATGGTCAAAAGCATCGCTTCCCGCAGCTTCGCTTCCAGAGCCTTATTGCTCGCCTCCCTCGCTTCCTGCTCCGCCTTCGGCACCGTGTACAGGTGATGGTTCTGCGGCTGGATCCAATCCGTCGGGTTATACGACGTCGTAAATAACGCCAGAAACCGATAGTAATCCTTCTGCGAAATTGGATCGAATTTATGCGTATGGCAGCGCGCGCAATTCACCGTCAATCCCACCGTGCTGCTCGATACCTTCTCCACCAGCTTGAACAGCGCCTCATACCGCTCTACGGGCAGATTCGAAATGTCCTCTTCCGTAATATCCAAAATCGTCCGCATGTAGCCGGTCGCCGCTAACAACTCGTTCATCTCCGGCGTCCGCTGCTTCGCCTCCCGCCAATCCACCAACTCATCGCCCGCAATCTGCTCGGTCAGGAACCGGTCCCACGGCTTATCGTCATTCACCGCCTTGATCACGTAATCGCGATAGCGCCACAAACCCTGCGCGTACTCCGCCTTCTTCGGATCAAAATCCTTGCCCGTGGTATCCACATATCCGGCCGCATCCAGCCACTGCCGGCCCCAGCGCTCCCCATACCGTGGCGAGGCCAGCAACTTATCCAGCAGCTTCTCGTAATCGGGATCCCGCAGATACTCGGCAATCTCCGCTGGCGTTGGCGGCAGCCCGGTCAGATCCAGATACGCCCGCCGCAGCAGCTTCTCGTTCCCAACATCGGCGCGAAAAGTCAGACCCTTCGATTCCAGCTTCGCCAGCACCAAACGGTCAATCGGCGTTCGCACCCGCCCCTTCGCCTTCACCACCGGCAGCGGCGCCGCCACGGGCTTCTGAAACGCCCAAAACTTCCGCTGCTCCTCCGTAATTCGCGGAGCCTCCAACTCGCTAAACGGCCGGTCCGCCGAATCAAACGCCGTCACTTCGCTGAAATCGCCGCGGTCGATCCACTCACTGACCGCCTTGATCTCCGCATCCGTCAGCGGCGCGCCTGCCCCCTTCGGCGGCATGTTCCCACTGCTGATCCGCCGCACCAGCACACTGCGGTTCGAAAAGCCCTCCACAATCACCGGACCATTCGAACTGCCCTTCAACACATCCGCCACCGTATGCAGCCGCAGCCCCGCCATCGCCGTCTTCTCGCCATGGCAACTCGCGCACCGCGACAGGATCACTGCCGGGACCCGGGCATTCGCCTTCACCGGAGCATCCGACGGGGCGCCATCCAAAATCCATTGCTTCACGACAGCCAGATCCTCATCCGGGATAGTCTGCCCATACACCGCGGGAGGCATCTGCCGCGCCGATACCTTCTTCCACAGCAGGCTCTCGTCCGGCTTCCCCTTCACGATCACCGGCCCGTTGAAACTCCCTCGCAGCGCCCCCGCCGCCGTTCGCAAATCCAATCCCAGCTTCGGCGAACTCTGCCCGTGACACGTAAAGCAATACTTCGTGAAAATCGGCAGAACGTCCTTCTCATAGCGCGGCGCACCCGCCAGAGGCAGCGCCATCAACGCCAGCATCGTAAGCGTTCTCATGCGATCAGATCCATTACCGGCTTGGCGCCGGTTACCGAAACATCCGCCGGCGTCTCCATCCGCCCCCCATTCAAATACTGGATCTTCGCGTGATCCAGCCCCAGTTGACGCAGCACCGTCGCAATCATGTCCGGCACCGGCACGCGGTTCACCACCGCCTTATAGCCAAACTCATCCGTCTCGCCGTAAATGAGGCCCTTCTTGAACCCGCCGCCCGCGAACCAGATCGTAAATGCGTTGCGGTTATGATCCCGCCCGTCGCCATTCTGCGTCGTCGGCAGCCGCCCGAACTCCCCCGCCCACATGACGATGGTCGAATCCAAAAGTCCACGGCTCTTCAGATCCAGAATCAGCGCGGCCGACCCCTGGTCTACCTCGCCGGCGATCTTGTGCATGTCCTTCTTGATGCTGTTGTGGTGATCCCAGGGCTGCCCCGGACTCGTCGTCACCTGCACGAACCGTACACCCTTCTCCACCAGCCGCCGCGCCATCAGGCACCGCAGCGCATACGGCCCCGCCTTCGGATCGTCAATTCCATACAGCTTCTTGGTGGCCTCGCTCTCGCCCGAGATATCCAGGACTTCGCCCGCCGCCAATTGCATCCGCGCCGCCAGTTCGAAATTCTTGATCCGAGCCTCCAACTCCTGCTCGCCCGGATGCTGTGCCGCATGCGACCGGTTGATCTTCGCCAACAAATCCAACGTCGCCCGCTGCGCCCCTTCCTGCTGCTTCTCCGGCGGATGCAAATGATGCACCGGCGCGCCCTTCATGCTGAACTCGACACCGGAATACGTCGCCGGCAGATAACCATTCGCCCACAACTGTTTGCCGCCGATCGTATAGCCTGTCGGATCCCGCAACACCACATAGGAAGGCAGGCTCTGGTTCTCCGTCCCCATCGCATAACTCACCCAGGCACCCAACACCGGCCGCCCCGGGAAGATCTTGCACGTCAGCAGCATGTTCAGCGCTTCCAAATGGTTGTTATGCGCCGTGTGCATGCTGCGGATGAACGTCAGTTCATCCACGATCTTCGCGGTATGCGGCAAGGCCTCGGAAATGTCCATCCCGCATTGCCCATACTTCTTGAACTCGAAGGGGCAGGGAAGTAGCGTGTTCACGTTGTTGGGCTGGTGGATCTCCACCCCACCCGGCAGCGGCTGCCCGGCGCGCCTGGTCAACTCCGGCTTCGGATCGAACAGATCCATCTGGCTGGGGCCGCCATTCTGCACCAGTTGAATCACCGCCTTAGCCTTCGCCGGAAAATGCTGGCCATTCATCATGCCGGCTAGCGCCATCGAGCCGAAGCCCAGCGTCGTGCGTTCCAAGAGCTGCCGTCGCGTAAGCATCAATGGAGCCGAGTATATCAAGCGCAATGTCCCCGTTTCCCGCGTTCCCACGCAGTGATGGACGAAAGAAATTGCCGCGACCGCAGCGGAGCGGGATTGCCACGGGCTACTAGCGGACGCCTATCTCGCCTCCAACACCACCTTAAAGACTTCCCGGGTGATCAGATCGCGGGCTTGCGCCCCGGCTTCATTGAACTGTTGCGCGGTCATGTTCGGATGCGCCTTCTTCACATACTCGCTCAGCGGCTTCTGGGTGCCTTGCGCCTCCCAACTCGGGAACCCGTCCACGGTGACGGCGTGGAAGGGCTGGGAGGAGCCGCTGGGCAGCACCAGAACGTAGCTCACCCAGGCGCTTAACTGTCCATCGGCAACGCGCGCCTCCTGTACCGGCTTCCACATCTCGCTCTCCAGTTTCATCCACGCCTGCATGTTCTTGACCTTCATGCGGTTGACGTGGAAGTAGCTTCCGGCCTTCAGCGATCCCGCCGACTCGGTGACGCGCAGGATACGGGTCGTGACCTGCTTGGAAAGGGATCGGTTCTTCGCGGTATAGGCTTCATACGGCATCGCTACTCCGGCGGCCTTCATGTTCTTTGCCGTGGATTCGACCGTCAGTTCCGGTGGGAAGCCGGGATAGGTGAACGAGACGAGGTAGTCGCATTCGGCATGCTCGCCGGCCGGCACAACCGCTCGCGACAAGGCGTACCGCAACATGGCTCCCTGCTTAACCCGGTATTGCGCGAGTTTCTGGATGGTGTCGGCATGGAGTTTCTCAAACTCCGCGGCTCCGCCGGGATTCACTTTGACGCAGGTCGACCGCAAGAACGCCGGCTTGGTCTGGGCATTGAGGGTAAAGGGGAGCAGGCCGAGGGCAAGGGCAGCCTGGGAAAGCAGCAAGTTCCTGAGACGCATAGGGTTCTCCAGAAGGTTGGGTTCGGGACTGGAGAAGTATACACGAAGCGAATGTCAAAGTGTTGGATGGAATTCTAAGGCCAAGAATGGCTTCGTTTTGATCCGACTTAAAACTTCGAAGCAGAGCTGTATGAACGCTACTGGCTGGGGTGGCAGGTGGAGCATCCATTAGGAGCGCTCGCCTTAGCGTGACAATCCATACAATCCTTCATATCGAGCTGACGCGCTTTGGCCACCACCGTCATGTCCACCAACTTGCCATGACAGGTTTCGCAGCCGAGCTTGGCGTCCATGACATGGACATCGTGCGAGAACCAGATCATCTCCGGCTGTTGATAAACGCGAGCCCACTCGATCTGCTTGCCGGTCTTGGCGGCTTCCGCCACCTTGGCGATGTGCGGGCTATCCCTCTTCACCGAAGTATGGCAACCCATGCAGAAGGTTTCCTTGGGGAAGGACATCGCGAAGCCTTCCGAATCGGGCTGGTGGCAGTTGCTGCATTTCAGGCCCATGGCGAGATGGGTTTTATGCGAGTAGGGCACGGGCTGATCGGGCGCGTAGCCGACCTTGGCTTTGTAGACGGGTTCGGCGGCGAGGATGAGGATGGCCGGCAGAAGGCTAGCGGCAACGCGCGCGAATCGGTTCATAGTCCTAGGATGACGCATGGCGAGGTTTAAAGGGAGAAGGCGATGTACTCGTCGCGGGCGGCGAATCCGTTCTTGCCGCCACCGGCCGCGATGACGACGAACTGCTTGCCATCGGCCTCATAGGTACAGGGGGTGGCGAAGCCGCCCGCGGGCAGTTCGTACTCCCAGAGGATTTCGCCGGACTCGCTGGAATAGGCGCGAATCTTCTTGTCGAAGGTACCGGCCATGAAGACCAGGCCGGAGGCGGTGGAGATGCAGCCTCCGTGGCTCGGCGTGCCAGTCTTCGGGATGCCCTTGGCCTTTAATTCGGGGTACTCGCCGTTGACGATGCGCCAGGCGAAGTTGCCTTTATCGCAATCGATGGCGGTGAGGTAACCCCAGGGCGGCTTGATGCCGGGGTAGCCGTTAGGGTCAAGCAGGACATCGCGCTGGCGAAGCCCGTAGCGGAAGGGCATGCCGTCCTTGGCGGGCTCCAGGGCGAGCAGGTTGCTCCACTCGTCGGAGTTGACGAAGAGGCGGTTGCGCTTCGGATCAAAGGACGAGCCTCCCCAGAGCATGCCGCCGCGGAAGCCGGGATGCACCACGGCGCCGGCCTGCGTTGTCGTGGTGTAGAGGGGGCCGCGGTTCTTCTTCTCCACCAGCGCTTTGACGTGCGCGTGGGCTTCCGGCGAAATGTCTGTGATGTAGTCGTCGTTCCAGCCCTGGCGGGAGAGAGGTGGCGGTTTGGTAAGGAATGGCTGGGTCTTGCTGAGCAGTTCGCCGTCGATGGTGGAGGGCGCGATGGGGCGCTCTTCGATAGGCCAGATGGGTTTCCCGGATGCGCGTTCGAAGAAGAAGGCAAAGCCCTGCTTGGTGCATTGCACGACGGCGTCGATGGTGCGGCGGCCCTGGCGCATCGTAATGAGGATGGGCTGCTGCGGCATGTCGTAATCCCAGACGTCGTGATGGACGATCTGGAAGTGCCATTTGCGTTTGCCGGTTTTCGCATCGAGAGCAAGAACGCAGTTGCCGAACAGGTTATTGCCCTTGCGATTGCCGCCGTAGTAATCGAACGAAGGCGAGCCGATGCCCGCGTAAACAATGCCCCGGCGCGTATCCAGGCTCATACCCGCCCAGCAGTTGGTGCCGCCCGTCTTCGCCCAGGAGTCGCCTTCCCAGGTATCGTGGCCGAACTCGCCGGGGTGGGGGATGGTGTGGAAGATCCACTTGCGCTCACCGGTCTTGGCGTCGTAGCCCCGGATGTGGCCGGGGGCTTCCGGATACGGCCCCTCGCCCCCGCCACCGCCCGTGATCACCGTGTCCTGGTAGACGGCTACCGGCGAGGTGTGGCGGAAGTTGAGGTTCTTCATGTCGTGATCGAAGTTTTCCTTGAGGTCGATCACGCCCTCCTTGCCGAAGGAAGGGACGGGCTTGCCGGTGGTGGCGTCGAGGCACCAGAGGCGGTCCTGATAGACGGAGAAGATGCGCTTGCTTTCGCCCTGCTGGTGATAGGTGACGCCGCGATTTACGCCAGGGGAGCGGCGGGCGCTCTGGCCCTGGTTGGGGTCGAAGGTCCAGAGCACTTCGCCGGTGGCGGCCTTGAGTGCCTGTACCTTGACGCGCGGTGTGGTGAGGTAAAGGACGCCGTCGACCATTACGGGCGTGCATTCGATGGTGGTGGCGGGGCGGGTGCTGGCATCGCCGGTGCGATGGGTCCAGGCGACCTTGAGGTTCCTGACGTTGGCCGGGGTGATCCGGTCGCAGGCGGAGTGGCGGGTGGCGTGGGGATCGCCGGCGTAGCTGTGCCATTCGCGATCGCGCGGGATGGCGCCGTGGGCGCGGGGGCCGGGCAGCAGCGACGTGCCGGCGAGGGATCGGACAAGGAAGGAGCGGCGGTCCATGAACTGTTGAATCTATCAATGACCATGCTGCACCGGCAACCCGGATGGGTTCACAATTGAGGGAATATGCGTAAGTCTCCGCTGCTTGTTGGAATGCTCACTCTTGCCGGTTTGCTGCCGGCACAGGAAAAACGTACGCTGCGCGTCGCCGATGTCCATGCGCAGATCACGGTTGCCGATCCGCAGATGTCGCCGGATGGGGCCTGGGTGGCGTACACGGTGGCCACGGTGGATGTGGCGGGGGATAAAAGCGACACCGATATCTGGATGGTGAAGTGGGACGGCAGCGAGCGGCTGCGGCTGACGTCGAGCAAGGAAGCGGAGAACGCGCCGCGCTGGAGTCCGGACAACAAGTGGCTGGCGTTTACGTCGGCGCGGGCGGATAAGGAGAAGGGCGCGCAGGTATGGCTGCTGCCGCGGCAGGGCGGGGAAGCGGCACAGCTCACGAACGTGGAGGGGAGTGTTTCGGAGCTCGCCTGGTCGCCGGATGGGAAGCGGCTGGCGCTGGTGGTGTCACCTCGGGAAGAGCAGAAGAAGGGCCCGGACAAGCCGGCGACCCCGAAGCCGCTGGTGATAGACCGCTACACGTTCAAGCGGGACGTGGATGGCTATCTGACGAAGAAGCCGGCGCAGATCTGGCTGTTCGACGTGGAGGCGAAGAAGGCGGAGCGGCTGACCGGCGAGGCGTTCGCGGAGATGGGGCCGTCGTGGTCACCGGACGGCAAGACGCTGGCCTTCTTCAGCGACCGCACAACCGTGGCCGACCGCTATTCGCGATGGAGCCTGGCGGCGGCGGAAGCGAAGCCGGGCGCGGCGGTGCAGGTGGTGCTGGCGGACGAACGGCTGAGTCCGGGCAGGGCCGGACGCGTGGCGTGGTCGCCAACGGGGCAGCGGCTGTACTTCCTGCTGGGACTGGAGCGGAAGTGGCGAGCCTATAACAGGACGCGGCTGGCGGCGGTGCCGGCAGGCGGCGGGGTAGTGCAGACCCTGACGTCCGGGGAGCGCGCGGTGAGTTCGCCGGTGGTACTGAGCGGCGGTGGCATTGCGGTGCTGGTGGCGGATGACATGACCGAACTGCCGGTGCGCGTTTCCCCGGAAGGGGGGACGCCGGTGAAGCTGTTGCAGGGCAAGCAGGTGGTATCGGCGCTATCGGAGGGGGGCGGTCGCATGGCGGCTCTGGCGGCAAGCGACGAGATTCCGGCGGAGGTGTACGCGCTGGAAGGTGGCAAACCGCGGGCGCTGACGCAACACAATCAGGACTGGTTGAAGGGAATCGCGCTGGGGGCCACGCGCGAGGTGAGTTTCCGGACCGCCGATAACGCGGAAGTGCACGGGTTATTGACCCTGCCGCCCGATTATAAGGAAGGGACGAAGCTGCCGCTGCTGCTCCGCATCCATGGCGGGCCGAACGGCCAGGATGCCCATAGCTTCCAGTTCGAGCGGCACCTGTTTGCGGCGCACGGCTATGCGGTGTTGAACGTGAACTATCGCGGCAGCGCGGGGCGGGATGAGGCGTTCCAGAAGGCGATCTTCGCCGATTGGGGCGGCAAGGAAGTGGTGGATCTGCTGGCGGGCGTGGACCACGTGATCAAAATGGGGATCGCCGATCCGAACCGCCTGGGCATCGGCGGTTGGAGCTATGGCGGCATCCTGACGAATTACACGATCGCGAAGGATGGCCGGTTCAAGGCAGCGACCAGCGGGGCGGGCAGCTCGCTGCAGATCTCGATCTATGGAAGCGACCAGTACATTGAGCAGTACGACCTGGAACTGGGCTATCCGTGGAAGACCAAGGATCTCTGGCTGAAGCTGTCGTACCCGTTCTTCGAGGCGGAGAAGATTCGCACGCCGACGCTGTTTCTGGGCGGGGAGAAGGACTTCAACGTGCCGATCATCGGAGGCGAGCAGATGTACCAGGCGCTGCGGGCGGTGGGGACCGAGACGCAGTTGATTGTCTACCCCGGAGAGTTCCACGGCATTCGCAAGCCGAGCTACGTGCAGGACCGGCTGGAGCGGTATTTGAACTGGTATGCGAAGTACCTGGGGGCGGCGGTGCCGGCGCCCGGACGCGCCGAATGAGCGTTATACAATCGAAACCGTAGGCCGCTAAACTATGGGGATCCATGCGATCTCTCCTTTGGTTATTGTTTCTAACGGCCCCGATCTATGCCCAGTCCACGTTGGGTGTAATCCTGGGCAATGTTTCCGACCCCTCCGGCGCCTCCGTTTCCGGCGCGAAAGTGAAGATAACAAACGTCGGCGAAAATGTTTCGCGCGAGGCGGACGGCCGTGAAGACGGCACTTACGAATTCCAGAACGTCAAGCCGGGGCAGTATTCGATTGAAGTTACGAAGACCGGCTTTCGGGCGTTTGTAGCCAGGGACCTGACGCTGGTCGCCCGCCAGACGCTGCGCGTGGATGCGCAACTCGAGGTCGGCGAGATCACCCAGACCGTCGAAGTGAGCGCGGTGGCCGGCGTGATTGCCACCGACACCGGATCGATTGCGTCCTCATTGTCGCCGGAGAAGGTGGCGAACCTGCCGGCGAACTTCCGGGCGAGCACCAACACGACGCCGTACAACCTGCTGCAGACGCTGCCGGGGGTGCAGGCGGATAACGGCATCGGCCTCGCGATTCAGGGCGGACTGCCGGCGCAGTCGGAGTCGAGTTCGGACGGGATCTCGATCACCAACCTGACCGGCAACAGCGCGAACCGCAACCTGTTTCCATCGATTGAGTCGATTGGCGAGATACGCGTACAGGGTGTTGGCAACGCGGCGGAGTTCGGCCAGCCGGGCGACGTGACGATCGTCTCGAAGGGTGGCACCAACGCCTATCATGGAGCGGCCTTCTGGTACCACCAAAACAAGGCCTTCGACGCGCTTACGTTTGGACAGACGACGCTGCCGGCGAAGGTGAGCAACAACTTCGGAGGAACGCTGGGCGGTCCGGTGCGGATTCCGAAGCTGTACAACGGCGCCAACCGGACGTTCTTCCAGTTTGCCTGGGAGAGCCTGCGGTATCCGCGGCAATCGACGGTGGCCAACACGGTGCCCAGCCAGCGTCTGCGGCAAGGCGACTTTACGGCGGAAGGTGTGACGGTGCGCGATCCGCTGACCTCGCAGCCGTTCCCCGGCAACATGATTCCGGCGAGCCGGATCAATGCGGTGGCGCGGGCCGTGATTCCGATGTATCCGGCCATTAATGTCGGCGATGGTACTCGCCGTAGCGTGAACAACTTCATTGAGAACCGGATTGCCAACATCGAGTCGAACCAGTTCGACGTGCGGATTGACCAGACCCTCGGCACGCAGCATTCGGTCTTCGGGCGGTACACGTGGAAGAAGAATCCGACACTGAGCCCGAATAACCTGACGCTGCCTTCGGACACGAACAACAACGATCATCAACAACTGGTGGCCAGCCATACGTGGACTATCCGGCCCACCCTGCTGAACGAGTTGCGCGGCGGCTATAGCTACGCCGAGAGCCGGACGGATTTTCCGTTCGACGGGCGGACGTTCACCAACAACCTGAACCTGAAGGATATCCAGCGCGACATCTTCTTCAATGGACTGCCGAACTTTTCCGTCGACCAGTACACCAGTTTCAACAAGGGGCGGCCCGGCTTTGGAATCTCAAAGAACATTCAGTTCATCGACAACCTGACCTGGATCCGCGGCAAACACACCTTCAAATTCGGCGGCGATTTCCGCAAGCTGCAGGGTAAGAGCGCGCTGGGGTTCACCACCGGCAACAACTATGGGGACTTCAGTTTCAACGGGACGTTCTCGGGCAACTCGTGGGCGGACTTCCTGCTGGGGACGCCGGCGTCCAGCTCGATTGCGGTGCTGTCCAGCGATAACGACGGGCGTGCCACGCACTATAAGTTCTACGCGCAGGATAGCTGGCGCGTGACCAGCCGGCTGACGCTGGAGTACGGCGTGCGTTACGAGTTCCACCCGGGCTACTATGATGCCGGCTTCAACATCGCCAACTTCGACCGCAGCGTACCGCGTACCGGGCGTGTGATCGTGATGAGCGACCCGAAGGCACGGGAACTGGTGGCTCCGGGGGCGATCGTTTCGTTCAACGGCTGCCCGGGAGCGGCGATCAACGGGGTGCCGTGCACTCCCATTGTGACGGCGGAAGAAGCAGGCCTGCCGGAAGGGCTGCGCGAAAACTACTACACGCAGTTCCTGCCGCGCGTGGGTTTCGCCTACCGTCTGGATAACAAAACGACGCTGCGGGCCAGCGGCGGCGTCTACAACATGATCACTCTGGGCAGCGTGTTCTTCTCGCTGACGGGCACGGTGCAGAGCGACGTTCGCAACTTCAACAACGTTGGCGCCGACGGCAGGCCGATCTTCACGCTGCCGGACACGCGCACGCCAGGCAGCGGCATTCGTTCCGGAGCGGTGGGGACGTTCGAGTTCCGCACGGCGAACCAGATCGACTTCCATCCGCCGCGCATGGTGCAGTGGTCGATGTCGGTGGACCGGCAAGTGTCCAACACGACGGGGCTGCGCTTGAGCTATATCGGCAACAAGAGCACGCATATGCCGTGGGCGCCCGATGTGAACCAGATGGCGCCGGACACGCGCTTCTTCCCGCAACGTCCGAACACGGACCGTCCGTTTCCGAATTGGGGGCTGATCTTCAGCCGCGACGCGGGGGCCAATACGAACTACAACTCGCTGCAGGTGGAAGTGAATCGCCGGTTCGCGAAGGGTCTGTCGTTCACCAGCGCTTACACGCTAGCGAAGGCGCTGGGCGATAACCAGGGTCCGGCGGCGAGCAGCTTTTCCGGAGAGACGGGCGGCGGACGTGTGACGAACTCGCTGAACCGGGCCGGGGATCGCGGCGATATCTATGCATTCCGCCGCCATCGCGGGCTATTGAACCTGGTGTACGAACTGCCGTTCGGCAAGGGCCGGATGTTCATGAACGACGCTAACCGGGTAGTAGATACGGTGCTGGGGGGCTGGCAGATCTCGTCGATTCTGACGCTGCAGAGCGGGCCGTTCCTGACGCCGACAGTGAGCGTCGGCGATCCTTCCGGGACGAACGCCACCAGTCGCGGCTCGCAGCGTCCGGACCGCGTGGGCAATGGCTCGGTGGACAATCCGACATCGGCACGCTGGCTGGATCGGAGCGCGTTCTACTGCCCCGGCCGGGCACCGGGCGCCGCGAACCAGTGGGATTGCCTGGTGGGCGCGGTTCCGGGACGTGACGTGGCGCCCATCGGGCGATTCGGCAATTCGGGTGTCGGCATCGTGGTGGGGCCCGGGACGTTTGCCTGGAACATGGGCATGATGAAGCAGATCCCAATTACCGAGCGGGTGAACTTCAAGATCGAAGGCAGCTTTACGAATCTGCCGAACTGGAACAACCTGGGGGACCCGGTGATGAACGTCAACGACAATGCATTTGGCGTGATTCGCGGGGCGCGCGGGGTGGATTTCGGCGGTGGCCGCGTGGGACAGATCGGGGCGCGGCTGCAGTTCTGACCCTGGCTATCAGTTAGAAGAACCACCGTAATCGCGCCCCCACCGTGCGGGGCGCGACCACCCGCGTACCCACAAACAGACTCTGAAAGTTAAACAGCGCCGTCTTGTCGAACAGATTCCCCACCTGTACGCCTAACTCCCAAACGCGGCGCTCATTCCTCATCCTGGCGTACCCCGCCGATACATCCGTAATCGTGCGCGGCAACGTGCGCGGCGGCGTCCCGCGCAGATTTACGTACGGCAGCAAATCGGCATGATCGGGATCCAACGCCACCTCGTCGGGATCCGACGGATTCGTCACCAGCCCGCTGTCATACCGCACCGAGCCGGTCCAGAACCACCCCTTCTTCCCGCTCCACTGCACCACGGTCTGCAACCCTAGTTTCTGGTCATGGTCGATCACAAACGGCCCGGCGCTGAGCGCGTCCACCGCCATGTTCCCAATGAACAGCCCGCCGGTGAAGGGCGGTGTCGAGATCGCCCGCGCATGCGTGGCCGCCACTGTGGCCGTAAACCCGCGCCAGGACGGTAGCACCAGTCTGCCCTCCACGCCGTTCACGCGGATCCGCGCTAAGGTCATCGGGAAGATAATCCCGGTATTGAAGAAGTTGTTGTTATCCTGCTGGTCGCGTGCCGCTTTATGGTAGTAAGAGACATTCAAACTCGCCCGTCCGAACAGCCCTTGCTGCAAGCCCACTTCATAGAAGTTCTGCGTCTCCGGCTTAATCAGTACCAGCGCCCCGCCCAGCGTCTCCCGTGCGTCCGGCGCCACCAGCACGCTCGCTTCTTCCGAATTCGACAACAGCAGGTTCTCATTCGGCGGGGTCTGGTAAGTGCGGTTATAAGAAGCCCGCAGCACCGTACCCGTTTCCCGTAAGTGGTACGCCACCCCTATTCGCGGCTGAAACTGCTGTCCATTTACCAAAAACCGGTAATTGTCGTACCGCAGCCCTAACGAAAATACCCACCGCCCCCACTTCACGTTGTCCTGCGCAAACCCTGTGTACATCGCCCCCGTCCGCGACTTCTGAAACCGGAACAACCGCCCCCCACGCGTCAAATCAAAAGCGTGCAGCGTCGAGATGTACCCCTCGCTGCCCGGCGCGTTGAACCCCGCATTCGTAATCCCAAACGTGAATTGCTCGCTGACCGGAAACGCCTGTACATCCAGCCCAACCTTGAAGGTATGACTCCCGCGCACGGCGTTATAGCGGTTCCACCAGGTGTAGGTCGTCAGCCGCCGCGATTGCTCCGCCGTCACGGGGGTATCGCCAAGACTCGGCGTCAACTCCGCGTTCGCCGTCCGCATCGACGCTGTGATATCGAAGGTGGTCGCCGCATTCAGCGTCCGCACCCACCCGAACATCGCGCTCACATCCGCCAATCCCTGCCGCTGCCGCATCCCATTAGCTTGCTGCGATCGCAGGTTCGCCGACTCAAACGACGACCGCCCCGTCAACATATTCCACCGCAGCGTGTCCCGCCCCGACGGCTGGTAATCCACACGCAGATGGCCGCGCTCCAGGTTTCCCCCGTTGTGCAGGTTGTCCAGCGACACCTGGTCCAGATACCGCTGGGTCTTCATCGTATTCACCGATCCGGAATACCCCCACCGCCCGCGCTCCCCAGCCAATTGCAGCAAACCCTGCATCGTCGAAAACTCCGAGCCGCTTACCATTGCGCTGCCTCCCAGCACTCGCCCCGACCCCATGCCCGACCGCGTTGTCACATTCGCCACCGCCGACGTCTTGCTGCCATACTCGGCCGGGATATTGCTGGTGAACAACTCCACCGTCTGCACGATATTCGGATCCACCGCGTTGGCGAACGCCCCAGTCAACTGGTCCGAGATCGGCATCCCGTCGATGACATAGGTCATCTGGTTATGCGCCCCGCGCGGGTGGATGGCCCCGTTCGCGTTCTGTGAGAAGCCCGGGAAGGTGAGCAGCACGCCCTCGAGGCCGCGCGCGCCTGCCTGGCTCGTGAGGCGTTCGATCTCGGTCTGGTTCATCTGCGCCCGCGTGCTGGTTTCCTGGGGATCCACCAGCGCTGCCCGGTCGGAAATGGATACCTCTACCGTGGTCTGCACCGACGCGGGCAGTAACGTCACGGCCCGCTCCACGGGGATGTTGCTGCGCAGCGTTACCGCCTCAATGTGCGCCGAAAAGCCCGCCTTTTCGGCTACAAGTTCATAGCTCTGCAGCGGCAGATTGCGGAAGACAAAGGCGCCATCGGGCGCGGATACGGTCTGTCTGGCGAAGCCCGTTGCGGCGTTGCGGAGGGTAAGGGAGGCATCCGGGACGGCGGAACCGGAGGTATCGCGGACGGTACCGGCGAGGGTAGCGGTGGATTGGGGGAGGGCAGGGAAGGAAAGCAGGGCGAAGAGGGCGAGCGTAATGTACAGCAACCCGAACATGTTTACTATAGTTAACCATCGCCGCCGCCCCTGTCAATACCCCTCCTCCGCCAGCCTACGGTTTCACAATCACAGGCGGTACATTCTTCTCGCGCGCCGTCCGGTTAAAAGACGCCAAATCTCCATCCATCACGCCCTGCAGCGCCTTTAACTGCGCGTTGATGGCCGAAGCCAACTCCTCGTACAGCAACTGCGATTGCCGCGTCGGCGCCGCCTCCGCGCCCTGTATCGTCAGCAGCAGGAACGACAGCCGGTTGTTCAGTTGGATTGGGTAGTTCAGGGGATCCTGCGCGCTCTGATTCTTCACTTGGTACAACACCCGCTCTACCGCCGCCAGCTTTTCCCCCAGCGCCTTTGCCGCGTCGATCACGGCCTTCTGCGCGGCGTTCGCCCCATCCAGCCTTCCCGCCATGTCGTCCAATTGCTTGCGGGTGTCGCGAATGCGCCCGATGGCCCGGTGCGTCTCGCTCAACTTATCCCGCACCTGCAAGCTCAGCGCCTGCTGCTGATCGAGATCCGCCTGGGAAATCGCCGTCAGCCGGGGATCCTTGCGCACCTCCACCGGCACGGTCAGAGTCTGCCCGTTCAGCGTCATCTTTGCCTGATACCTGCCTGGCGATACCTTCGGTCCGCGCGGCAACCCGCCCCAGAGGATGAGCCCTGGAAACGATACGGGATCCTCATGCCGCATGTCCCAGGTGAACAGGTTCAACCCCGCCCTAGCCGTCAGCCGGGGCTTGGCCGCCGCCCGCGGGTTATCGTCATCGTCATTCACGGGAGCCGCTGGCGCCGTCTCCGCCGCCCCCACCACGTACCGGTTCACGCGCTTGCCCGCCGCATCGACGATCTCCAGCGCCACCTCGCCCTTCGGCGCCTCCTTACTGTAGAACCACAGGCCAACCCCGCCGCCACCCACCGCCCGGTACCCCGGCTCGGGCGCAAACAAGAACGCATCGCCCTTCGCCGTGCCGTCGTGGATCTGGTGCAGCACCGCCAGATCGTCCAGCACATAGAAAGACCGCCCCTGCGTGGCCACTACTAAGTCCTTCTCGCGCTTGTGCACCACGATGTCCGTAATCGGCACCACCGGCAGGTTCAGCCGCAGCGGTTCCCACTTGTCCCCGTTGTTGAAGGACACATACATGCCGGTTTCGGTGCCGGCATACAGCAGCCCCTTGCGATGCGGGTCCTCGCGAATTACCCGCGTGAACGCCCCGTCCGGAATGCCATTGTTGATCCGCGTCCAGATCCGGCCGTAGTCACTGGTGCGGTACAGATACGGCCGGAAGTCATCCCACTTATACATGGTTGCGGCGACATAGACGGTCCCGGCGTCATGTGGGGAAGCATCCAGCGAATTGATCTGGATGAACTCCGGCATATCCTTCGGCGTCACATTGCGCCAAGTCTTGCCATCCTCGGTTACCTGTACCAGCCCATCGTCCGATCCCGTCCATATCACGCCTTTCTTCACCGGGCTCTCGGCCATCGTGAAAACCGTGCCGTAGTACTCCACGCTGGTGTTGTCCTTTGTAATCGGCCCGCCCGACGAGGTCTGCTTCGACTTATCGTTCCGGGTCAGATCGCCGCTGATTGGCTCCCACGATTGGCCCTCATTCGTACTGCGGAAGACCATGTTCCCGGCCGTGTACAGCACGTTGGCATCATGGGGAGAAAAGAGGATTGGAAAGTTCCACTGGAAGCGATACTTCAGATCCGCCGGCGCGTGGCCCATCGGATTATCCGGCCACACGTTCACCAGCCGGTTCTGGCCCGTGCGGATGTCATAGCGCGTTAACAGCCCGCCATAAGACCCCGCGAATACAACGTTTGCGTCCTTCGGATGCGGCGCGATCCATCCCGATTCCCCGCCACCCACCGGGTACCAGTCGCGCTCTGTTGCCCCGCGCGACTTAATCCGAATGGTGGTGTTATCCTGCTGCGCCCCGTAGATGTTATACGGAAACTCCTCGTCCACGGTGACCCGGTAAAACTGCGCCGTTGGCTGATTCTGTGCCGTCCAACTGCGCCCGCCATCAAAACTCACATTGGCGCCGCCATCGTTACCCTGCACCATTCGCTTGGCATCATTCGGCGCCACCCATAAATCGTGATTGTCCCCGTGCGGCGTTCCAATCCGCGAGTAAGTCTTGCCTCCGTCCATCGAATGATAGAAGCCCACATTCAACACATACAGCCCGTCGGCACTGCCCGGATCGGCATACAGCCGCGAGTAATACCAGGCCCGTTGCCGTAAGTCGCGCTGCGCATTGACTCGCATCCAGGTATCCCCGCCGTTATCGGACCGGAAGACACCGCCCTCCTCGGCCTCAATGATGGCCCACACCCGCTGCGAATTCAGCGGCGACACGGTTACTCCGATCTTGCCCATCAATCCCTTCGGCATGCCCGGCTTGCGGCTGAGATCTACCCACGTATCTCCGCCATCAGTCGACTTCCATAGCCCGCTGCCTGGCCCGCCACTCTCCAGCGTCCATGGCTTTCGATACACCTCCCAGAACGCGGCGTACAAGATCCGCGGATTGGTTGGGTCGAGAATCAGATCAATCGCTCCCGCCTTCGGCCCGCGCGTCAGCACCTGCTTCCAACTCTTGCCGCCATCGCTGCTGCGAAATATCCCGCGTTCCTCATTGGGCCCGAAGATATGACCCAGCGCCGCCACGTACACCAGATCCGGATTGCTGGGATGCACCCGCACCCGCGCGATGTGCCGCGTGTCCGCCAGCCCAATCTTTGTCCAACTCTGACCGGCATCGGTTGACTTATACATCCCATCGCCATGCGACACGTTGCCGCGTACCGGCGATTCACCCATGCCCACATAGACCACGTTCGGATCCGATTCGGCCACGCCTATGGCTCCCACCGACCCCGTGGTGAGGTGCTTGTCGGTAACCGGGTCCCACCGCCGCCCGCCATCGGTAGTCTTCCAGACTCCTCCGCCCGTGGCCCCGAAGTAATAGACGTTCGGCTGCGAAGTTACTCCCGCTACCGCCGTTACCCGCCCACCCCGGGGCGGCCCCACCAGCCGGTACTTCAACTCGCTATAGGGTATGGACTGCGCATAAGCACAGCACGCCAGAAAGAAAGAGCCAAGCGCCAGACGCATGGCCAAATCGTAGCAAGTTAACCCCTGTGCCGTGGCATCTGAATCGCGCCTTGGATATCATCATCCTCATCCATGCTCCTTGCCGCCCTAGTTTTTACCCTATCCCTGCAAGCTCAACCGAAGCCCGATCTCACCGGCGAATGGCGTCTGGTCAACGCCCGCAGCAACTTCGACGGAGAACCCGCACCCGCCACCAAACTGCTCCAGTTCGACCATCGCGACCCGACGCTCCGTCTTACCGTCACCGAAGCGCCTGCTGGTAATGCCGTCCCGATGGACGTAACGATGTTCTATTCCACCGACAACGCGGAGCGCGTTAACCTGATCCTCGGCAATGAAGTCAAAGCCCGCACCCGCTGGGACGGCAACGCGGTTGTCCAGATCGCCGAGGGGGCGTTTGGCGGGAATCAGATCAAGTTAAGCGACCGTTATGAACTTTCGGCCGACCGCCGGACCCTTACCCTTCATCGCCAGTTCGAAGGCAGCTCGCCGCGTGGTCCCATCCCCGCGCGCAAGCAGCTTCTGGTCTTCGAACGCGTCACCCTCAAGGCTGGCGTTGCCAAGGTGGATATCACACCCAACGCGCTGCTTGCCATGTACGGGTACGCCAATCGCCGCTGCGGCGACGCCAATGGCACGCATGATCCACTGATGGCGAAGGCGGTTGTCCTGCAGAGCGGAGCCAGCAAACTCGCCATCGTTACGCATGACCTCGGCAGCATGGTCAGCGACAACCTCCGCCAGCGCCTTACCCGCGAGCTCGGCATCACTGCCGTCCTGCTCTCCGCCTCCCATACCCACTCCGCGCCTTACTTCCTGAATCGCGACGGCGCGGCGCTTCCCGAAGCCGCCCAGGCCTACCGCGCCGAACTGGAGCGCAAGGTCTTCGAAGCCGTCCAGGCGGCCGCCGCTCCGGCGAACCTGTTCGACGCCCGCCTCCGGACCGGCACAGGAGAAGCCCCGCTCGGCTACAACCGCCTTACCCGCCGCGAGCACGGCCGCTCCCGCGCCGAATTCAATAACCCCGACCGTGTCCCCTACGGCCCTTTCGACCCAGAGTTCCGCCTGCTGGAGATCACCGATGCGGCGGGCAGCCCCAAGGCCCTGCTCGTCCACCACGGTGTGCATTCGGTGGTTCTTGGACCGACTAATTGCAAATACTCCGCCGATTACCCCGGCGCCATGCAGGCCGCTATCGAGAAGGCCGTTCCGGGTATCCAGGCCATGTTCGTCCAGGGTGGCGCCGGCGACATCAATCCTATCTTCATGGGCCGTAGCGGCAACGAAGAGGCGGACTTTGCGTTGGTGGAGAAGTTAGGAACGATGTTAGGGGCCGAGGTGTTGAAGGCCCGCGCGCGCTTGCGCCCCGTCGATACGGACAGCCTCCCCATCCGCACGCGTAGTGAAACCCTACGCTTCGCCGACCGCTGGCAGAAGGACCGCTCCCACGAAATCGGCATCACTACCGTCTTGATCGGAAGAGAGATCGCCATCGCCGCCATGCCCGGCGAACCCCATTCTCTTTTTCAGAAGCAATGGCGGGACCGCGCCGACGTAGCGTTCCCGCTTTTTTATGGCTATACGTTCAGTGCCGGCGGCGAGTGGCCCGGCTATATCCCCGATCTCAAATCCGCTGCCTATGGGGGTTATGGCTCCGATTCGCCATCCACCAGCGTCGAAGTGGGAGCAGGGGAGCGGCTGTTGGAGCGCCACCTGTATCACCTCTACGACCTGAAAGGCATGTGGCAGTCGAAACCCGGCCAGAACTGAGCCTATAGCCGCGTTTCAATCAGGTCCATCAGGAAGGAGCCTCAAACAAATCGCGCGCCAAGCCCCAAAGCCCGCCAAGAAGAGTCTTCGCGCCCTTTGCGCCTTCGCGCGCGTATCCTCAAACCTAAACCCTATACCCGCCCGCTACGACGACTCCTCGTCCTCGTCTTCGTCGTAAACCAGGAACACCGGCTCCAGCCCATGCAGCACCAGCCGCGTATCCAGCGCCGTCTCCACCACTTCGCCCTCGGCGTCCGACAATCCACCGGCCAGATTGTCGATCTTCTTCAATAGCTTCGGCATCTCGCCGCGCTGCACCTTCGCCGGGGCGCAGAGCGCATAGGCGAACAGCGCATCGAGCCGGAACTCCTCGTCCTGGAAGTACTCGAGAATCTTCGGCGCTTCCGAGGTCAAATCCAAAAAGCCCGCGCCCTTGATCGCCTGCCGCCGCACATCGAAATCCGCATCCTTCATGTGCTGCCGGAAGACATCGGCATAGCCCTTATCCAAACTCCGCCACATCGCTTCCATCGCACGGGCCTTCGTCCCCGGGTTCTTATAGAACTCATCGATGTAGCCCGCGATCTGCGGATGCGTCTTGGCCTTCGGCGCCAGAGCGATGAGCGCCCCACAGCGCTCCGGCCCCAGCCGCTGGGTGTCTTCCAGGCGCTCCAAGAGCAGTTCCACCACCTTCGGATCTTCAATCCGGCCGCCCAGCGCCGTACAGCAAATTGCCCGCACGCCTACGTTCGGATCGTTCTTGGCGAGGTCGTACAGCACCTCGGCCACCTCGTCCGGAATCTCGCGGTCAATGTAGCTGGTGGCGCAATCGCCCCGGTACTCCGCCGACGTGCTGCGCAGAAAGGCCAGCTTCTCTTCGGTCGGCATTACTTCGAACACGGGCTCGATGTGCTCGGGGTAGATGTCCCACAGGCTCACCGGCTCCACCGGATCCTCGTCCACCGTGGCCGCCAGCGCGCGCAGCGCCTCGTCGGCCTCTTCGCCCAACTCGCTGGCCAGCTTCTCGTTGACCATTGCCTGCTTCTTCAGGTCCTGCAGGATCGGCACCGCCGCCGGGTCCCCATGCACGCCCATCAGGAACGCCGCATCGCCGGGATCCACCGTCGCGCGCTCCTTCAACATCTTCAGAATCCGCGGATCGCGCTGCCGGAAGCTTGCCAGAATGAAGGCGATATCGCCGCCGTCTTCGGGGCCCACGTCGAAATAGAGCCGCAGCAGCGGCCCAATCGCCTCGTCGCCGATGCGCAGAAACGCATGCGCCAAATCCTCCGGCGGATCCACCGGCGTCAGCCGCAGCAGTTCAATCAGGTAGGGCAGCGCCTTGGCCGACGGCGCGTACTGGATCAACGCCACCAGATCGTCGTCGAGGTTGATACGGTCGTCGGAGCGTTCCTCCCCGCCGAACCGCACCAAATCGTCCATCGCCGCCTCGCCGCGGTCCACGATGGTCCGCAGCAGGCGCTGGTCCACGCCGATATGCCCTTTCGCCGCGGCCGAGAGCAGATCGTAAACCGGAGTGGAGTTATATTCCGCCGCCGTGATGATTTTCATGTTGTATTGCGACCAGGCTCGACTTAGTAAGTGGCCCGGCCGCCGCTCGCATCGTAACACTGGCCGGTTACGAACGAGCAATCCGGGCTCGACAGGAAATGCACTACCGCGGCGATCTCGTCCGTGCTGCCGGTGCGGCCCATCGGGATCTTCGCGGTCATATAGCTGATCTGCTGCTCGGTCAACTGTTCGAGGATTTTCGTACGCACCACCGCCGGCGCCACTGCATTCACGCAGATGCCCTCGGTAGCGTACTCCTTGCCCAGCGACTTGGTCATGCCGATGACACCGGCCTTGGTCGCCGAGTAAGGCACCATGTTCGGGTTGCCTTCCTTGCCGGCAATCGAGGCGATGTTTACAATACGCCCGTACTTGCGCTCCCGCATGTGCGGAATCACCGCGCGGCAGCAGTTAAACACGCCGGTCAGGTTGATGGCGATGTTGCGCTGCCAGTCTTCGTCGGTCTGCTGCACAATCGGCGCCGCCTTGCCGCCGATACCGGCGTTATTCACCCAGATATCCAGGCGCCCAAAGCGTTCGATGACGGAAGCCACCGCCGGCTCGACAATCGCCGCGCTGGTCACGTCCAGCGGCAAGGCGAAATGCTTTCCGCCCAAACTCGCTGCCATCGCTTCGGCTCCGGCCGCATCCAGATCCGCGATGCCGACCGTCGCGCCGCTCGCCGCAAACCGCCGGGCAATCGCTTCGCCAATCCCAGTGGCCGCCCCCGTAACGACGGCCACCTGGTTGCTTAAATCGAAGTAAGACATGGCAGCGAAACCCCTATTCGTCGCGAGCCACGATGACGTTGATCTCGGCCGTCACATCCTTGTGCAACTTCACCGGGACCTTGTACTCGCCCAACTGCTTGATGGGATCGAGCGCCAGCTTCTTGCGATCGATCGTGTAGCCCTGCTTGGCCAACCCGTCGATCACATCCTGCGCCGTCACGCTGCCGAAGAGCTGGTCGTTTTCGCCCGCCTTCTGCTTGATGGTGACGGTCAGCCCGTTCATCAGCTTCGCCAGGTCCGTCGCCTCGCTGGCCAGCTTCGCTTCCTTGCGCAGGTGCGCCTGCCGCTCCTGCTCTACGATCTTCTTGTTGGATTCGGTGGCCGGCACCGCCATCTTCCGGGGCAGCAGGAAGTTGCGCGCATAGCCCGGCGCAACCTTCACCACCTGCCCGCGGGTGCCCAAATTGTCGATATCTTCGCGGAGAATGACTTCCATGGTTCTCTATTCCTCCTCGAATTAGCCGGCAAACGGCAGCAGCGCGATATTGCGGGCCTGCTTGATGGCCTCGCTCAACCGGCGCTGGTGCGGCGCGCACACGCCCGAAATGCGCCGCGGCGTAATCTTACCCCGCTCGCTGATGAACGCATTCAGCATCCGCAGGTCCTTGTAATTAATGTCGTCGATCTTCTCAACGCAAAAACGGCATACCTTCTTGCGGCGAAAATACTGCTTCTTGCCGCCGCCGGCAAACGCCTTGTCACCGCCGGTCGGTTTCTGGGAAGAGGCGATGGGTCTTCCACCACGGGTTTCAGCCATGGATATGTTCTCCTTTCCTTACTTACTCGTCCGCCGGGGTTTCCGGCGCGACCGGGGTGGGGGTTTCCGGAGCCGCGGGAGCCGCCGGGGCAGGAGCCGCCGGAGCTGGGGCCGCGGGGGCCGGGCCTGGTGCTGGCGCTCCTGGAACCGGTGCGCCCGGCATCGGGGCACCTGGAGCCGCGGGGGCTCCCGGTCCTGGAACAGCAGGTAAGGCCTGCGGGGCCGGTGGCTTGCGCGCCGCGCGCTTTTCGCGGATCTTCTTGCGCTTCTCCAGCCACTTCAGCTTCTCGTCAATGCGCACCGTGATGTATTTGATCACCGCATCGGCAACGCGTAGACGGCGCTCCACTTCCTTCACCACTTCCGGCTTGGTGCTGAACTGCACCAACACGTAGTAGCCATCGGAGAACTTTTCGACTTTATAGGCCAGCTTACGCATGCCCCACTTGTCGACCTTATCCACAGTGCCGCCACCGGCGAGCACCGTGCTCCGGATCAACTCCACCGAGGCTTCAATATCTTCCTCGGTTGTATCCGGCTTGAGGATGTACAACTCTTCGTAAATTCTCATGCTTCCTCTTTTGAGCCTGGGGCGCGGCGATTAAACTTCGCCATGGCCTTTTCGACGCCTTCGGCAACTACCGCCTCCACTGCCTCACTGGCATAGTCAAGCACTGGGGCGGCTTCTTCCCGTTGCGCCTTTTTCATCGGCGTCAACAGAAAATCTTTCCCGCTGCTCAGCGGATGTCCGGGATGAACACCCACCCGCAAGCGGGGAAACTCCTGCGATCCCAAACTGGACACTAACGACTTCATCCCGTTGTGTCCAGCCGGTGAGCCCTTCGGCCGTATCCGGACCGAGGGCCACGGCAAATCCAAATCGTCGTAAACCACTAAAATGCGGTCTACCGGAATCTCATACCGGACTCGCAGCAACTTCACCGAGCCCCCGCTGAGATTCATATAGGTCTGTGGCTTGGCGACCACCACTGGCGTTCCGGCGATGCTGCCGGTCCCTACCAGCGCCAGCGACTCCGGCCGGGTGATGCGGATCGAATTCCGCTCGGCCAACCGGTCCGCCACCAGAAAACCAAGATTATGCGGCGAATATTCGTATTCCGGTCCGGGATTCCCCAAACCGACAACCAACCAACTGTCGCCGCCCGCTGCCAAGGCTTACTTCTTCTTCTTGGTGTCGGCCGCCGGCTCTTCTTCCTTCTTGCCCTTCTTGATCACTTCGGGCTCGGCGGGCTTCTCGCCGTCGGCGGGCGCGGCCTCTTCGGCCACCTTGCCAACCACGTGCACAATCACCTGATCGGCCGGGCTCAGCAGCTTCATCGACCCGGCCAGCTTCACATCGCCGGCGCGCACGCCCTGGCCCACCATCAATTGGCCGATCTCCTCGGTGAAGTGCTCCGGGATATCGTCCGGCAGGCACTCGATCTCAATTTCGCGCGTCACCACTTCCAGCGAACCGCCCTGCAGCTTGACCCCTTGCGGATCGCCCGTCGTGTGTACGGGGACCTTCACGGCCAGCTTCTTGGTCAAGTCAATCCGCTTCAAATCCACGTGCAGCAGATTCGACTTCACCGGATCCAAGAGCCAGTCGACGATCATCACCGGCGTGTTTTCGATGCCCTGCACGTCCAGATTGAAAATCGTGTTGTGGCCGCTCGAGCTGTGCAGAATCTTATTCACTTCCTTCGGGCTCACGGCGATGGCCACCGGATCCTTTCCCGATCCATACAACACGGCCGGGCTCATCTGCTTGACGCGCAGACGGCGCGCTTCATTCTTTCCACGGGTTTCGCGGGCCTGAGCCACGACGGTGATATCTTTGCGCATTTCGCTCTCGCTCCTCGGTTTGTGGCGCCGGCGCGGCATCCCTGCCGCCGTGACACCGAATTTCTTGCCTAGACGAACAGTGTGCTTACGCTCGTCTCCTGGTGGATGGACTCGATCGCCCGCGCCAGCAATTGCGCCACCGATACAACCTTGATCCGGCTGCATTCCCGTGCGCCATCACGCAAAGGAATCGAGTTGCTGAAAACCACTTGCGTCAGGGCGGAATTCTCGATTCGTTCGATGGCCGGACCGCTCAGCACCGCGTGCGTCGCGCATGCCGATACGGAAGCGGCGCCGTGCGCCATTAGCGCATCGACGCCCTTGATTAGCGTACCCGCCGTATCGATCAAATCGTCTACCATCAGGCAATTTCTGTCCCGAACATCGCCGATGATATGCATCACCTCGGCTACGTTGGCTTCTTCCCGCCTCTTATCGATGATGGCCAGCGGCGCATTCAGCCGCTTGGCGAATGCCCGCGCGCGTTCCACACCGCCGGCATCCGGGCTCACCACCGTCAACCGGGGTAGCTCCATCCTGTTCCAATAATGCTCGATCATCACCGGAGCCGCGAACAGGTGGTCTACCGGGACGTCGAAAAATCCTTGAATGGGCGCCGCGTGCAGATCGAGCGCCAGAATCCGATCCACGCCCGCCGCTTCCAGCAGGCTTGCCACGAGCTTGGCCGAGATCGGAACCCGCGGCTTGTCCTTGCGGTCCTGTCGCGCGTACCCATAATAGGGTAACACTGCCGTGATCCTGTCTGCTGAGGCCCGTTTCAGGGCATCGATCATCAGCAGCAATTCGAGCAGGTTCCGGTCCACCGGTGTGCACGTTGGCTGCACCACGAAAACATCCGCCCCGCGCACGTTCTCCAGGATCTGGAGACGGATCTCTCCGTCCATGAACTGGTTGACCGTCGCCTTCCCCAGCGGCACTCCCATGTGCTGGCAGATCTCCTCCGCAAGCGCAGGATTAGCATTACCGGTGAATATTTCGAGGCGGTCGAATTTCATTTTCCGTACGAGTTTTGGGGCTGCCATGGAAGCGATCGGCCCGGCGGGACGCGTACCGTCGCACGCACTCCACACGGGCGCTGGGCACCGAGGGATTTTTCATCATACGTTAACGGATCCAGCCCGGTCAAACTCTCAGGCGGCAATGAAGGAGACATTCATGGGGCCGGGAACGGTCTCGCCATGCTCCAGCCGATCGGCGATCAATCGCAAAGCCAGCGCCTGCACGCCAGCGAAAAGCCGGTTGGAGACTTCGGCATGAATCCATCATGGCACCGATGTACCGATCCGGGGAAGTGTACCCGAGATACAGCGAACTTCTCCCCTGACCACCACCGCTTGCGCTCCACCGTGCGCTTTCATAACATGCCTGAAGCCTTTATGCTTCTCGCCAGTCTCGCCTACACGCTCCTCCTGTCGATCCCAGCTTTCGCCCAGGAATCCCGCGCCACCATCATCGGTGAAGTGAAAGACTCCACCGCCGCCGTCATCGCCGGCGCCAAAGTCACCGCCATCGCTCTCGCCACCAACACCACCATCACCACCCAAACCAACGCCTCCGGCTATTTCGAACTCCCCTACCTTCTCCCCGGCGCCTTCCGCATCGAAGTCGAGTCCAAGGGCTTCAAGAAAGCCGTTCGCGACGCCATCGAACTCCGCGTCAGCGACCGTCTCACCCTTGACTTCATTCTCGAAGTCGGCAACGTCGCCGATTCCGTTGTCGTCACCGGAGAAACACCCCTTCTCGAATCCGCCACCGCCTCCATCGGCGTTGTCATGGATGAACGCCGCGTTGCCGAACTCCCCATGGTCGGAGGTAATCCCTTCTATCTGTCCCGCCTCGCCGCCGGCGTCCTTTCCAGCGGCGGCCGCAGCGCTGGCAATCCCATGGACAACGGAGCCGCCACCGGCATCATCGCCAACGGCACCCGCGGTGGGTCTTCCGAAGTCAGCGTCGACGGCGCCCCCAACATGACCAACCGCTCCGCCGTCTTCTCCCCGCCGCAGGACCTTGTTCAGGAGTTCAAGATCCACACTGCCACTTACGACGCCTCCATCGGCCACGCCGCCGGCGCCTCCACCAACGTTTCCATGAAGTCCGGCGGCAACCAGATTCACGGCACTGCCTACTACTTCGATTCCCGCGTTCGCGGCGTCCCCTGGTTCACCAACCGCTTCATCTACGATCCCACCACCGGCCCCATCAACCAGGAAAAGAAAGATCGCAACATCGCTAGTTGGTTCCACCAGCGCTATGGCACCACTATGACCGGGCCCATCCGCATTCCCAAACTCTACGACGGCCGCAACAAAACCTTCTGGACCTTCGGCTTCGAAGACCTCAACATCAATCGCAATCTCAGCAATACCGGCACCGTCCCCACCGCCGCCGAACGTGGCGGCGACTTCTCCGCCTTACTCCGCATTCCCAACGGCGCCCGCTACCAGATCTACGACCCCGCCACTACTGTTCCTGCCCCCAATGGCCGCTTCTCCCGCCAACCCCTGCCCAACAACGTCATTCCGACCTCGCGCATCCATCCCGTCGGCCGCAATCTCCTGAACTTTTTTCCAGAGGCCAACCAAACCGGCACGGTCGATTTCAGCCAGAACTACTACCGCACGCGCAGCATCTATCGCGAGAACTACACCCTTACGCAGCGCATCGATCACCAGGTCTCCAACGCCAACCGCCTCTTCTTCCGCTGGAATAACTCGCAGCACGACAACAAGCAGGACACACTGCCCGGCCCCATCTTCGAAGACATCCTCGACCGCACCGGATGGGGCGCCGTCCTCGACGATGTCCACGTGTTCAACCCCGGCCTGCTGCTGAACCTTCGCTACAGCGTGAGTTTCCAGAGCGACATCACCACCCGCGGTTCGGCGGGATTTGACATTACCAGCCTTGGCCTGCCCGCTTCCCTGAAGAACGAGATCGCCAGCAAGCTGGACACCAGCGGCCTGATCTTCCCGCAAGCCGTCATCAACGGCTATACCTCGCTCGGCATTGGCGCCCCCAATCGCGCCGCCACCAACTACCACACCGGCGCCGCCACCCTTACCAACATTCGCGGCAGCCACTCCATGCGCTATGGGGCTGAATACCGCCTCATGCGGGAAACCGGCTTCGCCTACGGTTTCGTCAATCCCCAGTTCACCTTCGCCAATACCTTCACGCTCGGCCCCCTGGATAACTCGCCTGCCGCCCCGAAAGGCCAGGGCCTCGCCAGTCTTCTGTTCGGCATCCCCACCTCCGGGGTCATCAACAACAACGCGTCCCGCGCGGAACAGTCTTCTTATTACGGCTTCTTCTTCCAGGATGATTGGCGCCTGACCCCCAAGCTTAGCCTTAACCTCGGCCTTCGCTATGAGTACGAACGCGCTCCCTATGAACGCTACAACCGCACCATCCAGGGCTTCGACTTCACTTCCGCCAACCCCACCTCGGCCGCGGTGCTCGCTGCCTATGCCCGCAGCCCGATCCCCGAAGTGCCCGCCTCCGCCTTCCGCGTCACCGGCGGCCTCACCTTCGCCTCACCGAATAACCCATCCCTGTGGACGCCCGACCGCAACAACTTTGCGCCGAGGATCGGCCTCGCCTACCAACTGAACCGTAAGACCGTCGTTCGCACCGGCTACGGCATCTTCTATGACGTCAACGGCATCGACCGCAGCGGCGTCAACCAGGGCGGGTTCAACCAGCCCACTAACCTCATCCCCACGCTCGATAACGGGCAGACTTACATCGCCACGCTCTCGAATCCGTTCCCGAATGGCATTGAGCGGGCACTGGGCGCCTCCGGCGGCCTCAACACGTTCCTTGGCCGGGCCGTCAGCTACTTCAATGACGCGGCTCGTAACCCCTACATGCAGCGTTGGAGCTTCTCGCTCCAGCGCGAACTGCCCGGCCGCACTGTTATAGACCTCGCCTATGTCGGCAACCGGGGTCAGAAGCTGCTGGTCACCCGCAACCTGAACGCTGTCCCGCGCGAATACCAATCCACCTCGCCAGAGCGCGACCAGCGTCTGATCGACTTTCTCAGCGCGCAGGTCAGCAGCCCCTTCTTCGGCATGCCGGAGTACGCCGGTACGGGCCTGGCCAATCAGCGAGTCGGCCGCGCGCAACTCCTTCGGCCGTATCCCCATTTCGGCGATATCACGGTGGACCTGCCCGCCGGCTGGTCTTATTACCACTCGCTCCAGATGGCCGTCGAGAAACGCTATGCCGCGGGATTGACCTTCCAAGTCAGTTGGACTTGGTCTAAGTTCATGGAGGCTGTCAATTACTTGAACGAGACCGACTCCTATCTGGAGAAAGTAGTTTCGCCGCAGGATTACACGCACCGCTTCGTTCTTAGTGGGATCTACGAACTCCCAGTTGGGCGGGGCAAGCGTTTTGCCGGCGGCGCTGGCCGGTGGGTGAACGGAGCCATTGGCGGCTGGCAGTTGCAGGGCTGGTACGAGGGCCAGACCGGCGACGCGCTCGGCTTCGGCAATGCCATATTCCGCGGCAACCTTGCCAATGTGGAACTGCCTCTCGAAGATCGCCGCGCCGAACGCTGGTTCAACGTCGATGCGGGATTTGAGCGTAACCCGCAACTCGGTTTGGTGAATAACATCCGGACTCTCAACTCGCGCTTCAACGGCATCCGGGCGGATGGTATCAATAACTTCGACTTATCGCTGTTTAAGAACTTCCAGATCAGGGAGCGCCTGCGCGCCCAGTTCCGCCTGGAGACTTTCAACACGCTCAATCATGTGCAATTCGCCGCGCCTAACACTACGCCCACGGCTACCGCGTTCGGCACCATCGTCGACGAAAAAGGCCACGGGCAGCGCCAGGTTACGCTAAGTCTGAAGATGATCTTTTGACCGCGAACCCGTGCGGGCTTCGCCCGCTACTCCACGTACCGCCCCACCCACTCCAAGAATCTCGCCGCGTACCGGTCCAGACTCTCCATACTCCCCCCGTCCGCTAGCGGTGAGCACATCTCATACGCCACCGTCCCATCAAACCCTTCTTCCTTCAACGACCGGAAGAACCCGGCATAGTTCAGGAACCCGCTCCCCATCGGCACCGCCTGCACGAACGGCGTTTGCTTCTCGTAATTCACCAGGTCCGGCCGATACTTCCACCGCGGCCGCAGTTGATAATCCGCCACCGTTGTATGTACCGTCCACGGCGCCATCAGTCCCGCTGCTTTCTCCAGGTCATCTCCCTGCAAACCCGGCGCCCAGGCATCGAACATCGCCTTCACATTCGCCCGGTCCACGGTCCGCAGCAGGTCCGCCATGCTCTCATACCCAACGCCGACATCGTGATGGTTCTGCACCCCAAGCACCACACCATACCCCGCACACCGGTCCCCGGCCTCCCGCAGCGTATCCACAATCAGCCGCCACTGTCGGCTATAATCCGCCGCCGGATTCTCATACCCCGTGAAGATCCGCACCGTCTGCGCGCCGATATCCTGCGCCAGCCCCGCCAACTCCATGAGGTAACTGACGTTGATCTCCCGCATCGGCACTTCGCCATGCTCCATGTCCGCCGTGAGGTTGTTATATCCCGCCAGGCACACATGCTTCAGCCCGCACTCCTCGAGTAGCCGCCGCAGCGCCGCCCGCTCGGCAGCCCCATAGTCCAGCACCGACACGTGCGGCCGCTTCGCCATTAGCATCACGCCGTCATAACCCAAGCCCTCGGCCTTGCGGACGAAATCGTCCACACCCAGCGACGCCTGTCCCCACAACCCCGCATAACTGACCGAATGCAATAAGTACTTCACTTACTTCCCCTCCAATCCCATCAACCGCGCCGGATTTCGCTTCGCGGCCATCTCCAGTTGCGCCGCCGTTAATCCCGCCTTCTTCAAACCCTCAAATACCTGCAACATGCCGTCCGGATGCAGCGGATTCCCCTTCTGCCCGAAATCGCTCGTCAGCACGGCAGCCTCAAACCCCACGGCCGTCATCCACTTCGCATACTCTTCAAACGTCGATTCCTTCAGATTGCCCAACACGCCGTTCGCCACAAACTCCACCATCGCTCCGAGCCGCACCGCCTCCCGCAACTGCTCTACCTTCATCCCGACCTGCTTATTGAACGGATGCGTCACGATAATGGAAGCCACTGCCCGCCGGCGCGCCTCCGCTATCAACAGCAAACTCTCGGCCGGACTCGAATGCCCGGTGGCCAGCACCAGCTTGTGCTTCGCGATCAGGTCCAACACCTCCAACACTTCCGGCAGGAGCTTCCCATTCTTCGACACCGAAACAAATGGCCGCTTCTCGCCACCGCCCTTCACATGATGCTCGCTGTCGTAAGTTGGCATCCACACCACTTTGCCCCAACCGCCATCCACGCGCGTCATTCGCTCCACCGCCGCCGCGTTCACCCCGCCCACCGTGCGGTTCAACGCAATGCCGCCGAATACCTCGATCCCCGGCACCTCCTGCCGCGCGATCGCCGCCCAGGAGGCCGTCGGCTCATAGTGGTTCTTTAACACCAGCCCGCGATAGCCGTGTTTCTTCGCAAGCCGCACTAAATTTAGATAGTCAATCGACCGTGGCGTACTGTCCGGCGCCGCATGTGCGTGCAGATCCATCACGCCCTGCAACGTCTGCGCCTCCACGGGCGATGCCATCAGCGCCACCAACACAAGGCTCATCATGTTCTATCCACAATAAGCCACGCCGCAACATCCGTGCACCCGTTCGCCTTGATACCATAAGGATTCCTTTCATGCGGTTCTCTTTGCTATCCTTTGGCCTCTCGCTTGCCATGCTCCAAGCGCAGCCCGCGCGCTTCACCGCTCCCAGCTACTTTGAAACCGTCGAGCGCGCCGCGCCGGGCCGCGACGCCTCCGCCGTTGCCGAACGCCAAACCCCCGTTGCCATCTCGCCCACCCTCGCCTTCGATGGCATCGGTCTCACCGGTGGCCGCAACCCTCCCCATCCGGAGATCGCGGTTGGCCCCGAGGATATTTTGCTCGCCGTCAGCTCTTCCATTGCCCGCTACAGTCGCACCGGCACGCCCATTACCCAAGTCAGCCTCAACGAATGGTTCGCCTCGATCATCACCACCATCTGCCCCAATGGCGGCACCGCCGGTTGCACGATTACCTATCCCACTCTCCGCTACGACGCCCAGCATGGCCGCTTCCTATTCCTTGCTTATAGTGAAGAAACCGCCACGCGGAAGACCTGGTTCCTGCTCTCGGTTTCTAACGGCGCTACCTTCGCTCAGGGCTTCAAACACTACGCCCTCGAAGGCTCCCGTAACAACACCACTCAGTCTTCCTTTGAACTGGATTCCCCCCAACTCGGCTACGACAGCACTGCCGTCTATCTCACGGCGAATATGATTAATCCTGCCGACAGTACCGTCCAATACGCCAAAGTCCGTATCCTCAAGAAGTCCGAACTCTACAACCCCGCCACTACCAACCTGACTTACCAGGACCTCTGGGATCTCCGCAACGAAGACAACTCACGCGCCCTCAGTATCCAGCCGGCCGTCGTCCGGGGCCGCCCTTCCGATAACTCGGCTTCCGGCATTCTCATCAACGCCGCTAACTCCCCCACCGCCTCGTACCTTACCTTATGGCGCATCGCCAACCCTACCAGTACCTCGCCGACCGCCACCCGTTCCCACCTCACTAACATCTGGACCTACACTCCTCCGGCCACCTTCTTACAGAAGGATTCCTCGCTCGCCATGAGCGCGGGCGACAACCGCGTCCTCCGTGCCATCCTGCGCGATAACATCCTTTACATTGCCCGTAATACCGGCTACTCCGACGAACCCACCACTTACACGACGGACCGTATTGATCTCACCAATAACCGCGTCACCGCCCAGGGCCGTGCCATTGGCGGCAGCTTCTTCTTCCCCGCCTTTGAGATACCCGCAACCCACGGTCCCACGAACGGCTTCCCGGGCAATATCGTGAGCGGGTCCACCGTGGATGCTGCCGGAGCCCTTACCTACCTGTCCATCCACCGCGTCAAAGCCGGAGAAGAGCGCTTCGATGCCAGCCCTAAGTGGGGCGATTCCTTCGGCGCCGCGATTGACCCATCCAATGGCGGCCTGTGGACCTACGGCCAATACGCCCTCACCCGCGGGACCACCACCGGCCGCTGGGCTACCCACGCCTCCTTCTTCCCACTTACCTCCAACGCCGCCTTTACGGACGTTCCCACCAGTAACCCCTTCTCCGACGCCATCACGGTTCTCAAACTTTGGGGAGTTACTACCGGCTGCACCCCTTCCACTTACTGCCCCGGCGACTCGGTTACCCGTGGCCAGATCGCCGTTTTCATCGTCCGCGCCCTGCTCGGCGAGAACTTCACCTTTCCCACCACGCCCTTCTACACCGACGTCTCCAACACCCACCCCTTCTTCAAGTACATCCAGAAGTTCCGCGATCTCGGCATCGCGAACAATTGCGCCGCGAACCAGTACTGCCCGGAAAGCACCCTCACCCGCGCCGATATGGCCATCTTCCTGGTGCGCGGCAAGTTGATCGCCCTCTATGGGGATACCTTCCCCGCACCCACCACCGCGTACTTCACCGACGTCACTCCGGCCAACACTCTGTTTCCCTTCGTGCAGAAGCTTCGCGAGCTGGGCGTTACCAGCGGCTGCACTGCATCCACTTACTGTCCGGCCGATCCGGTCACGCGCGAGCAGATGGCCATCTTCCTCGGACGAGCGTTCCTGTTCTGATGACTGCACCCACTGTGATCCTGCTCGCTGGAGGCTTCGGCACGCGCATCAAAAGTCTGCACCCGGACCTGCCCAAGCCGCTCATTCCCGTCAACGGCCGCCCGTTCCTCGATTGGAATCTGCGCTACTGGCGGCAGCAGGGGGTCAGCCGCGCGGTTTTGTCTCTCGGCCACCTTGCCGAGGTTGCCGAACGCTACTATGCCATGCACCCGCCCCAAGACATGGAGATCCGCACCGTCACCGAGACGATCCCGCTCGGCACCGGCGGCGCCGTATTGTTCGCGGCAGGCCAGGGGCTCAGTGACCCTTTCTTCGTTGGCAATGGCGACTCGCTCGTGCTTGCCGACCTCAAGCCAGCCATGGAGTGGATGCGCCGCGGCGCCGACGGCGTCATTGTTGGTGTCGAGGCAGCCGATGCCGGGCGCTACGGCACATTGGCGGTGGGCCCTGACGGCAGACTGACCGGCTTTGCCGAGAAACGCCCTGGAGCGGGTGTGATCAACGCCGGCATCTATGTCTTCCGCCAGCGCGTCTTTGAAGAGTTCCCCGACCGCCAGCCGCTCAGCATGGAGACCGATGTCTTCCCCGCGCTGTTGAAGGCCGGCGCCGACCTCCGCGTCGCGGCCGTCCGCGCCCCGTTCCTCGACATCGGCACGCCCGACAGCCTTGGCCAGGCCGAAGCCTTTATCCAAACGCACTTCGCATGATCATCACCCAGACCCCTTTCCGGATCAGCTTCTTCGGCGGCGGCACCGACTACCCGGCGTACTTTGAAAAGCACGGCGGCGGGGCGGTGCTCGGGACGGCGATTGATCGTTCCGCTTATCTGTCGGTCTCGCGGTTTTACTCGCGCCTGTTCGATTACTCGATCCGCATCGCCTATCGCAAGGTGGAGTGCGTGCGGTCTCTCGAAGACATCGAACACGCCCCGTTCCGCGAATGCCTGCGCCACTGCGGCATCTCCAGCGACGTCGAACTGAACTACACCGGCGAACTGCCTTCTTTTTCCGGCTTGGGCTCCAGCAGCAGTTTCACGGTCGGCCTGCTGAATGCGCTCTATGCCTTTCAGGGCAAGGCGCGCCGCCCCATCGACCTCGCCATCGACGCTATCCACCTCGAGCAGGACACGCTGGGGGAGGCCGTCGGCTGCCAGGACCAGGTCTTCGCCGCGGTCGGCGGCTTCAAATTGATTGAGTTCCGCACCCGCGAAGACATCGTCGTACACTCGGTGCCGCTTTCTCCCGACCGTTTGCGGGAGATGGAAGACCACCTGCTGCTGCTGCACACCGGGATCAAGCGGCGTGCCGCCGATGTCGCCAAAGCGATCATCCCCAGGCTTGGCGACCAGAAAGGGCACTTAGTGCGGATGCGCGAGATGGTGGACGACGGTTACGCTCTGCTGACTTCCGGGGCCGATCTGGCTAAGTTCGGCGAGTTACTCGACGAAGCCTGGCAGCGCAAGCGGGAGTTGGCCGCGGGCATCACCAGTCCGGAGATCGAGAGCATTTACGAACGGGGGAAAGCCGCCGGTGCCTCCGGCGCCAAACTTCTTGGCGCGGGCGGTGGGGGCTGCATGCTCTTTGTCGTCGACCCCGGCAAGCGGGAAGCCGTACGCGCCGCCGTCCCCGAACTGGAAGAGATTCCGCTCGGGATTAACAGCCCGGGCAGCCATATCATCCACTCGTAGCGTCAGGCTGGAAGCCGCGACCGCGAGGGCTTGTGAAAAAACCAGAAACCCGCTTGCCGGCGCGGGCTTCGCCACGGCCTGATAGGCGAAAAGGACCTACGCTTGCGACTGGCGGACGAGGGATCGGAGGAGGAGGCCGGCCAGGGCTCCCGATGCAATGCCGGCGGTATTGGCGAGCATATCGCGGTGGTCATAGTGGCGGCCGGGGACGAGGGACTGGCCGAGTTCGAGGAGGTAGCCAAGGGCCAGGGCAAAGAGGACGGCCTGGAGTTTGTGGGGGCCGGTGCGGAAGGAGATGACGGGAAGAAAGGCGAGGGCGGTGTAGGCGAGGAAGTGGAGCAATTTGTCGTCATTGGGGACGTGCCGGAGGAACCGGATCAGCCACGGGGCTGGAGCGAGGGAGAAGAGGATGACGACGAAGACCAGGAGGACCCAGAGGTACCGCACGTTATGAGGGTAACGCAGGGGAGGAGGGCGCCGTCGATGCGGAGACTGGGCGGGCGGTATTCTCCCGCCCCGCGCGGAAGACCAGCCCTGCCCATGAGCTTTGGCGAGCTTGGTAGTTACTTCGGTAGTCGCAGGCGCGCCGCCAACCGGTCGATATCCGCGCTGAGTGATTGTACGCGCTGCTGCAACTCCGTGATCTCCGCCGCCAGGCTTGTTTCCTCGGCCGGCAAATGGACGATGCCATTGACTACCATCCGCTGCAGCGCGATACGGGCGAGTTCCGATATCGAGCCCAGGCCCTGCAACTCGCAGGCGTCGTTCAGTTTGCGGTATTCCTCCGGCGAGAGCCGGAAACTCACCATTTTAGTTTTGCGCTGCATGATTCATGTTGACGGCGATCACTGGATTGGAGTCCTCCGGACGGGCTGCCGCCACTTTCGTCACATCCCACTTTTGGTGCGTGGCAGCGCGAACCCTTGCGTCCTGACGCGCTGCCGGAACGCCGTTCACAGCAGCCGGCGGAAGCGATGCGGGAGGTTGCGGACGTTATTTGTTGAGGCCTCAGCTTACGACTTTGCCGAAGCCCGAGTCAAGAAGAGTGTCTGACATTTTGACGAGTTTTTTCTTCACCGGCGCGCGAGAGGTCGTGGCGCGCCAAAACCCACTCTACTCTGCTCCAAATCGTATTTTGTCATTGGTAATTCCAGACGGTTCCCACATTGATGTAAGACGATTTTCGCGGCGAAAACCCTTCAGGGATATTGCGAAAAACATGAAGGGGAGGTGCGTTCCGGCACGGGCGGGGTTCCTGCTAAGATGAGGGCCTCATGGCCAAGGATTTGGTGGCGGTCAGGGTATCGGTTTGGCGGCGGATGGTGGAGAGTGCCGTGGCGCGGCGGACACGGGTGTTAATGCAGGAGACGGCGGGGTAGTTCATGGCGTTGCCGAGCGAAGGGACGGTGCTGATCAGCGGTTATTACGGGTTCTCGAACACCGGCGATGAAGCGATTCTGGCGGTGATTCTGGAGCAACTACGGGAGCGATTGGGAGCGGGGACGCGGTTTCAGGTGATATCGGGGTCGCCGGAGGTTACGGCGGCCATCTATCAAGTGGAGGCCATTTCGTGGCGCGATACGGCCGCGATTGCCCAGGCGGTGCGGGATGCGGCGCTGGTGGTGACGGGCGGCGGAGGTATTTTTCACGATTACGGGGGGGTGAACGCGGACGGCTTTTTGACGGAGGGCAATTGGGGAATCGGCTTCCACGCCACGGCGGCGATTTTGGCGGCGTTGTTTGAGAAGCCGCTGGCGTTGTGCGCGGTGGGGGTGGGTCCGCTGCTGACGGCGGAGGCGGCGTTGTATGTCCGTGGGGTGTTTGGGGCGGCAAATTATGCTTCGGTGCGGGATGAGGCTTCGCGGGAACTGGCGGGCCGGGCGGAGGTGACGGCGGATCCGGCGTTTCTGCTTAGCGCGGCGCCGGCGGAACGGGTTCGAGAGATTTGGGCGGAGGAGGGCATTCCGGAGCCGCCGGCGGGCGCGTCGCGGGTGGTGGTGGCGATCCGGCATTGGGCGCATGAGGTGGAGCCGGAGGTCTGGGAGCGGGAGTTGGCGCGGGGGTTGGACGCGTTCGCGGCGGCGCATAAGGGCGCGCAGTTGGTGTTTGTGCCATTCCAGCGGTTTCCGGGGGAGGAGGAGGACGACCTCACCGTGGCGCGGCGGGTGCACGGGAGGTTAGAGGCGGCCAGCTACGTGGTGCGCGGGCGATACCAGCCATCGGAGGTGGCGGCGCTGTTGGGGGCAGCCAGTATGGTGGTGGCGATGCGGCTGCATGCGGCGATCTTCTGTTTAAGGGCGGGAGTGCCGTTTGTGGCGATCACGTATGACGGCAAGGTGCGGCATCTGTTGGAACGGGTGGGGCGGCCGTATTTGGGGGTGGCGCCTGGGGAGTTGACGGCGGAGGCCTTGCAGGCGGCCTGTGGGCGCGCGATGGGTGAGGCTCCGGTGGCGGTGGAGCCGTTGCGGGCCGCGGCTCGGGAGACCTTTGCGAGGATTGCGGCGCTGGTGGCCGATCCGCGTCCGGCGCAGCTTACCGGGGAGGGCAGGGAACTGCTGCGCCAGGGTGTGCTGGCGTTGACGGCTCGGGAGAAGTTTTTGCGGGCGTGGCTGAGCGACCAGCAAACGAATTACGAGTATATCGTCCGGGTGGGTAAGGAGGACCTGGCACGGAGTGAGGCGGAGGCGGCGCGGGAGCGGGAGTCGGCACGGGTGGCATTCGAGGAAGAGCGGGGGCGGGTGGCCGCGCTGGATGAGGAGAAGGCGCGGTTGGAGGGGTTGGTTGCCGAGCGGGAGGCGACGCTTGCTTTGCAGTTGGGGACGATTGCGGAGCGGGATGCGGCGCTTGCGGCACGCGAAGGTGTGATTGCGGCGCAGGTGGAGACAATTGGGGAGCGGGACCGGGCGATTGGGGAGTTGCAGGCGCAGCTTGCGGCCGGGCGGGAGGCTCATGGGGAGTTGGGGCGGCATCATGCGGAGCGGGAGGCGGGTTGGGGGGCGTACGCCGCGGAGATGCAATCGAAGTTGGCGGCGTACCGCGGCCAGCGGGCGTGGCGGGTGATGCTGGCGGCGCGGCGGGCGTATACGGTGGCGACGCGGCGGGGGTGGGTGTATCTGGTGCCGTGGGTGTGGCAGGTGTTGCGGGGTAGGGGGAATGTGGAGAGCGAGCAGTTGGTGTTTCCGCTGCCGCCTATGGGGGAGGGGCGCGACGTGGGCGTCGCGCGCGGGTCTGGGGACCGGTCTGGGGACCCGCCCCCCATTGGGTGAGGTTAGCTCCAGAGGCGGTCGTTGGTACGGTCTTTGTCCCAGTAGGGGGTGGGCTCGAAGTAGCCGGGCTCGAGCAGGTGCTGTTTGACAACCTCGTCGTTGAGGGTGATGCCGAGGCCGGGGCGGGACGGCACGTTGGCGAAGCCGTTGGAGAAGAGGGGTTTTTCGCCCTCGACAAGGTCTTCCCACCAGGGCACGTCCACGGAATGGTGTTCGAGGGCGAGGAAATTTTCCGTGGCCGCGGCGCAGTGCACGTTGGCCATGAAGCTGACCGGGGTGCCGGCAAAATGCATAGCCATGGGGACGCCGTATTCCTGGCACGCGTCGCCGATTTTCTTGGTTTCGAGCAGCCCCCCGGAGGTGGCGAGGTCGGGATGCACGATATCGACGGCGTGCATTTTGGCGAGCTTGATGAAGTCCTCCTTGAGGTAGATGTCCTCGCCGGTAAGGATGGGGATGTCGACCGAGTCGGTGATCTTCTTCATGAGGCCGGCGTACTGCCAGGGGATCATGTCTTCGAGCCAGGCGAGGTTGTACTTTTCGAGGGCTTTGCCGAGGCGGATGCAGGAGTTGAGGCCGATGTGGCCGAAGTGGTCGGC
>CAYLPH010000055.1:0-56640 GCA_964385495.1 uncultured Candidatus Solibacter sp.
CGCAGCGTAACCCGCGCCATTGCGATCGGTGGTTGGTCGCTCCATAATGACTAATCAGGATTCGGAGATCGAATGACTACACTTGTTCTGCTTGCCGCTTCGCTCGCCTTCGCCCAGAGCCCCAACAAGCTCACCAAGGCCGAGAAGTCCGCCGGATGGCAATTGCTGTTCGACGGCAAATCCATGAACGGCTGGGATTCCTATAACGGCGGCGATTGGAAGGTCGAGAAGGGCGCCATCGTCTGCACGGGCGCCAAGCCCGGCTGGCTCGGGACGTCCCAAAGCTTCGGCGATTACAACCTCAAGCTCGAGTTCCTGCCCCAGAACGAGAAGACCAATAGCGGCATCTTCCTGCGTTCCCAGAAAGAGGGCCAGCCGCACATCACCGGCTATGAACTCCAGGTCTGGGACTTCCAGCCCGCCGGCTTTCATACCGGCAGTCTCGTCGGCACCGCCAAAGCCTCGCCCGTTAAGATCAAGCCCGGCGTCTGGAACCAGTACGACGTGCTGCTCCAGGGCGATCACATCGTTGTCACCCTCAACGGCGCCAAACTGCTCGATGTCCATGACAGCAAGCATGCCGCCGGCGTCATTGGCTTTCAGTGCCAGAAAGACAATCACATCGAGTTTCGTAATATAAAGCTGCTTTCCAAAAAGTAGCTATCAGGAAGGACTCGCATTCCTATGCTCCGCTTTGTTGCGTGCAGTTTCCTCTTACTCATTCCAGCCTTCGCCCAGATGCATTCGCTCACCCGTGAGCAGATGCTGAAGTACACGGCGCAGAACCCTTATGATCGCTTCCCCGATGGCCGCCCCAAGGTGCCCGACACCCTTATAGCCAAGCTGAATGCCATGTCAGCCGAAGAGATCCTCGCCATCGCCCGCAAAGGCTATACCAACCAGTATGCCGATGGCTTCAAGGTCCTCAACCCCGGTAAGAACCTCGCCGGCCGCGCCTTCACGCTCCAGATGATGCCCACCCGCCCGGACATCGCCGAGGTCGACCAGAAGGAGTGGCGCGAGAAGAACGGGGGCAAAGGCCGCCTCTCCCACCAGACCGCCCTCGACATGCTCCAGAAGGGCGACGTCTTCGTCGTCGACGCGTTCGGCAATCTCGATGCCGGCGGCATCGTTGGCGATAACCTCGCCTATTACGTCTGGAAGACCACGGGTACCGGCTTCGTCATTGATGGCGCCATCCGTGACCTCAACGGCATCGCTCCGGTCGGCATGGGTGGCTACTTCCGCGAAGCGGTCCCCGCCGCCATCCGCGAAGTGATGGTGGCCGGCATCAATGTCCCCGTCCGCATCGGCAAGGTGACGGTGATGCCAGGCGACGTGGTCCTCGGCGACCGCGAAGGCGTCTTCTTCATTCCGCCTCACCTGCTGCAGGAACTCGTCGACGAAGCCGAGATTACCCACGTCCACGATGAGTGGACGAAGAAGAAGTTCGACGAAGGGAAGTGGAAGTCCTCCGAGATCTACGGCCGTCCTTCCGATCCCGCCCTCATCAAGGAATACGAGGACTACTTGAAGCCCCGCATCGAGCCGCGCCTTTGGGAACAGTACGTGAAGCGTTACCGCGGCCCCCAGACCAAGAAGCAATAACTCTCCCGTTCTCAGTGGGCTGTCTCATACAGGCAGCCCCGTATCTTCCTGCCATCTGCATCCCCGCATACAGCAATTCTCCGATTGTCACCGGCGGTTTCCGATGATAGCGTTACCCAAACGGCAAAACCGCGTTGGGTGATGCGGTTTGCCCATAGTAACGGGCCATCCGGCCAAGGGGTGAGTTATGACCGTCGTAATAGGGCGTTGGGGATTCGTGTGTCTTTTCGCCGCGGGCTTATATGCCCAGACTTATGGCGAGATAACCGGCACTGTTACCGATACTACGGGCGCGGCAGTCGCCGGCGCCCCCGTTTCCATCACGAACATTGCTACTAACCAGCTCCGGCGCGTGGAGACTAACACTTCCGGCTCGTACTCGGTGCCGTTCCTTGTTCCCGGCCGCTATCGCATCGAGGCCAAGGTGCAGGGCTTCAAAGCCGCTGTCGCCGGCGACCGCACGCTCCAGGTGGGCGATGTCCTCCAGGTCGACTTCACCCTCGAAGTCGGCGCCGTCACCGAGACCGTCGAGGTCGCCGCGCTCGCCGAGATGCTCCAGACGCAGAGCACCGCCACCGGCACCGTCATCGAACAGCGCCGCATCGTCGAGCTTCCCCTTAACGGGCGGAACTACCTCCAACTGGTGCGGCTAAGCCCGAACGTCAGCGCCGAGATGGGCGCCGGTGGCCAGGCCAGCGGCCGCCAGGGTGGCGAGCGCGCCAATCAGGCCCTCTCCATCGCCGGCATGCGCCAGCAGTTCAATCGCTTCACGCTCGACGGCGTCGAGAACACCGACGTCAACTTCAACACCTTCGTCGTTCGTCCTTCCGTCGACGCGCTCCAGGAGTTCAAAGTCCAGACTGGCGTGTACTCCGCCGAGTTCGGACGCTCGCCCGCCCAGATTAACGTCAACACCAAGCCGGGCACCAATGACTATCACGGCGTGCTCTTCGAGTTCCTCCGTAACGACGCGATCCAGGCCCGCCCCTGGCTCGCCGACGGCCCCAAGAATCCGTTCCGGCGCAATCAGTTCGGCTTCACGCTGGATGGGCCGGTGGTCATCCCCAAAGTCTTCAGCGGCAAGGATCGCCTGTTTTTCATGGCTAACTACGAAGGCCTCCGCGAGCGTGTCGCGGCCGTCCGGCGAACCACCGTCGCCGATGCCGCCATGGTCGCGGGCGACTTCTCCGGACCCGGCCTCCGTCCCATCTACGACCCGGACACCATCCGGCCTGGCGCCAACGGCAGGTTGACCGCCACTCCGTTCCCCAACCAGCGCATCCCTACCTCCCGCTTCCAGCCGCAGTTTGTAAAACTTCTGGAGTTCTACGCCCTCCCGAACGTCCCTGGAGCCGTTGCTGGCGTCTCTCCGTTCAACTATGTGCGGAACGCCCCCAGCCCCACCGATTGGGACCAGTTCACCACCCGCATCGACCTTACCCAAAGCCCCAGATCCCAATGGTTCGGCCGCCTCAGTTGGGGCAGTGAGTTCGTCCAGAGCGGCCTCACCTTCGCCGCCCAGGACGAGAAGATCTCGACCAAGACCTGGCAGGCCATGATCTCCAATGTCCGCACCTTCTCCGCCTCGGTCGTCAACGAACTCCGCCTCGGCGCGAACATCTTCGATAACGACAAAGGCACCCGGTTTAATGGCGAGCGCGACGTCACCCGCGAACTCGCCATCCCCGGCCTCTTCTCTCCCATCCAGGCGGCCTGGGGAACACCCGGCGTCGGCTTCGACGGCAATAACTTCGTCTCCGGCTGGGGCGAGAATACCGAAGCGCCCTTCGTCATGCGCAACCGCACCTACCAACTGCTCGATAACCTCAGTTGGGTCCGCGGCAAGCATACCTTCAAGTTCGGGGGAGAAGTGGCCAGCCGCCGCTTTAACCAGATCGGCAATCAGTTCCCGCGCGGCTTCTTCCAGTTCTCCAGCCGCCACACGGCTGATCCTTCGAACACCGCCAACACCGGCGTTGCGTTTGCCACCGGCCTGCTGGGATGGGCGCAGGAGGCAACGCGGGCCCTCGGTCTTGCAAACACGCAGTTCCGGCAGTGGTCCGGCGCCTTCTATGCCGAAGATACCTGGAAGATCACCAACAACCTCACGTTGAACCTCGGCGTTCGCTATGAGATCACCCCGCCCTTTGCCGACCGCTATCGCGGCATCTTCAACGTCAAGATGTTCTGCAATGGCGTGAATGACAGCGGCATCGACCGCAACTGCCCCGTGCCCGTGCTCGTTCGTCCCGGCCCAGGCGATTTCCACGAGGGGCTCAATGTTCACATGGCCGACATCATCCCCAAAGAGACCGGTGATGACGCCATGTTCGGCCGTGCCACGGTGATGACCGACAAGAATGACTGGGCGCCTCGCATCGGCCTTGCCTGGCAACCGCGCCAGGGCTGGACCGTGCGCACGGGCTATGGCCTGTTCTATGCGCAGGACACCGGCAATCCAGTTTGGGACATGGCCCGCAACCTCGGCTTCCGGGAATCGGCCCGCTCGCTCGACCCTGTTCCTGCCTCGAACATCCAGAACCCCTGGGCCACCCGTGCGGCGGCGAATGCCACATGCAGCAACTGGGACGGACTCTGCTTGTCGGGTCTTTACATGCTCGCCAATCATGCTGATCGCCGGACGGCCTATGTGCACCAGTACCTGCTGAACGTCCAGCATCAACTCACCGGTTCCATGATGGTCGAGGTTGGCTACCAGGGAAACGCCGGGCACAAGCTGATGCGCATGTACGGCTGGAATGACCCCATCTACCGCTCCGGCCCCGACGATACCCGCTCGGCCAACGACCGCCGCCCGTGGGGCGCCAACATCTATGGCCGTATCCAGACCATCGGCGGCCACGTTAACTCCAACTACAACTCCGGTATCGTCAAAGTCCAGCAGCGGTTCAGCAAAGGCCTCACGTACCTGTTGGGTTACACGTGGGCGCGCTCCATCGACGATGGCTCCGCCATCCGCACCAACGACGGCGACAATCTCTTCCCCGCCAATAACTACGACTTCTCCCGCGAACGGGGCTTGTCGCAGTTCCACCAACTTCACCGCTTCACCAGTTCCGTCCTCTACGAACTGCCGTTCGGGAAAGGCAAGCGCGATCTGGGACGGGCAGGTAATCTGATCGCCGGCGACTGGTCGTTGGGCAGCATCTTCACGATGTCCACCGGGTCGCCTTTCAATGGCGGGAACTGCGGCGATATCGCCGGCATCACCCAGGGCAGCCGTGGCGATGCCACCGGCATCAGCCCTTATCTCGACAATCCCACGCCCCAGGAGTACTTCCGGCGCTCTCCCAGCGGTCGCGGCGCCGCCAGCATCACCTGCACGGTGCTTGATTCCCGCGGGGTCAATGAGCTGACGTACCGCGAAGGGAACGTCGCCCGCAATCCCTACATCGGCCCGGGACTGATCGGTTTGGACTTCTCCGCTTTGAAGCGCTTCCGCTTCGGCGACCGCATGAACCTTGAGTTCCGCTTCGAGTCGTTCAACTTCCCCAACCACCCCAACTGGGGCGATCCGAACACCAATCTCACCTCGCCGCAGTACGGCCAGATTACCGGCGCCGGGGCGATGCGCACGAATCAGTTCGGGCTTAAGTTCGCCTTCTGACCTTACTTGGCTGTTGCCAACGGCCCGAACCCAAAAACAGTAGTTCGTCAAGGCAGTGATCCGTACGCGGCGAAACGCGGGAAACTCTGCCGGACGTACTCTATGGGACCTATTGCGCTCACCGAATCGTTTTGATAGTATCCCTTCACTCGGCTGACTCCAGCTTGACTCCATTCTGGAATAGCTACGCTGAATTACCTCGCAAGGGAGAGCGGAATGACTGGGAAAATCGTTACGGGTGTTTTTCTTTCAACGTACTTACTGGCTGGCGCGCTGATGGCGCAGATCGGGACATCCACCATCACTGGGACTGTGGCCGACCCCTCGGGCGCGTCCATTCCCGGTGTCTCGGTGACCGTCGTGCACACCGGCACCAAGTTCACGGCCACGGCGACCACAAATACCGAAGGTATCTACCGCGTGCTGTCCCTACAGCCGGGGATGTACCGCCTTACATTCGAAGCGCAAGGCTTCAACCGCGTCGTTCGCGATAATGTCGAACTGCGCACCGGCGACACACTCGCCATTGATATCCCCATGCGCGTCGGCAGCGTCGCGGAGACCGTCGAGGTCACCGGCGCGGCGCAGTTGCTCGAGACCGAGACCTCGGCCACCGGCTCGGTGGTCGATGGCAAGGTGCTCTACGACATGCCGCTCTACCAGCGCTATGTCAACTCGACTCTCAACATCGTCCCCGGCCTCACAACCGGCGGCTACGCTTATGGCGGCGGCTTGGGCAACTACAACATCGCGGGCCAGCGCGCCTCCACCACCGGGTTCTTCGAAGACGGCGTTAGCGGCAATGACCAGCTCAACGGTACTGGCGCCGTTAAAACCCTGCAGAACTCGATCGCCGAGGTCAAGGTCATCACCACGGTGCCTCCGGCCGAATACGGCCATACCGCGGGCGGCGTTATCAGCGTCGTCAAACGCTCCGGAACCAACGAACTGCATGGGATGGGGTCCTTCTACGGCCGCACCCGCCGGATGCAGCACCGGCTCTATTTCGACCGCCTCCGCGACAGCCAGCCGCGCCCCGGCCGGCCCGACGGGTTCCCCGCGTTCTTCATGATGCCCGACGCCAGCCTGGCCGGGCCCATCGTCATCCCCAAACTTTACGACGGCCGCAACAAAACCTTCTTCTTTTTCGGCTACCAGCGGCTCCACGAGAAGAAGGTAGCCCAGGTGCAAGCCACCACCCCCACGCTCGCCATGAAGCAGGGCGACTTCAACTTCCCCGGCGTTGCCAATCCGAACCAGATCTTCGATCCCGCCACCACCCGCCTAGTCAATGGCCAATGGCAGCGCGACCCGTTCCCCGGCAACCGGATTCCCCTGGCCCGCTTCGACCCCGTCGCCCGTAAGGTGCTCGAATTCGACCCCTGGGTGGCGCCCAACCAAGCCGGCACCTTCAACGCTCTCGGCCCCGTCGGCAACCTGATGGCCGACGAGTTCGCCCGCGTCTTCTTCAACGACTACAATCTCCGCCTGGACCACCAGTTCAACCCCGCGTTTAAGATCTACGGATCCTACACCTACAATGGGCAGTCCGGTTTCCAGCGCCCGATCAACATCCGCGAAGACCGCGCCGAGTTCGACCACCAGCAGGGCAACTATGCCCCCTTCGCGAATGCCAACTACTCCGTCGGCAAGACCTGGATCATCTCTCCCTCCATCGTCAACGATGCCCGCGTCGGCTACTACCGCCGGGAGAACAAAACGGACGTGCCTAGTTTCGGCGGCGACTGGCCTCGCCAGTTGGGTATCCCCAACATGGACGGAGCCGTCATGCCCGCCTTCGGTTCCGGTGGCCGCGATACGCCAGGAGCGCTCTACGGCATTACCGGCTCAACGCCGAGCCGCCTCCTCAACGAAACAGTCTCTTTCCGCAACGACACGACCGTCATTCGCGGACGTCACGCCCTCAAGTTCGGCTATGAACTGTTGCGCTTCCGGTTGAATTCAGCGAATCTGGCGCGCCCCGCCATCCTGTCCTTCGATGGCGTCACCTCGGGCGTCCTCGCCAGCGGCGCGCTCCAGCCCAACACCGGCAACTACTTCGCCGGCTTCCTCACGGGCCAGGTTTCCAACGCCGAGTTTTTCTCGGAGCTGACCAGTTGGCTGCCCCGTTCCTCCATCCACAGCTTCTACCTGCAGGACGACTGGAAGGTCACCTCGCGGCTCACCCTGAACATCGGCCTCCGCTACTCGAACGAGTCGCCCTTCAGCGCCAAGTACGGCGGCCTGTCCAACTTCAGTCCCACGGTCACCGACGACGTCACGGGCCGCCCCGGGGGGCTTGTCTTCGGATCCGGCCTCAGCCAGCGCGATAACAATAACTTCAACCCCCGCATCGGAGCGGCATGGCAGTTTCAGGATAAGTGGGTATTGCGCGGCGGCTTTGGCATGTACACCATCGATACCAAGTTTCCTGGCGCGCGCATCCAGTTCGACGAATGGGTCGCCCAGACCAACCAGCAGGCGGCGCCCGGCAACCCGAGTCCGGTTTGGGGCCTGAGCCGCGGACCGGATCCCATTCAATTCAACCTTCGTTCAAACGGCAGTTCGCCCTTCCGCGGGCAGAACTTCAGCGCCCGCAATGCAGCCTATTGGGACCCGAACCTCCGCAACGCCTACTCCATGAACTGGAACGGCACCGTTCAGCGGGAACTCTCCCAAAACTACCTGCTCGAACTCAGCTACCAGGGCTCGGCCGGCGTCGGCCTGATCGAGAACTGGAACATCAACACCTTCCCCATCGACTTTGCCCGCAACGACCAGACGCTTCGGAATCAGGTGCTGGCGGCGTCGCAGAACTTCCGGCCTTTCCCGCACTTCGGCAACGTGATGATGCGCTCGAACTTCGGCCATTCCACCTTCCACTCCGGGACGGCCAAGATCGAACGCCGCTATGCCAACGGCATGTTCTTCAGTTCGTTCTACACCTTCTCCAAGGCCATCAACAGCCAGGATTCGGACAACGCCGGCTCCGGCGTAGCCCCGATTCAGAACCGGAGCCTCGAAAAGGGACGTGCCGGCTACGACCGGAACCACCGCTGGATCTCCACCATCAACTGGGAACTGCCCTTTGGCAAGAACAAGAGGTTCTCGGCCTCCAACCGCGCGGTGAACTGGCTGCTGAGCGGATTTGAAATTTCCTGGATTCAGACCTTTGAGTCCGGCAACCCGCTCAACTTCACTTTCCAGAACTCTCCGTACAACTATTACCCGGGCTTTGCCGGCAACCGGCGTCCCGACGTCGTCAGCAGCCCGAGCCTCCGCAACGGTTGGCGCGACATTGGCGGTGACCGCTTCAACGTGCAGAACACCAACCCAGTCGTCGAGATGAGCCACTTCGCGCTACCCGGCGGCTGTCCCCAGACCCTGCCCGCCGCCGGCACCCAGGCGCGGACGGATCTCCTCAACTCGTGCAGCTTCCTGGTCGGCAATGCGGGCCGCAACATCATGACCGGCACTCCGCTGGTTTGGTCGCAAGTCTCGGCGCAGAAGAACTTCCAGATTCGCGAAAGAATCAAGGCTCAATTGCGTTGGGACTTCCAGAACGCATTGAAGACCTTTAACTTCAACCCGCCAACAACGGCTGTGGACTTCCAGAATCCACGAACCTTTGGCAAGGTGTCGTCCGATCCCCGCACGGCGTCGCTCGGCGGCCAGCCGCTTATGAACATCACTGTGATGCTGCAGTTCTAACGCACGGCATCGCGGACAAATACAGAACCCCGCCTTGGCCGGTGAGCCTTGGCGGGGTTTTCGTTTTCAGGCCTTGAATTTCCTTACCGCCGCCTTATCCAGCGTCACCCCCAACCCCGGCGCCTTCGGTATCTCCACGAATCCCTTCTTCGGGGTGAAGCGCTCGGCGAGCAGGTCGTGCTCCCGCAGATAGGACAGCGTGTCCGATGGGATCGTACAGCTCTTGGTTGCCGCCGCCTTGTGGACGAACCACATGTCGCGTACCCCCAGTTCCACGCCGCTGCCGTGCCACATGCGCACTCCGGATAACTCCGCGAGATAGCCCAGATTGACGAAATCGCGGGACTTCATGCTGTTGTTGAAGACATCGGCCGCGCCTTCCTTGAGCGCATCGACAGCCTGCTTGGGCCCGCTGGGCGTGAGAGCGATCGGGATCTTCGTCTGCTCGCGGATCTGGCGGAACCAGTCCAGGCGCTTCGTGACTGGGTCTTCGATGGTCAAGGGGAACTCCCGCAACGGCGCGGCCATCTTCACAAAGGACGCGACATCCTCATACGAGGAGTTGAAGTCGATGATGTAGGTCAGTCCCGGCGCGGCTTTCACCGCCGCTTCCAGCAGCGGCTTCGGATTCTCGCCCTTGCGCGCCTTGAACTTCAGGTTGTGGAAGCCGCCTTCCACCGCCTTGCGGCAAACCTCCAGCATGTCTTTCGTGGTGCGCTGGCCCGTCCAATAACTGACCGCAACCTTGCTCTGGTGACAGCCACCCAGCAGCGCGCAGACGGGCAGTCCGAGGTGCTTGCCGAGGATATCGTAGATCGCGATCTCGAAGGCATCCGACGTAGTGCCGCTGGGCATGCCGAGCGAAGGCTTGGCGAAATCCAGATCCGCCAAAGTCTTCCCTTTCAGCCACTCGGCGTTGGCCCGCACCGACGCGAGCGGCACCTCGCGCGAGCTCTCTCCAATGCCCGACGGCCCGCCGCTGGCCTGGATCTCGACGATGAATTTGGGGTACTTGGGGAAATCGACCAGACGCTGGTCCAGTGTAGGGCCGAAGTCCGGACTATAGACGGTGCCCTGCTTCATGGGTACGATCACCGCCGTGAAGTCGATCTTTTCGAAGCGCAGTTTCGAAGCAGCGCCGGTGGATTGCGCCGGGGAGGGAAGCGCGGGCGCCAGAAGAGCCGCAAAGGTATCACGCCGTCGGATTCGCATCCCCAGAGCTTATCACCGGGCCGCTAATGGGCCGTGTAGCCGCCGTCGATCACGAGGGTGGATCCGGTGATCCAGCGGGAAGCGTCCGACAGGAGGAACGAAATCGCGTTCGCCACGTCTCGGGGCTCACCCAAACCGAGTGGATGCATGGCGCGCACCTTCTGGAACGCTTCCTCTCCCAGTAGACGCTTCAGGTTATCGGACATTGGCGTGTGGACCATGCCGGCGGCGATTGCGTTGACGCGAATGGACTCCGGCGCCAGTTCGAGAGCGAGACTGCGGGTGAGCGCGAGGAGCGCGCCCTTCGAGCTTGCGTAACTGGAGACGCCGGCCTGACCGGCCAAGCCCACCACGGACGAAAGAAAGATCAGGCTGCACATTCCCTCGGCGCGAACCGTCTTCTGGCGGAAGGCTTTGGCCAGCAGGAAGGCGGAGGTGACGTTGAGACGGAACAGATCCTCCACGGCGGCTGTGGTCATCGTGCGCAGCGGCCGCAGGGCGTGGAGGCCCGCGCAGTGAACCAGTCCGTGGAGACGGCCGTACTTGCCCGCGCCCTCGGCCATCCATTTGGGTATGGCGTCGGTATCCTTGAGGTCGAAGGGAGCAACGGCGTGCGGCTCCGGGCCTAACTCGCCGAGCATCTGGGTGAGGCGGTCCTCCGAGCGGCCCACCAGCACGACACTGGCGCCGAGTTGGCTTAACTGAATGGCCGCTTCCCGCCCGATCCCGGAGGATGCTCCGGTTACCAGGATCCGCTTGCCGCAAAGGTCATGCATCGGGGATGTTGACATGGTTGCCGTAAACTCACCTCTATAGGGTAAGTGCCTGGCGGGCGCGGTTTCTATCAAAGATTCCGCGGATTATCCCCGGCGGCGCGCGCCTCTGGCCAGCGCCAGACCCAATCCCACGGCAACGAGGGCCGCCGTGGAAGGCTCCGGTACCGCGCTGTCAACGGTCTGGACAGTATAAAGAAGCTGTTGCGAGCTGTTGATGAGGCTCGTTGCCGATGCCGGGGCATAGCCGGCGGCGGTGCTGGCGAAGCGGTCTCCCACTCGCGTCACGCCGGCGTCCGTGACAATGGTGGGGATCGCCACGGCCCAGCCCCCCTGCCCGGTGCCTCCGCCGTCGAGCTGCATGACCAGGAAGTAATCGCCCGGCCCCAGCGTCAGGCCCGCGAACAGGGGAACGTTCTGCTGCAGGCCAGGGCTCAGGTTGAAGCCAACCGAAGCGATTTCATTCGCGACTGTGGTGCCTGCGCCGATGGCGTTGGTGAGAAAGGCATGCATCGCCAGGCCCGCACCCGTTCCGGACGCATTGGACAAAATCGCCGAGACCGATACGTTATTGTAGGAGCCGGTTTGCGTCCAACCTGCCGCCGTGATGGCGGTGCTGGCAAAGATGCCGTTCGCATTTCCGGAAACCGAGACGATGGTGGCCCCGCGGGCATCCGTGGCGGCTGCGGCCAGCGAACAGAGAAGCGAAAGGAGACAGAGACGGCGATTCATATACCTCCATGCCCTGATTAACGGGCGTGGAAAAAGGTGTAGGTGGAACCGAGTTTGTATCAGGAAACGGAAGCGCGGGTTTCAGCGACGGAATCCCAGGCGCATTCGGCGCGTAGGTCCTCCCGTAGCGCCGCTAACTTCATCAGGCGGCGCACGACGGAACCCCGGCAGAATCCACAAACGCCTTCCTCGTACAACAACTCCCACACCGGCACTTCAATGTCGCGGTAGGGGTGGGCTTTGAAGAACGTAAGTGCGCCGAGTTGCAAGCCGTGGCGCTCCTCCGGGTCCGCCGCTTCTCCGATCCAGTCCGCGACGAGCCTTTCGTCACCCGGTTCATAGGCAGGCATCCAAGAGCAGATCCCGATACGGCGAAACATCCTCGCGCCGGGCCTGGAGAATCGCCCTCCCCAGGCCCAGGCGCAGACTGTTCGCAAAGCTCAGAAGATCACCTTCAACACCAACACGACGACCCGCGGCTGGTTGTCCTGCGCCGGATTCAACTGCCCAAATCGCGAGTCTTGTACGTTGGTGGCCACCAGACGCCCGAAGTACGGCTGGTCGAAGGCGTTCTGGAAGTCGGCGCGCAACTGGACACGCACCCGCTCCTTGATCGGAAACTCCTTCGATCCCGAGAGTTCCCAGCTATCCAGAACGGGGCTGCGCACATCCGGGAAACGCGTTGGGAAGTCGCGTAGCGTGAAAGCCGCCTGCGCGCGGGTGGGAAAGATGCCGGTGTCGAACCACTTGTCGAAGAAGGGATTAAACTTGTCGCGGCCGGCTTGGCGGGCCAGGTCGTCCCGCTGGGCATCGCTCAACTTTGCGCTGCGCGCCACCTGCGGCGCCGCGTTCGGGAACTCCAGCGGCTGTCCGGACCGCCGGATGTACATACCGTTGATTTTCCAACCGCCGGCAATGCCATCCAGGAGCCGGTTCCCCGTGCTCCACTTGCGGCCCTTGCCGAACGGTACGTCGTAGCCGAAGGCCATCGACAGTGTGTGTGGAATGTCGAACTCGTTCAAACGCTGTTCCAGTGGAGTGGCCGTGAGGTTTCCCAGCACCGTGTCCTGCCCGTTCAACGGCGAGACGCGCTCCAGCGTCTTACCCCACGTGTATGCCACCTGCATGGCGAGGCCGCTGCTGAACCGCCGCGTGGCTTTGGTCTGCCAGGAATGGTAGCTCTGCGCGCCGATTGGCACGTTGCTGATCGTCACCCCGTTAAAATGCGGATACTGCGCCAGCGCCTGCTGCCGCGGATAGGTAGCGCCGTTAAACGCCGACCCGGGCAGCGCCCCGGCGAAGGGATTCGCCACGCCGGCATTGAAGTACGCCGGACGGTCGGCCACCGGCAGCCGCGTCAACTCCGCCAGTGGAATGAAGTTCTGGCCAAGCGCAACGGGAAGCCCGCGGGTCAGGTTACCCACGTACGAGGTATCGATCACCCAGTTCCACGGCAGCGCCCGCTGAAAGCCGAAGGAGAACTGATCCGTGCGCGGCAACCAGCGGTCGCGGAACTGGCCCGTGACGCCCTGCCCCAGATTGGTTGCCAGGCCCTGCGAACTGCCGATCGGCTGCAGCAAGCCCGTGGGGAACAGCGATCTTGGAAAGGGATCCGTCAGGTCCACCGCCGGCCGCAGGTTGTTATCCGTCGAGGCAATCAAGTCCGTGCGGCGGCTGAAGCCAGTGTCGGGACCGGCGGCGTTCTGGCCCAGGAAGTAGCGGCCGTACCCGCCACGCACCACCCACTTCTCGCGCACCTGCCAGGCCACGCCCACGCGCGGCTGGATGTTATTCAGATCGCGATTGAAGGCCAGGCGGTTGTTCGCGTCCGCATAGGTTAGGCCACCCTTAAGGTTTGGCGCCCGGTTCGCCAGCGGGCTGGCGGCATTGGTATCGAACGCGGACACCTGGCGGTCATAGCGCTCGTAGATGGGCCCTTCGTAATCCCAGCGCAGGCCCAGGTTCAGCGTGATATTGCGGGCGATCTTCCAATCATCCTGGAAGAACATCGCGAAGTAGCGGTTCTGGTAGGCGGGGTCCATGTTGCGGTCGACAAAGCCGTTGGAGGGATAGCCCAAGAGGAACGTCGCCAGCACGCTGCCCGAGAGCGCGTCGGCGCGCTGCGCGTCGGCCTGTGTCCAGTTGCGGTTGAAGGTATAGTTGCCCGATGCCGACGCCGGGCGAATGGCGTTGCTGTTGTATAGCCGCGCCTCCACGCCCATCTTCATGTTGTGTTTGCCGCGAATCCATTGCAGGTTCGGCTGCAGGCTGTAGGTGTCTTGCGTCTCGTAGCCGCTGGTCTGCGCGGCGCCCAAAGGGCTGTAGTTGTTGCCGCCGAGGTTAAAGCGCGGGTACTGCAGCCCCACGAACTGGCTCACCAAGGCTTGGGGGAAGCCCAACTCGGTGGGGTTGAAGCCGCGGCCGAAGGTGTTGCCGCTGAAGCCTTCGTAGCGGGCCAGGCCGCCGCGCAGGTTGAAGACCATGGCGGGGTTGAGGGTCCAGGTCCAGTCCGCGCCCCAATTACGCGAAATGCGCGTCGAGGGGTATTCGCTGCTGGGTTCGGCGGCATTGGTGCCCCACTGGACACGCGCGAAGTTGTACCAGGGCGTCTCGCCGTAGCGCCCACTCACGCGGTGGTTACCGGTGAGGTTCCAGTCCAGCTTGCCTAGCCACTGGTTGTAGCTGTTCTGCGAACTGTTCACGAACAGATAATTATTCTGGCCGTCCGGGCTCTCGCTCACGCGGTTCGGCTTCGGATAGAAGCTGGCGGCTTTGCTGGCCACCGGATTCAGACGGTTGGCCGGAATGCGATTGCCGGGAAACTGCTGGCGGGCACCGGCCGAGGTGGTGGTCAGGGGATCGTAGATGCCGATCCCGCGGAGGCTGTTGTCGACCAGGGCCGAGAAGTCGCCACGCAGTTCCGCCTCCGTCGGCACGGTCCACAATTGCGTCTGCGGATTGCGCTCGCGAAGGAACTCGGTGGAGATCATGAAGAACATCTTGTTGCGGCCGTCGAAGAGTTTCGGCACGTAGATGGGCCCGTCCACCGTGAAGCCGAAGGTGTTGTTCTTGAACTCAGGCTGCTTCAATCCCACCGAGTTGCGCGAATAGCCGTTGGCATTCAGATTGTCGTTCTTGAAGAACTCGAACAACTGCCCGTGCAGTTGATTGGTGCCGGTGCGCAGCGTTACCGAAGTGACGCCGCCGCCGATACGCCCGTACTGCGAGTCGTAGGAGTTGGTCAGAACGCTCACTTCCTGGATGGAGTTCAAAGCCGGCGCAAAGGAGGCGCTACGGCTGCCGCGGACCGAACTGATGCCGTCGATGAGCGTCTCGTTTTCCCCGGAACGCCCGCCATTGATCGAAATGGAATTGATATTGCCAAACGCGTATAGCTCGAAGGAGCCCCAGTAACGGCTGGTCTTCGTCACGCCCGGCAGGGTGAACAGAAACTGGTAGAGGTTGCGGCCGCTGACGGGAACATCGTTCACCAGCCGCTGCTCGATGGTGGCCGAACGCGACGCTGTCTCGGTCTGTAGCGCCGGCAGTTCCGCGTTAATGGTCACGCTGTCGGCCACCGTGCCCAGTTCCATGCGCAGATCCAGGCTCAGGCGGTCCACCGCCGACAACACCAACTTCTCCCGCACCAGCTTCTTGAATCCGTCTTTTTGCACCACCAGCGTGTACGCGCCGGGCGGCAGGAACCGCGTCAGGTACCGGCCCGATTCGTTCGTCTCGCCCTTGTAGGAGACGTTGCGTTCCACGCTGGTGACTTCCACCTGTGCCCCTGTGATGGGAGCGCCGCTCGGATCCGTCACCAGCCCCGAAATCGTCGCCCGGTATTCCTGCGCCAAAAGCGAGGTAGAGGCGCAGACCAACAGAACGTACAGCGATTGCTTGATTCCCATTGAGGGCAAGCATACCACCGGATTGTTACAGTGTCCGCTACAACGTTTGTGTCACTTTGCTAAGTGTTCGCGGCTGGTCGGGATTTAATCCCTTCTCGATTGCCAAGCTTGCGGCGAATAATTGGGCGGGAACAATGTAGGGAATGGGGGTGAAGAGATCCTCGGGCAGGGAGCCCTTATGGGCCAGCCTGGCGGGGATACATACAGTGCGCTTCTTATCGCCCTCGAGCGCCGCGCGATTGCTCTTGTCGGTCAGCAGCAGCGAGTCGGCCTGCAATGCGAGCAGCTTCTCGCGCATTTCCGCGATGGAGGACCACGTCACGCCGGACGGACCGAACAGAAACATCGGGAATGCCTGTTCCACCATGGCGATCGGTCCATGGAGGAAGTCGGCGGAAGAGAACCGCTCGGCTACCACATAGCAGGTTTCCATCATCTTCAAGGCGAACTCATAGGCGTTGGCGTAGTTCAGGCCGCGGCCCACGACAACCGCATGCTCCATGAAGCGGTAACGAATGGCACGCTCCGCGATCTCGTCCTCCAGCTTTAACGCCGCCTCGGCCCACTCCGGTATCCGCTTGAGGTCGTCCATGGCCAGGTCCGCGCCCAGCGCCCAGGCAATCATGTACAGCACGAGTAGTTGTCCGGTGTAGGTTTTGGTGGCGGCCACGCTGCGCTCGCGCCCGGCGCGGACGAGGAAGGCCTCATCGGCGATCTTCGCCAGCGTGCTCTCCGCCTCGTTGGTGATGCCGATGGTCAGCGCGCCCGCCGCCTTGGCCCGCTCCAGAACAAGGTTGGTGTCGGTGGATTCGCCGGACTGCGAGATGGCGATGACCATGTCGTTCGGGCCCAGCCCGACGGGCGCGCCGTAGAGGGTATAGATGGACGGCGCGGCCAGCGATACCGGGATTCCCGTGGCGATTTCCAGCAGGTAGCGCCCGAACTGCGCGGCGTTATCGGAGGTGCCGCGCGCCACCAGCACGATCAGTTTCGGCCGGTTCGCTTCCAGCCGCCGGCGCAGCCGCTCCATCGCCTTCTTCTCCTGGCGGAGCGTGTTCTCGAGCGCGGCAGGCTGCTGCCGGATCTCGTCAGACATCAAGGACATATCCCTACCAGTGTACTGTCAGCGAGTCAACGTCTAGCGGCGCGGCGGGCAAGACGGGCGGCTGCTCGCGGCAAGAGCCGCAGACCGCGTCTAGATGTCGTAATAAAGGGCGAACTCGTAGGGGTGAGGCCTAAGACGCACCGCGTCGGCTTCATTCTTGCGTTTGTAGGCGACGTAGGTTTCGAGGAGTTCCTCGGTGAACACGTCCCCCTTCAGCAGGAAGGCGTGGTCGTCTTCGAGAGCGGTAAGCGCCTCTTCGAGCGATGCCGGCATGGAGGGAACGCTGTTCATCTCCTCCGGCGAGAGGTCGTAGATGTCCTTGTCGAGCGGCTCGCCTGGATCGATCTTGTTGAGCACGCCGTCGAGCCCGGCCATGAGCATCGCGGCGAAGGCCATATAGGGATTCGACGACGGGTCCGGCGGACGGAACTCGACGCGCTTGGCCTTGGGGCTGGATGAATACATGGGAATGCGCACGGCTGCCGAGCGGTTGCGGCGGCTATAGGCCAGATTGACCGGGGCTTCGTAGCCGGGCACCAGTCGCTTGTAGCTATTGGTGGTGGGCGCGATGATGGCCGAAAGCGCGCGGGCGTGCTTGAGCAGGCCGCCGACGTACCATAGCGCCATCTGGCTAAGGCCGGCATAGTTGTCGCCGGCAAACAGCGGCTTGCCGTCCTTCCACAGGCTCTGGTGCGTGTGCATACCGCTGCCGTTATCGCCGAACAGCGGCTTGGGCATGAAGGTGACGGTTTTGCCGTACTGGTAGGCGACGTTGCGGATGCAATACTTGTACACCATCATGTTGTCGGCGGATTTCACCAGGGTGTCGAAGCGCTGGTCGATCTCGCACTGGCCGCCGGTGGCGACCTCATGGTGATGGCACTCGATGTGCAGCCCGCACTGGATCATCACCTCCACCATCTCGGCCCGCAGATCCTGGTAATGGTCGGTGGGCGGAACCGGGAAGTAGCCTTCCTTGTAGCGGGGCCGGTAGCCGAGATTATCGAGTTCGCGGCCGGAGTTCCAGCGGCCTTCCTCGGCATCGATGAAGTAGAAGCCGGAGTGCTGGTTCTGGTCGAAGCGGACGTTGTCGAAGATGAAGAACTCGGCCTCGGCGCCGAAGTAGGCGGTATCGGCGAGGTTGGTGCTCTTGAGGTAGTTCTCGGCCTTCTGGGCGATCCAGCGCGGATCGCGTTCGTAGTGCTGGCGGGTGATGGGATCGATGACGGTTCCGGTCATGACCAGCGTGGGGACTTCGTAGAACGGGTCCTTGAAGGCGGTGGCCGGGTCGGGGATGAGCAGCATATCGCTCTCGTTGATGGCCGCCCAGCCGCGGATGCTGGAACCATCAATGCCGAAGCCCTCTTCAAAGGAGTCTTCGCTGAGCTCACTCATGGGGTAGGAGATGTGCTGTTGGAGTCCGGGCAAATCGGTGAAGCGGATGTCCACCTGCCGGCAGCCTTCTTTTTCGGCAAACTCCAGGACTTGTTTCGGCGTCATGAACCGGTACGTTCCTCCTCGCAAAGCACGATACTAGCGGAGCCCTGGGGCCGGGTCAAATAGAAAAACGTTATAACGGCGATGCCGAACGCGGGACGCGCTACTTCTTCTCGAAGAAGGCGATGTACTGGACGCCCGGCTGGTGATCCTGCTTTTTGACAAAGCGGAAGCCGCAGCGCTCCACTTCCTTGATTACGTCGGCCTGGTCCAGGCGGATATGGGCGGGGTCGCGGAAGCCGGCCTTGTAGAAATCAACAAGGATGAAGCGGCCGCCGGGGCGCAGGGCTTTGCTTATGCCCGCCAGGGTGAGTTCCGGGAAGTCGAAGTGATGGTAAGCATCGAGCGTGAAGACCACGTCGGCGGTATTGGCGCCGAGGTTTGGATCCTTGTCGGTGCCGGCGACGAATTCGACGTTAGTAAGGTTGGCCTTCCCGGCATTCACCTTGGCCTGGCCCAGGAAATCGGGAAAGATATCCATGGCGATGACCTTGCCGGTGGGGCCGACGGCGCGGCTGAGGAACGGGAGCATGTAGCCGACGCCGGTGCCAAGATCAACGACGGTGTCGCCTCCCTTCAGGCCGAGCGCGTCCACCAGTTCCTGGGGCTTCTGCCTGCCGTCGCGATCGCTGGCGGCGAGCGTCTTGGCTACCCGCGAGCGGCCCTCTTCGGTGCGATACCCGGAATTGGCGTCTTTGGCAACCTGCGCGGCAAGTGCCAGCGGCAGTGCCAGGATAATCAAGCGCAAACGGCTCAGCTTCATAGGGGTTTCTCCATCGGCAAGGCGAGCGGCGGTTCCACCATGAAATCGAGGGCCGCCATTTTTGTGACTGCTTCCTGAACGGACTGCTCGAGGCTGGGCTCGAGTGTGATGACGAACGGCAAGTTATGTTTGTTGTCGCTGGGCAATTGCAGGACGGCGTCCAGGCTGATATCGAGTTTGGAGAGGATGCCCGCCAGTTCAGCGATAATGCCGGGGCGATCCTGGACGCGGAATCGCAGGTAGTAGCCGGTGCGCTGCAAGGCGGTGGGTAACGGGCGGTTCTCGCCCAGAATGGCGTGGGCGAAAGGCGAGACGCGGTCGGGGCTGCCGGAGCGGATCTCGCGGGCCACGCGCATCAGGTCGCTGACGACGGCCACGCCGGTGGGGTTGGGACCGGCGCCGCGGCCGTAGTAGAAGGTATCCTGCCCGTACTGGCCGCGCACCCAGATGGCGTTGTAGGCGCCCTGGACGCTGGCGAGGATGGTCGACTGCGCGATCAGGGCCGGGCGCACGGACAGGAAGAAGCCCTCGGGGGTGCGGCGGGCGGCGCACAGCAGCTTGATGGTATGGCCCAGGCGGTGCGCGTACTGGAAATCGATGGGATGGATGCGGCGGATGCCCTCGGTATGGATGTCGGCCGGTACGATGCGTTCGCCAAAGGCCAGCGCCGCCAGCAGGGCCAGTTTCGCCCGGGCGTCGTAGCCGTCGATGTCGGCGGAGGGGTCGGCTTCGGCATAGCCCAGCCGCTGCGCTTCGGCCAAAACCGTTTTCAGATCGGAACCATGGCGCTCGATCTCCGTCAGAATATAATTGCTGGTCCCGTTGAGAATGCCCTGCAGCGCCACAACCCGGTCCCCGGAGATACCTTCCCGCAAAACAGCGTGGATAGGGATGCCTCCGGCGACGCTGGCCTCCATGGCGAGGTTAATACCGGCTTTGATGGCGCGATCCCAGATTTCGGCGCCAGCCAGCGCCATTAGTTCCTTGTTGGCCGTGACGACGGATTTTCCGGCGGCGATGGCGGCGTCAATGATCTCACGAGCCACGGTGGTGCCGCCCACCAGTTCGGTGACGATGTGGACCTCGGGGTCGGCCACCAGTTCGCGCCAGTCGCTGGTGCGCTTAACCGCGCCCAAGGCGGCGGGAATCTCCTTGCTATCGACCGTGCGGCTGCAAACGGCTTTGACGTGCAACCGGCAACCGAGCTTCTCCGCGATTCCACCGGCATTTTCGGCAAGGATTGCCAGCGTACCCGACCCTACGTTGCCGAGCCCGACAATCCCAATATTGACTTGGTCCATCTCCCATTCATGATAACAATGCCAACTTCCCTGCCTCGTTTCACGCTGCTGATTCTGCTGGCGGCAAGCCTGCTGTCCGGCTACCAGAAACCGCCCAAGGACGATCCACCGCCGGCGCGCCTGCCGGATGGACGGCTGCAGAGCGAAGAGATTCTGAAGGCGGACCACGCCCGGAATCTCAAGGATGCCGACGACTTACTGCGGCTGAGCGAAGAATTGAAGCTGGAGCTGGAAAAGAACGACCGGCACGTGCTGAGTGTAGGCGTGCTGAAGAAAACCGAGGAAATTGAGAAGATAGCGAAGCGGATCCGGAACCGCCTCAAGCGGTATTAAGGCTTAACGCAGGGGCAAACCCCGCGATTGTCCTAGTACCAAAGCGTCTCGAATACTAGCAGAATGGGTCTAGAGACTACGGTCATGAAAGCACTATTCGCCGCCCTATTTACTTCTCCCGCCGGTTCCACGCTCACGATTACCTTGGGAGTGGGCACGATGCTCAGCATATCGTTCCTGGAGCCCGGCGAGACGGCGCAGATTCTCATACGGCAGGTAGCGGGCAGCGTCCTGCTGCTGCTCCCGGCGGTTGCGCAGAAACTGCAACACACGGCACGGTAGCCCAAGTTTCTCCAAAGGCCGCCCGAGCGCGGCTCTCTTCCCCAAGCAAAAAGCCCGGCTTCGGCAGCCGGGCTTTTATTGTTGCCGGATGAGTGCCCGGCGGAGGTTCGGAACGGACGGGCTACTTGGCGCCGCCGCCCTTCATCTTGTCGCGCTGTTCGCGCAGCACGGCTTTGCGGCTGAGCTTGATCTTGTTGCCTTCCAGCGCCAGGACCTTCACCAGGATCTGGTCGCCTTCCTTCAATTCGTCGCGAACGTTCTTGATGCGGTTCTCCGAGATTTCGCTGATGTGGAGCAGGCCGTCGGTACCGGGGAAGATCTCGACGAAGGCGCCGAAATCGACCAGACGGACGACTTTGCCTAGATAGGTCTTGCCGACTTCGGCCACGGCGGCGATGTCGGTGACCATCTGGATGGCCTTGTCGGCGGAAGAGCCGTCGGTAGCGAAGATGTTGACCACGCCGTCGTCGTTGACATCGATCTTCACGCCGGTGGCGTCGATGATGCCACGGATGACCTTACCGCCGGGACCGATGAGTTCGCGGATCTTGTCCGTGGGAATCGTCATCGTGTAGATGCGGGGGGCGAAGGGCGAGAGGGCCTGGCGGGGAGACTCGATGGCGGCCACCATCTTATCGAGGATGAACAGGCGCGCCTGCCGGGCCTGTTCAAGGGCTTCGCGCATGATGGCGGCGGTTACCTTGGTAACCTTGATATCCATCTGCAGCGCGGTGATACCGTCGCGGGTGCCGGCCACCTTGAAGTCCATGTCGCCGTAGTGATCTTCGGCTCCGGCGATGTCGGTGAGCACGGCATACTTGCCATCCTCGATTACCAGGCCCATGGCGATGCCGGCGACAGCGGAAGCGATCGGGACGCCGGCGTCCATTAACGACAGGGACGCGCCGCAGACGCTGGCCATGGAGCTGGAACCGTTCGATTCCAAGATGTCGCTGACCACGCGGAGCGTGTATGGGAAGACGTTCTCCGGCGGGATGACGTTGAGCAGCGAACGTTCCGCCAGCGCGCCGTGGCCGATTTCGCGGCGTCCGGCGCCACGCAGGAAGCTGACCTCGCCCACCGAGAACGGCGGGAAGTTGTAGTGCAGCATGAAGCGCTTGGAGACTTCGCCTTCGCTGAGCATCTCCATCCGCTGTTCATCGTCCTTGGTGCCGAGCGTGGTGGTGACCAGCGCCTGGGTTTCGCCGCGGGTGAACAGGGCGGACCCATGGGTTCGGGGCAGAATGCCAACTTCGATGTCGATCTGGCGGATCTGGTCAAAGGCACGGCCATCGGGGCGGCGGCGGGCGTTCAGGATCTCGTCGCGGAAGATGCGTTCCTTGAGGCCATTGAAGAGCTTGCCGGCTTCGAACTGCTGCTCTTCGGGGAAGTCAGCGACGGCGGCGTCGTGCAGAGCGTCGACTTTCCGATAGCTCTCGATCTTGCCGTGCTTTTCGGTGCTGAGGGCATCGGCAAGCGCGTCGCGGTACTTGGCAGTAATCTGGGCCAGCAGTTCCTGGTTGAGGGGAGCGGGCTCGAACACGCGCTTAGGCTTGCCGGCCAGCCGCTGCAGTTCCTTGATACCGGCGATGAGCTTCTTGCAGCACTGGTGGCCGAATTCGATGCAATCGACCACCCGGTCTTCGGAAACGCCAGTCCCGGCGGCCTCGACCATGACGATGCCGTCTTCGGTGCCCGCGACGACAATGCTAAATTCAGCGGCCTTGATCTGCTCGTAGCTGGGTTCGGCGATCATCTCGCCGTCGAGCAGAGCGACGCGGACCCCGGCAAGCACGTGATAGAAGGGGATATTCGAGATTGCGAGAGCAGCGGCGCCGCCCATGACGGCGAGGGTGGAGGGGTCATGCACGGGGTCGGCCGAAAGCACCATGGCGATGATCTGCGTATCGCACATGTAGCCTTCGGGGAACAGCGGGCGCACCGGCCGGTCAATCAGACGGCTGGTGAGGATTTCCCGTTCACTGGGACGCCCTTCGCGCTTGATGAAGCCACCTGGGAAGCGCCCGGCGGCATAAGTGTACTCGCGGTAGTCTACCGTGAGGGGGAAGAAGCCGGCGCCGGGCTTGGGGTTTTCGTTGGAACAGGCCGTAGCCAGAACCACCGAGTCTCCGGTGCGGACGACAACCGCACCATGCGCCTGTTTGGCAATCTTGCCTGTTTCGAACGTGATAACCCGGCTACCCAGGTCAACCGAAACTGTGTGTACCATTTAGAGTCCTCCAACATTCGACCGGGAATCAAGCTCCGGCCCAATTCGGAAGACTGAATTCGAGGAACCAGTCGTCGTTTGTCTACGCCCCACGCCTCACCGGAGGAGAAGGGAGCAGCGCAGGTGATTCGGACCCTACCGGCGGATACCGAGGCTCGTAATGAGAGTCTTGTACCGCTCCGGCGAATTACTCTTGAGGTACTTCAACAACCGGCGCCGGCGAGCGACCATGGTCAGCAAACCGAGACGGCTATGATGGTCCTTTTTGTGGGACTTGAAGTGCTCGGTGAGCTCCAAAATACGTTGGCTCAAGATGGCCACCTGGACCTCTGGACTTCCCGTGTCCGTTTTGTGTACCCGGTACTTGGAAATCACCTGTTTCTTTGCTTCACCAGCCAGAGCCATCTAGATACGTACCTCTTCCGTTCCTATTCTTTCAGTCTTTTCCTCCGACAACGATAACACACTTTTCACAGAGGGCGCTACAACGGGTGGGGCGGGGAAGGAGGTTCGGCGGGACCGGGCAACGGGCAGGGCTCCGCCTTAGGAAGCCGCGGGAGGGGGCAGATTGTCAAAGATCGGGCCGGAAACACCGAGGATAGGGAACTAAGCTCAGTGCTCACAGCGGGTTAACGGTTTAGCGACAGCAGGACAGCAAGTGCGCCGCAAGAAGGGGCTCCGGCAAACTTCCGAACCGCAGAAGCAGGAGCGATAGAACGAGGGTTGCCGCGAAGGGGAACCAGCGACGCCAACGTGGTGGCCGGGGGGCGGGCGCCGGGGGCGTGGGCGGTGGCGGTTCCGGCGCCTGCGGCGAAGTAGGTTCGTCCCTCACGGGAGGGGGTGCCGGTTCGGCGGCTCCGCGTTCGCGTTGCATCCGGAGAAGGGCCTCGCGGCAGCGGAAGTAGGTTCGCTCGAAACGCTGCGCCATGCGGTTAATGTTTTCCAGGGCAGGAGTGGCCGAGAGGCGCTGGATCGCAAGGGCTTCGAGGGTGATGGCATCCATGGCCTCGAACTCGCGAGGGGCGTCGCGCAAGGCACGTGACATCTCGAGGTTCATGAGCGCCTTTTCGTGGCGCTCGGCGCGGCGCATGCGCCAGCGGGCGTGCACGATGTCGATGACGAGTTCGTGCTCTTCGATCGTGGAGGGGGCGAAAGACTCGAGGAACTCGCGGAGAAGGGCATCGTATTCCGACTGCTTTTCGGTGGCAAGGACGATTTCACGAGAATAGAGTCCGTGCTTGAGAGAGTTGGCGGACGACTTCTTCTTTCCGGATTCGGTCTTGGGGCCCTTGGATCTAGCGCCGTTCTCGGGCGAGGTTTGGGCGCGGCGGTCTTGAGGCTTGGCGTTGTCGATGGGGGTGCTGGTTTCGGTGATGTTTTCCATGGCGCCTCCACGTTGGCAGCGGGGAACCGGGGTGAAAACGGATGTAGTTGATTCGATTGGACCAATATCGGCGGAACGAGTGACGGCACTACACAAAATCCGGCACCGTTTCTGGGGAGAACCCGAAAACCCGCTCCATCGGGGTCGCGGCTCCGCGACGGAATCAGCAGTTAAGAAGAGGCTTGAACCGGGCGGCTGCTAGACTCGTATACATAACTACTATGAAAGTTTTGGGGCTCCTTCTCCTTCCCTGTCTGGCGGCAATGGCGGAAACCACGGCCCGCCCGGTCACTTTCCATAAAGATGTTCTTCCGGTGCTGCAGAAGCGCTGCCAGCAGTGCCACCGGCCCGGAGAGGCGGCACCCATGTCGCTGCTCACCTATAAGGATGCCCGCCCGTGGGCGAAAGCCATGAAAACCGCGGTACTGGGGAAGACGATGCCGCCCTGGTTCGCGGATCCGGCGCACGGGAGCTTCCAGAATGACCGGCGGTTGGCACCGGCGGAGATCGAGACGCTCGTAAAGTGGGCCGACAGCGGCGCGGCGGAGGGTGACACCAAAGACGCGCTGGCGCCTCTGCAGTTCTCCAATGGCTGGACAATCGGCGAGCCGGACATGGTGTTCGAGATGCCCAGCGAGTTTAAGGTCCCGGCCAAGGGCACGGTGGACTATACGTGGATCATGGTACCCACGAACCTGAAGGAAGACAAGTGGGTGGAGAAGATTGAAGTGCGGCCGGGGGCTCGCGACGTGGTGCATCATATCGTGCTGATGGCGCGCGCGCCGGGCAACGGCTATATGAAGCAGATGAAGCCCGGGATTCCGTTCACCCCCGGCCCGGACAAGCCAAGCAACCGCCCGGACAACGGGCAGGGCTTCTTTTATATGTTGGGCGGTGGGGTGGAGATGCTGGCGGTGTATGTGCCCGGCGGCGATGCTTATGTCACGCGACCAGGGCAGGCGCGGCTATTGAAAGCCGGCACGGACCTCATTTTCCAGATGCACTACACGGCGAACGGCAAGGAGACGCTGGACCGCAGCCGCGTGGGCATCAAGTTCGCTGACGCCCCGCCAAAAGAGCGAGTGATCAACACGTTCGTTGCCAATACGAATCTACGCATTCCGCCGGGTGAGGCCAACGCGAAGGTGCTGGCCCGTGTGCCCGTGCACGCCGACACGACGCTCGAAAGCATGTTCCCCCACATGCATGTGCGCGGCAAGAGCATGGAGTACTGGGCCATCTATCCGGACGGCACGACAGAGGTGCTGCTGAACGTGCCGAAGTACGATTTCAACTGGCAGCTTACGTATGTGCCGGCGCAGCCGAAGAAGTTGCCGCGCGGCACGACGCTGGAGATCATCGCCCATTACGACAACTCTCCGAACAACCGCTTCAACCCCGACCCCACTAAGGAAGTGCGATGGGGCGATCAGACGTGGGAAGAGATGCTGGCTGCTTTCGTCGATTTCTCGATCCCGGCCGATATGAACCCGGCTGATATCGCGCGGCCGCGGAAGCAGACGCCTGCGCCCTAGGCGAGTTACTTCACTTCGGCAGGGGTGACGCCCTTGGTGTCGCCATAGGAGACCCAGCGAATGTAGGCGATCACGTCGGCGAGTTGCTCATTGGTATAGCCAGTGCTCTCCGGCGGATGCTTCCAGGTGCCGTTGTCCCGGATCGCGTGGACCGCGGTCTTCGGTACCGTCATCTCTTCGGGCGGTAGCTTCGACAGATCAAAGATCTTCAGGTCGATGTCGGTCTCCTTGGCGATCATCCCTGGGAACTTGCGGCCGATCTTGAGTTGCACCTCTTTGGCGTGCACGGTGCGTGTGGACAGGATCGAGATCACCAGCGCTTTGGGGCTGATGCGGGCGATCTGGCTCAGGTCAGGCCCGACCGCGGTGCCTTCCTTGCCCAATTGGTGGCAGGTGGCGCACTGCGTCTTCTTGCCGGCGTCGCTGAAGATCGCTTTGCCGCGGGCGGCCTGTTCGGTGATGGCGGCGCCATCGGCTGCGAAGGCTGGTGCGCAGGCGAGGACGAGGATGGGCAATAACATGGACTTTCCTCCAATACAGCATGGGTGCATGCGGCTGGCCACTGCGGGTGGCCTTGCAACTGCTTGAAAATGGGTGACTGGCAGTGGTGGTTGCGCGGTTTCCCCCATAACGCCGCGGGCGTTCGGCCAATAATAGGGTGAGGCCACCCGCTCCCATGCTCCTTCGATTGGCAGTTCTTCTCGCCGCATTGACGGCGCAGGCCAGCGCGGCCCGGCAGATTCTGTTTGTCACGCATTCGGCCGGATTTCGCCATGACAGTATCCCGGTGGCGGTGCGCGCCCTGGAAGACATTGGGCGCCGAACCGGTGCCTTCGCGGTGACCGCAACCGAGGACCTGTCGCGAATCTCGGTGGCGGGGCTGGCGCCTTACGATGCGGTTTTCTTCTTTACGAGCGGGGAACTGGCCCTTTCGGACCAGCAGAAGCGCGACCTGCTGGCGTTTGTGCGTTCGGGCAAGGGGTTCGGCGGTGCACACAGCGCGACCGACACTTTCTATAGTTGGCCCGAGTACGGCGACCTGATTGGGGCGTATTTCGATGGGCATCCGTGGGTGCAGGAGGTGTCGATCGACATTGAGGACCCGGATTTCCCCGGTCAACGCGGGCTTGCGCCGGCGTTTCGGATAGTGGAGGAGATTTACCAGTTCCGGGAGTTCTCACGCGAGCGGGTACGCGTGTTGCAGACGCTGGATACGGCTACCGTTGACCTGCGGGCGTCCGGCGTGAATCGAACGGACGGCGATTTTGCGCTCACCTGGTGCCGGCCGTACGGGGAGGGCCGTGTGTTCTATACGGCACTGGGACATTTCGACGAGACCTGGCGCGATGCGCGGTTTCAGCGCATGTTGGAAGGCGCGCTGCTGTGGCTGGTGGGAGATGTTGCGGCGAACGCTGCGCCACGGACGGCGGTTTCCCCCGTAGTAACGGCTGTACGGACGCCCGACGGCCGGGAGGTGGCTCAGGCTCCAGGCGCACTCGTGCGAATCGAGGGCACGAATCTGACCAGCGGATCGGCGTTCCGGGCAGAGGCTGGCTCGGCACTGGCTCGAAAGCTGGCCGGGACGCGGGTGGAGGCGGAGGGGCGTGCGCTGCCGCTATTGGCGGTCGCGCCGGATCGGATCGAGGCGCTGCTGCCGGGAGACTTGCGGCCCGGGACGACAGCGCCGGTTGCGGTTTTCGTGGGGAACCGGAGGAGCGCTCTGGTGCCGGTGGCGATCACCGCGGCATCGCCAACCTTGTTAGGCGGCATGCGGATGAGCGGAGCGCTGGTGTTATACGCAAGCGGCTTGGGGGAAGTGACGCCAATGGTCGGGGATGGGCAGGTGACGCCTTTGGGGCCGCTGTCGGTTCTGCGGCAGACGCCCGTCGTCTTGGTGAACGGAGTGGCGGTGGCGCCTTTCTTCGCGGGGTTAGCGCCAGCGCTGGTTGGGGTCTACCAGGTGAATGCCATTGCGGACGGTGTGGGTGAGGTGCTGGAGGTGGAGTTGGAGGCTGCGGGCGTGCGGTCCAACCGGATCCTTATCCCAGGTAATCAAACAAGCTCCGGCGCGGGTTCTGTGCGCGGGCGGTGAAGGCGGCCTCCAGGTGCATGCGGGATTGGCTGAGTTCCAGCGCGGCGGCGGCGAGATCAGCCTCTTCGATGTTGGCGATCTGCGCCTTCAGACTTAGTTGCAGTTTGGAGGCGGCGTTGATGGATTCGGTGACGCGATTCTGCTGCAGGCCGTAAGTAGTGAGCCTGGTGTTGAGGTAGACGCTGGCTTGGCCGAGGTTGTGTAGGGCTTGCTCGATGGTCGGGATGGTGGGATCGGGCGGATCGGGCGGGTTGTCGACAGCCAGAAGGGCGCGGCGCATCCCATTGACGGCGAGGAAAATGTTCTGTTCGTCGCTGGCACTGTCGAAGATCTCGTCAGCGGTTTGGGCGACCTGGAACTCGAGGCCGCTAGCGTCGGCGACGCGGCGGGTGCTGGCCGAGCCCTGGTAGCTGCCGACGCCCTTGGGGACGGCGAGATCCAGGGTGTAAGGCGCGACCTGGTCATTGTCGCCGCTGAAGATATAGCGGCCTTCGACGGCTGTGGAAGCGACGGCGACAAGGCGTTCGAGCACACCTTCCAATTCGCCTGCCAGTTGCGTACGGGCAGACTTGCCGAGCGTGTTGCTGGCACCCTGGGAGCCGAGCGTGCGGGCGCGTTCCAGCAGCGATACGGCGTTGCCAATGGCCGCTTCGGCGGTATCGACTTCGGTCTTCACGCGCCCGAGATTGATGCTGATCTGCTCCACCATATCGATGGCGGCACGGCTGCCGAGCAGGCGGCTGACGTCGTCGGGGGCATCGGAGGCGGACTGCACCTTCAGGCCGGAGGTGATTTGCTGCTGGGCGCGCTCGCTGCGGCGCTGGAGGCGCGAAATGTCCTGCAGGAACTTCTCGGTAGCGGCGTTGATCCCACTGAGCATGATGACTTTACCTCAGAATTCCCATCAAGGTGTCAGTGAGTTCGCTGAGCACCTTAAATAGCTGCGCGTTGGCCTGGTAGGCGCGTTGGGCTTCGACCAGGCGGGCGGCTTCTTCGTCGAGCGAGACGCCGGACCGGTCCTGGCGCAGGGTGCGCGCCTGGGTGACGAGGCCCTGCTGGACCTGCTCTTTCTCTTTGGCACGGCTGAGGTCGCGGCCGGCGCGGGCCGAGATGGCTCCGTAATACTCACTGAAACTGAGATCGCCGATTTCGTTAGAGGTGGCCAGGCGTGTCAGGGCGAGGGCATTGCCGTTCCCCCCAGGGGAGTAGGCTTCGGCTCCGGCCAGATCACCCGGTTCGAGGGGATTCCTCTTGAGCGTGAGGGCAGAGCCGACCGTTGGGTCATAGGTGAACAGATCGAGGGTCGGATTGGCGCCGCTGGTGTCGACCCCGGCGGCGAGCGTCTGGTTTACGCGATCCGCCAGAGTTGCGGCGAGGGTATCGAGGTCAGCCAAATAGGAAGGTATAGTCTCGGTACGGGTTTCGAACAGACCCTTGAGGCGGCCGCCGGTAAGTTGGCCCGTGACATCGCGAGCTTCGACGTCGAGCAGGCGCGGCAGGCCGGCGGAGAAATCGGATCGCAAGGGGAAGGACTTGTCGCCGAGCACCAGCGGCGTCTGGCCGCCGAAGAAGACCTGGACGCTTCCATCCTCCTGGCGAATGAGATTGAAATCAACGAGTTCCGACAAATCCTCGAGTGTGGCATGAAGATCGGCATCGAGGCCGGCATCTTCTACTTTGCGGCGATCGCCGCGGAACTCGACGTTCAGTTTCTGGAGATGCGCGGTAAGCCGGTTGACCTCATCGACGGTATTGCGAATCTGGCGGTCGGCGGCGTTAGAGGCGTCGCCTAGGGCTTCGGCATTCTGGTTGAAGGTGCGCGCCAGGTAGTCGGCGCGCTCCAGCACCACTTGACGCGAGGCAGGGTCATTGGGATTGATAGACCAACTGGAAACGCTGGCAAAGAAGCTATTTAGGGCTCCGCCGACGCCGGCATTCTCCGATACCGGAAAGAAGGGCTCGATCTGGGCGAGATCGGCACTGCGCTGGGCGGAGCGGCCTAAAGCCTGGTTTTGGCGCCAGAGGTTCCGTTCGGTGTATTCGTCGCGGGAGGAGAGGAGGGCTCCGGCATCGACGCCGCCGGTGAGGGAGTTACGGGGGTCGAAACGGCGCGGAACGAACTGCAACTGCTGGCGGGCGAAGGCGGGCGAGTCGGCATTGGAGACGTTGTTTTGGATGACGTTGAGCGACTTCTCATACGCCTGCATGGAGCTGGTGGTCGAGATGAGAGTGGAAAAAAGGCTCATGGAAAGTCACCCTTCAACAGCGAGACGCAGGCCCGAGGCATGGAGGAAAGGCGGTGCCATGCCGCCGGCAGCGTAGCTGGCACCTGGATCGAGATGCAGCGTGGTGCAGAAGGTGCGCAGGAGCCCGTCGTGAACCTGGGACGCCTGGTGATGCGCGGCGGAAGCCTGCCGGAGTTGACGCGCGAAGGACGCCAGTTGCGGGCGAACCACCTCGTGATCGGCGCCCAGCGCGGCTGCCGCTTCCAAATGGGACAGGGCCTCGCGAAGTGCCGTTCCAGCCGGAACGGGGTCGGCCCAACCGCCGGCGGCGGCTTGCTCCAGTGCTGACTGTGCGGCACGAATCCGTTCGACCGCCGGCTGCGGTTGCATCGGCATTACTCTCCCTTAGATCTTGCCGAGCGCTTCGTCGATGAGTTTGCCAGCCACGGCACCCGCGTCGGCCTGATAGGTGCCTGACTGGACGGCCTGCTGGAGTTGGGCGACTTTGTCGATGCGCTCCGGGGTATCTTCAAGATCGGTACGGAGCGCCTGGCTGAGGCCGGAGATCTGGACACGGTCTCCATCGCCGGAGGTGGTTTCGGTCCGGTTGGCACTGCGGCTACCGGTTAGCCCTTCGGTGCCGCCGGCGCGATTGGTAGAGCCGAGCCCGGATGCACCGGTATTTCCAGGTCCCTGTAGGTTCTGATCGTTGATTCTCATGTGGCTTTCTCAATTGTCCGCCAACGTGGTTGGCCCTCCAGGATGTCCTATCCTTGCGTGGCCCCGGACTCCGCCGGGTGGTTTGTTCCTCCCCAGTACTCTCATCGGCGGGGGTTTGCTTTTCGTCAATTTTTTTTCGCAGCGGCTGGGGAAACTGCCAGTGCCCTTGCGCTGTGCTACACTTCAGGGGTGGCTGCGTCCTTTCGCGGCCCTCTGTTCCCATGATCTATCTGTTCACGTTCCTGCACGTTATCGCGTGCTTCTTTTTGATTATCGTCGTCCTGCTGCAGAGCGGGAAGGCGGCGGATCTGGCCGGTGCGTTCGGCGGCATGGGCTCGCAGACGGCTTTCGGGCCGCGCGGGGCGGCCACGGTGTTGTCGAAGGCAACGCAGATTGCGGCGGCGGTCTTCATGATCACGTCGCTGTCGCTCTCGGTTCTGGCGACGCGGCAGGGACGGACGGGCTCCTCGACGGTGCTGGAAAAAGTGAAGACCAGCGCGCCTCAGAAGGCCCCGGCAACGCCGCAGAATCCGGCGCTGCCGATTCAGGTCCAGACGCCGAACGGCAACCAGGCGGCCCCGGCACCGGCGCCCGCGGAAGCCCCGGCGAAGAAGTAGTAGCCACGATCTTTCAACGCGGAGGTGGCGGAATTGGCAGACGCACTAGCTTGAGGTGCTAGCGGGTAACACCGTGCGGGTTCAAGTCCCGCTCTCCGCACCATTAATTCTAAATAAGTTAACCGGGCCGGGACGAAGATCCCGGCCCTTTGTTTTGCCAGACTGTAACCGTTTTTGTGACCATAGCCCAGTCAGCTCGCAAAGATGCGATGCGAATCAAGGGGTTCTGCACCGAGCCGCTAGAAGTTCTTGTTGGATTTAGAGATACTTTGAGATAGAGTTCAGACTAGGTGTTCGAGAAGAGATCCAAAAGATGAAGCGGCACTCTCCATCGCAAATATCGGCCATCTCCCGACTCTTTTCCCCGAGCGTTATCCGGGAGTTGGCCCGTTTCGGCAAGTCCCCGCTTTTTGCTCGTCTGGCGAAACAGGCGGATGCCTCATCCCGCGCTCTGGCGGCCGGGAAGGTCTATAGCTTCTTTGATGCGGCTTTCAAGGTTTTGGAGAGGACCGACTGCCGGCACGAATACATCTACAAATCTGCTCTCACGCACAAGGTGCTGCTGGGGACACACTCCCTGCAAACGGCATCCATGCTGAACGAGTTCCGCGTCGGCGAATGCAAGGCCGATGTCTCCATCCTGAATGGAACCGCAACAGTTTACGAGATCAAGTCCGAGCGGGACTCCCTCTCACGGCTAGAGAAGCAAATCGAAACCTACAAGAGGTTCTATGCGAAGGTCTACGTGATTGCGGGTGAGAACCACATAGAGGGCGTGCGGTCGCTGGTGACAGCAGACGTGGGGATTCTGAAGTTGTCGAACCGACATCAGATTTCCACAGTGCGAGAAGCTGAAGATCGACCGGAAAGGACGTCCTCGCTCACGATTCTTGATTCCATTCGTACGGACGAGGCCCTGCGGATTCTCGCCTTGATCGGTGAACCGGCTCCCAACGTACCCAACACCAAGATTCGCGCCGTTCTGCGAGAGCGATTCTCTAATCTCGGTTCCTGCGACGTACATGCGGCAATGGTACAGGTACTCAAGAAAACAAGAGATCAGTTCCCCTTGTCGACCCTGGTCCAGAGTATGCCGACTTCGTTGCAGAGCGCGGCACTCACGATTTCGTTGCGCCGCGGCGATCACCCCCGACTGGTCGACTCCCTAATGACGCCGATGAGAGATGCACTGGAGTGGGACTGATCGGCGATGTATCACCCGTATTTTCGCGGCAAGCAGTATGAACTGATTACTATCCGGGAATCGGCTGGGTTGATGAAGGCGTCGAACTTCACGCCGATCATCGAACCTGTTAAGCAATCTCTTGGCGCTTTGCAGAAAACGATAACCGCAGTTCGCGAAGTCGCTGGAACCGCGATCGTCATCGTTAATCCTTTTCACGGCGATCATGCAGAGGATGGAAAGAGTATCTCTACACTGCTGGCAAAGGAGTGCGCGGATTGCCCAAACGTTTCCGCGGGGATATTGCTCAAGGAAAGCACCACGGTTGACGAAATCGTCGCTTGCTGTGACGCGCATGAGGGTCACAAGCTCTCCCTGATCCATGCGGGATTTGGCGAGGGGAGGGATCTCGCGGGCCGTCTCGGCGATCGGATCGCGGCTATGCAGCATGTGTTCTTCGATGGCCGCAGCAGCAAGCTCTACCAAAAGCACTTCAAGGGCAACAAGCGCATCCTGATCCGCGACGGCTTCGAACGACGCCGCGGGAAGGACCACCCGGATATTGAGTTTTTCTCGGACTTGCATGCCACCTTCCCGGATGAAGGCATGAGCGGATTCGGCGATTTTCTGATCGTTGGTGATGACTACTCGGAATCAGGCGGCCCCGCCTATACCGTCGCGATTCACATCACATTTATCGACGGTGACAAAGATGATGAGATGCATATTCATCACTTCAAATCCGACAGGCAGGATACGCCCACTGATCCTGCCGGAAAATTTGCCGAGGCGTTGGTCAAGCTAATCCACACTCTGGATTCCCCGAACAGCAAGATATTTCAGTCACAGGCGATCGCGGAATTTCGCCAACTCCACACACGCGGTCACTTCCCGGGTCTGGGATACGTAAAGAAACTGTCGATGAATCACCATATCGAGACGCTCGCGAACTACTTTCACCCCGCCGCATAGGCCGCGCTATGAAGTGCTGCCCCAACTGTATCGGTGATCGTGGTCTTCGAAAAAGCATCTTCCCAGCGCTTACAAGTGAAAGCGGCGCCTGCGACTACTGCCAGAGCGAGGGCGTGGCGCTACTGGAACCGCATCAACTCGGGGAGGTTTTCGGCTCCCTCGTCAATATCTACGAGCCCAAAGATGGCGGGGAGCTACTCGTTCGGTGGCTCAAAGACGATTGGGGGATGTTTGACCACGGCCGAATGGATGATGCGCGCGCTAAGGACTTAATGGCCGAGATCCTGAACGATGGTGAGATTGTCAGAAAGCGTTTTGTGCCATCGCCCGCGTACAACAGTGACCGGCTTATGGGCTGGGAGAAGTTGCGCGACGAGCTGATGTTCGGGAATAGGTTTTTTCCAGATGCCGAGTTGGACCGTGGACGGCTGTCAAAACTGCTCTCCTATTTGAGCGTTGACCCCGATGAACTTCCTGCGCAATGGTATCGCGCCCGCTTATCGCGACAGGATCAGCCTTATACTATCGACGAGATGGGCGCCCCACCCAAGAAAATGGCGACGCACGGCAGGGCCAATCCGGCTGGAATCCCCTACCTCTATTTAGGCTCGACCGAACGCACGGCGGTTGCTGAGATTCGGCCTCACACAGGAGAACGAGCCTGTATCGCCGATTTCACTACGCCGAGCGAACTGAAGATCGTCGATCTCCGCAATCCGCGCAAGTCAGTTTCACCGTTTGTTCTGGGCGATGAAGAAACCATTGGGCAGGTACGCAGCGATATACCATTCTTGGCTCGCTTAGGGGAGGAACTGACCCGCCCTGTTGTGCCTCAATCAGCAGCTATCGACTATGTCCCCAGCCAGTACCTCTGCGAGTTCATTAAGAAGTGCGGATATGACGGCGTCATGTACCGCAGTTCGGTGGGTGATGGCGTAAACATGGCTTTGTTTAACCCGGCGCGGGCGACCCCCGGAGCGGTTTCTCAACGTCTGGTCTCCCGCGTTCTGGTTGAGATCGAATAGTAGACTATATCTAGATCTAGAGGATCGGCGGCCTTAGCCGCCGAGATCCGCAGCATGGTGACATGCCCGAGTTTACGGCCGCGAGTTTGCTCCCGCGGCTACGTAGTGTGTCCAACACGGTCGGACCAGATTTCCGGCTCTGAACCATCGGTAGCGGCCAGCGCGCCTACATTAGGAGCGCCGGAGCGTCCTCGGTAGCGCCGGCTGGTTGCGAGTTTCCGTGGTGGTATTCCGTCAAAGGCACGCCCGTCCTGCGTTTCGCGACATAATCGACATCATGCGATCCCGACGAGCATTATTGGGCTTGCTGGCGGCCGCGGCGGCGCAGGCACAGCAGTATGTCCCGAAGCAGAGTGACCGCCCGGAAAGGCTGGAGGGTGATGGGGAGGGGTTCTCCCCTATTTTCGACGGCAAGACCCTGGCAGGCTGGGTGGGCGACCCGAAGTACTGGCGTGTAGAGGATGCGGCGATTGCGGGAGAGATCACGCCGGAGACCGTGGTCAAGAGCAATACCTTCCTAATTTGGAAGGGCGGGCAGCCGAAAGACTTCGAACTGAAGCTGGAATATAAGATCACGGCGGCGGGCAACAGCGGGATCAACTACCGTAGCGTCATCATTCCCGACCCCGTCACGCCGTCGAACCGGTTCGCGATGCGCGGGTACCAGTGCGACATCGACGGGCAGAACCGCTACACGGGGCAGAATTATGAAGAGAAGGGCAGGCTCTTCCATGCCCTCCGCGGGCAAGTGACGCGGCGGGTGGAGGGGCGCAAACCCATCCTGCTGGCGGCCTTCCCCGATCCCAAGGAAGCCATCACGGACGGCTGGAACGCCGTGCATCTGATCATTCGCGGCAACACGCTAATCCATATGATTAACGGGCAACTGATGGCGATGGTGATCGACGACGATGCGGGCGGGCGCAAGATGGAGGGCAGCATCGGCGTACAGGTGCATGTGGGTCCACCGATGAAGGTGCAGTACCGGAATCTCCGGCTGAAGAACGGGTAGTGCCGGGATACGCGCTGAGCTAGACTCTGGGCATGGCGTGCTGCGTGGCGTGCGCTGGCGCGTTGTCGCTCTTTTTGACGATGCCTGCGATGGGTGGAGGCGTGATCTCGTTGGTGCCGCCGGGGTACGTGCTGGATGGCTCGGTTCGCGAGTGGGAGAAGACACCGCCGATAACTAACATGGGTGTCGAAGCGAGGGATGTCGTCGCCTGGGCTGGCCGATCGCCGGACGGATTGGTGGTCGCAGGGCGCACTCCGCTGGGCCCAACGCCAGACTTTCCCAGTGACCCGCCGGCCGATTCGGTTACCATCTCACTCGCGCTCGTCCGGCCGTTCTCATTGCCCGAGATCGAGTTCAGTGATGAATTGTGCCGAGGGATGCAAGAGGCAAGAGACCGCGCCGCATGTCATCAATGGCGGCAGGAGCAGATCCGGTATCGAGGCCTGCTGCGAAAGCAATTCGCCCGCGTCTGGAAGCTTGTGCCCGGTGCCGGGGCGGAGGAACATGCGTTGCCGGCGTTTGACGAATTGGACGCCACCCAGCGCGGCGTTCTGCGCCTTCCCCGTCCCGCTGGGGTTCCCGAATCCCGCTTCCAGAAATCCGCCAGCGGAATCATGGAATTCGAGGTGCTGATCCGCTGGGAGTTGCTCCCTCCTGCTGACCAACTCACTCCCGATCAGTTGCGCCTGGGCGTGGAGACGGGTGCTTATCAGAACTTCGAGCAAGACAAAGAAGATCCGCTTCGCACGGATCTGGAGAGTTTCACGCTGTGGCCGCGTGTGACGACGCAGGTAACAGCGTGCGGTCAGCCGTTATTCGCCCGGGATGCGCACGGTAGGGACACACCTTTGTTCTATTTCTTGCGCCGCTCGCACCAGATTGATCGGGCGTTCTTCTTTGAGAACTTCGAGTATTCCCGGTTTCCGCGGCCGGGCTCCGTGTCGCCGTATACGCGGGAGGTGGAGTTCTTTTCTCAACCGCTTGGTCCGGGCGAGTATCTTTGCGGGCCCTTCCTGAGTTACCGCAAGGGAGCGGTGGTTAAGGCTTATCCCTACCGTCTGGAACCGCCGGGCGATATGGTGTCCGTCACAGGGAAGCCCCCGCGGCGGTTGCCGGTCCACCGGCAAGCGGATGGAACGCGCCTCATTCGGTATGGTCCGGATGTGACGATTAGCGCGCGTGCGACCCGCTCTATCACCGTTAATCTGCTCGTGATGTATGCGTTAACGCCCTCCGGAGAGCTGCATGAGGCGTTGACTGTTGGGGCGTGGTCTGACGGTGTGCAAGGGTATGGGCTCGACGTATCGAAGGATGGGCGCACGGTGAAGGAATACCGGCAGGACTTTGAGGGCAAGTGGTCTGCCCGCACGTACTGCCTGGCAGTCGTGGAGTACAAGGAATGCGGCAAGGAAGCTCCGTCGGCGCCGCCCCCCATGCACGTGTGGAGGCCGGAGTGGGTGGAGATCAACGGAAGATAGCCACTCCCCGGTTAGGGAGTGGCTGCCATCTTGGTTGAGGAGGAGTTAGCAACCCATGGTCGCGGCCGCGGCAAGAGCAGCTTGCACCAGGGCGTAACCCTGTTTGGGGTGCAACACCTGGGACGAAACTAGCGCCTGCACGTCCTCGATGAAGGCTTGCAGTTGACCGCAGGCGGGAACGGCGCCGCCTTTGTTCGCGGTGGCGAGCAGGGCGGAAAGCTTGCCCAGCAGCCGCTGCGACTGCATGCGGTTCAACACGCCGTCTTCGCGCAGCGAAATCACATCGTCCATCAAGCCGTTGATCGCGCCCGAGGGGGTCTGCGCGGCGACCGCGGCGGCGCCGGTGGGGCCGAAGGCGATGGCGTCTTCGTTGGTCAAATAGGTGTAAGGCGCATTCGCTACCGAGGTCCGGTACAGTACCACGTTCGGCGGATTCACGCCGCCGCTGGCAGCCGTGTTGGTCGCAACCACGTCGCCGGGCATCCAGGCCTTGAGCGCGGCGTTGTTGCCACGGGCGATGAGCTTGGTGCGGCCATCGGCCAAGTTGTACGGAATGACGTGGTTAAACAGGGAATTCGCCGGCAGCTTGCTGGCGTTGAACAGGTTCGCCATCACGCGGAACTCGCCTTCGAACGGCTGGGCGTTGGTGGCGGTGAGGGTGATCTTGTAGTCGCCGGTGGCGGTGTCGAAAACGAGAACGAGATTGGTGGCGTCGATGGCGCCGGTGGCATCGCCCATAGGGTCGGCGAACTTGACGGTGAGTTCGGCGGCGTTGCTCCGCGGCGCGACGGACGTGGCGGCGGCGAGGGCGATAGCGAGAGTGGCTCCGGAAAACAGGGTGCGCATTTGATGTTTCTTCCTTTGTTTGTTTTTGAGACGTTCGTTTCGTCTCTGCCTGTATGGGCGCAGGCAACGGGGAAGAACGATCAGGGCTATGCTTTTTTCGGGGCGCCGGAGAAAAGGCTATTTGCGGGTGAACGCCCACAGGTGTTGAATGGACCGGACGTACAGCGTGTCGCCCACCGGCGCGGGAGTGCCATAGATGGGCTCGCCGATGTCGTTGTTGGCCAGCAACTCCAGAGAGTCCCCGCCAGCCAACACCGTGACGACACCGTCGGCGGACGCGACGTAGACGCGGCCCCCCGCGGCGACTGGCGATGCGAAGTAAGCGCCCGGTGCGTTGACGCGGCCGCGGTAGAGGACTTTTCCGGAGGATCCGTCCAGGCAACTGACGATACCGCCGCCGGTCATCATATAGACTCTGCCCTTGTAGGCAAGCGGCGCGGTGACCTCCGGCACGTTGCGCGGTTCCGACCAGGCAATCGAGGGTGTATCTCCACCGGCAAGCCGAATGGCCAGCAAGCCGCGAGCCTCCGCGGGACTCGCTCCGAAGTCCTTCACGGCTTCGTACTCGGGTTGATCCAGAGCGCCATCGCGATTGCGGTCGAACAGGAAGTGAAAGCCCTTCAAGGTGAAGTGGGCGCCGCGAGTACCGTCGGGAACGCCGGGCCGCTTCTGGAAGTAGAGATCCGCCGGTGGCAGCTCCGCAACGCTCAGCCGGCCGTCCTTGTTGGCGTCGTACTTCTCCAAGGCGGATAGAAAGGGAGGCAGAGGCACCGCGCCGCTGGGGTTGCTGATCGCGCTTACCGCTGGAACGAAGAGCATGTTGCCGGATACGGTGGGTGTCGCTATGCCGATCGACGATGTGGGTATCGACCACAATAACTTTCCATCGGCCAGGCTGAATCCGGAGACGAATCCGGCGCGGTGCAGAAGGATCTGCCCCTGCGCATCCGGGCCGACCCCATAGACTACGGGAGTGGCGTGCGAAACCTTCGGTCCAGGCAACTTGGCCACTTCGAGTTGCGTTGTCCAGACAAGCTTGCCAGTGCGGGCATCGAGCGCCAGCATCTGCGAATGCGGCGGGCCATCGCGGCTTACGATCAGCCGGCCAGCGGCGAGGACCGGCGAGGAGCCGGAGCCATCGGGCACGTTGAATTTGGCGACTCCCATCGGATGTTCCCAGGCAAGCGAGCCGTCCCATTCATAGGAAAGTACACCGTAGGAACCGAAGTACACATAGACGCGCTTGCCGTCTGTAACCGGTGTGGTAGTGGCGGGGCTGCTGATGGGATGGACGACTTCGAACTCCGTGGTGGGCGCGGCTTTGCGCCAGACGATAGCACCCGTGCCGCGATGGATGGCAATCAACTCTAACTTGCGCGCGGCGCCGTCGAAAGCGGTAACGAAGAGGCGATCGTCCCAAATGCATGGCGAGCCATGGCCAACCGGTAACGCTATTTTCCAGCGCAGGTTGCGGGATGGGCCGAACTCGACGGGAAGCGACGCGTCATCGCTGCCTAATCCGGAGGCATTCGGACCGCGATACTGCGGCCAGTTCGGCAACGCTGGGCCGGCCGCATGAGCGCTGAGCGCGAGCAGCAGGACGAGCGGCAACGGCATGGAGCGCGCCTCCTCAAACGCGTTTTCGAGTCCTGTGAGTATAACGGATTTCGCATACACTAAGGGCAGCTCATGCCCGCCGTTTTAATGCTGCTTTTGTTTATTCTTCCCGCCGCCGCCGCCGCTGGCGAGTCCGGATACCGGAAACACGTTCAACCTTATTTAGCCAAACACTGCGCCACGTGCCACAACGCCAAGGCAAAGGTGGCGGGCCTGGACCTTGATCGCACAGCGGAGTCCATCACCACCGATCAGGATGTGTGGGAGAAGGTCGCGCGCAAGATCAAAACGGGCGAGATGCCGCCGAAGGGGCTTCCCGTGCCGCCCGCCGCCGATTCGGCGCTGGTGACCAATTGGATCGAGAAGGAGTTCGCGCGCTATGACAAGGCTCGCGGGCGGCATGATCCGGGGCGGGTGACGGCGCGGCGCTTGAATCGCGTGGAGTACAACAATACGATCCGCGATCTGACCGGGCTGGATCTGCGTCCGGCCGATGCTTTCCCGGTGGATGATTCCGGTTATGGCTTCGACAACATCGGCGACGTGCTGTCGCTGTCGCCGGCGCTGATGGAGAAGTACATGACGGCGGCCGAGCGCGTGGCGCGGGCGTCCATTGCGCTTCCGCGCACGTTTCGCGAGACCAGCGACCGCTACCGGTCGGACCGCGTGAAGCAGGTGGGGCCTCCGGGATCCATTGAGGTGGCGCACAACTTCCCGATCGAGGGCGATTACGCCATTCGCATCGCCATTGCGGGCAAGCGGATTGAGGCGGCGGACGGGCTGTTTATCACTGCGCTGGTGGATGGCAAGGAGGCGCAGCGGTTTGAGGGGGTGAATCCGCCGAACCGCCCGCGCGTGCGGGATTTGACGATTCGCCCACAGGCGGGCACGCACCGGATCCGCGTGCAGTTCACGAATGCCGAGGGAGAGGCTGTCAGTGAAGATAGGGGCGTGCTGATCGAGTACATTGACATCCGCGGGCCTAAGAATCCAGGTGCGTTCGTGCCGCCGCCAAGCCACAAGACGATCCTGGTATGTGGCGAATGGCCGGGCAAGTACAGCGATGCCTGTTTGCGACAGATTGTGGAGAACTTCGCGCGGCGTGCATTCCGGCGTCCGGTGACGGCGGTGGAGGTGGACAGCTTCCTGGGGTATGTAACGAAAGCCAAGGCCGACGGTGAGCCACCGGAGCGGGCGCTGCGTTTGGCATTGCAGGCCGTGCTAGTGTCGCCGCACTTCCTGTTTCGCGTGGAGCGCGATGCCAAGCCTACGGATTCGAAGGCCGTGCATCGCATCACTGAGTTCGAACTGGCGTCGCGGCTGTCGTACTTCCTATGGAGTTCCATGCCGGATGAGATTTTGTATAACCTGGCGGCAAAGGGAAGACTGCGGCGCAATCTGGAACCGCAGGTACGGCGCCTGATTGCCGATGCGAAGTTCGCGGCGTTCACGGAGAACTTCGTTGGGCAGTGGCTGGGACTGCGTAACCTGGATGAAGCCCAGCCGGCCAAGGAGAAGTTCCCGCAATTCGACAACGAGCTGCGCGAAGCCATGAAGCGGGAGACGCAGTTGTTCTTTGAGCATGTGGTGCGGGAGGATCGCAGCCTGGCGGAGTTTCTCGATGCCAACTACACGTTCCTGAATGAGCGGCTGGCGAAGCACTACGGAATCGAAGGCGTCAGCGGGCCGGAGTTCCGCAAGGTGACGTTGACCACCTCGCAGCGCGGCGGGTTAGTGACGATGGCCAGCCTGCTAACCGTGTCCTCCTATCCCAACCGCACCTCACCGGTGATCCGCGGCAAGTACCTGCTCGAGAATTTTCTCAACGCACCGCCGCCCGCGCCGCCACCCAACGTTCCCAGCCTGGAGGAATCGGCGGGCGGGATGAAGGGCACGCTACGGCAGCAGTTGGAGAAGCATCGTACGAATGCGATCTGCGCGTCCTGCCATACGCGGATGGACCCGCTGGGCTTTGGTTTGGAAAACTACGATGCGGTGGGCAGGTGGCGCGATACCGACGACGGCTTCCCCATCGATGCCAGCGGCGCCATGCCGGGAGGACGCGTGTTTCAAGGGCCTGCGGAGTTGAAGGCGATGCTGAAAAACAGCCAGTCCGACTTCGCGCAATGCCTCACGGAGAAGATGCTAATCTATGCCCTGGGCCGTGGCCTGGAACAGCAGGATCGAACGTTCGTGCGTCAGATTGCCAGCCGGGTGGCGGCGGACAACTACCGGTTCTTGCGGTTGCTGCTGGAAATCGTAAGCAGCGCGCCGTTCCAGTTGCGGCGTGGTGAAGCGGGCGGGACTTCGTAGCCGCCACGGTTACTTCACCATGACCACCGCCGATGCGGCACCGCGCCGGAGCCGTTGCGCATCGACGATGCCATGGGCGGCCGGCACCGGCACTGTGGTCGAGCCCAGGCGCTCGCGCACCATTCGCGCCTCCTTCTTCCGCTTTTGCTTTTCGAGGATGACGATGTAGGTCTCCAGCGCCTCGGGGCTTTCGGCAATCTCCATCGCGGCGCGAATGCGGCGCTCGGCTTCCGGCCAGTCGCCGCGCAGAGCCGCAATGGTGGAATAGCTGATCCAAGCGCGGCGGACTTCCTCATGCCGGGGGCCGAGATGCTCCTGGAACATTCGCAGGGCGTCACCCTGATGACGCTCGGCTTCCGAAAGTCTACCCGTTTGCAGTTCAATACTGGCAAGGTTGTGGTAGATGCCGGGAAGGGGACGAATGCCGTTCAGCTGTGAGAAATCGAGCGCCTGCCGCAGACGCAGTTCGGCGGCCGTCAATTTGCCCTCTACCACGTCCAGCACCGCGCGGCCCACCAGCAACTCCGGCCAGCGCTGGGATTGCGGCACGTTTCGAAGGCGATCCTCCGCGCGTCGATACCAGCGCCTGGCACCGCGATAATCACTCTGGTAATACGCAAGCTGACCCAGTGCGAGTTCCATGTCCAGCGGGTCCGCCGCCCCTTCGTCAAGAGCCTGTTGGTAGATGGCGGCGGCCTCCTGCCAGCGGCCCTCCGCCTCCCATCGACCGGCCTCTTCCAACTTCGCGGTCCAATCGACGGCGGCAAGAAGTGCCGGGCCAAACAAGAGCAGAAACCAGATTCGCATGACGGAAGTACGAGCGAGCGCGGAGAAGTGCGCCCGCCGCCTTCCGCCAAGTCGTTGAAAAGGCGGCCGTGGCGCGATTTGGCGTGGTCTGGCAAAGGATGACGCAGGAATCTTTCCCTGTCACTCCGAACGACACAGCCCGTATTGGCGTCTAAAGTGCCAAGGATGCGAATCGATCATGAAATGCCCGGCACCGCGGACCGGTTGGACTCCTGGAAAGAGATTGCGGCTTATGTGGGAAAGGGCATCCGCACCGTGCAGCGATGGGAACGCACGGAGCAGTTCCCTATCCGCCGGCTGGGTCAGGATCGTGTGGGGCCCGTGTTCGCTTACCGTTCCGAAATCGATGCCTGGTGGAGGGAGCGCAGCAGCCGGCCGCCATCGGAGATGGACGGGGAGGCGGAACCGTCGCCCTTGCTCCCGCCCATCGAATTGTCCACCAAACCACGGGGGGAACGAGTACAACTGGCGGCAGCAGCCATCGCGGGCCTGATAGTGTTTGGAATCGGCGCCACGGTGCTGATGCCGCGTTCCGGGCACATGCGGGTGCCCCTGGTTCCCTCGCCTGTAACGGCCAGCTATGGCTCCGAGACACAGCCCAGTTTGTCGCCCGATGGGAAGCGGATAGCCTATGTCTGGAAGCCGCCCAAAGGGACGTGGCACATCCATATTAAAGCGCTAGCCGGAGAGCCCCGGCGGCTGACAAGCGGTAACGGAGAGGAGCGAAGCCCGGCATGGTCGCCCAACGGAGGTCAGATCGCGTTCCTGAGGCGGTTAGCGGATCGAAATGGCGGCGAACTACTATTGATGCACCCCTCAGGCGGCAAAGAAACACGCGTGGCTATGTTCGCGCGGCTGACACAGTTGCGGTGGTCTCCGGATGGGCGCTGGCTACTTGCCTTAGACGGTCCGCCGGGCGCCCGCTATGTGGTGGCGGTCTCGGCCATCGACGGGGCAAGACATGCCTTGACGAAGCCGGCGGACTTCGGCTTCTGCGGCTTCCAACTCACCGCCGATCAGCAAAGCCTCGTCTACTGTAAGGCGGCGCTTGGGCCGGGTTCCGTTCTTTCCCAGCCGTTGGATAAAGCGCTACAGCCGAGCGGAGCGCCCACGGTGCTGATCAGCCGGCTTCCGGTTCGTGAGATGATTCTCACGCCTAACTCCAAGGAGATCATTTATACGGAAGGCATACCGGAAGAGAGTATCGGGCTTTGGCGCCGGCGGCTGTTCGCCGACGCCAAGCCGGAACTGATTCTCAAGACATCCGACCGTTATGGAATGCCGGCGCTGTCGCAGGATGGCAAGCGGCTGGTATTCTCCGTCAGCCGGTCTTACCGGCATGAAACCTGGAAGCTGGATCTGACAGCCGCGCCCTTGACGGGACAACCGCTGATCACGTCTACCCACTCCGACCTCAATCCGGACTACGCACCGGATGGCCAGGAGATCGCAATCCACTCCACCCGTTCCGGGGCCTCCGATATCTGGATTACTTCACGAGACGGCCAGCGCAGTAGGCGGCTGACTCACACCAACGCCCCGACCACGGCCACGCCACGCTGGTCCCCTGATGGTGCGTGGATCGCCTATGAATCCAATATGGAAGGGCAGACGGAGATCTACCGCGTTCCGCGGGCAGGCGGAACCAGCCACCGGCTCACCACCAACCCCGCTACGGATGCCATTCCCAGTTGGTCGCGCGACGGGCGCTACCTGTATTTCTGTTCCAATCGGAGCGGCCGTTTTGAGATCTGGCGGATGCTGGCCAACGGGCAACAGGCCACGCAGATAACGTTCGAAGGGGGGTTTGCGGCGGTGGAGTCCTGGGACGGCCGCTCGCTTTTCTTCACGCAGACCCGCGACCGTGGCCCGCTATTCCGCATGGTCTTGCCGAACGGCAAGCCGGAGATGCTGATTCCGGAACTGCACGGGCTGTTCTTTGCGCTGTCAAAGAAGGGGATCTACTACCAGCATCGCGGACGGTTGCTTTTCTGGGACGCGGGGACGCGGGCATCGCGGGAACTATACCGTCCCGGCAAAAACATGAGTTACGGGATGGCACTCTCGCCGGATGAGAAGGAGTTGCTGCTGGCGGTGGATGAGGCGCAGGATACCGACCTCTATTCCCTGGAGGGATTCTGAGCCGGAAGAAGATGATACGCTAGGCACGATGATCACGCGGAAACATCTTGCCCGCCGAACCTTTCTCCGCGGCGCCGGGGCTGCCATCGGCCTTCCGTTTCTGGACGCGATGATGCCGGCGTTCGCGGCTCCCGCCACTACCAGCCGTTTGAAATCGCCCACACGGATGGCATTCGTGTACGTGCCGAACGGGATCATCATGCCCGAATGGACTCCGGATACCGATGGCAAGTCGTATGAGTTTAAGAAGGCCATCAAGCCGATGGAGCCGCATCGCGAGCAGATCACGGTGATCACGGGCCTGACACATAACGGCGGGCGCGCGTTGGGCGATGGGCCGGGCGATCATGCACGGGCGGCGTCGAGTTTCCTTACCGGCATGCACCCGCGCAAGACGGCGGGTGCCGATATCAAGATCGGCGTTTCGGTGGACCAGGTAGCGGCGCAGAGGATGGGGCCGGCAACGCGGTTCGCGTCGATGGAATTGGGGTTGGAAGACGGCCGGCTGGTGGGCAGTTGCGACTCGGGCTATAGCTGCGCGTACTCGAATAACCTGGCCTGGCGCACGGAGAATTCGCCGCTGCCTCCCGAGATTAATCCGCGGCTGGTGTTTGAGCGGCTTTTCGGGGACAGCGATGAGGCCGAAGACGGCGGGGCACGGTTGCGGAGATTGAAGCACCAGAAGAGCATTCTGGACGCGACGATTTCCGAAACGCAGCATTTGAAGAGCAATCTGGGTCCCACCGACCGCCGCAAGCTGGACGAGTATCTGCATTCGGTGCGCATGTTGGAGAAACAGATTGAAGCGGCGGAGAAGGATTCGCGGCAGATGGCGCCGCCCTTCGCCAAGCCGGACGGCGCGCCGGCGGATTATGCCGAGCATGCACGGCTGATGTATGACCTGATGACGGTGGCGTTCCAGATGGATGCCACGCGCGTGATCACGTTGATGATGGGCCGTGAGGGGTCGAACCGCGCCTATCGCGAGATCGACATCTCCGACGCGCACCATTCGTTGACGCATCATCGCAACAACGAAGAGATGGTGGAGAAGGTGCGCCGCATCAACACCTACCAGGTGGAGCAGTTTGCGTATTGGATTGAGAAGCTGAAATCGACGCCGGATGGTGACGGCACGCTGCTCGATTCGGCGATGGTGGTGTATGGCAGCGGTTTGGCCGACGGCAACCGCCACACGCATCATGATCTGCCAGTGATTTTGGCCGGGCGTGCGAATGGCACGTTGCGGCCGGGGCGGCACCTTCGCTATAAAACGGAGACGCCGATGACCAACCTGTACTTGTCGATGCTGGAGCGCATGGACGTGCGCACGGACAACTTGGGCGATTCGAACGGGCCGTTATCGGGCCTCTCGGAGATATAGCTGTTCGAAGATGGACGCTGTCCTCGAACTGAATAACATCGTTAAACGCTTCGAAACGCACACCGCGGTGGATGAGGTTACGCTCGCCATCCCGCGCGGATCGCTATTTTCGTTGATCGGGCCGTCGGGGTGCGGGAAGACGACGACTCTTCGCATGATCGCGGGCTTTGAACAGCCGACTTCCGGTGAGTTGCGGTTAAATGGAGAGCGGATAGAAGCGCTGCCGCCGTATGAGCGCAACGTCAGCACGGTGTTCCAAAGCTATGCGCTATTTCCCCATTTGACGGCGCGGCAGAATATCGAATTTGGGCTGCGGCGCAAGGGTGTGCGCGATGTGGATCCAGCGGTGAACAAGGTATTGGAGTTGGTGCGGCTGGCCGGCAAGGAGCAGCGAAAGCCGCAGGCATTGTCGGGCGGGGAGAAGCAGCGCGTGGCGCTGGCGCGGTCGCTGGTGTTGGAGCCGGAGGTGTTGCTGCTGGATGAGCCGCTGTCGGCCTTGGATCCGCAGTTACGGGTACAGGTGCGGCAGGAGTTGAAGGCGCTGCAGCGGCGCGTGGGCATTACGTTTCTTCTGATCACGCATGATCAGGATGAGGCGCTGTCGCTATCGGATTACATTGCGGTAATGAACAAAGGCCGTCTGGAGCAGATGGGCAAGCCGCCGGAGTTGTACCTGCATCCGAAGACGCGGTTTGTGGCTGGCTTTATGGGGCCGATGAACTGGATGGGGGATTTCGGATTGCGGCCGGAATCGACTGCCTTGGCGTTTGCGAAGCCCCCACACGCGCCGTCGCGGGAGGGCGTGATTCGCACATCGACGTTCCTGGGCAACTGCCTGCATGTGGAAGCGGACTTAGGGCAAGGATTGCATGCTGTGTGTGAGGTGCCGCGGAACGGCACGTCGTATCAACCGGGGCAGAACGTGCATGTCTGGTGGCATGCCGCCGATGAGATTCGCATACAGCCGTGACGCGCGTACGATTGTGGTGCCTGTTGCCCGCGGGGCTGCTGTTGTGCCTGCTGTTCCTGGTGCCTTTGGGCATTGTCGCGCGGTATAGCCTGTTAACGCGCGGGCCTTATGGCGGCGTGGAGTTGCCGTACTCCTTCGAAAACTATAAGCTGCTGGCGGATCCGCTGTATCTGACGATCTTTGTGCGGTCGGTGGCATACGCGGGTTTGGCGACGGCGCTGTGTGTGGCGGCGGGCTTCCCGTTGGCGTTGTTCATCGCAAGGTCGGGGCGGCGGCGATCATTGTATCTGGCGCTGGTGGTGGTGCCGTTCTGGACCAGTTTCCTGGTGCGCACGTATGCGTGGATGTTCCTGCTTCGGGATACGGGGCTGATCAATACGGTGCTGCTGCAAACGGGGATCATTGGTGAGCCGCTGCAGTTGCTGTACACACCGTTCGCGGTGATTCTGGGCCTGGTGTATGGCTTTCTGCCATTCATGATTCTACCGATCTACGCGACGCTGGAGCGGCTGGATCCGGCGCTGGTGGAAGCCGCGGCGGACCTGGGTGCCGGGCCCATGGATACGCTGTTTCGCGTGATTGTGCCGCTGGCATCGCCGGGGATTCTGGCGGGCTCGATTTTGGTGTTTATCTCCTGCCTGGGGTCTTACTTGACGCCGGATTTACTGGGCGGCGGCAAGACGATCATGATCGGGAATCTGGTGCAGAACCAGTTCACGGCGGCTCGCGATTGGCCTTTCGGGGCGGCGTTGTCGCTGGTGTTGATGGCGGCGATCCTGCTATTACTGCTGCCGCTGCTGCGCCGCAAGGAAGGGCTTCTGTGAAGCGCAACGGCCCGGCGATTGCATTCTATGCGGTGCTGGCGTATGCCTTTCTGCATCTGCCGTTGCTGGTGCTGGGGGTGTTCAGTTTCAACGCGTCGCGGTTCACGAAATGGGAAGGCTTTTCGCTGGCGTGGTATCGGGAAGCATTTGCCGATGGGCAGTTGGCGGAGGCTACGCTCAACAGCCTGCTGATCGGTTTCGCGGCGACCGTGCTGGCCACAGCCGTGGGAACGCTGTGCGCGTATGGGCTGTGGAAGCGCCGCTCGGCGTGGATCACTACGACGCTGTACTTATCGCTGGTGACGCCGGAGATCGTGATGGGGATTTCGTTGCTGGCCTTATACCAGTGGCTGTTCCGTTATCTACGATTACCGTTGGGCATGCATACGGTAATCCTGGCGCATGTGATGTTCTGCACGGCGTATGTGGTGACGGTGGTAGCGGCCCGCCTGCGCGGCTATGACAGGTCGCAGGAAGAGGCGGCGATGGATCTGGGCGCAACGGAATGGCAGGCTTTCTTCCGGGTGACGCTGCCGCAGTTAACGCCGGCCATCGGGTCGGCCGCGCTGCTGGTGTTTATCACTTCCTTTGATGATTTCGTGATTACCAGCCTGGTGGCGGGCGTGGATTCCGAAACGCTGCCGATGGTGATCTACGCGATGGCCCGCAAGGGCTTCAATCCGAGTGTGAATGCGATCTCGACGCTGATCACGTTTTCCCTGGCGGTGCTGATTCTGCTGGCGCAGCGGCTGGAGGAGGACCCAAAGCGATGAATCGCAGGGTGTTCCTAATGGGCGTGGCGGGGATGGCAGGTTGCCACCGTCCCGGCGGGCTGCGGCTGAATGTCTTCAACTGGTCCGAATACGTTGCGCCGGACACGATTCCGAACTTCGAACGCGAGTTCGGGGTGCGCGTGCGGTATGGGACCTACGAAAGCCTGGAAGAGATGCTGGCCCGCGTGATGACGGGCAATTCGGGTTGGGACGTGGTGTTCCCAACGAACTACTTCATTGAACCAATGCGGCATTTGGATCTGCTGGCGCCGCTGGATCATGGGAAGCTGCCGAACTTGAAGAATCTGGAGGCACGCTACCAGGCACCCCCGTGGGATCCGCGGCTGCAGGTGTGCGTGCCGTACATGTGGGGCGCCACCGGCATTCTGTACCAGGCGTCGCTGCAGCCGGGGGTGACGGCTTGGGCCGATCTCTGGGATGCGCGGCTGAAGAACAAGTTGACGATGCTGGATGATCCGTCCGAGGTGATCGACGCGGCTCTGTTGAAGCTGGGTTATTCGATGAATTCCGAGGATGCCGCGCATCTGACGGCCGCACAGCATGAGGCGGAACGGCAGAAGCCGCTGCTGCGCGCCTATGTTAGCGAGATTGTACGGGATCAATTGGTGGCGGGGGAGTTGCTGGCCTCGCAAGTGTGGCGTACGACGGCGATGCGGGCCATGGAGGCGGCTCCGAACCGATTGCGTTTCGTCTATCCGAAGGAAGGCTTTCCCGTCTATGCGGATAACATCGCGATACTGCGGGAGTCGAAACGGCAGGACTTGGCGCACGCGTTTGTCGACTATATGATGCGGCCGAAGGTGGCCGCGGCGATATCGGAGAGTAAGTTGGAAGCGACGTGCAATGCGGCGGCACGGGCAGTGTGCCGTGAGGATATCCGCAATCACCCGATTCTCTATCCGGATGATGCGACTATGGCGCGGGCGCAATGGTTTGAGCCGATGTCAAGCAAGGCGCAGCGGCTGCGGGATCGCATCTGGACGCAGATCAAGTCTTCCTGACACCCACTCCGCCAAGCCTTCGGGCAGTTGGGTCATGTCGTCCATGCGGAAGGTGGGCTTGCCTTCGAACCAGCGGGCGGGCGTATCAGACCATGGCTTATGGCCTCCGGTGACGACGAAGGCATCGGCTCGGTCCAGGAAAAGGCGCGCGGAATCCTTCCGATCCTCGATGTCGAAGTTGACGACGACAATGTATAGGTCGGGGCGAAGGTACCGCAGCAGGCTGTTCGATTCGACGATGTTGTGTTCGGACGCTGCCAGCCGTTCGCGCAAGACGGGCAGGGCTTCAGCGAGTTCCCCCTGCGCGGTGCGTACCCACCACGACTGCGCCGCCCCCGCTTTCAGATAGCGGCCGGTATCGGTGGCGTCGGGCTTGTGCTGCTGGTCGATGGCGTAGGGATGCGTAGCGCCATTGGGAGCGCAGTCGCAAGGGTCGCCGGTGTTGTTGCAAACCGAGTGGCCGTGCTGGGTGATCTTGAACGCCTGCCACCGCAGGTGCGCGAGCGCCTGGATGAGCCCACACATCAACGAAGTTTTCCCGATATTGCGGCTGTGGCCGCCAACGACGACTAGCACGGCTACTTCCCTTTCAACTCCGCCATCTCCGCTTTCAGACGGAGGAGGTCTTCGCGCATTTCCCCGAGTTTGGAGAGATTCGCCAATTGTTCCAGTATCTCCTTCAAAGGGCGCGCGGGTGTGCCCCAGACGACTTCGCCGCTGCGAATCACCTTTGAGGTGAGAACGCCGCAGCCGGAACCGAGCACCGCCCGCGATTCGATGCGCGCTTTATCGCCGATGCCCACCTGGCCGCCGATGACCGCATAGTCTTCCACCACGACACCGCCGGAGAAGCCCGTCTGCGCGGCGATCACCACATGGTTGCCGATGCGGCAGTTGTGGCCGATGTGCACCATATTGTCGATCTTGACGCCATCGCCGATCCAAGTGACGCCGAGCGCGGCACGGTCGATACAGGCGTTGGCGCCGATCTCGCAGTCGTTGCCGATGTGCACGCGGCCTACCTGCGGAAACTTCTCGTACGCCGCGCCGTTGAGGACGAATCCGAAGCCGTCGGCCCCCAAGACGCAGCCTGCGTGGAGTACGGCGCGGTCCCCGATATCGATGTCGTCATAGATGGTGACGTTGGCATGCAGCAGGCAATCGTGGCCGAGCACGACGCGTTTGCCGAGTACGCTGCCCGGGCCAATGACGCAGCGGTCTCCAATGCGGCAGCCTTCGCCGATGGTGGTGTTTGGGGCTATGGAGACGTCCCGGCCGAGTTCCACATCGGCGGCGACCACGGCCGTGGGATGCACGCCGGGAGCGGGCCGCATCAAGGGATGGAAGCGAGCCACCGCACGGGCGAACATGCCGCGCGGATCGGAAGTGCGGATGACGGTTCGGTTGCGGTGGTTAGCGTAATCGAGAGGCACCAGCAGGCAACCGGCGGCGCTTTGGTCCGCGTGCGCGGCGGCTTTGCGATTGCCGATGAAGCTGACCTGATCGGCGCCGGCGGATTCCAGGCCGGACACGCCCTGTAGTTCCCGCTCGCCATCCCCTTCGAAGGTAGAACCGAGCCAATCGGCCAACTCGCGCACTCGCATGGTGTGTCCTCCAGAAACGCTACCCTACAAGGTTATGCCTGTTGACCCCTCCAGTTCCATCGCGGCGACGGCGGTGGTGCATCCCGCTGCGGTGATTGGCGCCGGCACGCGCGTCGGCGAGTATTGCCTGATTGAACGCGATGTCGTGATCGGGCGCGATTGCCTGCTGGAGCCGTACGTCTATGTGAAGCGCTGGACGACGATGGGCGATCGCAACGAGATCAGCGCGCACACGGTGCTGGGCACCGATCCGCTGGACAAGAACTTCAGCGGGGAGCGAAGCTATCTGCGCATCGGGGACGGGAATAAGATCCGCGAGCATTACACGATTTCGCGCGGGACCAAGCCGGAGTCGGTTACGGTGATCGGCGATGGCAACTACATCATGACCAGCGGGCATATTGCGCATAACGCCACGGTGGGCAACAACTGTGTGATTGCGAGTTGCGCGCTGGTGGCAGGCTATGTGGAGATCGAGGATCAGGCGTTTCTGTCCGGCGGCGTGGTGGTGCATCAGTTCTCAAAGATTGGGCGGCTGGCGATGGTGGGCGGCAACACGCGGGTGAATCGCGATCTGCCGCCGTTCTTCCTGTATACGGGATTCAATGCGGTGCCGCGCGGGCTGAACCTGGTGGGGTTGCGGCGGGCGGGATTCACGGCCGCGGACATAGGCATCCTGAAGCAGGCGTACCGGTTGCTGTACCGGCAGGGGTTGAAGTTGGAAGAGGCGTTGGCGCGGATCGAAACAGAACTGCAAAGCGAGCAAGCGCGCCACTTGCTACGCTTTATTCGAGCCTCCCAACGCGGCATCACACGGCCTAGGAGTAACCAGCATCCCGATGACTAAACGCGCTTCGTTCGCCTGCCTGTTCCTGGCCTTGACCTGGTTCGGCTATCGCATCTCCGCCCAGAAAGACCCGAAGGTGGCCGAGGAGGCTCTGCACCGCCCGTCGCCCACGCCGGACCGCATTATCCTGACCTGGAGCGATGACCCCACGACGACGCAATCGGTGACGTGGCGGACGAATCTGAGCGTGAAGGAAGGCATGGCGGAGATTGCGGAGGCCGAAGACGGGCCGCTGTTCGTCAAGAAGGCGCGCCGCCACAACGCGGTCACCGAACGCTATGACTCCGACATCAACCAATCGCACTATCATTCGTTGACGTTTCGCGATTTGAAGCCGGAGACGCTATACACGTACCGCGTCGGCGATGGCTTCAACTGGAGCGAGTGGAATCAATTCCGGACGGCGTCGAAGGAGGCCAAGCCGCTGACGTTCCTATATGTCGGCGATTCGCAGAATGACCTGTTCTCGATGTGGTCGCGGCTGGTGCGCATGGGCTATTCGAGCGCGCCGCGGGCGCAGTTCTTCGTGCATGCGGGCGACCTGATCAACAACGCGGACAAGGATTACCAGTGGGGTGAGTGGCATAGGGCGGCGGGCTGGATCAACCATTCGATGGTGGCGTTCCCGGCGCCGGGGAATCATGAATACGGAGGGAAACGCCTGAATCGCAATTGGCGCCCGCAGTTCACGCTGCCCCGCAATGGCGTGAAGGGGTTGGAGGAGACCAACTACTACGTGGATATCCAGGGCGTGCGGATGGTGGCGTTGAACTCGAATGAGAAGCAGGCCGAGCAGGCGGAATGGCTGGACCGCTTGCTGGCGGATAATCCGAACAAGTGGACGATCCTCACATTCCACCATCCGATTCTGTCGACGGCACGGAACCGCGATAACAGGGAACTGCGCGAGATGTGGCAGCCGGTGATCGACAAGTATGCGGTGGATCTGGTGATGACCGGGCATGACCATACGTACGGCCGTAGCAATCTGCTGACCGGGGTGAGTGGGCGCGAAGGGAAGGCGGGTACGGTGTACGTGGTGTCGGTGTCGGGACCAAAGCAGTACGAACTGACGCCGCAGAAATGGATGCAGCGGGCGGCGGAGGATACGCAGTTGTTCCAGGTGATTCAGATTGACGGGAATAAGCTGACGTTCGAGGCCCGGACGGCGACCGGCGCGCTGTACGATGCATTTGAGTTGGAGAAACAGAAGGGGAAGGCGAACAAGCTGACGAATCGCACGCCGAAGACGCCGGAGAACCGGCGGAAAGCGGGGGCTGCGGCGAGTGGTGGACTGTAAATCTCATTCACAGACCGTCATATAGCCGGATATCCACACGGCGATCCGCGATCTGCCGACTTAGCGGGATGATCGTCGCCTGGCTGGAGCCAAAACTGGCCTTGCTGATTTTTCCGGCGGGAACTCCCGCCTCTATCAGTTGCGCAATCACTAAGTCGGCCCGGCGACCGGATAGCTCGGCGTTATTCACGGTTGCACTTCCCTCGCCGGCGAGCGAAGCGTAGCCTTCAACTTCGACGGACGCCGCCATTCCAGAGTTCACTAATGCGGCAACCCTGGCTATGGCGTCCTTTACCTGTGCAATCGTCTGACCGCCGGGATCCTGCCCGCTCACTACTCCTTTCTCAAACTTCGCGCTGCCGTCAGCCGGCGCGCCATTCTCAAAGAAGATACTGACCACAGTCGCACAGTTCGGGTAGACGGCCATGCGAAAGACCAGTGGCTCTCCGTGGTCAAACCCCGGCTCGAAGGCTCCAGCTGGATCGTCTCCACGAAGGGTCATTTCCTTCCCCTGCGGCCGTCGCGCCTCGTACTTTGGCATCGCGGCGCAACCGGAGTCACGCCACATCTCGGTCGCCAGCGTGTTAGCGGTGAGCTTTGTCGAACGGGTGCGGCGGGCGGGCACGCTCCAGGACTTAGCGGAGATAGCCGCCGTGATTGCGGACATATTCACGGCGGCGCCCGTCGCGGAAATACGCTTTGCCTGGGCATCAATGGAGTACTTCTCCTTCCACAACGTCTGTACCTTGTTGAGGATAGTAGTCGACGGCTGGCCGGCCGAGTCCTTGAACCCTTCGTCAATGAGATCCTTGACAGGGACCGTCTTCAACGCCGGAACCAGTTCGAGCAAATCACTCCTGAGCTTCAGGCTCGGGTTGTCCAATCCGGCAACGTTGTCCATGGCGCGGCCGATAGCGTTTTGCACTTGAAACAGATCGTTCTCCAGCGCCGCGAAGGCGCCCGCGTTGCCCATGGCCATGACGCGCCATCGCCCGTGTCCGCTTCCGTATGCGGCGCCTGCGACATCGAGGTCCGCGATCAGAAACTGGCCCAAGTCCGTATTGCTCCAGGCCGCAATGTAAAGGACCGTGTCCCAGCGGAGTGCCGAAAGCAGATGACTGGCGTAGGCAAACTTGCTTCCATCAGTGCCCAGCCGGCGCGAGGTCCTCTCTTGCAAGACCTTGCCCGGGGAACCGGTGAATACCTGGTAGGCGTTGTTGGCGAAAACCGAGAGGCTGCCAATAGTTGGTGTAGCTTCCACACTTGTCTATGCGCAATAACGGCGCCGCCGGGGCCACTGCGCGCCGGCGCGTCGATCAAAGAAGCAGCTTGCAATCAGCTCCCGCTGCGCTATACTTAAAAGTTCGCGCTCATGCGTCAATGTATGGGTGTGTCCGTGGACAGGTGGCCGAGTGGTTAATGGCAGCAGACTGTAAATCTGCCGCTCCTTGCGAGCTACGAAGGTTCGAATCCTTCCCTGTCCACCACTATCTGGTTGTGAGATAGTGAAGGGATAACAAGTTCGGGCCGATGTAGCTCAGATGGTAGAGCGCGTCCTTGGTAAGGACGAGGTCACCGGTTCAATCCCGGTCATCGGCTCCAGCAGAATTACCCGCCTCGGCAGTCCTCATTTCGAAAAGCTCCGGGAGCAGCTAGGCGCAGGAAGGTTCACACATGGCCAAAGAGAAATTTGACCGGACAAAACCGCACGTCAACATCGGCACGATCGGGCACATCGATCACGGCAAGACGACGTTGACCGCTGCGATCACCAAGACGCTGGCAAAGCATAACCCGAAGGTGAAGTTCCGCAGCTTCGACTCGATCGATAACGCGCCGGAAGAAAAGGCGCGTGGTATCACGATCGCGGCGTCGCACGTGGAATATGAGACCGCCAACCGGCACTATGCGCACGTGGACTGCCCCGGCCACGCCGACTACATCAAGAACATGATCACCGGCGCGGCGCAGATGGATGGCGCGATTCTCGTCGTCGCCGCCACCGACGGCCCCATGCCGCAGACCCGTGAACACATCCTGCTGGCCCGCCAGGTGGGTGTGCCGTTCATCGTGGTCGCGCTCAACAAAGTGGATATGGTGGACGATCCGGAACTGCTCGACTTGGTCGAGATGGAAGTCCGCGAACTGCTGGCCAAATATGATTTTCCGGGCGATGATACGCCGGTGATCCGCGTAAGTGCGCTCGGCGCGCTCAATGGCGAACCGCAATGGGAAAAGTCGGTTGACGACCTGATGGATGCGGTCGACAAGTTCGTGCCGATTCCGCAGCGCGACATCGACAAGCCGTTCATTATGCCGATCGAAGATATCTTCTCGATCCAGGGCCGCGGCACGGTGGTTACCGGCCGTATCGAGCGCGGCATCTGCAAAGTCAACGAGGAAATGGAGATCGTCGGCTTCCAGGACACCCGCAAGACGGTTATCACGGGCGTCGAAATGTTCAAGAAGCTGCTCGATGAGGGCCGCGCCGGCGATAACGTGGGTCTGCTGCTGCGCGGTATCGACAAGGATGCCGTCGAGCGCGGCCAGGTGGTCGCCAAGCCGGGCACGATCAAGCCGCACAAGAAATTCCGCGGCGAAGTGTACGTGTTGAGCAAGGAAGAAGGCGGCCGTCATACGCCGTTCTTCAAGGGCTATCGTCCGCAGTTCTACTTCCGGACGACGGACGTGACGGGCGTGGCGCAGTTGCCGGAAGGCACCGAAATGGTGATGCCCGGCGATAGCGTGCAGTTGGTGATCGAGCTGATTACGCCGATTGCCATGGACAAGGGATTGCGCTTCGCGATCCGTGAAGGCGGCCGTACGGTCGGCGCCGGCACGGTCAGCGAAATCCTCCCCGATTAA
>CAYLPH010000056.1:0-56024 GCA_964385495.1 uncultured Candidatus Solibacter sp.
CTGCGCAGGGCGGCGTCCTGCCCAGAAAAATACGTTTCTTCGTGAGCGTTAACACATGTTGGCTTCCCAAGCTAATACGGCCGCCGCAATCGTGCCGTCCTCATTCCGCACGGTATGAAACGTTTGTGTGCCGACCCAGCGGTCTTGCCAGTTGGCCGGCGGGGGCACAACGTTGCGCGCATCCAAATAGATTGGGAACCTCATCCGATCTGTTTTCCGCACGCGGCCTCGGAGCGTTGCCGGTTCGAGCCCGCTCGTTTCCAACTGCATAGTGAAGCGTCCCGGATTCTCAACAAGATTGAGAAACGCTTGAAATGCGATCTCGTTTTCGGGAAGAATCCGCGCATACAATCCCGGCAGGTTGCCGCTGCCAGAGGCCGCCGAGAGGAAAGGAGTGAAATCCGCCGCGAGCGATAGGCCCTGCCCGTTTTCACTGCGAATTTGGAGTCCGCTGACCGTCACCTGAGCCGGGAATCGGTAGCTGCCAGAGAAGAGCAGTTCGCCATACACCACACGGTTGGAAGCGTTTCTGGCGAGGAATGCATACGCCCAAAGAGCCGCCGTCGGGGAGCTTCCTGGATTCATTAGGCTCATCATCACCACCGGCTCGGTGCGCCAGAGCGGAGCCCGGAACACACCCTCCGGCTGGCCTTGCACATCGAGGGTAACGGTGTGCTCCGACGGGTGGTTTAAAAGCCTCCGAAATGCTTCGAGCGCGTCGCGATCGCCGGCTCGCACCGCTATCGTGGTTCCCATGGTGTCCACCGTCCCTCCGGCGGCCGCCAGTCCCTGCATTTGGAGAGGCGGCGAGAAGTTGAGCCGGAATGCCTCGCGATCAGCCCCGGAACCGCCTTTCCTATCAATTCGCAAGCTGCCAACTTGCATCTGGCTGGCGACGTTCCAGCGTAGACGCCACGTAATTCCGCCCGATTCGATGGCTCCGGCGGCATCTCGAAGAACGTTGGGGCGTAGATCCACCCGGACCCAATTGTCAGGCCCGCCCGCCTGCGTCATGTGGGCCCAGAGGAAGTGTGATTCTGTTGGATCGGGCGAGGCGGCGTCCTGTCCTGATACAAACCTTGCGAAAGACAGTAACAGTAGTGTAATGGCAATCGTTCTCATGATGGTCTCCTTATTTGTACGCTTGTGCTTACTTTGATTAATGAGAACTCTTGCCGAAAAGGGTCACCAGTCCCAAACATTTGATAAACTTTCTACCTGCCATGAGTGCCGAGCGTCCGCAGGATATCAGCCGCTTGCTCGCCGCCTGGAGTGACGGGGACCAGCGGGCTGCAGACGAATTGATGTCCATCGTTTACCCGGAGATCCGGAAGATCGCCAGGCAACGCCTTAGCCACCGGACGTCGCCGCTAACGCTGGAATCTGCCGCTTTGGCTAATGAGGCGTATCTCCGATTGATTCGAGCTCACGAAGTCCACTGCGAAAGCCGTCTGAACTTTTTCGCGCTCTGCGCGCAGGTCATTCGCCGAATCGTAGGGGAGTACGCGCGCGGCCGCCGCTATGCCAAACGCGGCGGAAGCGCAGTGCGAATCCCGTTGGACGAAGACATGGTTGGCATACAACCGCGCGGATTCGAGCTGCTGGCCCTGGATGAGGCGCTCGATTCGTTATCTAAGATAGATCATCGCAAAGGCAGGCTGGTGGAATTGCATTGCTTCGGCGGATTGACGGTCGATGAATGCGCACAGGTCCTCAGAATCTCACCGGAAACCGCGAAGCGCGATTGGAAATTCGCCAAGACCTGGTTGCGCGCGCGACTGACGGGTTGACAAGATCATCCTGGATAAAACATGATCGGCTCCATGGAGCCCGAACCAGCATGGCCCCATGTTTGTTCATCCTACCCTGACAGGAGCAAGCTCGAACTCCCGCGAGAGCACCCTCTGTGATTGCCCGCCAGGGGCGTCTACGGCTGGCGCAATTCTTGTGCCGATCCGGTTTGGGTTACGCCATCGACGTTAGCGCCTGGACGCCCTCCAGCAACAAAAGCGACGCCGAAATCGCTTACTCGCGCCTCGATTTGGGCCGAGGAAGTGTCTTGAAGAGATCCTTGCAGCGCGCGAGGCACGGGCGCCTAGTTCCGGCCGGGTGCCCAATTTTTACGAGGAGCATATCGAAGGTGAGACGAAGAAAGAAGAAGGACCCAGTCTTGGCTGAGCTTGTGCGGCGTGTGGACGATCAATTGAAGGCCAACGGCTGGGAGTGGTCGGCCGCGCTGACTGAGCGATGGATCGAAGAATTCTTTGCTGACATGAGCGCACAGCGCGCCAGGCTTCACGGTTTCCTGCCAACGATAACTATCACGTACTCGATCTTGCTGTTCTCCTTGATCATGCTGTCGGGATACACTGCGGCTTCTGAGACGACACCCTCTGCGTTCAGGGCAGCTACCAACGCCCGGCTCTGCGGGCCTAGCGTATCCCTCTTGGACTCTGCAAATATCACCATGATCCCGTTGGCGGTCCCCTCTCCGATTTCCGGCCTGTCGAGGCGGGGGACACCACCTCCAGTAGCTGGCGCTGATACCCAGCCCGCGAGTAGCAGGACATCCTCAACGGCGTTCACGAATTTCAAAGCACCGGCGTCTTTCTGGGCGAAGAGCTCGAACTTTTGCCCAGAGAATCTCTTCAACTTCCCAGCTATTCGTGCAGATTGTTCTTTTGTCAAGGAACGATCCGAGAACAGCCGGTCTTGTAGTTTGAGATTCTCGTTCCGCAATGACTCGGCCGCCAACTGGGCCTCGCCTGCGCGCTGGTTAGCGGAGGATGTCTGCTTCTGCAGTAGTCCCACAACTTTGTTGTTCGCATTCCGGAGTTCGGTCTGCACCCGTCCGCTCTGGACGTGGATGAACAACTCGCCCGCCACTCCACCCGTAATAAGTATGGGCCCAGCGAGGTGCAGTACCAGCTTGTCCCACCCAACCTTATGTGGCGCGGGGGAAACTTGGCTTCGGAACTGCCTGCGTTCATCCACCCACTCCTTAACAACTACGAACACCTCAACCGCGAGGCCCACGACAACAAGAGCGATCCAGAACGTCAGCCACGCCTCCAGTGAAGAGGCTGACCTCTCTAGATTGCTGATCGCCCTCTCAAGAGCGGAGGCATCCATGGAACGGCTCCGGAGGGCTCAAGCGTATGGCCTGGCGTTGATCCTTGTCGGCATGTCGACACTCGTTATTCTGAAGGTGCTCACCTTGGTGTGGCATTCTAAACTGACCTGAATGGAAACCCATCGGGTAACGAATAGCACACTGGGGCACTTGAGCGCGAGTGGTCGGCCTGCGCCTTACGTAAACAGCCGCCCTTGTACCATCGCCTGAATCCCCTTCACAGCGATCTGGTACGCCTCAAAACAGCACCGCATGGCGCCCTTGAAGGAATTGCCGGTTGCATGGACAACAGACGAGCCAGGTTTCATCCAGGCCGTTCCGGTGACGGCCGTAGAAGTTATCGAACTCGGAGCCCTACAAGGGCCAGCACGGGCTGCACAGCGTCGCAGGCATTTCCAGGAGCGCATCGCTCCTGGAAATGCGGCGCCAACCGCAAGATACTACCCTGGCCATCACGGCGGGCGCCGCGCCTGCAAGCTCGCCAGCGGACACAAGAGGACGATTCTACCGCGAGGAGGCGAAAAATTCTCAGCTCAGCCGCGCACACCCGCATCGATAATGCGATTGCTGAAGTCCGGTAGCATCGAAGAGCATCTGGCCAGTACCAAGATTCTGTCCGGGACCATCGAAAGCCAAGGAGCACTTCGCTTTTACGCTGCCCGTGATGCTGTTTGACTTAGGATCGACATAATCCCCACTCCAAATCACCTTCAGAAACCCATGCGGGCTATTTCGCGCCCCGGCTATCAATTCGACGCTCTCGATGACCACATAAGCTACGTCCAACTCCAGATGACGCTTGCCCTCCTTGTACGCACAATGCAGTGGGATGCGCTTCCCGGAATCTAAAGGACCAACGTGGAAGAACGTTGCGCCGTATCCAGGGGAAGTGATGTCAAGCCCGGTGTCATACACAATTCGGAATTCGGGATTCCTTTCTGCTTCAATCATTGGAAGCTTAAAATCCTTCAACTCCTTGAGAATCATTACAATGTCCCGTAACTTACCGATCCAGCCTTGAGCTTTGGCCTCAACGGCTGCGAGTACACCGCCAACGAGAGCACTGAAGAATTGTCGTCTTTCAATTTTCATTTTCGGTTTGTCCGTAACTTATCCTCAGCAAACGATCTTCCAATCTCAATGCCAATGAAGATCCTGGCACAATTGCCCATTAGCCAATAGTAAAGCCGGCGGACCGGCCGGAGCGGAAGGCGGGGCCGCCGGGGTGAACCGGCGGCGCGTGGTGGTTTCTTCGGTGCTTCCATTGCAGGCGAATCGGGCGGCGTGCTTAGGTCGCGATCGCTTCCGTGACCAACTTGTGGTTGAACCTCAGTAGCCGCTGGGCGGCCGCCAGTGCGCTCCGGTAGTCGGTGCGGAACTCTTCAGCGGCCGCGTCCACGATCTTCGGAGTGATAGGAACGCCATTCTCGAAGTGCCAGACCAAGGTCACGACCAGCGATTCTGCCGGCGTGGAGCATCCCTGGTTGGCGCGGTAGATGTCAACGAAGGCGCGAACAGCTTTGCGCTCGTTCTCGGCGTCCTTGTCGATTTCGTCCCTATGGCGCTCGCCGTAGTAGGCCGCCTGGCTAATGAGTCCCTCGATCGGCTCGTTCTTATAGATCCCCTCTGCTCGCATCGCGAGGACAGAGTGTAGTAGTTCGATCTCCTCATCGGTTCCGCTGTCCGGGAACTCCGAGAAGGCCATCAGGCAGGCCCCGCGGGCATTGAGGGCCGTCGCGGTCGAGTGGATGTCAGGCTCCGGCGCTCTCCCTCCCGAGGTGGCCAAACGCGCGGCGGGGATAGTGGCGGTCTGCTTCTGATTGCGGGCGGCCTGTGGTTTACGTTGTGCGTTCTTCGTCATCTGGAGGCTCCCTTCTTAAGCAACCTTCTTCTCGCTCGCTTCGATCAGCACCGCGACCTGTTTGCGGACTACCTCGGCGAGTTCGTCGGGCACGCGGATGTAGTTGTGGGCGGCGCCGATGCTGGTAGCGATGCAGTCGAGCAGCGGGGCGTCCTGGCGGAAGCGCTCCTCCTCCGGCGAGCCAGTCTCATGGCGGAACCGTTCCAGCACTTCGAAGAGGAAGAAAACCTCCTCCGGTGAAGCCAGGTCGAGGAAGTGGGAGAACTCGCCGACCAATCGCGCTTTGTTGTTCTGCCGCATGGATTCGATCCAGGACGCGGCGTCGTTGATCGGCACTTCGGGCAGCTCGGGGCGCTCAGCGCGGCCTGCCTCAAGCGATTTCTGCCAGGCAGGAAGCCGCTCCTCGACGTAGCGGTCGACGAGAGGAAGGCTATAGGAACGGCTCCACTGGTGGGCGATGAGCGCTCGCAGGAGCATGTCGACGTGCGCCGGCTCGCCGCCGTACATGATGAGGTCACCGGCGAGTTCGGCGAGGTTCTGGTGGAAGTCGTTCAGCGCCGGTCCGGGCGTTTCGGGCCGAGTTTCGGGTTGGGGCTTGGCAGCCTTGGGGGCGGCCGGGGTCTTCTTGGTCGGGGTGTTCTTAGTCATGATGTCCTTCCGGTGATCTTATAGAACGTTAGAACTTCTATCGACACTAGCGATTCTACTGATACGGAATTGCGGTTGTCAATAGAAGTTCTACCGATTACAATGCTTTTGATGCCAGCATCGGAAAAGCCGTATCTAAACTTCGTGGTAGATGAAGACCTGTTAAAAAGGGTTGACGACTTCCGCTATAAGCATCGATTCCCGACCCGTGCGGCTGCGGTGAAGTGGCTCCTAGACTGGGCACTGAAGCAGAAGCCTGCGGTGGAGAAGGGGGAGTAGATGGCGCGCGAAGCTACACCGTTGGCTTGTCCAAGCTGTAACCACAGCGGGCCGTGCTCCTCAGAGGATATAGGTAGGCACGACGGGTATGAGATGGGGCAGTGGGACCTTAACTGGTACGAGCGAAGGCGGCAGTGCCTAAATTGCATGTTCGAGTTCAAAACGGCGGAACTGCCGATAACGTTTGCGAAGGAGCTCGGAGAACGACGTACACAGGTCAAGGTTCTGGAAGCGCGGATCAGAGAACTCGAAGCAGAGATTGAAGGCTTTAAGGACAGAGCTCGTACCGCGATCAGAGTCCTGAAAGGGAATGCTACGCGAGGCACGTGAGGAACTCATGGCAGTATTTCAATTAACCTACAAGGACCAGAAGAGGGGCGAGCACCTATGATCACAGAGGTTCCAGCTGCAATTCTGTTCAGGTATATAGTTGACGATTTCCAGGTAGCGTGGAACGCCCTGGTCGAGCGCGATGAAGGTAACGGAGGCGGCGGGAACTTTCTTTTTGCTCTACTCGCAACAGTTCTGGTCGAGTTCGCCTGGAGATTATGCGGAAACGATCAGGCTCGCTGCACAAGGTTCAGGGGTGCGCTGGGTGCGATCGAGCCGCTGTACCTCTCGAGAGTGCGAGGGCAATGGAACGGTTCGGGGAACTTCAAGGCGTGCTGGCGTGACGACGAGTTCCTCACGATGATTTTCGATGCTGTTCGCAACGGCAAAGCGCACCAGTATCAATCCCCGGTGATCCGACTGAAATGCGATTGCAGGTTGGATGTGGATGTGACCGGCCCACGGCGCGGCCGAGAACTCCGGAATCGATCCTGGCGACCGACCGACTACCTCCACTACAAGGTTTCAGCCGCTGGTGACGTGTCTATTCTCCTGCGCCCGGATCAGCTGTTCCTGGATATCAAGAATGCAATTGAGGCAAGCGGATTGTTGGAGGATGGCTCATCGTTGACGAGAATGATCTACGAGCGCGACTGTACAGCCAGCGAGTTCGTGATCTCGCTGGAACAGGCCGGATTCACGCGCGGGAACTGGTGAAAGCGAGAGAAGACCCCGCCAGCCGAGCCGATCAAACCTGAGGTACATAAATGCCTGGACAAATCATCGCCCGCGGAAAGAACACATGGCTGGTCCGCGTCTTTCTCCCCCGGCAAGCGCACACGGAGGAAGCGAAGACAGTGCCGGAGAAGGAGGCCTGATGGGCGACGACCCCAGAGTCTTAGCTGCCATCGTCGGCGCCATCGTCGGCGCCATCGTCGGGGCATTGATTGCTTATCCGGCCGGTAAGTGGAAGCGCGGGGCCGAGATCGACGCCGAGCACGATCGCATGGGTAAACTCGCTGAGATTGCAGCTGCGACCGCGTACGCAAACATCCGATCAGAGGAGGAGGCCAAGCTCCATGTGATCCGCGACGAGATCCAGACGGTGCGGCGAAACCTTGCGGCTATCACCACTACCACTGAAGGTATAAAGACCGAACTCGCCGGTGGACTCTGGGAGCAACAGAAGCGCTGGGAGGCAAAGAGAACGGCATACGTATCTCTCCTGAGGACAATCGATCGGCTGAAGATCCGGTACCAGGTTGCTATTCACAGGTTGAACACTTCCAAGGACCTGATTGGCGTCGCCGACATAATCCAGGATGAGGCATGGGCAATCAATGACGAGTATCGCGGAGCTCTAGTTGAGGTCCAAATGTTCGCATCGGCGGAGTTAGAACCAAAGCTGGCGAGTTTCGCCGACATTCTTGAACGCAGTAGTGATAGGAACGTTCAACTCGACCAGAGGCTTCACTTGGTAAAAACAGCGTTTGAAACTGTGTATTCGGATGTGATCGCGATCGCCAGAGAGGATCTCAGACTCAAAGCCACATCTCCCAACCCCGCAGAAGTCAGCTCTCGCGGAGCTAGTCAAGCCTGAGGTACATAGATGGCCGTCTTTCAACCAACTTACAAAGACCCAAAGACGGGCGAGCAGGTGTACAGCAAGGTCTGGTGGTACGAGTTCACCATCGCCGGGAAGCGTGTCCGGGAATCGGCAAAGACCACCCGTAAGACCATCGCGATCGAGGCCGAGCGAAAACGCCGCATCGAGTACGAGCGTTCCCTGAACGCTGTCGAGCAGGACAGGTCCAAGCGGATCGAATCGATCTCCGACCTCGGGAAGGCGTTCGCTGACGATTATGAGGTACGGCATCCGCGGTCGGCGACGTACATGAACGCCTGCAATGCGCACGTGACCCGCTTGCTGGGGCGGAAAATGGCCTCGGACATCACGCCGGCCGCCGTGAGAGAGTACCAGACCACCCGGCTCAAGGAAGGCGCGGCGGCTAAGACAATCAACGAAGAGGTCGGTTTCCTGCTGCGGATTCTGACGGACCAGGGTGACGTCGTGCGGGCGAAACTCCGGCGGGAGAAGTCGCTCAAGTTAAAGGTGAAGGGCAACGTGGCCAAAGCCTGGACGGCCGAGGAGAAGCGGCACTGCTTGCCGAGGCACGCAAGAGGCGTTCACCCTGCATTTACCCGGCCATCGTCCTGGCGCTGAATTGCGGGCTGCGGGATAAGGAGCTCCGGGAACTTCAGTGGGGTCGGGTGGACCTGGCGAAGGCCGTCCTGACAGTGGCGGACAGCAAAACGGAGGTTGGGGAAGGCCGCACCATCCCGCTCAACGCCGACGTGCTGGAAGCGATTGTTGAGCACGCGAAGTGGTTCCTGAAGAAGTTCAAGGAGACGCGGCCGGAGTGGTACCTTTTCCCATACGGCAGACCCCAGCCAACCGACCCGACGCGACCCGTCACCACACTAAAGACCGTCTGGCAGAAGGTGAAGGCCGATGCCGGCGTAACGGGCCGCTTCCACGACAACCGTCACACGTTCATTACCGACCTGGCTGAGAGCGGCGCCGCGGGCGACGAAACCATCCGGGACATCGCCGGGCACGTCTCTCCGAGGATGCTCAAGCACTACTCCCACATACGCATGGATGCGAAACGGAAAGCCGTCGGGGCGCTGGTGAAGAAGACTGAACCGGAGACGGCCGGGAAGGGGGAGGGAAGTGCAGCTTCAAACGAGGTCCCCAAAGAATCCCCCAAAGTGGGACTGCCTAACTGATCTGGGGTGTTTGTAAGTGGTTGATAAGATTGGCTCCTCAGGTAGGATTCGAACCTACAACCCTTCGGTTAACAGCCGAATGCTCTACCGTTGAGCTACTGAGGAGTGTTGTCGGCCTTCATCATTACAACACAGGGACGCCCTCATGTCAAAGTCCCGGCCCCTTCGTGCTGCAATGGGAAAATGCCGATTTCGCTCTCCCGGCGCTGGTTCCTGGCAGCCACTTCCAGCACCCTGATTTCCGCCCAATCCAACACCCCGCCGGCCTATCCCGACAAGCAGGATCTCCTCTATTATCTTGACGCTACCGGCAACCGCCAGCCCGTCGCCAACCGCCCGAGTTGGGAACGCCGCCGCGCCCACATCCTGGATCGCATGCAGCAGGTCATGGGACCCCTCCCCTACAAGCCCATGGCCCCACGCTATGAGGTCCTCGAAGAGGCCAAGGAGTCCACTTACGTGCGCCGCAAAATCCGCTACCTTGCCGAAGCCGGCGATTGGGTTCCGGCTTGGCTCCTGCTCCCCGGCAACGCCAGGAAAGCCCCCGCCGTGCTCTGCCTCCACCAAACCACGCGCATCGGCAAGGATGAGCCCGCCGGCCTCGGCGGCAAGCCCAACCTCTTCTATGCGCGCGAGCTAGCCGAACGCGGCTTCGTCACCCTCGCTCCCGATTACCCCAACTTCGGCGACTACCAGTTCGACCCCTACGCGAACGGCTACGCGAGCGCCACCATGAAAGGCATCCTCAACCACATGCGCGCGGTGGACGTTCTGCAATCGCTCGGCTTCGTGAACCCGAAAAACATCGGCGTCTGCGGCCACTCCCTTGGCGGCCACAACTCGCTGTTCGCCGCCGCCTTCGATCCGCGCCTGCGGGCCGTTGTCACCAGTTGCGGCTTTACCTCGTTCCCCAAGTACTACGGCGGCAACCTCACCGGTTGGAGCCACAAAGGCTACATGCCGCGCATTGCCGAGGTCTACGGCAAGTCCCCCCAGCGGATGCCCTTCGACTTCCCCGAGATCCTCGGCGCTATCGCCCCGCGCGCCATCTTCATCAACGCCCCCGCCGGGGACGGCAATTTCGAAGTCTCCGGCGTGCGCGATTCGGTCGCCGCGGCGCTGCCCATCTTCGACCGTATCTATAACAAAAAGGAATCGCTCGTCCTCCAAACTCCAAGCGCCGGCCATGACTTCCCACCCGGCGTCCGGCGGAATGCCTACCGCTTCCTGCAGCGGCATCTCCGCTGACTACAGATCCCGACCGCGCCTGCCGATAGCCCGCTTGATGGCCCGTGTCCCGTTCGCGGTTCTGTTCGTCCTGGCGCTGCTGCCCTCGGCCTGGCTCGCCTGGACCAACCGCGACATGCCCCACTTTGGCCATCATCACGACGATTCGATGTACTTCGTCACGGCCAAGAGCCTGGCGGCCGGCGGCGGCTATCGCATCATGAGCCTGCCCGGAGAACCGCCGAACAGCAAGTACCCGCCAGGTTATCCGCTGTATCTGTCCATTGCCTGGCGGCTGAATCCAAACTTTCCCGGGAACCTGCCCTGGGTTCTGCTGTTGTGTTGGCTGACGCTGCCCGCGGCCATCCTCGCCTGCCGCTGGGTCTACCCCGCCCGGCCCTGGCTCTGGCTGCTGCTCGGCCTCAGCCCCCCCGCCGTATTTCTTTCCCTCAGCGCCATGACGGAGGTCCCCGCACTCTGCTTCGTGCTGCTTACCGCCGGCCTTACCCGCGGGGAAACCGTGCGCGGCGCCGCCCTGGCCGGTCTGGCCGCCGCCGCCGGGTTCTACGTCAAAAGCGCGCTGCTGATGCTGTTGCCGGCCGCCGTGCTGTGGTACCTGCTGCGGCGCCGGTTCCGCCACGCCGCCGCTTTCGCCCTAACCATGCTGCCGGGCGTCCTGGCCTGGCAGATGTGGAGCAGCCGCCACGCCACGCTGGGCGCCATCGAGATGATCTTCTACACGCACTACACCGTTTTCTGGCTACGTTCGGTCAGTTGGGAAGGGCTACCCGGCATGGTGTCGCAGAATCTCCGTGCGCTCCTCGCGGGCATCGGCGCGCTGTTCTCCTTTGAGCCGGATTACACCCTGCTTGCGCAGAGCAGGTCCATGATCTTCGCCTTCGCCGCCATCGCCGGCTGTGTGCGCCTGCAACTGCGCCAGGGCCTGTCGCTCTATGCGCTGTTCGCGGTCTTCTATTCCATCCAGTTGCTGCTATGGAACTTCAGCCCGAACGAACGCCTGCTGTTCCCGCTATTCCCGCTCTTGCTAACCGGCCTGGTGGCGACCTGCGGCGACGTCTATAACGCCTACCTGCAGTCGAAGCGCAAGGACCCCCTGGCCTCGCGGGTGATCCTCGCTCTCGGCGTGCTGCTGCTCGCCGACGCCAGCGTTCGCAACGCCTATGGAGTGGTCCACTATCTGCCGCGGAGCATGGCGGCTGACCGCGCCCGCCTCGCCGAACTGCGCCAGGTCTGGTCCTGGATCCGCGAAAACACCCCGGAGAACGCGCGCTTGAATCCACCCAACGACGATCCGCTCACCTATCTCTATACGGGCCGCAAAGCGGTGGCGCGCCAGCCTCCCACGCAGTATCTCTACAGCGGTGATCGCGCTGCCCTGCTCGATTGGTTCTCGAACCTGCCCGAAGTGCCGGTGGATTACGTGCTAGCGGGCCAAACGCTCTGCCAGCACAACTTCACCCCGCACGACCGCGCGGAGATCGCCGCCCGCCTGGCCAAACGGCCGGACCTGGCGCTCCTCCACGAATTCAAGGATTGGAAAGTGCTGCAAGTGCAGCCGGTGAACGGTGCGCGGCAATCGAGTGCGCCGCGGCACCGCAAAGAGTAGTGGCGTCCCATCTGTATTTCCGGTATTGTGGAAATAAGGAGTCCCATGGATCACCTTACCCGCAAGCTATCCTTCCTCGACCGCTACCTCACCCTCTGGATCTTTCTGGCTATGGTTACCGGCGTTGCCACCGGCTATGCGCTGCCCGGCGTCGTCCGGCTCATCACCGGGTTACAGGCCGGCGCCACCTCCATTCCCATCGCCGCCGGGCTCATCCTGATGATGTATCCCCCGCTCGCCAAGGTCCGCTATGAAGAGATTGGCGAGGTGTTTCGCAACGGCAAAGTGCTGCTGCTTTCGCTGGTACAGAACTGGCTGATCGGCCCGGTGCTGATGTTCGCCCTGGCGCTGCTGTTTCTGCGGGACTATCCCGAATACATGGCGGGCCTGATCATGATCGGGCTGGCGCGCTGTATCGCCATGGTGATTGTCTGGAATGAACTGGCGAAGGGCAACACCGAATACGCCGCCGGGCTGGTGGCATTCAACTCCGTCTTCCAGGTGCTGTTCTACTCGGTCTACACCTGGGTCTTCCTCACCGTGCTGCCGGAATGGTTTGGACTGCGGGGCGCGGCGGTGCGGGTGACCATCGCGGAGATCGCGAAGAGCGTCTTCATCTACCTCGGCATCCCCTTCCTGGCGGGCTTTCTGACGCGGTTTTCCCTGGTGCGGCTTTACGGCCGCGAGTGGTACGAGACCCGCTTCCTCCCCCGCATCAGCCCGCTGACCTTGACGGCGCTGCTGTTCACCATCGTCGTGATGTTCTCGCTCAAGGGCGGCTATATCATTCGCCTGCCGTACGATGTGGTGCGTATCGCCATCCCGCTGCTGATTTACTTCGTGGTGATGTTCCTGGTGTCGTTCTGGATGGGACACCGGCTGGGGGCCGGCTATTCGAAAACGGCGACGCTGTCGTTCACCGCGGCCAGCAATAACTTCGAACTGGCGATTGCCGTGGCGGTGGCGGTATTCGGCATCGATTCGGGCGCCGCGTTTGCCGCCGTCATCGGCCCGCTAGTCGAGGTACCGGCCCTCATCGCCCTGGTCAACGTCTCGTTGTGGTTCCAACGCAACTGGCGTTGGAAAGCGGAACCGCCGCCCACGGCCGCCCAGCCGGGCGTGGCGCTCTAAACCGCCTGTACCACGGCGTTCACCGGCTTTGACCCCACCGGAATCATCGTCAACAACGCCGGGGGGAACCGCGTGCGGCGCGCCGTGGATTGCACCAGCAGCACGGCCATATCCCCGCTGTTGCGGTTCAATACCAGCGCATATTGGTTGTCTGGCGTCACCGCCACATGCGACGGTTCCGTGCCGACATTCGCCACCGCCACCACGCGCCGGCTCTCGATGTTCAGAATCGTCACCTGGCTCGACTGCGGATTGGTAACAAAGAGGTATTCGGGCAACTCCGTGGAAGCCGCCGATACGTTCATCGCCCCAGGCGCGCGCCCGGCCAGCACCGTCTCCGCCACTTCGGTCTGGTACGGGAAAACGATCACCACCGCGTCCAACCCATCCCCGGTGACGAAAAGCTGCCCGCCGTCGGCCTTGAAGCGGAAGTGGCGCGGGCGCACGGCCAGCGGCAGGCGCACCACCACGCGTTTCGACGCCACATCAAACGACGTGATGCGGTTTTCGTCGCGGTGCGCGGCCAGCAGTTGGCGGCCGTCCTTGCGGAAGCGGCAGATACTGATGGCGGCGCCCGGATCGAAGCGCTCCACGGCATTCGATTCCAGATCCACTAACGCCATGCTCTCGCCGAGGTTCACGACCGCCCGCGGCTGCTCGGCCGCGACGTCGAAATCCACCGCCGCGGCGGGCAGAGCGATGCGGCGCCGCGCCTCCAGCCGCTCCAAGGACACCTCCACCAACTGGTTTGGTTCGGCCGTCAACACCCACAACGACGGCCGCTTCGGGTCGAAGCGCATATCCAGGCCGCGCCCGCCGGTGGCCACCCACTGCTCGCGGGCCAGCGTCCGTACCGCGATATCGTGCACATTGCCGTTCGAGGGAGTAAGCGCGTAGACTCGCTGCCGCTGCGCATGGCTTAGCAGCGGCCCGGGCGCCGCGTCCAAACGCACGTGCCGAACCAGCGTCAGCGCCGTCAGATCCACCGCCGCCACCGCCTGCCCGTCTTCGTTGGCGACGAAGGCATACCCGGCGAAGCCTCGCTTGGCCTGTCGGCCGCATCCCGCCGCTCCCATCGCGCCGCCCAACAGCGTCCGGCGGCTGAACTTTTCCATATGATTTCAGGCTAGCAAACGGCGGCGGCTATCCTGTAGGTTTGGAGCTTTGTCTACAGCCCGAAGCGCTCGCCGTTTGCCGGCTGGACCCGGCCGCGCCTATCCCTGCCTGGGCGTCGGGCGCAGTGCCGCTGCATCTGTCGCGCACCGCCGGGGAACTCAGCATTGTCTGTCCGGCTGCGCTGGTGCCACCCGGCGTGCGTGCCGAAGCCCCGTGGCAGGCCATAGCAGTCCGCGGCCCGCTCGATTTCGCCCTCACCGGCGTGCTGGCGTCGCTGGCCGTGCCGCTGGCCGATGCGGGCATCAGCCTGTTTGCCGTCTCCACCTTCGATACCGATTACCTTCTGGTGCGCTCCACCGACGCCTCGCGGGCGCGGGCGCTACTGATCGCCGCCGGTCATACGTTCCTTCCATGACCCCGCGCGCCGCCATCGCCCCCATCCTCATTTCCGCCCCCCGAAAACCTCCCGCCACGTCGCATCCAGCACCGTCCACCTCGCTGGCGCATCCCCCACTTCATCCACATACAACAACCCATGCCCGCGCGGACACACCCACTCCGTCGCCGCCCCCTCCAGCAGCAGGCTATCCCACCTCCCAAACCGCGCCGGCAAGGTTACCCGCGCCAGACACTCCGGACATCGATTCCAATGATCCCGCACCGTAAACCAGCACACCACCACGCACCCCATCGCAAACGCCCATAAATGCATCACCGTCACCGGCCACAACATGCGCGCCGCCCACAACTGGAACAGCGTCGCCCCCTGCGACAACGCCAGTACGCTCAACACCAGCCGCCCCGCCAGCGCCCCATAATAGAGCCCACTCCCCCGCGACCGCCGCCGCCGCAACCCCATCACCGTCCCCACAAACGCCAGCCCCGCCACCCCCAACGCAAACTGCACCGTATCCCGCCACCGCACCGGCGACCGGTACGGAGCCAGCTTATAAACGTCCGAGCCCAGCATCGCCCGCAACTGCCGCTCGGCCCCCTCCCGCGTCACCCCCGCACGCAGCAGCACAAGCACGCCCGCCGGCCGGTTATCCTCCGGCATTACCGTGTACTCGCCGGCCCACGGCAGCACAAAGCGGAACCCCTCCGGCAGCGTCCCCACCGCCCGCCACGACTTCTTCCCATACGGCAGGACCGCCGCCTGCAGCGGCTCATCGGGCCGGAAGAAGCGCCCGCTCGCCGGCGTTATGCCCAGCAGATCGAAAAAGTTGCGCGAGACATACACCGTACCTCCCACCGCCCGGAACGCCGCCACGTTCTCCGCCCACCCGGCTTCCCGGACCTGCTCCCTCTGCCGCCGCGGAATCATCGATATCGAGACGCCCATCGCCGCATAACTGCGCTGCACGAACACCAGCCGCGCTTCCCGTCCCCCGCACTCATCCACCGCCGCCGCCGGGCGCAATCCAAAGAACGCCACCGTGGCCACCAGACAAGCCGCGCCCTCTACCGCGAACATCGGCCACGGCCGCACCTGGACGTCCTGCGCCGCCAGCCGCACCCGCCCCAGCAGCCATACCCTTATCCAGAACCGCAGCCGTCGGAGCATGCCCTATTTTAATTGCCAGCGGTTGTCCCGAAACTCCCCCATCTCCCCGGTCCACAAACTATACTTCGCCGCCATTTGCCCGCCATCCACCAAAAGCGCCGCCCCATGCACAAAACTTGCCGCCTCCGATGCCAGAAACAAAATCGCGTTGGCCACCTCCTCCGCCGACCCGCCCCTTCCCATCGGAATATGCCGGAAATACTCCTTCAACGCATCGGTCTTCTCGTAGTACGGAGCCGTCAGCCGCGTATGGATCAGTCCCGGACACACCGCGTTCACCCGCACCCCATACGGCCCCAGTTCATTCGCCGCCGTATGCAGCACCCCCAGCAATCCGGCCTTCGAAGCGTTGTACGCCACCAGCCCCGCCTCCCCGTCATAGGAGTTCGTCGACGCCGTCAACACAATACTCCCCGACCGCCGCTCCTTCATCCCCATCGCCGCCGCCTGCAACGTAAAGAACGCCCCGCTCAGGTTGATATCCAACATCCGCCGCCACAGCTCTTCACTAGTCTCCTCCAGCGAAGACGAAGGCGCGATCCCCGCGTTGATCGCCACCGCGTCCACCCTCCCAATCTCCCGAAACGCAGCTTGCACGGCGCCCCGGTCCCGGACGTCCAATGCGACAGCCTCCGCCCCCAATTCCCGAGCCGATTCCCGCAGCGGGCTCTCCGCTAAGTCCAGCAGGATCAGCTTCGCCCCCGCCGCCTGAAACGCCTTCGCGGCGGCAAGGCCTATCCCCTGCGCCCCGCCCGTTACAGCCACAATCTTCCCGACGAAAGTAATCATAATGGTGGTACACTAACAGTTTGCCACTGGGGCCCGTAGCTCAGTTGGTTAGAGCGCTACCTTGACACGGTAGAGGTCTGCAGTTCGAGTCTGCACGGGCCCACCAATTCTCCCAGACATCATAAGAATTCCGATTACTCGCGGGTGGCGTGTCCTCTCGTGGACGAAACGAGAGAATATAAACCCTCCCCTATCAGCCGGGAGCCTTCAACGCTGACGACCTCTAAACTGCCGGACGTTTTGAGCCTTCCACTCCAATCCTGGGTGCCGCCGCACGCGGTCCGCGAGTTCTCGGTCGCCGGTGAGCAGGTCTGGCTTCACCTCCCCATGATCGAGGAGCCGGTCGAGAAACTCGCGCTCTGCATCGTTCAAGGGTAGAAGTGCGGTAAGGCCCTTGCGACAGTCCGCTATCAAGCGTGCAACCCAACCCTCCGTCCGGCCCATCGCCTGGATGGCCTCCCGCCTCAGCGTCGGAATCAACTGGCTTCGGACCTCGGTTGGGACTGCGGCGACATCCCCGATTGACACCGTTCGCCAGTCTTTGCGATTGATCGCCCCATAGATCACGAACGCCAACCGGAGACGGTCTGGGTCGAACCGGCACTTTGTGAACAACTCGTGTGTATCGAAGAGATCGCGGCTGGCGTTCCGCGCGAGCAGGGCAGCGAACTTGCCTGCCGCCAACTCGTGGGTATCAAGCAGCGTAATGTCTGAGGCTTGGAAGGAGCCAATGGGCCGGGAACCCTGCAGAGTTGGAGTCCAAAGCGGCACGCGGAACATGTAGTTCAAATCGACTTCAAGGTTGCCTCCAGTTCCAACTGCGCTGTCGTACCGGAGAGCCCATCGACCGCCAGCATGATCACTGGGAATGCGTTTCACCAAATAGCCCTCGCGAGCGAAGACGGCGTTCAACGCATCTTCGAGCTTCGGCCTCTCCTCCATCATCTCGCCCCGTGGATCTGCGCCGATGTAGTTGAGATCGATGTCAACTGACAGCCGTGGCACCTCGAACAGAAACAGATTCAGCGCCGTGCCGCCTTTGAGAGCCAGCTTCCCACGCAAGTATGGGTGGGTTTGGATCGTCCCGAGCAGGTGCAGCAACTGAATCACCTTCTCCAGGACTTCTGCTCGGAAGCCGGTCGCCTCCGCCTCTGCCTGCAATCGCTCGACCGAGATCTTCACACGACCTCCTGCCATGCCTTTTCGAGAACCACCGGCGGAACAACCAGATTCCAGCCAGCGACGAGTTTGCCGGGATGGCGATCCGCGCGGGAGAGGTAGTGCGGTGTGCGAGGGCTGCGTCTCCTCAGTGGATCCAGATGGCTATCGGTCACCATGAGAGGTTCTCTGCGCCGTTCCAGGAAGAAGCCGACCTTGGCGATTGTAGTCGCATTGTTTAACAGCAGCGCGTAAGCGACCACCGAGTCGAGATCGAAAAACTCCACACTTTCAAGACTTCGCCAGATCTCCTCCCATCCACCTCCCAACTGCGGACGGTCGAGCAGATCCACCATGGTTCGCTCCAAGTTCGTAACCCGAACGCTAAGTCCCATCCTTTCCCGGCTGAGTACGTTCGACTGGACAAGCTGATCGGACTGGAGGGCGGCCGGCGGTCTCACCGCCCGGAAGCGCTGACCACGGAACTCGAGCGGGCGCGCGTTGAGGCTGGTGAGGCAATAGAATTCCTGGGTCGGCGAGTAGGCCTTCCCGTGGAACTCCAGAGCCGTGTGATAAGCCAGGATCGCGTCCGGTGCCAGTTTTCCCGTGACGAGGAACGGGTCGATGGGCACGCTCACGGGCGCCGATCCCGGTGGAACGGCGGCGTACAGACCTTTCCGGACACGTACCAGGTGCCCATTCTTCGCGTGGTAACCGAGCAGTGCCTCGACCGTACGTTCGGCCGTCTCGCGGGAATGACCGTACCACTCAGCGAACTCTGCGACGGTGAACACGGGATGCGCCACAAAGAACTGCTGCGCGGCCTGGGATTTGCGATTGACAAACAAGATCGATACCCATAACCATTCTATGGATATTGCTCCAATCTGTCAACTAAGACTGACGCTATGCGTTGGTTCCCACAATTGAGTTGTGGGAATGGGTCGTCCCTGCCAAACCGTTGAAAAATCACACACACAAATAGGGAGCGGGGTTTCGCCACAGGCCCATAAGGCCAACCGCGCGCTGGGTCGTCAGTTGCCGGTCCACAGACACGCAGAACCTCCCCATTCAGAACCTTGTGAGCGGTCGGTTCAACACACTAGGGATGCCGGTAAGTCCCTAAAGCGAGACGAGGAAACACTGGCCCCCGTGTAACGCGCCAGAATCGGAGACTCCCAAGTCACATTGCGTCCGATCGGGCTGTGCAGCGGGTTCACGACAAAAGAAAGCGATCCGGTGAGTGAAATTCCAAGTTGCGGCCCTGCCAACAAACGCCTCCACAGCGGAACCGTGAAGCCGATCGGCGTCCGTCGCGCCAACCACTGCCGATACTGACCCGGCATGCGGGGATTTCCAGTCGGAGTTGGTTCCCGCTGTTGTTTGCCGGCTAGAAATTCCATTTGATCTAGTCGTGTCCGTGCTGGACTGCCTCCGGGAGGATCTGATCTCCACCGCGTATACCGCACCGTCGGTTCGATTCGGATCGCTTTGCATGGAAATCTTGGCCATCTTCCCGCGGATCTTGCGTCCCGCCTCCCTACCGCTCCTCCACCTGAAACACCGTCAGCGTCCCGCTGATCTCGTTCGCCACCAGCAGCAGCGGACGGCCATTCGGGCTATCGGCGGCGGGAATGAACGCCATCGTTTCCGGACCCAGATCCCCGGCGGTATTATTCGCCGGCGATCCAGCCGCCAGCCGGTTGTCGCCCCGACCCACCAGAATCGGATGCGCCGGATCCGCCAGCGAATACATCACTATTGAGCTGTCCCGCTCGTTGCACACGAACACGATGTCGCGCGTCCCCACGCGTCCCACCACGATCCCTTCCGGTTCGGGCCCTTTATCGTCGCTGCGGTCGTCCACCGTGTTGTTGTTGTTCGAGACGTTAAACAACTCGGGACGCGCCTGTTGCTGCAGCACCTCGAAATCGTTGCCGCTGTCGAACACCTGCGCCCCCGTCGCCGCGTTCCATACCGTGAACGACCGGGCCCCGAAGCTATACAGTTCGTCATAGTCCCCGTCTCCGTCGATGTCCCCCTTGGTCCCGGTCACCCGTAGCCGCCCCAGGTTGCCCGCCTGTTTCAACGCGTCCCCATTCGGGAACGCCCCCGGATCCAAACGCAGGTCCGCCACCCGCCGCTGCTCGTCGAACGCGGTGTACTCGCGCGCGTCCCCTTCGTTCGCCGTCAGCAGAAACAGACCGCGCTCGTTCGCGTAACTGGCGATCGCGTCCGGCAGGTACATCCCCCTCACCGGCCACACATTCAGGCGGATGGCATTGTCCCGGTCGCTTGCATCCAGGCTGTTCCGGTACAGGCTGTGATCTTTGAAGCCCAGGCCGAACAGCCGCGTCACCCGCGCCGTTTCCACATCGATCACCGCAATGGCGTTGTTCTCCTGCAACGTCACGTACGCCGTGCGTGAATCCGGCGACACCGTGATGTACTCCGGCTCGAAGTCCTGCGCCGGGGTCGCGCGCGGGCCGAATACCCGGATGCTCGCATCCAAGCGCTGCGTGTTGAACTCGGTGAACCGCGCGGTGCTCACGTCCGCCTGGCTGAGCTGCGCTACCGGCCGGTCCAGACGGATAATGCTCACGCTCCCTTCCGGATCCACCGTATAGTCCGCATTCGGCTCTCCTTCATTGGCCGTCAGCACTCGCTTGCCATCCGGCGTAAACGCGACCATATCCGGCAGGGCCCCCACCGTCACCTGGTTGAGATAATTCCCGTCCATGTCGTAGAACGCAACGATCCCGTTCTCCTGCGGGTTCGGAGCCTGCATGCAGACCGCCGCGATCCCGTTCTTAACCGCCACGCCGTTTGGCGCATATCCTTCCGGAATCCCAATGAAGAACAGCCGCCGCGGCGCGCTCGGCGTCGCCAGGTCCAGAACGTCGACCGACGGGCCACCCGCGTTGACCACGAACGCGCGTTTGGTGCCCGCGTCGTAAGCCACCACCTCCGAGCCGCCCGCCCCCACGATGCCGCTCGAATAGCTTCCCAGAACCCGCAGCGTCAGTTCCTGACCGAATGCCGCGGATGCCAAAACCAGTCCGCCGGCAAGTAGATTGCGTATCATAAAGGCCATCTTGCCGATGCCTCTATACAAACGTCTACAGTATTCATCGAAACGAAACGCAATTCATCGTTATGTCACGATCTAGTCACTTTTTCGTCACCTGGCCCGCGCCGGCGCCCCCGCCGCACTTGCCCGTTCATTGTGCCTCGCCGCAAACTCGTCGATCTTGCGCAGCACCTTCTCTTCCGGCCCTTCCATCGGGAACACCACCCAATGCACCGGCGGCGTCAACAGTATGGACCGGTTCCCCACTTCCATATGCTGCTCGAACTTTGTGCCGACGGTCCTGGCCAACTCCGCCGTCACCTCCGCCAGCCGGGTCCCGCGCGACAACAACGCCACAAAGACCGAACCGTGCCAGTTATAGAGCTTGTCTTCCTCGTTAAGTCTGCGTTTCACCTCGCGCTTGAGAAGCGACAGAATTCGATCCGCAAGTTCCGCCCCGAAGCGCGCGTGCAGCGCCGCAAACCGGTCCATGGCCAGGACCAGCACGTACCGCGGTTGGCCCGGCCCTTGCTCGGTGATCGCCGTTTGTACGATCTCCGGCGTCAGCACCTCCAACTCGCCATCTACATCGGCATCCTCTCGCGCCGGTTGTGCCGGATCGCGAGTGTTCCCGCGGGGGACCGGCCGGCAGGCCGCTTCCACCTCCGCCCGCATCCGGGCCGCCTTGGCCGCCTCTTCCTTATGTTCCCGCACACTCTCCCGCAACGAGGCTAAACAGTGGCCCAGTTCAATGCGCAGCGCCCGCACATCTTCCACCTGCGCCGCCCGCTGGAACTGCGCTTCCAGATTCTTCAGCCTGCCCAGTGTGCGATCGTCCCCTTCACTGCAACTGGTCACCGTCTGGGTGAGCAGATGCACGATCCGGTGGTACTCGGCCGCCTGCGAACGCACAAACTCAGTCGTTCGCTCGCTATACTCCCGCATCGCCGTCGTCACGCCCCCCACCATCACCAACAACTGGTCCGCGCTGCTCTCCGGCCCGAGTTCCTTCAGCGCAATCTGCAGCGATGTGCGGAAGCGCCGGTAGTCTTCCGGGTCGCCTTCCACCGTGTGCGACTCGACCGCATGTACCAGCAGGTTCAACACCCGCCGTAACGTCTCGTCCGACGGCGTGGATAGATTGAGATATTTCTTGATTGAGATCACCGCGGCCCCTAGTCTTGAGAATGCGCAACGGGCGCCTATACCCCCCTTATCGGTACCGTAAGCGAAATCGATACGTGAGATCTATTGGGCGCCTTCTCGCGGCGCAGGCGGGTGACCTCTGTGTGCCGCCGGGATGGCCGGGAGAACGCCCCCTTGACACCCACCAAACGCCGCGCCACCGTCTAAGCAGGAGGCTGTTTCGTCATGTCCGCCCCGTCCCTTGCCGCCATCGAGCAGTTTCTTGCCAATCCGCGGCTGGCTATCCTTGGCGTTTCCCGCAATCCGAACTCCTACAGCCAGTCCGTCCTTCATACGTTGCTGAAGCTGGAGTACCAGGCTCTCCCCGTGAACCCGCAAGCCGCCGGGATGGAAGGCACGACATGCTTCCCTTCCGTTCTCGATATCAAACCGGCGCCCGCCGCGGCCATCCTGCTGGTTCCCGATGACCAATTGGCGGAGGCCACCCGCGATTGTCTACGCGCCGGCGTCCGCCACCTATGGTTCCGTCACCAGGAGACGCCTGGTTCGGAGACCGCCCGCGCCGCCGCCGCCGCCCGCGTCAACGACGCGAACGTCATCACCGGAGAGTGCCCGCTCATGTTCCTGCCGGCCGCCGGATGGATCCACCGCGCCCACGGGCTGCTCGCCCAACTCGCTGGAGACTATCCCCATTAGAAGATACGGGCTGCTAGCTTCCAGTACACTAGACCAAAGGCAGGCTGACATCCAGTGACAAAAGACGAAATTCTGCTAGCGCAGAAAGAGCACCTCTTCCCCTCCGTATTCCACTACTTCAAAGAACCCCTCATTCTTGATCGCGCCAAGGACCAATACGTCTGGGACGCCGACGGCAACCAGTACCTCGATTTCTTCGGCGGCATCGTCACCATCAGCGTCGGCCACTGCAACGACTCCGTCAACGCCAAGGTCCACGCGCAAATAGACAAGCTCCAGCATGTCTCCACGGTGTTCGTAAACGGGCCGCAGGCAGCGCTGGCCCAAAAGATCGCCAGCGTCACCCCCGGCCGCCAGTTGACCAAATCGTTCTTCACCAACAGCGGCACCGAAGCCAACGAGACCGCCATCCTGGCCGCCCGCTGCTACACGGGAGCCACCGAGATCATCGCGCTGCGCCACTCCTATCACGGGCGCTCCGCCATGGCCATGGCCCTCACCGCCCAGGCCAGTTGGAGATTGGGCCCGGTGACGCAACCGGGCATCGTCCATGCCCACAATGCCTACTGCTACCGCTGCCCGTTCGGCCTGACCTACCCCGAATGCAATGTCCGCTGCGCCACCGACGTCGAAGAAGTGATCCGCACCACCACCTCCGGGCGCATCGCCGGCATCATCGCCGAACCCATCCAGGGCGTCGGCGGCTTCATCACCCCGCCCAAGGAATACTTCTCCATCGTTGAGAAGATTGTCCGCAACGCCGGCGGCCTCTTCATCAGCGATGAAGTCCAAACCGGCTGGGGACGCACCGGCGGCAAGTGGTTCGGCATCGAGCAGTGGGGCGTCACCCCGGACATCATCACCAGCGCCAAGGGCATGGCGAACGGCTCGCCCGTCGGCCTTACCGTGGCCAAGGCAGCCGTGGCCGATAGCATCAAAGGCATCCAGATCTCCACCTTCGGCGGCAACCCCGTTACATCCACCGCCGCCAAAGCCGTCATCGACTTCATCGACGAGAACAACCTCCAGATCAACGCCGCCGAACAGGGCGCCCACCTCCGCGCCGGCTTGGAAGAGCTCAAACGCAAACATCCGGTAATCGGCGACGTGCGCGGCATGGGCCTCATGCAGGCCCTCGAACTCGTCGAGGACCGCCAATCGAAGAAGCCGGCGCCCGCCGCCACCGCGGCCGTGATGGAAGCCGCCCGCGAGAACGGCATCCTCATCGGCAAGGGCGGATTGTACGGCAACGTCGTTCGCATCACGCCGCCCCTAAACATCTCGCGTTCGGATGTCGATGAGTTCCTAAAGCGATTGGATGCGAGCCTGGTGAAGGCCATGGCCCCTGCCTCCGTCACCCACGCCTGACTCTGGATCATCATGAAGCCCGGCTACGACCCCAGCCTCTATAATGAGGAACTTGCTCCCGTGCCCCCGGCGCGGCGCACCTGGGGCGTCTACAGCTACCTCTCGCTCTGGGTGGCCATGAGCGTCTGCATTCCTACCTACATGCTGGCCAGCGGCCTCATCGCCGGCGGCATGAACTGGTGGCAGGCAGTCGGCACCATCCTCCTCGGCAACTTGATTGTGCTGCTCCCCATGCTGCTCAACGCCCACGCCGGCACGAAATACGGCATTCCCTTCCCCGTGCTCGTCCGCGCGTCGTTCGGCGTGCGCGGCGCCAACATCCCCGCCGTCCTCCGCGCCCTCGTCGCCTGCGGCTGGTTCGGCATCCAGACCTGGATTGGCGGGCAGGCCATGAACTCCATGGCCAAGATCCTATGGCCCACCCTGGCCGGCTCGGATACCTCCGTCTGGATCTGCTTCTTCGCCTTCTGGCTCCTCAACATGTTCGTCATCTGGCGCGGCATCGACACCATTCGTTTCCTCGAAGCCGTGGGCGCACCCTTCATGCTCGCCATCGGCGTCCTGCTGCTGCTCTGGATCACCCGCAAGGCCGGCGGCTTCGGACCCGTGCTCAGTTCCCCCTCGAAGTTCCAAACCGGCGCGGAGTTCTTCCGCTTCTTCGTACCTTCCCTCACCGCCATGGTCGGCTTCTGGGCCACCGTCGCGCTCAACATCCCCGACTTCACCCGCTACACCAGCAGCCAGCGTGCCCAGATCACCGGTCAGGCGCTCGGCCTTCCCACCGCCATGACGCTGTACGCCTTCATCGGCGTTGCCGTCACATCGGCATCCGTCGTCCTGTTCGGGGAGCCGATCTGGGACCCGGTGGTGCTCATCGGCCGCTTCAACCAGCCGCTCCTTGCATCCGTTGCCCTCATCGCCATCCTCATCGCCACCTTGAATACCAACGTCGCCGCCAACGTCGTCTCGCCTTCTAACGACTTCGCCAACCTGAACCCCTCGCGGATCTCCTTCCGCACCGGCGGGCTCATCACCGGCGTCATCGGCATCCTCATGATGCCCTGGAAGCTGCTCAGCGATTACGGCTCCTACATCTTCGGCTGGCTGGTGGGCTACTCCGGACTGCTCGGCCCCATCGCCGGCATCATGATTGCCGACTACTTCGTCATCCGGCAGCGCCGCCTGCACGTGGACGATCTGTACAAACGCGGCGGCCGATACGAATACAACAACGGCTTCAATCCGCGGGCGGTCGCCAGTGCCGCGCTCGGAGTCGTTGTCGCGCTGCTCGGCGTGGCCGTTCCGGATCTGCGCTGGTTGTACGACTACGCCTGGTTTGTCGGATTCGCCGTCGCCGGGCTCAGCTACGTTGCGCTCATGCGTGCGCGAGGAGGAATGCTTGCAGACTCAAACACAGAAGACGCCCCCGGCGCTCGCCGAAGCGCTGCCGCCGCTGAGTGATCACGAAGCGCAGGTCGAGGCCAGCCGCTGCCTCTACTGCTTCGACGCTCCCTGTACCCATGCCTGTCCCACGCACATCGACATCCCTTCCTTCATTCGTAAGATCGCCACCGGCAATCTGACCGGCTCGGCTCGCACCATCCTCGAAGCCAACATCCTCGGCGCCACCTGCGCCCGCGTCTGTCCGGTGCAGGAGTTGTGTGAAGGGGCCTGCGTGCTCGGCGCCAACCACAAGCCCATCTCCATCGGCCGCCTGCAACGCCATGCCACGGACTTCGCCGCCGCCCGCGGCCTGGACCTCTTCCACGCCGGACCCGCCAACGGCCGCCGCGTCGCCGTCATGGGAGCCGGACCCGCCGGCCTATCCTGCGCGGCTTACCTCGCGCGGTTGGGCTACGCCGTTACCATCTTCGAAAAGCGGGATTTGGCGGGTGGGCTGTCCACCTACGGCATCATCGCCCTCCGGGAGCCAGTCGAAACCGCGCTGTCCGAAGTCGAGATGGTGCGCCGCTTGGGAGTCACCATCGAGACCGGCCAGGCGCTCGGCGGCAACCTCGATTGGGATTCGGTCCGCTCCCGCTTCGACGCCGTCTTCCTGAGTGTGGGACTGGGCGCCACTCCCCCGCTTGGCATCCCCGGCGAAGAGCATATCACCGACGGCATCCCCTTCATCGAGCAGAGCAAGCTCAACCCCGCCGGCCTGCACGTTGGCCAGGAGGTGGTGGTCATCGGCGCAGGCAATACGGCGATCGACTGCGCCACCATCGCCCGCCGCCTGGGCGCCCGCCAGGTAACCATGCTGTACCGCCGTACCGAACGCGAAATGACCGCCTATCCGCATGAGTTCGCCTTTATCAAACTGGAAGGCGTCGACGTGCGATTCCTCATCAAGCCCTCGCGCGTGATCGCCAACGGCGGCGCCATCACCGGCCTCGAGTGCAGCCGTGTCGCCTTGGGAGAGTCCGACGCCTCCGGCCGCCCAGCCCCTATCGATGTTCCGGACTCCACGTTCGTGATCCCTGCCGATCAGATCATCAAGGCCATCGGACAGGAGAAGCCTGCCCTCGCCGCCCTGCTCGGGTTGCATACCGAGCGTGGCTTCCTCCAAGTCAACGACGCCTTCGAGACCAACCTGCCCGGCGTTTATGCCGGTGGCGATTGCATCCGCGCCAAAGGGTCGGCCTCCACCGTCATGGCCGTCGAGGACGGCAAACTCGCGGCGCACGCCATCCACGCCCGCTTCGAGGAGAAAGCCAATGGCTAACCTGCAGACGAACTTCGCGGGCATCCAATCGCCCAATCCCTTCTGGCTGGCCTCCGCCCCTCCCTCGAATTCGGCCTTCCAGGTGCATCGCGCCTTCGAGGCCGGCTGGGGTGGCGCGGTATGGAAGACCATCGGCCCGCCCGTACTCAACGTTTCGAACCGCTACGGCGCGCTCCACCACGGCAATCACAAGATGGTGGCCATCAACAACGTCGAGTTGATCTCGGACCGGCCGCTGGAGATCAATCTGCGGGAGATCGCCGAAGTGAAGCGCGCCTGGCCGGACCGCGCCGTGATCGTATCCGCCATGGTCGAATCCTCGCGCGAGGCCTGGCACGACATCATCCGCCGCATCGAAGATACCGGCGCCGATGGCGTGGAACTCAACTACGGCTGTCCGCATGGCATGAGCGAACGCGGCATGGGCGCCGCCGTTGGCCAGGTGCCCGAATACTGCGAACAGATCACCGGCTGGGTAATGGGGATCGCCAGGGTTCCGGTGATCGTAAAGCTGACGCCCAACGTCACCAGCATCGTAGCCCCCGCGCGCGCCGCCGTCGCCGCCGGAGCCAGCGCGCTTTCCTTAATCAACACCGTCAACTCCATCATCGGTGTCGATCTCGATACCCTCGAGATCACGCCCAGCATCGGTGGCAAAGGCGGACATGGCGGCTACGCGGGACCCGCCGTGAAGCCGATCGCACTGAACATGCTGTCCGCGCTCGGCACGGACCCCGTCGTCAGCCAGTCCGGGCTGCCCGTCTCCGGCATGGGCGGCGTCTCCACCTGGCGCGATGCGGCCGAGTTCCTGCTGCTCGGCGCGCGCAGCGTCCAGGTCTGCACCGCGGTCATGCATTACGGCTTCCGCATCATCGACGATCTCTGCGACGGCCTCTCCAATTGGATGGATGCCAAAGGCTTCGCCACCATCGATCAGGTGATCGGCCGCAGTCTCCATCGCATCTCCGACTTCGGCGACTTCGACCTCTCCTTCCGCGCCGTGGCTCGCATCGACCAGGAAAAGTGCATTCGCTGCAACCTGTGTTACGTCGCCTGCAATGATACGGCGCACCAGTGCATCGACCTGATCGACGGCAACGGCACCCGCGTCGAGCCCTACTCCTACAGCGTCCGTTCCAACGGCAGGCAGGAAGCCGTCAGCACCCGCCCCCGGCCCGTCGTCCGCGAAGTGGATTGCGTCGGCTGCCGCCTCTGCTACAACGTCTGTCCGGTGGAGCAATGCATCACCATGGAAACTCCCCCACCCCTGCACCAGCCGGTTACCTGGGCCGAACTGGCCAAGTCCCAACGTGCCGTCACCGAAGATTGGGAAGCCATGCGGCGCTACCGGGAAAGCCTGGGCATCGACATCCACTAGAAGGCAAACCACCATGGCTCTTCTGATCCGCAACGGCACCATCGTTACTTCCGACGCCGAGTACCGCGCCGACATCTACGCCACCGATGAGACCATTACCCGCATCGGCGTTGCCCTCGAAGCGCCGCCGGATGCCGAGGTCATCGACGCCACCGGCAAGTACGTCTTCCCCGGCTTCATCGACCCGCACGTTCACATCTATCTGCCGTTCATGGCCACGTTCGCCAAGGACACCCATGAGACCGGCAGCATCGCCGCGCTGATCGGCGGCACCACCACCTACATCGAGATGTGCTGCCCAAACCGCAATGACGATGCGCGGGAAGGCTACGAACTGTGGAAGGCGAAGGCGGCCGCGGGCAGCGCCTGCGACTATACCTTCCACATGTCGGTGACGAAGTACGACGAAAAGACAGCCGCCCAACTCCGCGAGATCGTGCGCGACGGCATCACGTCGTTTAAGATCTTCCTCGCCTACAAGAACTTCTTTGGCGTCGATGATGCCGAGATGTACCAGACGCTAACGCTCGCCAAACAACTGGGCGTCATCACGACGGCCCATTGCGAGAATGCCGAACTGGTGGCGCGCCTGCAGCAGCAACTGCTGGCCGCGGGCCGCACCGGACCGGAATGGCATGAGCCCAGCCGGCCCGAATCCGTCGAGGCCGAAGGCACAGCGCGCTTTGCCACCTTCCTGGAAAACACCGGCGCCACCGGCTACGTCGTACACCTGTCCTGCGGTCCGGCGCTGGAACGCGCGATGCTAGCTCGCCAGCGCGGCGTGCCCCTCTACGTGGAGACCGTAGTACCGCATCTGCTGCTCGACAGCAGCTACGCCGCGCGGCCCGGTGTCGAGGGCTTAAAGCATGTGATGTCGCCGCCGCTGCGCGACAAGCGCAACAACGGCATCCTCTGGAATGGCCTACAGCAGGGCTTCGTCGACACCGTCGGTACCGATCATTGCCCGTTCGACACGTCGCAGAAGCTGCTCGGCAAGGACAACTTCACGCTCATCCCCAACGGCATCCCGGCCATTGAGGATCGCGTTAACCTGCTCTACACCTACGGCGTGAAACGCGGGCGTCTCTCCCTGCAACGCTTCGTCGACGTAGCCAGCACCCAGGCGGCCCGGCTGTTCGGTCTATCGCCGCGCAAAGGCACTATCGCCCCCGGCAGCGATGCCGACCTCGTCGTCTACGATCCGCACTATCGCGGCACCCTCTCCGCCGCCACCCAGCACGTTAACAACGACTACAACGGCTTTGAAGGCATGCCCATCGAAGGGCGCCCGTCCGTCGTCACGGTGCGCGGCAAGGTGCAGGTGCGCGATGGGCAGTTCACGGGCGACCGCGCCCGCGGCAAGCTGCTGCGAAGGGAGCCGGCCTACTTCTAACATGAGTCTCAATCCGCAACGCACCATCGACGAACTCAAGGAACTGCGCGCCCTCACCGGCGACGCCAACGGTGCCCAGCGCGTCGCCTGGACCGATACCTGGCTGCAGGCCCGCGAATGGTTCGCCTCCAAACTGAAAGACCTGCCCGTCGAGCAGCATTACGACGCGGCGGGCAACAACTGGGTCACCCTACCAGGCGAGTCGGAGCAGGCGCTGCTCCTCGGCGGTCATCTCGACTCGGTGCCCAACGGCGGCTGGCTCGACGGCTGTCTGGACGTCATGGCCGCGCTCGAAGTGCTGCGGCACTTCGCCTCCAAGGGCAAACCGCCCGTAACCATCCGCGTCGTCGATTGGGCCGATGAAGAGGGCGCGCGGTTCGGACGCAGTCTGCTCGGCTCGTCGGCCTTCGCCGGCACGCATTCTATCGAAGCCGACCGCGGCCGCGCGGACAAAGACGGCGTCCGTCTGGAAGATGCCGTGAAGCGCTGCGGCTACGACTTCACCCGCTTCCGGGAAGCCGCCAAGGAACGAGCCAATGCCGCCGCCTACATCGAACTGCACATCGAACAGGGGCCGGTGCTGGAGAACCTCGGTCTGCCGCTCGGCGTCGTGCTCGGCACCAAGGGCGTCGAACGGCATGCCATCACCTTCCACGGCCAGGAGGCGCACTCCGGTTCCACCCCCATGGCCGTGCGCCGCGATGCCCTGGCGGCCGCCGCGAAGCTCGCCCTGGAAATACGCGCCATCGCCCGCAAGCATCCCGACGCCGTCTGCACCATGGGCTCCGTGAAGACCTTCCCAGGCATCGTCACCGCGGTCGTGGGCCGCTGCGAAACCACCCTCGATCAGCGCGACCTCAGCCCCGCCGTCCTCGCGCAGATGCTCCAGGAAGCCCGCACCGCCAGCGAACGCTTCGCCGAAGAGGAAGGCTGCACGGTGGATTGGTCCCGCATCTGGAACATCGAGCCGGTGCCCTTCCACCCCGATCTGATCGGCCTGTGCGAAGATGCGGTTAACGAGGTTGCCGGAGTGTCGCACCGATTGCCATCCGGTCCGCTGCATGATGCGGCGGAGGTGGCGCGCGCGGGGATACCGGCGGTGATGATGTTCGTGCAGTCGCTGCGCGGCATTAGCCATAACAGGATTGAAGATACGGCTGAGGAGCACTTGGCCCTCTCCGTCCGTGCCTTTGACGCGCTTGCTCACAAGGCGGCGCAATGGATATTGAGGTGACCATGTCAGCCGTTACAACGGAAGTCGCAGTTCGCAAAGTGAATCATTGGATTGGTGGCGGTATGGTGGCATCCACCTCCGGCCGCCACGGCATCGTCTGGAATCCGGCCACTGGAGAAGAACAGGCGCATGTCGATTTCGCCAGTGCCGCCGAAGTGGATCACGCCGTCGCAGTGGCCGCCGAAGCCTTCCAAACCTGGCGTGAATCGGCACTCTCGCGCCGCGCCGAGATCCTCTTCAAGCTGCGGGAACTGGTGGACCAGAACCGCCGCAAACTGGCCACGCTTATCTCGCTGGAACACGGCAAGACCATTGCCGACGCGCTGGGCGAAGTGGCCCGCGGCCTGGAGAACATCGAGTTCGCCTGCGGCATCCCGCAGTTGCTCAAAGGCGGCTTCAGCGAACAGGCCAGCCGCGGCATCGACGTCTACCAGATCCGCCAACCGCTGGGCGTCGTCGCCGGCATCACGCCGTTCAACTTCCCGGCCATGGTGCCGATGTGGATGTTCGCCAATGCCATCGCCTGCGGCAACACGTTTATCCTGAAGCCCTCCGAGAAAGACCCGTCGGTAACGCTGCTGATCGCCGAACTCTGCGCGCAGGCGGGAGTGCCCGCCGGCGTGTTCAATGTCCTTCACGGCGATAAGGTTGCCGTCGACCGCCTGCTGGAGCATCCCGACGTGAAGGCCGTCAGCTTCGTCGGCTCCACGCCCGTCGCCAAAGCCGTCTATGAAACCGGTACGCGCAATGGCAAGCGCGTCCAGGCCCTCGGCGGCGCCAAGAATCACATGCTGGTTCTGCCCGACGCCGATATCGGCATGGCCGCCGATGCCGCCGTCTCCGCCGCCTATGGCTCGGCCGGCGAACGCTGCATGGCCATCTCCGTGGTGGTCGCGGTGGGCGAAGTGGCCACCCCACTCCTCGATGCCATCAAGGAACGCATGGCAAAGATCCGCGTCGGCGGCGGCCAGGAGGAAGGCTCCGAAATGGGCCCACTCATCACGCGCGAACATCGCGACAAAGTGGCCTCCTACCTCGCGGCCGCGGAAGCCGAAGGCGCCAGCGTCGCCGTCGACGGCCGCGCCGAAAAGGCCTGCCAGTCGAAAGGCTTCTTCCTCGGCACCTCGCTCATCGACAACGTGAAGCCCGGCATGCGCTGTTATGACGACGAGATCTTCGGCCCCGTCCTCTCCATCGTGCGCATGCCCACCTACGAAGCCGCGCTCCACATGATCAACAGCAACCCCTACGGCAACGGCACGGCCATCTTCACCCGCGATGGAGGCGTCGCCCGCCAGTTCCAATTCGACGTCGAAGTGGGCATGGTGGGCATCAATGTCCCGGTGCCCGTTCCCGTCTCCTACTACAGCTTTGGCGGCTGGAAGGCATCGCTGTTCGGCGACCTCCACATGTATGGGCCGGAAGGCGTTCAGTTCTACACGCGCGCCAAGGTCGTCACCAGCCGCTGGCCCGATCCCAGCACCAGCAAAGTCGACCTCGGCTTCCCGCAAGTGCGCTAACTACACCAAGCCCGCGATCGGCTGGCCCGTGGCATCGCCCAACCCATTGGCGATCTTCACCGGCCGCCCGATCGGCGTGGGATACTCCTTCGTCCAATCAATGCCGAAGGCCTTGTAGATGGTGGCGAACAGATCGCCCATGCTCGTCGCGCGGCTGGTAACATTGGCGCCATCGCCATCCGTTTCCCCCACCACGACTCCGCCCTGAATGCCCCCACCCGCGATCGCCAGCGACCACGCCGTCGGCCAGTGATCGCGCCCCAGGTCCGGATTCACGAACGGCGTGCGTCCGAACTCGCCCATCGCCACCACAATCGTCGACTCCAGCAGTCCGCGCTCGGATAGATCGTCTAAGAGCGCGGAGAGCGTGCGGTCCAGCGTTGGGCATAAGCGGTCGCGATGCCCCTCGTCATTGCGGGCATGCGTATCCCACGAGTTGGCATGATACCCGGCCGCGGTCACAAAGCGTGTACCGGCCTCCACCAGGCGCCGCGCGAGCAGCGCGCTCTGCCCCACCGCATCACGTCCATACGCGTCCCGCAGTTTCTCCGGCTCCTTGCCCAGGTCGAACGCCTCGCGCACCTTGGGATTCAGCAGCATCTTCCAGGCCTGCTCGGTGAAGCCATCCATGCGCGCATGCTCGGCGCCTTCATGCAACTGCCGGTAGCGCGAATCCACCAGCTTCAACAACTCCTGGCGGCTATGCACCGCCCGCTCCGACATCGACTTGGGCAGCGTCAGGTCCGCCACCTGGAAGCCCTTCTGGCTGGGATCCGGAATCGCCATCGGGTCGTAATGGGCACCCAGGAAGCCCGAACGGAAATACTCCTCATACTGGCGGCTGCGTTCCCACTGCGGCACCAGCACGTGCGGCGGCATGGCTCCGCGCGGACCAGCCTCCTTCGAAACGATCGAGCCGATGCTCGGGAAATGCATGGCCGGATTCGGCTCATGCCCCGTGATGGCGTAGTGCGTACCCTGCGGATGATCGTTCCCCATCGTATGCATGCTGCGCACCAGGGCCAGTTTGTCCATGCGCCGCGCCAACTGTGGTAGCAGTTCCGACACCTGGATCCCGGCCACGTTCGTCGAGATCGCCTTGAACGCCGACAGCGGCTTCGGATCCCACGTATCCATCTGGCTGGGCCCGCCTTCCAGCCACAGCAGGATGCAGGACTGCGCCTTGCCGTTCAGCTTCGATTCGGACGCCTGCAGCAAGTCGCGCACATTGAGGCCCAGGAAGCCGAGCGAGCCTGCCTGCAGAAAGGCGCGGCGCGAAGCCTGTTGTCTTGTCAATCGCAGACAGCCGGTGTTCATCGGTTTCCCACTCCTTAATGATTCTCCGCGAATTCGCGCGAACAAAGCACGGCCCACACGAAATCCTTCAGGCCGGCCACGCGGTCGTCACTCGCCGCGATGATCTTCTCAATCCCCGCGATCTCTTCCGGCTCCGGTGCCCGCGTGTAGGCCGCCCAATAGAACTCCTCGATAATCTCGCGGTTCGACTTGCCGGCATTCACCAGCTTCATCAGCCGGCCTTCGGGCGAACTGAGCTTATCGTTATAAACGTTCCCCGCCAGCACGTGCATCGCCTGACCGAGATTCGCGGCCTGGCTGCGTTCCGGCAGCGTCAGCCGGTTCGGCCGCCCATACAACTCCAGGAACCGCGAATAGAACAGATCCGGCTCCCGCAGCGTAATGGCCCGCGTGCCCTTCGGCGCCTGACCCGCATTCTTCACCGCATCCGACACTCCGGTGCTGAAAGTCTCCTCGACGCCCGTCACCGACGAGACCGCATCCAGCAACACCTCGGCATCCAGAGGGCGCAGCGGCGCGTGCGAGTAGTTCGTCCGGTCATCCTTATTCGCCCCCGTGGGCAGTCCCGACAACTGGTAGGTCTCTGAACTCACAATCGTCCGAATCAAAAAACGCAGATCATGTTTCCGAGCCCGGAACTCCGCCGCCAGCTTCTCCAGCAGTTCCGGATGCGTCGCCGGATTGGTGGACCGGAAATCATCCACAGGATCCACCAGGCCGCGGCCAAAGAAGAAGCTCCACATGCGATTCACCGCGGCTTCCGCGAAGTAAGGATGCGTCACCATCCATTCGGCCAGCGCCTTGCGCGGATTCTCGCGATCGGCCGCCACCAGCACCTTGCCATCCAGCAGCGTCGGCTGCAACTCCTTCTTCGTCCGCGGGTGATAAAGCGCGATGCTCCCCGCCACATCGCCGTTGCCCATCGCTTCCTTCGCCGGATGATCGAAGATCACATACTCATTCCCCTGATCGCCCATCTTGAACAGCCGTCCGAAGAAAGCGGCCATCCCCCAGAACTGATCCTGGCTCCAGGCTTCATACGGATGGTTGTGGCACTGCGCGCAATCCAAGCGCCGTCCGAAGAACACCCGCACCTCTTCGGCCATGGTCTCGCCCGGCGGCCCAATCACGTCATACGGCAGATAGTGCCGCGACGGCCCATCGTAACCCTGCGCGGTCAGCCGCTCGCGAGCCATCTGGTCATATGGCTTGTTCGCCGCGATGCTGGCGCGCACCCACTCGCCGTACATCTGGCTCCACTTCGGCTGGATGCCGTTGGAGAACACCGCCACGCGGAAGATATCGTCGAAGCGATAGGTCCAATACTCGACGAACTCCGGGGTGCGCAGCAGGGTATCGATCAGCTTCTCGCGCTTGCCCGGATCGCGGCTGGCGATAAACTCCCGGGCCCTCGCCGGCGGAGGCAGCGTACCCGTCAAATCCAAAGCCACCCTCCGCACGAACTCGGCATCGCTCGACTTGGCCGAAGGAGGAATGCGGAAACGCCGCAGCTTGTCCCACACCAGCTCATCGATGAAGTTGCCTTTGGGCGTAGGCGGAAAGGATGTCAACGCCTCGCCAATCACGCCGACGGTCGTGCTGGCGACACCGCCCGCGGCACGCACCACGATCGACGTCTCGCCCAACCGCACCGCCGACACCAGCCCGTCGTCGCTCACCTTCACCACGTCCGCGTCGTTACTGCTGAACACCGCCGCACGCGTGAAGTCCTCCGTGCGTCCATCGGCCAAGTGCGCAGTTACCAACAACCGGTGCTTGCCGCCGCGCTCCAGGCTGACGATCTTCGGATACACCTCCAGCCGGATCACCTTCGCTTCCGGTGCATCATCCGGCCCATACGGCGCGCCTTTGCCAATCCACGCCAGCAGCGCCTGGTACTCCGCCGAATCCGGCTTAAACCGCACCCCACCGCCATGCGGCGACTGGCCGGTGGGCTTCCGCAGCAACAGGCTCTGTTCAGGCTGCTTCAAATCAATGCGCGGGATGCGGTCGCCTTTGGCTTCGCTGGACAGCACCTGGTAGACGCCGCCCTTCACGATCCATTCATAGTCGTCCTTGGGATGCAGCGCGCCACTCGACAGCTTGAATCCGCCGCGCCCCTTCACACCGCCATGGCACGACGATCCATTGCAGCCGGCTCGCGTCAGAATCGCACCGATATCGCGCTGGAACGTGAATGGCCGCTCGGCGCCAACATTCATCGTCACCGCGGCCGCGGCGGTGCGCGCACCCATCTGCGCCGACACCCGCACCGCTCCATCGCGCCGGGCCTTCACCAGCCCGCCTTCCACGTCCGCCGCCTGCGCGTTCGATACCTTCCACGCAACGGCATCGGTCACATCGCGCTCGGAACCATCGGCGTACGTGGCAATCGCTAGGAACTGCTGCGTCGCGCCGCTGCCATGCAAGGTGCGATCCGAAGGGGCCACCCGCAACGACACCGGATCCGCCGCCTGCATCGCCACGGCCGCGAACCATACCGGCCAAAGTCTCATGAAGGCCTCCGCGGAATCACCAAGACGGGAATCTCCTTGACCACGATGGCCTCGCCCGGCTGCCCGTCCATCACCGTTCGCACCAGCACCTTCACCTTGACCGGCATCTCTCCGGGAACGGCATCGGCGGCGGCACTTAGAATCAGCGTCGCGGTCTGCGGCTTGGCGACGTAACGCTCCACGCGCCCGCCATTCGGCAGCGGCGGACGCTCCACCGGATTCGCCATCCCCGCCGTCGCCGTGACGCCGACGGGCAGGCCTTCCGCCCCCACCAACACCAATCCTTTGAAGTCTTCCTCGCGATCCACATTCACCGTGATGGCCTTCGATTGCCCCGGCTCCAGGTTGAGGCGATCCTCCGCCACGTCCACCTTCCCCACATGCGGGATCCGCGGCCGCAGCAGCACGCGATAGGCGAAGTCATCCCCGGCAACATCGGTCGTAATGTCGCGAATCTCCAGCGTGTACTCGCCAGGCGCCCGCAGCGTGAACGTCGACTTCGCCTGGATCATCTTCATCATGTACAGGCCATTGTTGTTGCGCTTCGTGTAGACGTTGGTGACCATCTCGCTGCCATCGGCGGCCAGCAATCGCACCACCGGGTTGAAGCGCGGCATGGTGGCCAGTGGCGTCTCCACCTCCATCGCCAGATCCTGCGCCTTATCCAACCGCACCTTGAAACGATGCACTTCGGCGGGCTTCGTAATGCGCCCCTCGGCGATACCGGGAATCGGCAGCGCCGGCGCCTCATGCGGAACAACCGCCGGCACGCCGTCCTCTGCACGCCCCCCGCGCATCGCTACTCGCTTCATCCAATCCGGCGACAGGCTCCGCACAAACAGGCGCTCTTCCCAAGCGCCTACATTCACCGGCTTCAGCGAGGGCTCGTCCCCAACGCCCGGCCCAATGCGAAGCCAGTAACTCAAATCCGGCCCGCCTTGCCCGGAAAACGCCCGCACCTGCACCGCAAAGCGGCCATCGCGGTCAAAGCGGTGCACCAATCGCGATTCTTGCGAAAGCCCCGGAAAATGCAGCGGCTCATCATTGAAGGCGACGCGGTTGAGACGGCTCTCTTCGAACCAGCTTCCCGAAGGCTCGGCCAGCGTAATGGACGGATCGAAGTTGCCTCCCGCGGTAAAAGTAACCACCTGCCCGCGCTTGCCTTCCATCCAGACGGTATCTGTCTCCCCCCGAGCAACCAGTCGCCCGGTCACCACTACCGGAGCACGCGCCAGCGCCTGCGAAGGCTCATCGATCACTTCCTCGGCCACCGCGCGAAGCGCTACTTCGTTGGTAACCCCGCGCGCCGCGATCAACCTTACAGCGAACGGCCCAGCAGCCGAGGCCGTTACCTCCACCCGCACCACATCGGTGTCGCCATCGGCTTGCACGTTCACGATGCGCGCCGTCACAGCCGCCGCTTCCGTCCAAACCGCGCGTGTCCCCGCCAGCGAAACACCGCGGAACACCACCTCCGTCGCGGCACCTGCCCGCAGCACAAGCGGATGAGCGGAGGCGATTCGCGGCTCGGCGGCAGGCTTCGGCGCTCCGGACAGAGCACCCGCACCTAGCAGCAGAACTGCCAGCCCAAGCCGATACATGAGCACCTCTGCCCCTCATCATAGCCCCACCCGGCGGTGTTTCGAACCTCCGTTCAGTACCCTGAACGCAGTATTATCCCTACTTCACGTTCCCTCTTGACTTCCCCGCGCGGGGAACTTATCAATGGTGTAGCCTGCACAGACTTTGCTCCTGGGTCGTCTCCGATGCCGTCCAGCATAGTGGATTCCTTTCCCTGTCTAGGCTGAGTTGGAGGTCTATGCAAATCGATTCCCGAGGGTTCGCCCTCGCCCGTGTTCTTTTCCTGATTCCCTTCGCATCCCTGCTTGCGTGGGGCCAGGCAACCGCTACCATCGTCGGCCGCGTCGCGGATCCTTCCGGCGCTATTCTGTCCGGAGCCAAGGTCACCGCCCGCAACACCGCCACTGGCTTTGAGCGGTCCACACAGACGACGCAGACCGGAGACTACGAACTCCCCCTGCTTCCCATAACTGGCGTTTACACCATCACCGTCAGCCAGGAAGGCTTCCAAACGTCCGAGCTCACCGGCATCGCGCTGCAGGTGGACCAGCGCGCCCGCTTCGACATACAGATGAGGGTGGGCGCCGTCTCCGAGCGCATTACTGTTCAGGAATCGACGCCCATCGTCAACACCGAAAGCGGCTCCATTGGCCAGGTCATCGGCAACAAGAAGATCGTCGACCTGCCGCTGAATGGCCGCAACTTTACGCAGTTAGCCAGCCTGTTGCCGAACGCCATCACGGGCACCTCCGGCACGGTAGGCGCCACCACCGTCACTGTCAGCGGCGGCCGCAACAGCAAGACGGAGTTCCTGCTGGACGGCATCAGCATCAACGAACAACTCTTCGACGGCGTCGCGTTGCGCCCATCCGTCGACGCCATCCAGGAATTCAAGGTGCAGGCGAACTCCTTCTCCGCCGAGTTCGGACGCGGCAACGCCATCCTCAATGCCACGATCAAAGGCGGCACCAACGAGGTCCATGGCTCCGTCTATGAGTTCCTCCGCAACGACAAGCTCGACGCCCGCAACTTCTTCCTGGCCCGCAAAGCCGCTTATCGCCAGAACCAGTTCGGCACCGCTGTCGGCGGCCCCATCCGCAAGGATAAGGATTTCTACTTCCTGAACTACGAAGGGCTCCGCGTGCGCCAGGGGCGCGCCTTTAACCCCGTTGTGCCCAGCGCCGCCTTCCGCCGCGGCGACTTCTCGTCCGTTGCAACCCCCGTGCGCGATCCGCTGACGGGCGATCCCTTCCCCGGCAACGTCATTCCGGCCAACCGCATCAATCCGGCCACGAACTACTTCCAGCAGTTCATTCCGGAAGCCAACACCCCGCAGGGTACGTTCTCCTATGCCGCTCCCTTCAGCGATACCCAGAACCAGGGCAACGCCCGCTATGACCACATCTTCTCGGTGAAGGATTCACTCTCGGCCCGATACAGCATCAACCATCTGGAGCGCTTCAGCCCCGGTGCCTATCCCCAAGTCGGCGGCACCACGCAGCGTCAGCGCACCCAGAACCTCGCCATTACCGAAACGCACGTGTTCTCGCCCACCATCTTTAATGAACTGCGCCTGGGCTACACGCGCATGCACAACGCCAACATCAACCAGGGCCTGGGCACGAATCACACCGCGCTCTCCGGCATTCGCGGCTTTGAAGAAACCAGCCTCAACTTCCCCGCCTTCCCGCAGTTGTCCATCACCGGGTTCCAGGGCGTCGCCGGCAACGCCTTCCAACCTCTGGTGAACCCGACCAACATGTACCAGATCGTGGATAACGTGTCCTGGATCAAAGGCGCCCATACCCTCAAGTTCGGCGCCGACCTGCGCAACTTCCGCCTCACTTCCACTAACTCCGCCAACTCGCGCGGCAGTTTCTCCTTCACCCCGAACTACACCGGCCAGGCGTACGCGGACTTCCTCACCGGATATCCCACCTCCGGCAACCGCGCCTTCCCTCGCAACCTGTTCGGCCTCTCCGAATACCGCCATCACTTCTACGTGCAGGACGATTGGAAGATCTCCAGCAACCTCACGCTGAACATCGGCCTGCGCTATGAGCTTAACCTGCAGCCCACCGCGCTCGACAACCAGTCCGCCATGTTCGACTTCCAGAACTGGCGCTGGATTGTCTCCACCATGCCCGACGGCAACATCAATCTCGTCAGCCAGCAGGTGTCCCGCTTCGCTTTCCCACGCTTCCAAAGCCAGATCGTGAAGGCATCCGACGTGGGCCTGCCGAACAAACTCCTCTACAACCGCTATAACGACTTCGCGCCGCGCCTGGGCTTGGCCTGGCGTCCGTTCGGTGACAACAAGACGGTAGTGCGCCTCGGCGCCGGTATCTTCTACCTGCTCACCAGTGGCAACAACATCGTCAGCGCGCCGATCATCAACGTGCCGTTCATCGTCGATGAGTCGAAGCAGCAGGCTGTGGTTAACGGCCGCCCTACCCTGGATGTGCGCGGCTTCTTCGAACCCTTCAGCGCCAACGCCAACTTCACCACGCCGCTCACCTACGCCCTGAATCCACGCATGAAGACTCCCACCATGTACCAGTGGAACCTGGCCGTGCAGCGGGAGATCGTTAAGAACCTGTCGCTGGAAGTGGCCTACGTTGGCAACAAGGGCACCTACCTGGAACGCGCCCTGCCGCAGAACCTGCCGCAGGTTAGCTCCACCGATCTGCGCCCCTTCCAAACGCGCCGCCCGAACCCGGCCTTCGGCACCGGCTTCTATTACGACAACCGCGAGAACTCCAACTACAACGCTCTTGAAGTGAAGGTTGAGAAACGCTACTCGCAAGGCCTCAGCTTCCTTGTCGGCTATTCCTGGTCGAAGGTGATTGACGGCTCCTCCACCGATCAGGGTGGCGGCGGCGCCGACAACCCGTTCAACCTCCGCACCATGCGCGGCCGCTCCGATTTCGACATCGGCCAGCGCTTCATCGCCAGCTTCAGCGCCGAACTGCCCTTCGGCCGCGGCAAACATTTCGGCACCGATATGTCGCGCGGCGCCGACCTGGTTCTCGGCGGCTGGCAACTGCAGGGCATCGTCACCTTCCAGGGTGGCTTCCCCTTCACTCCCACCATTGCCTCCGACCCGGCTAACGTCGCCTTCGCCTATGCCCGCCGCCCCGACGTCATCGGCACGGGCAAGGTGGATAGCTGCCGCCCTGAGCAGTGCTTCAACATCGCCGACTTCCGCGTACCCGCGCCGTATACCATCGGCAACGCCGGCCGTAACATCCTGCGTGGCCCCGGCCTCAACAACTGGGACCTCGCCATCTTCAAGAACTTCAACTTCACCGAGCGCGTCTACCTGCAGTTCCGCGCCGAAGCCTTCAATGCGTTCAACAACACGCAGTTCAACAATCCCAACAACAATATCGAGATCCCCACGCAGGGCGGTCGTATCTTCTCCGCCAAGGATCCCCGTATTGGCCAGTTGGGCCTGAAGGTGTACTTCTAAGGTGACGTTGGATCGCCGTCAGTTCGTAGCCGGGGCCCTCGCGGCCTCGGCTGCCCCTACTTCCGCCGCACCCGCCGAGCCTTTCCGCTACCGCGGCTATCTGGGCTGGATCACCGATCTCGCCACCCTCCCCGACACCAACGCCGCATGGCCCTCCATGAAACTGGATGACCCGCTGCTGCGTGACTACACGGAAACCTTCCGTCTTATGCGCCAGTGGAAACTGCGGGACCTGTGCATTTGGGGCCTGTATGTTTCGCGCTCCTGGCCTGTCGATTTACAGTCGTCGGTGCCCGCCGATCGAGGCCGCGCCGTACAGAAGCTCATCGACGATGCCCATAAGCACGGCGTGCGCGTGATATCGGGCCTGGGCGTTTACTCCTGGGGCTTCGATCAGATTCTCAAAGCCCATCCGCACCTTAGCAAGGGCAACGCCAGCGCCATGTGCGGCAGCGAAGACGCCTCCTGGGAATGGATGCGTAAGGTCATCGACTACGTCTTCACGCGCTTTCCCATCGACGGCGTTTCGATGCAATCGGCGGACCAGGGCCGCTGCCCTTGCGACAAATGCAAACGCTTCACCGATACCGAATACCACGCCCGCCTGAACATCCGCTGCGCCGAATACATCCACGCGAAGTATCCGGGTAAGCTGGTGGCGGTGTCCGGCTGGGGCATGCGCTTTGCCGATCCCGCCAGCCTGCCGCATCTGGTAGCGCTGGGGAAGAATATCGACTACCTCATTGACGTGCGCGATTCCTCCCGCCAGAAGGATCCGGCACTACGGAAGCGAATCATCTCGGCGCTACCCTGCGCGTTCGGCACCCTCGGTGGGCCGCAGGTGGAGCCGCCGCAGCATTGGCCTCGCGACCGCTGGTTCCTCCCTACCCTGCGCTATGTCGGCGAGCATCTGGAAACCCTCCATGCCGAAGGCGGGCGCGCCTGCGAGTGGTTCTATCACATCCTCGCGAACCCCGGCTGCGAGTTGTCCACCTGGGTTGCCGCGCAGGTGCTGGCCGATCCGGGTGCCGGTTGGCGAAAGCATCTGAACTCCTCCATCGAACAGATCTACAAGACGACCAAGCCTTCGTTGCGGGATGGCTTGGCCGAAGCCTTCCTCAACGCCGAGCAGGCCTACGTCCGCCACATCCCTACCTTTTGCGGCACCATCTCGATGGAGCCGCTGCTGTCTTCCGAACCAGGACCGCCTGTGTACCTCACCAAGCGCCTGACCCCGGCGCAGCGCCAAGCCTACGGCGCCGCTCTGAAGCCCGTGCGCGCGCAATTCGAAAAACTGACTGCCGACGTGCCGGAGAAACCGCGGCTGCGCATGATCGTGCGTTGCATCGACAATGTGTGGAAGGATATCGCCACGGCATGAAACACCTCTACCGTCACCTTACCTGGACCGAAGTGCGCGACCGCGCCCAGCAAGGCGCCGTCATCGTGATCCCCGTGGCGGCCATCGAGCAGCACGGCCATCATCTGCCGGTGGATGTCGACAACGTGCTGGTGGAGCATGTTACCGAAGAAGCCGCGCGCCGCTCCGATGGCCTCATCCTGACCATGCCGATGATCCACTACGGCTTCAATGAACACAACATGGGTTTCCCCGGCACCATCACGATCCGCGAATCGGTGTTCATGGATTTCGTTTATGACGTGGCGCATTCCTGCGTGCGCCAGGGCTTCGACCGCATCGTGATGATCAACGGGCACGGGTCTAACCAGATGCTGTGCAACCTGGTGGCCCGGCGCATTGTGAACACCACCAAGGCGCTGGCGGCCGCCGCGGCGCACTGGTCGTTGTCGAAACCGGCCGTCGACAAGCTGCGCGAATCCAAGTTCCCCGGCGGCATGGCCCATGCCTGCGAGTTTGAAACCGCCATGTACATGCACATCCGGCCTGAAGGCGTGATCCACGATCAGATTGGCGGGCGGGAAGCGCCGTCGTCGTTGAACGAATTCATCTTCGACGATCTGTTCGGCTCCGGGCCCATGCACTTCGTCAACCGCTGGAGCCGGATCTCCGAATCCGGCGTGGAAGGCGACCCCAACCTGGCGACTCCGGAGAAGGGCAAGGAGTTCGCCGAATGCTCCATCGGCGCGCTGATTCGCTTCTGCCGCGAGTTCCGCAATCTGCAAGTGCCGCCGGAACGCGACTACAACTACAAGAACCCGAACCTCTAAATGACGTCGCTCGCCATCATCGGCTACGGAAACATAGGGAAGGTGCATCTGGCCAACCTGCGAACGCTGCGGGGCTGCCGGGTGGCCGGTGTTTACGATGTGCGGGGCGGCGAAGGCATTACGTATGCCTCGTTGGATGCGGTGCTCGCCGATAGCGCCGTGCATGCGGTGCTGATCGCCACACCCACCGATAGCCATGCCGGCCTTACGGAACGGGCGCTGGCGGCGGGCAAGCATGTGTTTGTCGAAAAGCCATTGGCGGGCACGCTGGCCGATGCCGAACGCATTGTCCAGGCGGCACGCAGATATCCGGCGCTGATCGTGCAGGCCGGCTTTTGTGAGCGCTTCAACAGCAATTACCTGGAGGCTAAGCGCGCGGTTTCTCAAGGGCTGCTTGGGGAACTGCGCTCGATGCAGACCTCGCGCGTCGCCCCCTATGGCTTCTCGGATCCGGCCTGGGAACTGGGAGTGCTGGACACAGCCGTGCATAACCTCGACCTGATTCTATGGATGAAGCAGCAGGCCCCCACGCGCGTTCTGGCTCGTGGCGCCCGCGTCTATGAGGATTCGAAGATTCCTCATTCCGTCACCACCCTGCTGACCTTCGCCGATGGCTCCGTCGCCACCGATCACATCGCCTGGATCGATGACCGCCACTATCCGCTGAACCAGTGCGCCCGTTCCCGCATGCTGCTGCAAGGGTCGAAGGGCTTCTTCGACATCGACCTAACCGATCGCCCGTCCGCGCTGCACACGGCGGATGGCTATCGCAAACTCGACACGGTGATCCTGGGCGGCCCCGAATATGCCGGCTGCCTGAAGCTGCAATTTGAATACTTCCTGCGAGCGATAGAAGAACAGGCCCCCGTACTGGCTCCGCCGGAAGATGCGCTGCTGGCCGAACGGGTGGCGCTGGCGGCATTGGAATCGCTGCGTTCCGGACAGGAGGTGCGGCTTGCTGCCTGAAGGCTGGTCCCAACCAATCGAGGGCGTGGATGTATGGCATCGCCGCGCGGGTACCGGCCCCTGCGTGTTGTTGACGGCGGGCGTGCACGGTGACGAGTACGAAGGTCCAGTGGCGCTGCTGGAGATCATCGCCCACTTGCAGACAGCCCACATGCAAGGCAGCGTGATCGTGATCCCGGTGGCTAACCCCATGGCTTGGCGGGGCGCCTGCCGCCTGTCTCCGGAAGACGGCCTGAACCTTGCCCGCACCTTTCCGGGCAGGGCGGACGGCTCCCCTACCGAACGTCTCGCGGCGCGCATCTGGGCCATCGCCGAACAGGCCGACTGCCTCATCGACCTGCACAGCGGCGGCAGCGATTATGTCTTCCTTCCGCTGGCCGGCTACTACGGCGATGCCTCGCTCGAAGCCGCGTGCCGCTTCGGCCTGCCTGTCTTGTGGAAGCTGCCCGAGACCAACGGCGTTCTCTCCTGCGAGATGCATCGCCGCGGCAAGACCGCGGTCGGCTGTGAATACCTAGGCGGCGGGCAGTTGTCGATGCCGGGCGTGCAGGCGTACGTTCGCGGCGTGAAGTCGTGCCTGGCCCTGTGGGGATTGCTGCCCGAGGAGCAGCCCAGTCCCGCCAACGGCGATCGCTATACCGGCGATTGGATGCTCGCTGAAGCCGAGGGGGCTTTCGTTGCCGCCGTGCGCTTGGGCGATATGGTGGATGCCGGCGCACCCCTCGCCGTAATCCGCAATGCCCGCGGCGAAGCCTTGCAGGAGTTCAAGGCCGCAACGCACGGACGCGTGCTGGCCCTCCGCTCCAAGGGCTATATTCGTAACGGCGATTGGGCCGTACTGGTGGCGAAATATGCCTGAACTTCGTTGTCGGATCTGTGCGGCGGCTTACCCCATCGGCCCGCTGTTCTTCGGCTGCCCGGCCTGTGCGCAACAGGGGCGAAAAGCCGCACTCGAAGTACACTACACCGAGCCCCCGGCACCGTTCCCCGACCCCACGAGATCCGGTATCTGGAAGTGGCAGGCCTTACTGCCCTGCGCCGATGGCGTGTCGCTCGGAGAAGGGGCAACGCCGCTAACGCTGCTGCGCCCGGGCCTCTTCATTAAGAACGAATCCTGCAATCCCACCTGGTCTTATAAGGACCGGGCGGCGGCGGTTTCTATCTCGATGGCACGGCAGTTCCGCATGCGCGCCACCGTCGCCATCAGCACTGGCAACCTGGGTAACGCCGTGGCCGCCTACTCCGCCGCCGCCGAACTGCAATGCACCATCTTCTGCAATCCCGATGCGCCGCAACTGCAACCCGCGCTGATGCAGCTTTACGGCGCCCGTGTGTTTCGCGGCGGCAACGCTAATGCGCTGGTGCGGCAATACGTGAAGCGCGGCGATGTCTTCCCCGCCACCATCTGTTGCCCGCTGGGCGGCTTTGCGAATCCCTATGCCATTGAAGGCTTCAAGACCATCGCCTTCGAAATCTGGCGGGATCTCGGCCGCGTGCCGGATCGCGTGTTTGTCCCCGCCGGTAGCGGCGACGGCCTCTACGGCATCTGGAAAGGCTTCCGCGAACTGCGCCAGTTCGGGTTTACGGACAGCGTGCCGCGCATGATCGCCTGCCAGGCGGAAGGCGCCGCCTGCTACGCCCAGGCCATCGCGACCAATGCCGCGGCTCCTGTACGGATCCCGCATCCCAGCACCGTGGCGCTCTCCATCGCCGAGGAGTACGGCGGCTATCCCGCGTTAATGGCCATCCGCGAGTCCGAAGGCGACGCCATCACGGTCAACGATGGCGAGATCCTGACAGCCATGCGCGCCCTCGCTTCCCAGGGCATCGCCCTGGAGCCCGCTTCCGCCACGCCCTACGCCGCCGCCTCCAAACCGCAGCGGCCGGACGCCGAACTTTGGGTCCTCATCGGTACCGGATCCCTGGCAAAATGGCCACCCCTGGTCACGCAAGGCTTCACCATGCCGGAGGCCCTGCCCCCCACCTTCGACAATCTCGATCAGCTCCTGTGAAAGGCATCCCACCATGCCGCCCATAACCTACGCCTTCGGCGCCATGATCGCCTTCATGCTCCTCGGCTCGCTGCACAAAGCCGCCGACCGGGCCAACTGCCGTCCACAACAAATCAACCTGCTTCTGTTTGCGTGGTCCACGGTGCTGTCTTTCGCCGCGCTGCTGTTCCGCGGCGAATCGGCCTCCATGCCGGCCAACGTCTGGTACATCGCCATACCCAGCGGCGCCGGAGCCGCCACCGCCATCCTGCTGTTTCAGATCGGCGTCCGCTATGGCAAGATCGCCACCAGTTGGCTGATCGTCAACCTGTCGGCGGGCGTGCCGGTCCTCGCGTCGCTAGCCGTCTACGGCGAGCACGTATCGCCGCGGAAAGCCGTCGCCCTGGTCACGATGATCGCGGCGCTGGTCCTGCTTTGGCGCGACAAGCTGGCCAAGGAGGAACGCGCATGAAGTGGCTGCAGTTGATGCTGGGTGCGATGCTAAGCAACGGCTTGGCGCTGGTGGGACTGAAGGTGCTGGCCGAGGCCGGCCTCTCGGAACGCTACCAGAACCAATACCTGTTTGCCTGGTATGCGAGCGGGCTTATCGTTGCCGCCCTCTATTCACTCAAGGGGTTCGCGATGCCTTCCGCCCGCGAGATCGGCATCGGCGGGGCGATGTCGCTGATGAGCTTTACAGGGCAGGTCTGCCTTTCGATGGCGCTGACCGGTGGCGCGCCCGGCTATCTGGTCTACCCCATCGGCGCGGGCGCCAGCGTGCTGTTCGTGGCCGTCGTGGGCGTCGTGGTTTTCCGCGAAAAGCTGACCGCCTACGGTGTCGCGGGTATCGTCTGCGGCCTTGTTTCCGTAGTGATCCTTAGCCTGCCGTAGCCATTCCCCACAGACCGCCCCCCCCCAGTTACCCCCGTTATAAGTACGCCCCCAGCGGAACCGATACCCGGATCGTTGGCCCCGTGCTGCGCCCGAAACTGAACAGCGACACCCGCGTGTACTGATACCCCGCGATCTGCAACTCCATCCGGTAGTTGTCCGTATTAATGTCGCTGGTCGTCACCGAAACGTTCGACGCGCTCAGCCCCATAAACGGGGTTGTCCCCGTAGTCGACTGGTTGTACAGCACCCGGTTCACTATCGCCGGCGTGTTCGTGGGTCCATTGATCGCCCCCCAACGCGCCGACGACCGGGCCCGCTCCACCAAAGCGTTATGGACATACAGGAACTGCCCGTAGTCGATTGCCGCCAGCAGCATCCCCATAAATGCCACCATCACCAGCGACGTCTCCAGAATCGTGTTGCCCCCGCTCCTGCGCTTCCGTGCGGCCGTTACCGCCTTGCCTTCCTTCCTCATACCGGTGCCCATATCCCCTGATAGTTGAACGAAACCTGCGGCTTGCGGTTCATCGAGTACGTCCGGAACAACCCGTTCACCGAATACCCGCTAACCGACACAGTGATATAACTCGGCACCCCGTTCTGGAAGGTGCACTCCACGTTCACCTGTGAAGCGGACAAGCCCGGCAGCGCCGGCGTGCTCCCCCCCGTCGGATTCCCATAGAGCACCATGTTCCGCACCGCATCGCGATAGGCCGTCGACGGCGTCGCGTTCGCCGACGTGTACGGAATCACCGCCCCATAGTGCGCTCCCCGCCGGACCGCATTCTGCAACTGGTTGTACTGAAGAAACGTGAACCCGAACTGGAAGGTCCCGAACATCACCGAAAGTAGTAATCCGGACCCCAGCGCAAATTCCAGCACCGCGCTTCCGCGGCGCCTCCCTTGCCTCCCCGGCGCCTTCATCAATCCTCTCCTCATCTCCTACTCCACTAACTTGATCGCAGTGACCCCGGTGGGCGTGTTCCCCACCCCGGGATTCATCCCGCCCGCCACGTACGGCCCCAAATAGACCGCGCAGAATGGATCGTTGCCGCGCGCCCGTTCGTAGTAGTCGCTCACGCCGTTCCCCATCAGCAGGAATGACCCGAAGCCCACCACCGTTGTCGTCAAACTGTCGATCGGATTCACCACCGGTACTCCAATCACACGCCGCCCGTTGTGCACGCTCGCCGAATACGCCGCCCACGTGTTGCTTCCCTTATCCGTATCCTGTTCCACCCGGTCATCCATTGCTTTCGCAATCGACGCCTTGTTCCCACTCGACAGGTAGGGGTCGAGATTCATCCCCACCGATAGCGGCGTCTGCTGCATCGTATTGAGCACCTGCTGCCGGAGAACGCTCGCCGAGTTGCTTCCCCAGTACCCGCTGTTGCTCGAGGACCATGCCGACACCACTTTGCCCTGCGCCGCGGGCGAGTCCCCGCTGCAAGGGGCCTCATTAAAACAACGCGACGGATTCGACACCGAACAGCCCGACCGCGACCCATTGAAATGCGGCCACTGGATCGAATATTGTGCCCCCACCTGCAATCCAAAGTTGGGACCCGTCGTATGCTCGGCAACCGCCGTGAAGGGCGCCAGTCCCCGCGGCAGCGACGTCGTCACCACCTGCCCCGCCACCGAACGCGCACTCACGTCCTGCACCGTCCGCTGCACCACCGCCGGTAGAAAAAGGAGCCGGTTCGACACCGTCGCCTGGACCCGCGCGAACCCATAGTTCGTACCCGTCCCCGGGCTTGCCGTCCAGGGCCCGCTCACCGACGTGCCAAACTCCAATACCGGACTCACCACCGTCTGCGTCCCAAAATTCCAGCGGTTCAGAGGAGTCGTCAACGACGCTTGCGCCCGGTTGATCCCCGTCGTCGTTCCGTCCAAATGATAGACCGCCCGCAACGCAGCCGCATCGGTGAACGCTTGCAACTCGTTCTTGGCGATGAACGTTCGGCCAATATCCACCGATAAGCCCAATACGCCCAACAAGACGACCGTCGAAACCGCCATCGCCACGAGAACAAAACCTCTCTGTTGCCCCCTTCGCCGTTTGCTCACGGGAGCCCGGCTGTGCGATATGTTTCGATTTAGTGAAAAGCTCCTCACGCTCCTATCTTCCACTGGAATGCGAAACAGATCACTAAGTGAAAACCGGCAAAGGAACCAATGCAAGTACCTTAGCTCTACACCTAGTACGTTCCTCCCGAAATAGCCCCCTGGTTTCGGTACCTCCTACCATTCCCAGCACGAATATGTATCGTTCCGTGCAATCCTGTAAGTGCTCCCGGCTGGTTGTACATGGCTTCCCCCTATATCTCCCTCCTCCGCACCGCCTGGCGCTACGCCCGCCACGCCCGCGCCCGCTACCTCTTCATCTACTCCCTCTTCTTCTCCGCCAACCTCGCCTTCGCCGTCTACCCCCTCATCTACGGCTGGTTCATCGACGCCGTCCAGCGCCAACCCCAACTCGCCCTCACTTTCACCATCCAATACGGTCTCGCTTACGTCGGCGTCAAACTCCTCGAATGGCTGTTTCACGGACCCGCCCGCATCCTCGAACGCCAGCTTGCCTTCGAACTCAGCCGTAACTTCCTCGAAGAGCGCTACCACCAAGCCCTCCACCTACCGGTCAAGTGGCACCAGGACCACCACAGCGGCGCCACCATCAACCGCATCCGCAAAGCCTACGAAGCCCTTCGCGGCTTCTTCGACGGCGGCTTTATGTACGTCCACGCCTTCTCCAAGCTGCTGTTCTCCATCGCCGCCATGATCTGGTTTTCCCCGCTGTTTGGCCTCATTGGCCTCGCCCTCGGCGCCCTCACCGTCTGGACCATCTTCCAGTTCGACACCCCCTTCATGCGCACCCAAAAGGAAGTCAACGAGCGCGAACACCAACTCTCCGCCACCCTCCTCGACAGCCTGTCCAATATCCTCACCGTCATCACCCTCCGCCTCGAATCCCGCATGCAGGCCGGCCTCCTCCAAAAGGTCGACGCCATCCTCCCGCCGTTCCGGCGAAACGCCCTCGTCAACGAAACCAAGTGGTTTGTCGCCGACCTCCTCGTCGGCATCAGCTACGCCGTCATCACCGTCGGCTACGTCTACCAGAACTGGACGCCCAACACCGTCTTCGCCCTTGGCGGCCTCGTCACCCTACTCGGGTACGTCAACCAGTTCACCAGCGTCTTTCACGACGTCGCCTGGCAATACACCCAGATCGTCCAGTACCATACCGACGTTGAAACGGCCTCTTCCCTCGCCACCGATTACGCCGCCGGCCACCGCCCCGACGCTCCCCCGGCCCTCCCCGCCAACTGGCAGTCCATCGAACTCTCCAATCTCAACTTCTCGCACCAGGAAAGCTACCAGCCCGGCAAGTCCCCGCACAGCCTGCACGACATCCACCTCACGCTCCGCCGCGGCCGCCGCATCGCCTTCATCGGCGAGAGCGGCTGTGGCAAAAGTACCCTCCTCGCCATCCTCCGCGGCCTCTACGAGCCCCAACCCGGCCTAAGCCTCGCCATCGACGGACACCCCTTCCCCCTCGCCTCCCTCAGCGAAACCACCACCCTGTTCCCCCAGGAACCCGAGATCTTCGAAAACACCATCCGCTACAACATCACCCTAGGCCTTCCTTTCGACGACGCCGACCTAGCCGCGGTAGCCGCCACCGCCCACTTCGAGACCGTCCTTACGAGCCTCCCCAAAGGCCTCGACTCCAATATCCAGGAGAAAGGAGTCAATCTCAGCGGCGGCCAAAAGCAGCGCCTCGCCCTAGCCCGCGGCATCCTAGCCGCCCGCCAGAGCGAGATCGTCCTGCTAGACGAACCCACCAGTTCCGTCGACCCCAAAACCGAAGCCGAAATCTACCAGAACCTCTTCGCCGCCTTCCAAGACAAAATCGTCGTCTCCGCCCTCCACCGTCTCCACCTGCTCCGCCACTTCGACGAAATCTACGTGCTGGCCGGCGGCCGCATCGCCGAACACGGCGGGCTCGACCACCTCCTGGCCAACGGCCCCATCTTCCAGACCCTCTGGCGCCATCAATCCGAAGCCCGCGCCGCCCGCGCCATCGCCTGACCTCCCACCAACAATGGAGGGCGGGTCCCCAGACCCGCGCGCGATCCCCAGATCGCGCCTTTCCGCCGGATCGTTGGATCATGCCAAACGTCGGGTTGGGCACCTTTATCCACCGCTAGAAACAGTTCCTCTTTCGCCAGCGTATAGTGAGCGTGAGGCTACGATGGCACCAGTGCATTGCAATCCTGTTCCTCGCGATCGCAATTGCGCTCGCCCTCAACCGGCCCCCGCCAGTAGACATGCGGATATGGAAGCCGCTCGATATGCCATTCCGTCTGCGAACCGGTGATATCCAGACGCCCTGGTTCCCGGCGGGCAAGAGCGAGACCTATCGGTTGCTCGTAGCAAGTCAACAGAGACTAGGCTTCAGCCAACTCAATTGCCTGTTGGGAATCCACCGTTGCTCCGGCGTGCAGGAAGCGATAGATGTTTCGTGGACGGTATGGAACGAAGGTGGCACCGTAGAGACTAGCGGCGAGTCCAGCAACTGGCGCGGCGGTTTCTATCATGGGGATGAGGTGGCACGAGAGATTGGAGCCTTTGCGGCACGTGAGGGTCGGAACTACATGGTCAGGCTGTCCGTCCGCCGGGATGCATCTGAACTGGATCCAACCGGGCCGCGGCTACTCGTTGAGACCTCTCCGGGAGCCTGGAAGGACGTGCTTGTCGGCCACGCGATCCAGACTGGCCTTACCACGATCATTCCCCCAGTCCTAGCCGCGATAGGGCTCCTGATTGCCCTCGCGCCTCCCCTCTGGAAACGGTCGCTCCTGCCCGCGTTGCGCAACCATGCCGCGCCGGTCGACAGCAGATGCCCCCTAGCTCCTTAAATCCCACCATCGCTCCCCCCACCACGCCGCCCCACCAGCAACGGCCAGCACCCAGGCGTCTCCAGAATCCACTGCCGGCACTCCGAAAACGTTAGCTCCGGATTGTCGATCGCCGCCAACGTGCACAGCCGCTTCAAGATCTCGACATCCCTTTCTTCGTCGATCCGCTTCCACGTCTCCTCGCGAAGCGGCAGCGGCGCCTCTCCGGAAGCCCAAGTCAGAAACCCGGCATAGAAACGCGGGTCCGCCGAGACAAAACGCTTAAGTTTGCCGGCTGCCTCTCCAAGTTCCTCGCCCATCCGCACCAGCGTTTGCTCAGGAACCGCGGTCTCGCGCTGCAACTCCACCTGGCGCCGGATATAAGCCTCCCCGTGCCATTCTTCCCCTGGCGCTGCGTCTCCGGTCTCCCGATCTGGCTCCCGCAAGCGGGCGCGGCGCGATTTCCCCACGATGCGTTCGAACTCCGCCTGGCGGCTGGGAGCGCGCCGGACGAACGCCGCCAACAACTCCGCCGATTCAATGTGGTACCCGGGATCATCGTCCCCGGTCAGCTTCCGCAACAAATCCCCCCACATGTCCTCTTGCGTCTTCATCCGCCCGCTGCGCTCGGAACCTTCCGCCGCCCCTGCCGCTCTCGTGAAACGCGCGTGGGTAACGCGCAGCAGCTCTTCCAGCCCGAACGGCTTCTTCCCTGCCCTCGCCGCGTTTACCTCCTCCACAATCTCGATCAGCCGTCCAGGGTCGCCCGTAAGCTGAAGAATCTCTCCAAGAATCGCGATGGCGCCAATCTGCCGCAAGCTGGTATAACCCGCCAAATCCTTCTTCCGGCTCTCCAGCACCGCCTCGGCATGGGCGCCCCGCAAGACTCCCTCCCGGAAGCTCGCCGCGGAACCGCGATAGAGCTCCTCCAGCCGCTCCTGAATCGCCTCCGCATCGGTGTAGAGTCTCGCAAGGCGGGCGTAAAGCCGGTCGAAATCGAAGCATACCGGCAGCCGCACAGGTACTTTCACAAGGGAATTGATCCACGGAACCAACTCCGCCGCATCCCGGGAATGAATGTCGCCACTGGCCGCCGCACCCTCCGGAAACCGGCTTTCCACAAGGATCGCCACGGCCAGGATCGCCAGATGATAAGGGAATCCCTGCGTTTTGTTGCCCAATACCTCCGCACCGTTGTTCCCCCCGTCCCCGGCCCGCCACAGCACATCCTTATCCACAAAGGCGCGGCAGTACCGGAACTGGCGATCAACCTGCCGGTAGAGGCGGAATGTCTCCGCCCGGCGATTCGTTTCGAGATCCCCGGTTACGCTCCAACACTCATCCGGCGTTCCCCGCCGGTCCACGATGTCGCCCGTCCAAACCAGGCGCGTACCTCCCACTGCCTCCCGCGCTGCCAGCCTCATCAGCGGCACGGGAAACCGCTCCAGCAAGAGGAGGCTCTCCTCATACACCGCCTCCCATTGCGACGCTGTGATGCCGTTAGGGTTGACATCCAGCCGAACGTAAATTCCCACCGCGGCAGCATACCATACAGATCTCCGCTTCCATATACTCCTGGTAAGCCCAGAACATCATTGCCGGTCTCCTCTCGCCGCCAATAGTTTCTCCACATCGACACACCCAAGGTGCAGATGGGCCAGCTTCTCCCCTACCTGGGTGAGCCCGACTTTGCCGTCGGCAACCTTGTGGCAGGTGGTGCAGCCGAATTTCGCGAACTGTTCGGCGCGCTGCCGCTGCGTGGCCGAGCGCTGGCTTGCCGGGACTTTGGCGATCACCATCATCGCTTTCAGGGTCGCAATGCAGCCTTGAAACCCTTGCGCCGATTCCTGGCCTTGCTTGGTGAAACCAAGCTTGCCGTCTTTCCCGGCCGTGTGACAACTCTTGCAGCCGTGCGTCTCAAAAAGGTAACTCGCCAATTCCCGTGGACTCTTCCCCCCCGCGACCATCTTGTCGAGCGTTGCGTCCGAAGACTGCGGCCATGCGGGCACCGCCGCGTACAGAACCAGTATCATCCATTTCATAATCTTCTCCCCTGAGCATCTACTTCTTCTGCATGCGTACGGCAACGCTGGCGAGAGTGTTTTCCGCACTCAGCGGTCTGCCGCCGCTAACATCCTGTAGAAAGAACATCATCCCGTCAGCTACCCACGCCGCTGTCCGAGCCGATCCCCGGCTGCCACCGCTGGTGAATAGTTCGCCGTCCGGGCGATTGAGGCGAATCTCCACCGCCTCCACCCCTGGCGCCAGCCAACTGATCGTCGTTATACCGAACTCCCCGTCCTCCGTGATCAAAATCGGATTCGGGGTCGCCGTCAAAGACGGAAGTGTCGTGGCTGGACAAGGCGCATTCACGGCGGTCAAACAGATGTTCGACTGGAAGGTGTTGGCCCCCTCCGCGGTCAGGTTCCGGATGTCAAAGCCCGAAATCGCAGCGGGGTGGTCCACCGACGACTCCACACCCGGATTTCCTATCACAAAGTTCTTCCGAAGCAGGTTCCCCGCGGATCCCGCAAACAGAATGATCCCAGTCGTATTGCCAACGATAATGTTCTCTTCAATGATGTTGCCGGTTACGGTGGCGCCTCCCGGCGTACCGATACCGAAGTTATTGCCTGGAGTTGACAACCCATTTCCACTGATCCGGTTCGCACGGAGCCGGTTGCGGCTGGCGCCGCCGGCCAGTCATATGCCGCCGCACGCCGCCGTGACGTGGCTGTTTCGTATCGCGACGTTATTCTCCAACAGGTTGTTCGATCCATTGTTCACCTGGAATCCGGAAGCGCAGTTTGTAGAACTCGTTACGTCTCGTACCGTCGAGTTGCTGCTGTTGTTCAACTGGACGCCCTGAGCCCGAAATCGCTGGATCAGCCCAGGGCCGCGGATCGTTATCCCGCTAAAGCCGTTGACGAAGATCCCGAATTCCCCGCCCGGCGGCGTGGTACCCACACACGCCCGCGCCGGATCGGCACGCCCGGTCATCGTGAAGCCATTCAGATCCAGCGTCAAACCGGAGGCGCCAAATGTAATGCAGGCTGCTCCCGTGACGTTGCAAATGACATCGTCCACCAGTTGACTGTCCTCAGTCAGGGTTAACGTCGCCGAAATTGTCCCTCCAATATCCGTGGCCTGGATACTGCCAGTGCACGCGAACAGCACCCCCATCCAGGCGGCCAGCCAAACCAGATTCCTTCGGTTCATGATCCTCTCCTTCGTAACTTCCACAGGACTTTCCTAACGCCGGCAACATGGCACCCTTTGCCGGGCTGCCAGTGATACAATTCCACTCGCCACGTGACCGTCATCCGGGGTTGCTCGCCAGTCTGCACGAAAGTCGTTTTAAAGTCCTCAACGAAGTCTGAATCTTTTATGAATGAGCCCAGCACATTGAAAGCAAGGCGTTTTCTTCGCTTCGGCCCCTACACCCTGAATCCTGAGGCAAGGGTGCTTTTACGGGATGGCGCCGTCGTTGGGCTTCCCCCCAAGGCCGTGGACACGCTGCTGGTGCTGCTTCGGAGCGCAGGCCAACCGGTAGAAAAGGAGGCGCTCCTCAAAGCCGTCTGGCCGGATGCCTTCGTCGAGGAAAACAATCTCGCCCACCACATCTCGGTGCTGCGAAAGACGCTCGGCACTGGTGAGGCACAGAAGTCCTACATCGAGACAATCCCAAAGCGTGGGTATCGCTTCGTAGTCGAAGTGAACGAGGTCGACGAAGATGCCGGTACCCCGCATCCACCCGCTCCCCCGCCAGGCGGGCCCACGGAGTCCCGTCTTTCCCGCCGCAACTTGGCAGCCGCGGCGATCCTACTGCTCGCGGGCATGGTGCTTTGCATGTGGTGGCTCAACGGGCGTGCGCAGCCTGCCCCGCTGTTTGCTTCCCTCGCGGTACTGCCCTTCCAGAATCTGTCCGGCGATCCCGGCCAGGATTACGTCTCCGATGGCTTGACGGAATCCCTCATCGGCGAGGTCGCGAAGATCGGTGGCATGCGGGTGAT
>CAYLPH010000057.1:0-52943 GCA_964385495.1 uncultured Candidatus Solibacter sp.
GTCCCACCCCCCATCTGCTACCTTCAAATCGGGCAAAACCCCAGGACGCCGTTCCCGGACACCCCATAAACCGTAACTGAGAAAGAAAGACACATGTACATCTGCCGCGAACCCATCACCTTCCCCCGCCTCTGCTCGCCCAACCCCAACGTGTCCTCCCCCTCAACACCCGCTACCCAAAATTCATCCCCGCCCCGGCCCCCACCACTCCCAAAGCCCCCCAATCCCAAGACCCCCAACTCCAAAACCTCCGCCTCCATCTCCGCCGCCAGTCCAAAGAGAACCAGTCCCCACTCCCCTGACCCACCTCCGCCCGCCAGAAACGATATAGTGAACGACATGCGACGGGCCATCTCCCTGCTCGCCACCGCCGTGCTTGGCGCCATCGCCGTCTCCGCCGCCGAGCCCCAGGCCGTCCTCCGCCAGTACTGCCGCCCCTGTCATAATCACAACTCCGAAGACCCCCAAACCCGCGAAGCCATCATCGCCAAACTGCGCTCCGGCGCCATGCCTCCACCGGGCCACCCCCGCCCCACCCGCGACCTCTACACCGCCACCATCGCCCAACTCGAATCGGCCGCCGATACCGCCGCCGCCTCTGCCGCGAAAGATAAAAATTTCAATCCGAACCAACCAGGCCCTCGCCTCCGCCGCCGCAACCGCGCCGAATACAACAACGCGATCAACGACTTACTAGGCCTCAACGTCGATATCCGAAACCAGCTCCCCGGCGACGAAACCGCCGACGGCAGCTTCGATAACTACGCCGCCACCCTCTCCCTCTCCACCGCCCACCTCGAGCGCTACCTCTCCGTCGCCCGCCAGGTCACCCGCCTCGCTGTCGGCCTACCCCCCGCCCAACCCCGCGCCGAGACCTTCTCCATCCCCCTCCACGTCCTCCAATTCGACCGCCAGTCCGAGCTCCAGCCCTACGGCACCCGCGGCGGCCTCGCCGTCTCTTACTGGTTCCCCGTCACCGGCCAATACACCTTTAAGGTCCAACTCCAGCGCCAATACCAGGACTACCTCAAAGGCATGGGCTGGCCCCAACCCCTCGACCTCCGCATCGGCAACACCCTCCTCCAGCGCTGGACGGTCGGCGGCCAGGCCAAGGGGCGCCCCGCCGGTGCCAGCTATGCCGGCGATGGCGAGCCCGGCTTCGCCGGCTCCCCCGAATGGGAGCGCTACATGCAGCTCGAAGGCGACGCCCACCTCCAGTACAAGGTCCAGGTCGAAGCCGGACCGCGTACCGTCTCCATCGCCTTCCCACGCCTCTCTTTCGAGCCCGAAGGCCTCTTCCAACCCCAACAGCGCGGCCGCGTCATCGCCAACGATCAGGTCTACATGGACCACGCCAACGTAGCCAGCCTCACCATCGCCGGCCCCTTCGGCCCCACCACCATCCCCACCAACACCCCCAGCCGCCAGGCCATCTTCAACTGCTACCCTAAAACCCCAGCCGAAGAACTCCCCTGCGCCCGCCAGATCCTAAGCCGCTTGGCAACCAAAGCCTACCAACGCCCAGCCACCCCCAAAGACCTGGAAACCCTCCTATCCTTCTACTCCTCCGCCCAACCCAAAGTGGGGCAGGCGTCCACGCCTGCGCGCGACGTCCACGTCGCGCTCTTCGACCATCGCCTCCAATACGCCCTAGAGCGCCTCCTCCTCGACCCCGAGTTCCTCTTCCTCCTCCCCACCCAATCCCCCGTTTCCAAACAAACCCTCTTCCTACAAAGCTCCCTAGCCACCAACCTCACCCTCCCCGAACTCCTATCCCACCCCAAAACCATAGCCGCCCTAACCGGCAACTTCGCCGCCCAATGGCTCAACCTCCGCCGCATCCCCGAAGTCGTAGTCGACCCCGACCGCTACCCCAACTACGACGACACCCTCCTCCAATCCTTCGACCAGGAAACCCGCCTCTTCTTCGCCCATAACCTCCGCCATGATCGCCCCGTCACCGAACTCCTCACCGCCAGCTACACCTTCGTCAACGAACGCCTCGCCCGCCACTACGGCATCCCCGGCGTCCAGGGCTCGCGCTTCCGTCTAGTCCCCTACCCCAACCCCACCCAGCGCACCGGCCTCCTCTCCCATGGCGCCATCCTCTCTACCACCTCTTACCCCGACCGCACCTCTCCCGTCCTCCGCGGCAAATGGCTCCTCAACAATATCCTCGGCCTCCACGTCCCCAACCCGCCCGAAGGCGTCGACACCACCCTCGTCGCCAAACCCGGCCGCCCCGCCTCCATCCGCGAACGCCTAGCCGAGCACCGTAAGAACCCCGCCTGCAACAGTTGCCACACCGCCATCGACCCCCTTGGCTTCGCCCTCGAACACTACGACAGCATCGGCGCCTTCCGCACCCGCGACGAGGCCGGCCTCCCCATCGACGCCCGCGGCGAGACCGCCGATGCCACCACCCTCAACGGCCTCCCAGGCCTTACAAGTTTCCTCCTCGCCGACCCCCAATCCTTCCCCAGAACCGTCACCGAAAAGCTCATGGCCTACGCCCTCAGCCGCCCCATTACCTGGCAGGACCAGCCCACCATCCGCGCCATCGTCCGCCAAGCCGCCGCCCAAAACTACCGCTGGTCCGCCCTAATCCAAGGCATCCTCGCCAGCCCCCAGTTTGTAGGGCAGACGTCCACGTCTGCGCGCGACGTCCACGTCGCGCCTATCCCCCCAGGAGCCAAAACCCAATGAAACCCCTCCCCCGCCGCACCCTCCTCCAATCCACCGCCGGAGCCATCGCTCTCCCCTTCCTCGACGCCATGCTCCCCCGCCTCCGTAGCGCCATCCCCTCACCCCATCGCTTCCAGGCCTTCTACGTCCCCAACGGCATGGCCATGGAATACTGGCCCAACCCCATCCTCGAACCTCTCGCCCCCTACCGCTCCCAAACCCTCGTCCTCTCCGGCATCAAAGCCAACTGGAACTACATCCACGCCGGCGCCTCCGGCTCCTTCCTCACCGGCACCCCCCGCGGCGGCCGCAACGAGATCGAGATCGTCGCCGACATCTCCCTCGACCAGCTCCTCGCCCGCCACTTCGCTAACCAGACGCAAGTCCCCTCCCTCGAACTCTCCATGGATCTCCCCGCCAACGCCGGCGCCTGCACCGGCAACCTCAGTTGCGCCTACACCCACACCCTCTCCTGGCGCAGCCCCACCCAACCCCTGCCCATGGAGTGGAACCCCCGCGCCGTCTTCGAACGCCTCTTCGGCGATTCCGGCAGCACAGACCGCACCGCCCGCCAAACCCGCCTCCACCAGCACAAGAGCCTCCTCGACTCCGTCAACCAAAAGCTCGCCGATCTCAAACGCGACCTCGCCCCCGCCGACCGTACCAAGCTCGACGAGTACACCGAAGCCGTTCGCGACGTCGAGCTCCGTATCCAGAAGGCCGAAGAACAGAAGGACCTCGAACTCCCCGCCATGGCCCAACCCGCGGGCGCCCCGCCTGTCTTCGAAGACCACCTCGCCCTCATGCTCGATCTCCAGATCCTCGCCTTCCAGTCCGGCCTCACCCGCGTCGTCTCCTTCATGCTCAGTAAGGAGCAGAGTGCCCGCCCCTACCCCCAAATCGGCGTCCCCGAAGCCCACCACCCGCTCTCCCATCACAACGACCAGCCCGAACTCATCGCCCGCATGTCGAAGATCAACCGCTACCACGCCGAGCTCTTCGCCAAGTACCTCGCCCGCCTCCAAGCCACCCCCGATGGCGATGGCTCGCTCCTCGATCACATGACCATCCTCTACGGCAGCGGCATCTCCAACAGCACCCGCCACTCCGGCGACAACCTCCCCCTGCTCCTGGCCGGCGGCGGCAACGGCACCTGGAAAGGCGGCCGCCACATCACGTACCCCAACTCCCCGCCTATCGCCAATCTCCTCCTTACGCTCCTGGACAAGTTCGGCGTACCCATCGGCAAGGTCGGCGGCAGCACCGGCAAACTCCCTCTCGAAGGGCTCACGGTCTAAGCCATGCTTTTCGCGCTCCTCGCGGCTTCGCTTGCCCTCCACGACGCCGCCTACAAAGACGACCTTGCCGAAGCCCAACGCCTCCTCTCCAAAGGGGCCGACGCCAAAGCCGCCACCGACCTCGGCGTCACCCCGCTCTGGCTGGCCGCCGAGAACGGCAGCGTCCCTATGGTCAAGCTCCTCCTCGCCGCCGGAGCCAATCCCAACGCCGCGCTCCTCGATGGCGAAACCCCGCTCATGGCCGCGGCCCGCGGCGGCTTCCCCAAAGTCGCCGAACTCCTCCTCCAAAAGGACGCCAACCCCAACGCCAAAGCCGCCCGCGACCAGACCGCGCTCATGATCGCCGCCTCCCGCCGTCACCCCGAAGTCGTCGAGGTGCTCCTCCGCTACAAGGCAGACCTCAAAGCCCGTAGCGCCACCTGGTCCCAGATGATGGCCGTCCCCCCGCATGGCCACCCGCCCTACAACCGCCAGATCCCCCACGGCCACATGACCGCCCTGCTCTTCGCCGCCCGCTCCGGCGACCTCCGCTCCGCCCAGCTCCTCCTCAACGCCGGCGCCGATCCCAATGACCGCGATGCCTGGGGCGTCGATGCCCTCACCTTCGCCGCCCACGCTAACCACCGCGACCTGGTCCTGCTCCTCGCCCCACTCGCCAAGCCCGCCACCACCGCCGCCCCCGAGCCCGGCTTCTCCCCGCTCCACGCCGCCATCCTCCATCGCGATCCCATCATGGTCGAAGCTATCCTCAAGGCCGGCGCCAACCCCAACCTCCCCGTCACCAACTGGACCCCCACCCGCCGCTCCTCCCGCGACCATCACTTCTCCCCCGCGTTGATCGGCGCCAGCCCCCTCTACCTCGCCGTCCGCATCGCCGAACCCGCCATCGTCCGCCTCCTCGTCAAAGACGGCGCCGATCCCAAGTTCGTCCACAACGTCGAATACCTCCACGACTACGATCAGCCCCGCAAGCTCTCCATCCCGCTCCCAGCCGCCGCCAAAGGCGATGGCCCCATCGTCGAATGGAAGCGCCTCGACCGCGACACCCGCAACGCCCGCATCCCGGCTATCCTGCAAGCCCTGCAGTGACGGATTCCCTGCCTCTTCCGCGCCTGTCAGGATGAGGTCGTGAGTACTTGAATTGGAGAATACGCAGTGGGCCCGCCGTCTCGCTTGCCTTGGCCGTCATCGCAGCGGCTGTCTCGCTCAAGCTGAGCGCCACCGCCACCCGCGCGGAACCGTCAGCCCGCTGCGAGCGCCTCGAACGGCTCCGGCGCATGGCCATCGACGAAGCCACCATCGACGCCTACATCGCCCGCTATGGCCGGACCACCCGCCAGCCGCCCTCCTATTCGGCGACCCCAGCGCCGGCGTCCGCCTGAACCGCACCGAACGGGAACTCCTCACCCTCGTCATTCCCCGTCAAAAGGCCTCGGCCCTCGGATTCCTGCAAGCCTCCACCGAGCTATCCGGCGCCGGTACCTGGCGTGACCCCGACAACATCGCCCACGACGCCCGTGCCGACAACACCATCATCGAGGTCGAGTATGGCGAAGTCGCTTCCGAATACGATTCCCGCCATCTTCCTCTTGCTCAGAAGAGACTGGGAGTAAGCGCCGCTCGTCTGGTCCTGCGCGGTGCCGTCCCCGCTGCCCTTTCACCCCACTCTTTGCGGCAAGCTCGGGTCGCATGTAGCCGGTCCAAGTCGAGCGATGACCCTTCCGGCGGTGATGGCTTCGGGAGCGCGGTTCTTCGGGTACGCCTGGTGGAAGTAGCCACAGGCCGTGTCAGATACTCCAGCGAGATCGCTCAGCGGGGAACCCGCAAGATGTACGGCACCGGAGTCGCGGAGATGCATGCGAATGTCTTCAAGCCCGCCATCGTAAGGCTCGTCCAGGAACTCGGCACAACGCCATAGCGGCCTTCGCCGTGAAAGTGTTCTTTGGGTTAGGTGCGCTCCCGTTAAGCGCGCCCGCCGAATTCCCCGGTTTCTGTCGACACGCGCACCATCTCGCCTTCTTTGATGAAGAGTGGCACACGGATCTGAAGGCCGGTAACCAGGGTGGCGGGCTTCGTCGCGCCGCCTGAGGAGTCACCCTTGACGCCGGGTTCCGTGGACTCTACCGCGAGCTCAACGACGGCCGGCAATTCGATTCCAATGGGATTGCCGTTGAACTTCCTCAGCTCCACCATCAGCCCCTCGGTGAGAAAGTCGAGTGCATTGCCCATCACGTTCTCCGGCAGCGTGAGGGTTTCAAAGCTCTCGTGATCCAGGAAGTGCGACCCATTCCCGTCGCTATACAGGTACGAGGCAGGCACCACCTGCAGGTCAGGTTCGTGGAACTTTTCCCCGGCTTTGAAGGTGCGCTCGAAAACCGCGCTCGTCAGGAGATTGCGAATCTTCAGGCGCACCAGCGTCTGTCCGCCACGCGCCGTCGGCGTGCTCACTTCGGAATCCAGGCACAGGTAGGGGACGTTGTCGAGTTCGAAGAGGGTCCGTCTGCGGACGTCGAGCGCGTCAATCAGTGAAGCCATAAACTACTTCAGTATAGGAAGAATGCTGGTCTCACCCTAACTTCCGCCCACAACGGGAATGACCCTATAATGCAGCCTCGTGACGTCCATGCCCAGGAAGCGAATCTCATGATCGCCCCGCACGCAGCCGTCCTCATCCACGTAAAGGTAGAAGCTCTCGTCCAGCCGGCCCACCCGCCAGATCAGCAACCCATCGCCCGACCGTTGCACGCGGTAAAATCCGGCATCCCCAAACCCTCTGCCCCTCGATGTCAGCCGCAAGCCCCTGCCCTCGTTCGCGGGACGCAACATCACCGTCGCATTCCCATCCGGCATTGGGAATACCGTCTTTACGCAGGTGTCGCCCCCCTGCATCCGCTGCGTCATGTAAAACCCGGAATACAGCACGCGCCCGCTGTCCACCAGCTTGCGGAACCATCCGGTATACCGCACGGCCCCACTCGAATCCCGCAACAAAATAATCTCGCTGGTGATTCCCTTGGCGGTATCCAGCCCATTTAACGGCAGGTCCAGTTGCTGAACGCGACGGCTGATGGTAGTCACCAGCAGCCATAGCGCAATGCGGGCCGGAAAGTAGACTGTCGCCCATGCATCCAACCGGTAGCCGGCCGTGTTCTCGTAGAAGTCCCGGATCCTCGGGTCCACTCGCCCGGGATCGAACTCGGGACTTTGGAGCACGCCAAAGTCGGGAATCAGGCCGCCTGTTGTCGCAAGCCGTTCCATCGAGAGATGCTCGGCCAGCGCGATTTCTTCATACGGACGATCGCCGATCCTAGGCCCGCCCATCGGGCCAAGCAGCCATCGCACCTCGCTGGCAGCATAGCGGCGCCCACACGAGTGGATTAGCGCGTAGATAAACAACTCGCCACACCTGCCCACGATGGTCCGGAGAATGGCTGTCATGGCAGCAGCCGCCGGCCTTGCCATGTGCCGTGCTCGCCCAAAGGGCGGAAGCGCATAAATGTCGATTCGTGATGGAAGTCTCTACGCCTCTGCTCCGCCATGGCCGTCCGGTGCACATGCGCGTCGGGCATCTCGCCCCGGCCGTGAACCATCTCGGTCATCTCTCGGACCGTCCGCCAGATCGAGAACGTTGAGATCGTGTTCGGCGGACGCTGGGCTCCGGTCGAAAACACCGCCGCCGGGTGGTTGGCAATCAGCCGCTCTACAGGCCTGCCCCAGCGAAGGAAGCGCGGAATCTCGGGCAGCTTCATGCGGGCCAGCGTGAATGCGGCAATGGGTTCGTCCATGTCCCAGTCACCGGCCTTCTCCGGCAAGCCTCGCATCGCCGCCACTTCCCCATAGCGGCGCAGATACTGCAGCCTGACGTGCCACCCCTCAGCCAGGCGGCGCCCCAATGGGTGCATCTCCAGGAACCGGTCGAGCGCACCCTGGCCTTCCCACTGCGCAAACATCGCAAATCGCCCAAGCTGCAGGCGAGCGGCGGAAACGATAGGCGCGCCAAACTGCATCAGTACCAGGCACTCGGCGTGCTGCAGGCCTTTGATCGCCGTCCGGTTCGGTGGCCGCACCAAGGTTGCGGCGCTCACCCACGCCGGCAGGTCCGCCAAATGGAAGGAGTGCATCATGGTGTCAACGGCCGACCCAAACCGTGAGTGTACCGTGCCGCGCGTCCCACCCCCATATTGTTCTGCATTCACCCGAAATGTTAGCCTGCGGGGAGCAAATTCCATGGCCACCTACTCTCGAGCGGCATATCGCCCAGTGCGAGAAGAAGAGCCTTGCCGTACCGACTCTGTCTGATAACCCCGAGTGGCTTCCCCATTTCCTCCAGCACGAATTCCCACACCCGGGGCAAATATCTCGAAGGAGGCCATGCCCAACCCCTCTGGGAACTCGCTCGCGATCCGAACGTTTGGAGCTACTCCATCCGCTTCCGCCCGGATCCCAAGCCGGGATGGCTTCCCGCATGGGTAACCCCTCAGCCGGCAAAACCGCCGGCCTTTGTTCCTGTGCCGCCTCCAGATCGATGGGCGGTCAACGATCCGCTCGACTTCTCGAAGGACGGCCCCAAAGAACTTGAGGCTTTCTTGATCAGGAATCTACCGGAGGGAAAGGCGCACTACCACGCCGAGAACGTCGGTCTGAGCCTCTCCGCGCTGAGGGACGATCCCAATCCGCGCGTCCGCTGGCGAGACTTTCTACGTGTGGCCGCCCGCCAGGGAATTTTGCGTCGATTTCTGGACGAAATCATCAGCAAGCACGAGTATGCTGGGCTCGCCTCCACACTTGGGGAATGGCTCAAAGTGGCGGCGCGCACCATGGTGACCGTGCCGCCCCCAATATCGCGTTCACAAGCGTAGAAAATATCCCGAATCCCACTCATTCCAAATCGGAAATAGCCCCTCCGCCTCCCCCACCGGCACCCGTCCCCCCACCCCTCCTCTGCTACGTTGGAGTCGGGCGAAACTACTGCCGGGGCTGAGCACCCCCGGCAAACCCCTCGGCGCCACCCGAGCAGCAATCCAAGCCCAATAAACGAAAGAAAGCCATGTACCCCTGCTCCCAACTTACACATCACCTTCCCCCGCTCCTCCCGCCAGGGAAACCGTGGCAAAAAAATAAAATTTTTCACCATGAACCAACCGGCATCCCGCATCCCCGCCCCCCATCGTCACCATTCCGCAACAATCCCTGCGCTATCGTTAGGCATGACTACCGCTGAGGTTGCTAACCAACTCGTTGCCCTGTGCAAAGAGTTTAAGAATTTCGAGGCGATGGAGACTCTCTATGAGCCCAACATCGTCAGCGTCGAAGCCATGCCCGGCCCCGATGGCTCCTTCGAAACCGCGGGCAAAGCCGCCGTCATCAAGAAGAGCGCCGATTGGGCCGCGGCCCATGAAATCCATTCGGCCAGCATCGAAGGCCCGTACGTCGGCGTCGATAAGTTCTCCGTCATCTTCGATTTCGACGTCACCAACAAAGCCTCCGGTGAACGCGCCAAGATGCGCGAAGTCGCCATCTACACCGTCGACCGCGGCCTCATCACCCGCGAAGAGTTCCACTACGCCCAGTTCTAACCATCGCGCCAAGCTGATTTCTTCGCTACCCTGAGCGGGAATGCAGCCGATCCATACCGTCTACGGCGGCGCCCACCTGTTCCGCCGCGACACCGCGCCGAAACTGGGCCGCATCGCCCGTCGGGCCTTCGATACCTACCATCACCTGCTCCCGGTCCCCGATCCGGTCAAGCAGCGCATCGCCGCCAAACTCGACCGTAACGCCGTCGAAGACCTGCGCATCGACTTTGAAGACGGCTACGGCGTGCGCGGCGGCGACGAGGAGACCGGACACGCCGTGGCCGCCGCCCAGGAGGTCAACGAAGGCCTCAAGGACGGCACTCTGCCCCCCTTCCTCGGCATCCGCCCCCGCTCCTTCCATGCCGCCACCCGCACCCGCGCGCTCACTACCCTCCGCGCCTTCTTCGATGCCCTCCACCGCGTCCCCGAGAACTTCGCCGTCACCCTCCCCAAGATCGAGCACGAGGAGGAGATCGAAGCCCTCCGCATGGCTCTCGACGACCTCGGCGTCAACCCCGCAATCGAGCTCATGATCGAAACCCCGCAGGCGCTGGCCAACATGAAGGCCTTTCACGACGCCGCCGGCCCGCAATGCCGCGGGGCGCACCTCGGCCCCTATGATCTAATGTCGTCCTGCGGGCTGGTGTCGGCCTCCCAGTCCCTCCGCCATGCGCTATGTACGCATGCCCGGCTGCAGATGCTCATCGGCTTCGCCGGTACCGGCGTCTGGCTCTCCGATGGGCCCACCAGCACACTACCCTTGGGAGGAGAAGAGGAAGTGGGGCACGCTTGGAAGATCCAGTGGCTCGATGTCCAGAACAGCCTCGCCAATGGGTTCTTTCAGGGCTGGGATCTCCATCCCGCCCAGTTCCCCATCCGCTATGCCGCCATCTACCAGTACTTCAGCGAGCATCTGCCCTCCACCCTCGCCCGCCTCGAGAATTTCGAGACACAGCAACAGCAGGCCACCCGCATCGGCGTCGTCTTCGATGATGCCGCCACCGTGCGCGGCCTCCGCGCCTTCGCCGACCGCGCCCGCTCCTGCGGCTTCCTGGAGTAACCCGTCATGCGCCGCCTCGTCCGCGCCTCCACCTACGCCCAACTGCTTGACCGCGCCGCTGACTTCCTCCGCGCCCATCGCGACCGGGAAGTGCTGCTCGTCGCCCCCACTCGCCCATCCGCCGATGACCTGCTCCGGCTGCGTTTAGGCGATTCGGCCGGTGTCCACCGCGTCACCCTCGGCATGCTTACCCGCAACCTCGCCGAAGACGACATCGCCGAGCGCGGCCTTGCCCCGCTCAATGCCCTCGGCGCCGAAGCCCTCGTTGTCCGCGCCATCTACCTGGTTCGCCGCGAGTCCCACCTCGCTTACTTCGAGCCCGTCGCCTCCAGTCCTGGCTTCGCCCGCGCCGTTGCCCGCACGCTCCGGGAACTGCGCATCCATGGCGTTACGCCGCGGCAGGTCGCTTCCACCGGAGAGCCCGGCCGCGACCTCGCGCTGCTCCAGGCCCGCTATGTCGAACTGCTGGCCGAGGGCCGCCTCGCCGACTACCCGGAACTGCTCCGCCTCGCCGCTGCCCGTGCCGAACTCGGCGGCCATCGCTGGGCCGGCCTACCCCTGCTGCTACTCGATGTCGCCCTCGATTCCGGCTTGCCCCAACAACTCGTCCAGGCGCTCGCCGCCAAGGCGCCGCAGACGCTCGTAACGCTGCTCGATGCCGACGAAGCCAGCCGCGCCCTCTACCAGCCCTTCATGGATCAGGCCGCCGAACCCGCCCCGCGCCTGCATTCCACGCTCGACCGCCTGCGGGCCCAACTGTTTCGCAGCAGCCTCTCCGCGGATGCGCCGCTGCCCGAAGCCGTTGCCTTCTTCTCGGCCGCGGGCGAAGGCCTCGAGTGCACCGAGATCGCCCGCCGCCTCCACCGCCTCGCCGAAGCCGGCACGCGCTTCGACGAGATGGCAATCCTCCTGCGCGATCCCGGCCGCTACCAGCCGCTGCTCGAAGAGGCCCTCAACCGCGCCGCCGTCCCTTGCCACTTCTCGCACGGCAGCGTTCGCCCCGACACCGCCGGCCGTGCCTTCCTCGCCCTGCTCCATTGCGCCTTCGAGAGCTTCCCGGCCACGCGATTCGCCGAGTACCTGTCGCTCGGCCAGATGCCGGTTACCTCCGCCGAGAAGGTAATGGCCGCCGGCTCTTCCACGGTCTTCGGCACCGAAGACGAGCTACTCGATACCGAGGTCGAGGTTCGCCCTAAGCCCGAGCCACCCATGGCTGCCGCGCCGCCCTCCACGCCCGCGCGGTGGGAACAACTCCTTGTCGATGCTGCCGTCATCGGCGGCCGTGATCGTTGGGCCCGCCGCCTCGATGGACTCGATAACGAGTTCCGCTTCCGGCTCGCCAAGCTCGACGAGGGCGATGCCGCCGCTCGCGCCCACGTCGAACGCCAGATCTCCCAACTGGCCGAGTTGAAGGGCCTTGCGCTCCCGGTGATCGAACTGCTGGCCGGGCTGCCCAGGTCCGGCACCTGGCGCGAATGGATCGATCAGTTGGACGGCCTCGCTCAGGCCACGCTGCGCTATCCGGAGTCCGTCCAACTGGCTCTGCGCGAGCTTTGGTCCATGGGCGATGCCGGCCCGGTCACGTTGGAAGAAGTGCTGCTGGTGCTCGAAGAGCGCCTGCGCTTCCTGCGCCGTCCGCCGTTGAAGAGCCGCTACGGTGGCGTCTGGATCGGCTCTATCGACGAGGCGCGCGGGCAGTCGTTCTCCGTCGTCTTTGTGCCGGGTTTGGCGGAAGGCATCTTCCCGCGCAAGGCGCTCGAAGACCCCTTGCTGCTCGATGTTTACCGCCGCAGGCTGCAGGCCGGCCTGCCGCTCCGCGAGTCCCGTGTCGCCGATGAGCGCCTGCGCCTCCATATCGCCGCAGCCGCCGCACGCACGCAGTTGATCGTCTCCTACCCCCGTATGGATGTGGCGCAAAGCCGCTCCCGCGTGCCGTCCTTCTACGCCATGGAGGTCGTGCGCGCCGCCGAAGGACGCCTGCCGGAGTTGAAGGAGTTGGAGCGCCGCTCCGCCGCCGCTGCCTCCACGCGACTCGGCTGGCCGTTTCCCGCCGAAACAAAAGAGGCGGTCGATGCTTTGGAGTTCGACCTCTCGGTCTTGCAGCGCGCGCTGCTGCTGCCGCGCGGCCAGGCCAAGGGGCACGGCCGCTACCTGCTGGAGACGAATGCACACCTCGCTCGCGGCCTACGCGCCCGCTTCGCCCGTTGGAGCAACAAGTGGTCGCCTGCCGATGGCCTCGTGGCCCACAACCATCCACAGGCCATGGAGGTGCTCGACCGCCTGCGGCTCCGCAAGAAGCCCTGGTCGGCTTCGACGCTGCAGCTCATGGCGGCCTGCCCCTATCGCTTCGTACTGCATGGGCTGTTTCATCTCCGCCCCCGCGACGAGATGGTTCCCCTCGAAGCCATGGACCCGCTCACTCGCGGCTCGCTCTTTCACGAGGTCCAGTTCCAGCTCTTCCGCCAGGCCGGCAATTGGGAGATCTTCGAGGACGTCGCCGACGAGGTGCTGGACCGCGTCGCCGCGAAGTACGAAGACAAGCTGGCCCCGGCCATTCCCCGCGTCTGGAAGACCGAGTTGGAAGACCTCCGCGCCGACCTGCATGGCTGGCTCCGGCGCTTGCAGGACGATGCCGGCAACTGGGACGTGCTCCACTCCGAGTATGCCTTCGGGATGTCCTTCGACGAGGACCGCGATCCGGCCAGCACCACCCAACCCGCCCAGTTGAGCGACGGCATCCTGCTGCGCGGCTCCGTCGATTGGATCGAGCAGCACCGCACCACTGGCGACCTGCGCATTACCGACCATAAGACCGGCCGCGCGCCGGCCCAGAAGGACCGCCCACAGTATGTCGGCCGCGGGCAGTATCTGCAGCCGCTGCTCTATGCGGCCGCCGTCCAGCAGTTGCTCGGACGCCCCGTGAAGTTCAGCCGGCTCTACTTCTGCACGCAGCGCGGCGGCTATGACAAGTGCGAGATCCTCGTCAACGAACGTGGACAGGGCTATCTGCATGAGGTGCTCGACTTGATTGACTGGCACATGGCCAATGGACTGCTGCCCGCCTCGCCCGCTCCCAAGCAATGCGACTGGTGCGACTACACCGGCGTCTGTGGCCCGAGAGAAGAAGAGCGCGTGCGCCGCAAGCCCGCGCTGGTCCAGTTGCAGGACTTGAGGTCGCGGCCATGATCGGAGCGGGAGCAGTCTCCGACGCGCAGGCGCGCTTGCGCATTCGCACCTCGCTCGATGAAAGCCTGATCATCGAAGCCAGCGCCGGCACCGGCAAGACTACGGAGTTAGTGCAGCGCATCGTCAACGTGCTGCGCTCCGGCCGCACGACGATTGACCGCATCGTCGCCGTCACGTTCACCACCAAGGCCGCTGGTGAGTTGAAGCTGCGTCTGCGGCAGGAGTTAGACCGCTGCCGTTCCACCAGCTCCGATCCGGACGAAGCCCGCAACCTGGAACACGCGCTGGCGCATCTGGAGGAAGCGGCCATCGGCACCATCCACGCCTTCTGCGCGCAGATCCTTCGCGAACGGCCGGTAGAGGCTAAAGTCGATCCGGACTTCGAAGAGTTGGACGAAGCCGGGGCACGGCGCGTCTATGCTGGCGTCTACCGGCGCTGGATGCAGCGCAAGTTGAACGAGGATTCTCCCGGTGTCCGCCGCGCGCTCGGCCGGCTGGCCGCGGAGAAGGACCGCGATGCCACGCCCATGGAGGCGCTGCAGAACGCCGGCTGGACGCTACTCGAGTGGCGCGACTTCCCACGCCCCTGGGAGCGCCCGCCCTTTGATCGCGAAGAGGTATTGGATCAAGTGGCGGGCTTCGTCGAAAGCCTGCGGCCGAAGCTGAAAGAGATCCGCGACCAGTGGCTGAAAGAGCCGGTGCTGGATGCGCTGCCCTGGGTGGAACGCAAGCCGCGCGATTACGACATGCTGGAGGGCGTGCTGTTCCGCATCTGGCGCCGCTGGCGCAGCCAGACCAAGCTGCCCGGCGACCCGATGCGGCAACTCCTGGCCGTGCTGGAAGACTTCCGCCCGGTGGCCAACGCCGACCTGGCGTCCCGCCTGCGCGAGGAACTATGGGAGCTGGTGGGCCTCTACGATGAGGCCAAGTGCCGCGGTGGGCAGTTGGACTTTGTCGACCTTCTGTTGAAGGTCCGCAACCTGGTTCGCGACAACCGCGATGTGCGATTGTATCTGCAACGAAGGTACTCGCATCTGTTCGTGGACGAGTTCCAGGACACCGATCCGCTGCAGGCTGAGATCCTGCTATTGCTGGCGGCGGATAATGACGCCCAGAGCAACTGGATGACGGTCACGCCGGTGGCCGGCAAGCTCTTTCTCGTAGGCGATCCGAAGCAGTCCATCTATAAGTTCCGCCGCGCCGATGTCAGCTTGTACCACGTGCTGCAGAGTAACCTGGCGTCACGCGGCGTGGTCACGCTGCACCTGTCGAAGAGCTTTCGTTCCGTACGCGGCATACAGCAGGTGGTCAATGCGGCCTTCGCGCCGGAGATGACCGGCAGTGCCGAATCGGCGCAGGCCAGCTACGTGCCTCTGGAAGAGCATCGCGGGGATATCGAAGGGCAGCCAGCCGTGGTGGCGCTGCCAGTGCCGATACCGGAGGGCGCGTCGAAGCACATCAACCGCACCATCGACGAAGGCCTGCCGCCCATCGTCACCGGTATGGTGGAGTGGCTGCTACGCCAAAGCGAGTGGAAGGTGGCCGATCCCGAGCAGGGAGGAGCGTTGCGGCCCGTGAAGCCGCGCGACATCTGCCTGTTGTTCCGGCGCCTGACGAACTGGAAGACCGATGTAACCCGCAACTACGTGCGCGGGTTGGAGGATCGCGGCATCCCGCATCTGCTGGTGGGGTCGAAGACGTTTCACTGGCGCGAGGAGATCGAGACGATGCGCGCGGCGCTGGCGGCCATCGAGTGGCCGGACGATGAGCTATCCGTCTTTGCCACCTTGAAAGGCGCGCTGCTGGCCGTTCCCGATCATGTGCTGCTGCGCTTCCGCTATGAGCATGGCGCGCTCGATCCGTTCCGCCAGTGGCCGGAGGATCTGCATCCGGACTATGAGCCCGTGCGCGACGGTTTGCTGCTGTTGGCCGAGTTGCACCGCATGCGCAACGAGCGTCCCGTAGCCGAGACGGTCTACAAGCTGTTGGAGAGCGTGCGGGCCTGGCCGGCCTTCGCGTTCCGGCCGGCGGGCAACCAGGTATTGGCCAATGTGCGCCGCGTAGTGGACATGGCGCGGCAGTTCGAAAGCACGGTAGGGCTGTCGTTCCGGGGCTTCGTGCAGGAGCTGGCGGCGCAGGCCGATCGCGGCGATTCGATGGAAGCCGCGGTCGTGGAGGAAGGCGCCGACGGCGTACGGTTGATGACCGTGCATGCCGCCAAGGGGCTGGAGTTCCCCATCGTTATCCTGGCCGATATCACGGCCAATCTGACACGCGAAGATGCCGACCGCTACGTGGAGGCCTCGTCGGGCCTGTGTGCGATGCGGCTGGTGCAGTGTTCGCCCTTGGAGTTGATTGAGAACGAGGCGTCGGAGAAGGCCAAGGAACAGGCCGAGGGCGTGCGGGTGGCGTACGTGGCGGCAACGCGCGCCCGCGATGTCCTGATCGTGCCGGTGGCCGAAGGCGATCGCGGCAAGAGCTGGATTTCGCCGTTGAACAAAGCCCTGGACCCCGCCAGCGCCATGCTGTGGGACGTGTCGGTGCTGCCCGCCAGCCAGGAGGAGCATTTCGGCAAGCGGCAGCAGGAGATCTTCTCTGAAGACGCGGAGGCTCTGGAACGCGGCTTGGCGGAGCACGCGGCCTGGCAGCGGCAGCGGACGGCTCTGTTGGAGGCGGGCACGCGGCCGGCGGTGTCGTTGCTGCAGGCCAGTGGCACGGCTGAGTTACCGGCGGCCATACCGCTGGTTCGCGTCGAGCGGGTGCCGCGCCAATCGGGACGGCCGTCGGGTAAGCGCTTCGGCGCTCTTGTCCATGGCGTACTGGCGCGCGTGCCGCTGGATGCTGGTCGCGCGCAGGTGGAGTCGACCGTAGCACTGCAGGCTCGCCTGTTAGGTTGCGAAGACGAGGAGCGCGCCGCGGCGGTGTTCGCCGTGCGGCAGGCGCTGCTCCATCCGCTGGTGGAACGGGCGCGCGCGGCCGGGCGGCTCCATCGCGAGTATCCGCTGACCTTCACGGCCGGGGAAGGGCGCATCGTGGAAGGCGTGATCGATCTGGCCTTCGTAGAGGACGGCGCCTGGCACGTGGTGGACTTCAAGAGCGATGCCGAACTGGAGGGACTGGCCGAACGCTACCAGGCGCAGTTGGCCTGGTACGCGCAGGGCTTGCGCGGCCTGACCGCCATGCCCGTGCAGTGTTATCTGCTGGCCGTGTAAAGTAACCAGCATGGATCGACGCCGGTTTCTGGGCGCTTTGGGCGCTGCCTCGCTGGCTCCCGCGCAGGGAGCGAAGAAGACGAACGTGGTCATGATCATGACCGACGATCATGGCGCATGGGCGCTGGGCAGCTATGGCTGCGGCGAGATGAAGACGCCGAACCTCGATGCCTTGGCCGCGGGCGGGGCGCGGTTCACGCGAGCCTATGCCTGTACGCCGGTGTGCTCGCCGAGCCGGTTGACGTGGCTGACCGGGCGTCTGCCTTCCACCCATGGCGTGCAGGACTGGCTGCGGCCCGTGGATGCCTTCGGCCCCAAGAGCCGCAAGGTGACGGCGGAGAATCCAACCTATAGCGACGTGCTGGCGCGCAACGGCTACACGCTGGGCATGGTGGGCAAGTGGCACATGGGCCATGACGACACCCCGCAGGCGGGCTTCACCTATTGGGCGACAGTACCGGGCGGCGGCGGGACGTACCGGCGGCCGGAGTTCGTCGGGACGCGAAAGAACGGCGTGATCAATGAGTTCAAGGAAGACGCGATTGGCGACTGCGCCTTGGACTTTCTGGATACGGTGGGCGATAAGCCGTTCTATCTGCTGATGCCGTTCTATGCGCCACACACGCCGCTGGACTACCAGCCGGAGAAGTATCGCGAGCCGTTTCAAGAGGCGAAGTTCGATTGCTATCCGGACACGCCCCGGCATGAGTGGCAGAACCCGGGCTTGGCGCGGCTGCACCGGAATCGGGACAGCATGTTGGGGTATGCGGCGCTGATTCGCGCCGTCGATGAGAACGTCGGACGAGTGGTGAAGAAGCTGGAAGAGATGGGCGTGCGCGACAACACCCTGATCGTGTTTACGGCCGACCAGGGCTGGAACTTCGGCCATCACGGCGTGGTGGGCAAAGGCAATGGGACATGGCCGTTCAACATGTACGACGAGTCCATCCGGGTGCCGCTGATCTGGAATCATCCGGGGAAGATCAAGCCAGGGCAGGTATTGACGCCGATGGTGTCGAGCTACGACTATGCGCCGACGATACTGGACTACCTGGGCGTACACATGGAGAAGGACGCGAAGTCGCCGGGGCATTCTTATGCGGGGTTCCTTCGAGGAGACAAGCCCGAGTGGGACAACCGCAAGTACTTCGAGTATTCGTTTGTGCGGGGGGTGCGGACGGAGCGCTATAAGTACGTGCGGCGGACGGAGGAATGGCCGAGCGAGCTTTACGACTTGGAGTTGGATCCGGGGGAGAAGAAGAACCTCGTTTCGGACCCCGCTTATGCGACGCTCCGGCGGTCCTTGGATACGGATCTGGACGTGTGGTTCGCCAAGTACGGAGCACCGCCGCAGAGTGAGTGGAAGGGAACGGTACGGCAGTTGTTAACGGTGTACGGACGTTAGGTAGCGGCGCGCTGGGCAAGGGCGATCAGCTCACGGACGAGTTTGTCGAAGGAGCGAGCCCGCCGGGCCTCATGCAGACTCATCGTGGCGCTTAGGGCGGCTTGATCAGCGGTCGGAGAATAGGCGCCCCGTCGCTTGCCGACCCACGCCTTGGCGCCGCGAATTTGTTCCGGGTCTTCCGGCAATGCCTCGCCACCGGCCAGCAACGAAAGAGAGTGCGCAGCGGCGATAAACCATGCTTCGTATTCACGGTTGGCGATCACAACTGCCGTGTCTATGTCCGACCGGGCCTGTGCCGCGCTCGCCTTCAAGCCCATCGCCAGCTTCATCGGACAATCGTCGTCCGCGTCCAGGAGGATCAGAATGGCAGTGGCCGTCTTGGCGGCCAATTTAACCGCGCGTTCCAACTCGCCGGGCTTGTTGACCTTCGCACGGTTCACCCGGATTGGGGTTACCTGCGGCCAAAAGCCGGGAATGAGTTCGGTGAAGATGCGCTGGATGAGTACCCGAATGGCAGCCTCTTCTCCTTGCCCTTCCACGATGCAGGCCAACATAAGCTGTTTCATGCGGGTTCCGCGTCGAAGATCGCCGCGGGTATTTGATCAGACTTGCTTGGGGTGAGTTGGTTGAGACGAAGCAACTCCCCAGGCGTGTAGAGACCTTCCCGAACCGCCTCGCGGCTTGCCGTGTCAACCGAGGCTATCTTCGTGATGCCGTCTTCGGCACGCACGGCGAGAACGGTCTCGCCGTCGAGATCGATCTCGTCGAGTAAGTCGGGACTGTGAGTGGTTACTAACACTTGCCTCCTGTCACTCACTTCGCGGAAGGCGTCGCGAAGAAAAGCGACGGCGCCCGGGTGGAGGGCCGTCTCCGGTTCTTCGATGCCTACGAGCCGAAGAAGGGATGGTCCACCGGTCTGGAACAAGGCTAGTAGTATGCCGAAGGCGCGGAGCGTGCCGTCCGACATACTTTCGGCGTAGAACTCGTGTCCGTTTTGCTGCTTGAAGATGACTGCTTCTATGGGGCCGAGTGTGGCCGGTTGAGCGCCGATCAGCCCTGGCGCGACAAAGGCGAGATAGCGGTCGATGCGCTCCGCCCGATCGGGGCGAAGCTTCACGATGTGGCGTAAGACGCTCGCAGCGTTCGCTCCGTCCCGCGAGAGGACATCGCCGGAGTCCGGAGATTGCCATTTGCGGATGCTTGTGGGATCTAAGTTATAGAAATCCATTCCAGCAAGGGCATCGACGACAAAGGGATCCGCCCATCGCGACAGGGACAACCCGTTCCGGCCTCCAGTGGGGTAGCGGTAGCCCTCATCCTGGACTAGGTACTCTTCTCGCTCGACATTGAATCCCCCGTCGGAGAACGCACCAATCCGAAATGCGTAATGTGCCGGTTGACCAGGCAAAACCTCAAACTCCAGCCGGATGGCGAACGACGGATCAGTTGCGCCCCGCCGAAGGATCTCATTAAAACCACCGCGATCCCGAACAGCCTGCGCCAGGCTGGTTCGCAACGCGTCGGAGACGAAGCGAATGGCATCGAGGAAGTTGCTCTTCCCCGAGCCATTAGGCCCTACCAGGATCGTCACGGGGCCCAGTTCGACGTCGCAGGATTCGATGCTGCGGTAGTTCTCAATAACGACTCGTCGTAAGAAGGGGCCGGAGGACATAGGGTGCAAGGCTCGCCCCTTAGTTTACCCCGTGGTTGGTATGATGCTCACGAAGCACAGGCCTCGGCCATCGAGCGAATGGAGGGTATAGGTTATGGCGCGACTGGTGTTGCTTTTCCTCATAGCGATAAGCATGCAGGCGGCGGGTCCCCAACAGGAGATCGTCTTGCGGCCGGACTTGCCGGCCGGCGAGGAATGGTACACGCCGCCCGCCGATAACGTGCATCGCAAGAGCGCCGAGGAGAAGTGGGTACGCAAGGTGCAGCGTCCGGTGATGGAGGTGTATCCCGCGGCCAAGCCGAATGGGACGGCGGTGGTGGTGGCGCCGGGCGGCGGCTTCTCGATCCTGGCGATTGAGCATGAAGGGCGGGACGTAGCGAAGTGGCTGAACGCGCGGGGCGTGACGGCGTTCGTCCTGCGGTACCGGGTGGGTCTGGGGAGCAGGGAAGAGAGCCAGAAGGCGGCAATTGAAGACGGGCTCCTGGCGGTGAAGACGGTTCGGGAACGCGCGGCGGAGTGGAAGCTGGATACCAAGCGGATCGGGGTGATGGGCTTTTCCGCGGGCGGCTATCTGACGGTGGGAGTCGCGACGCAGTACAAGCCCGAAAGCCGGCCGGACTTCGCGATTCCGATCTACGCGGTGGCGCCGGAGGGATACCAGGTGCCGGCCGATGCGCCGCCCTTGTTCGTGGCGGTCGCTTATGACGACAACGAGCGGATGACGAGCACGGCGACGGGACTGATGAACGCGTGGAAGAAGGCGAAGGTGCCGGTGGAGCTGCACATCTTCCCGGATGGCGGGCATGGGTTCGGGATGAATAAGAAGGGCAAGTCGTGCGATGTATGGACGGACCTGCTGGGGAGTTGGATGTCGCGGCTCGGATTATAGCTATTCGGCGGCGGCGAGCACTTCCGCAACACTAGGTTTACCCCGCTGGGCGAAGCGGATCTTGCCGTCCTTACCGATCAGGTAAACCGTGCGGCGGGCGAAGAGGCCCTTCGTCTTATAGAGAGTGCCGACCTGCTGGCCGGGATCGACCAGCAACGGGAAAGGCAGGCTGTACTTCTGGCGGAAGCGCGTGTGGCTTTCGGCGCTTTGCGGGTTGACGCCAAAGACGAGGGTATCCTTCTTCTGGGCGGAGGCCCAGTTGTCGCGCATTTCGCAAAGCTGCTTGGTGCAGGTGGAGGTATCGTCGCCGGGATACCAGATCAGGACAACGTTATGCCCGCGAAGGGCCTTGAGCGAGACGTCGCGGCCGGAATCGTCTTTGAGTGTGAAGTTGGGAGCGGGCGCGCCCACGGGGAGTGGGTCTTCCCACAGCCAAGCAAACATGCCTTAGCGTACCTTACCGCTTGCCCAATTTGCCGGGTGGCAGCATTTTCGGCAGCAACTGGCGCGTCGATACCTTCCACTTATCCGCCACTACGCCGGTGTGCTTCTCCATGGCAAGCTGCCAGGGGCGGGCGTGCCAGAGCTGGAACTTGGCGATGCGGGCGGAGTATTCGGGGTCGACCTCGGTCCCCCGCCCGCCGCCGAGCACCGTGCCTTGTCCCATGGTGGGCGTGCGCAGGCGGAAGCAGGCGTTGAGGCTGGAGTTCTGGCGGTCCCGATGGGGGAGGGAAAACAAGTGGGCAATCTCATCGAGGAGGATGATCTTCTCATCGCTATCCGGATCGCTGCCGCGGCCGATGTCCATCAACCAACCCGTGTAGCCGTGGCCGCCGGCATTGGTGCGATTGTGGCGGTAGTCGGGAATGCGTTCGACGGCGAAGGTGTAGTGCGCTCCGCCCTGCGTGGAGATGATCTCCAGGCTGAGGTCGCAGCGGATGTTGGGCTTGATACGGCCGGTGTCGAGGTCCTCGTAGCTTTCCGGAGTCTCGAGCCAGAACTTGCCGCTCCAGTAGTCCGTAATGACATCGGCGTACTCCTTCTTCCAGGACTCCCACAACATCCGGTCCCAGGCGTCGACACCGTATAAGTTATCGTGCTCCTGGTAATAGCCCTGGCCCGGGCCGGTACGGTAGTGGACCGGCTTGAAGCAGATCTTGATGCGGATCTTGCAGGTGTAGTTGCCGCCGTCGTCTCGGTCCTTGGTCCAGAGGGCGGTATCCCACGTCTCGCCGCCGACAAACTCCAGGACCTTCTTCTGTGCGCTGAAATCGTGGTGTACCATCTTCTCTACAAGTCTATAGCGCGAAAACGCCGTTGGTTTCCGTCGCCGCTGATCAATTTCCCCTCGCGAATCCGCGATAGCCAATAGAGGAGTTATGTTGCGCCGCGCCTTTCATCCCGGGCTGTGCTTTGCGATGCTTGCCGTTGGCTTGCCCCTGATCGGCTTCCAGGTGGCTCGCGATCTTTCGCTGGAACTGGACGACCCGGCCGCTCCAACGCCGGGCTCGACGGCGCGTTGGGCGCTGGTGGTGGGCGTATCGGGATACCAGCATTTGCCGCCACGGGCACAACTGCAGTATGCGCATCGCGACGCCGAGGACTACGCCAATTTCCTGCGCGGTACCGAGGGCGGCTCCTTTGCCGCGGCCCGCATCCGGCTGCTGACGAACGAGGCGGCGACGGTTTCGGCGGTGCGCGCTTCGCTTTCGGAATGGCTGCCCGCGGTGGCGGGTCCGCGGGACATTGTGTATCTCTTCCTTGCCGGGCACGGAGTTCGCGATGCCGCCGGGCATGCCTATTTCGTCGCTCATGATACCGACCCGCAGAACCTCCACGCCACGGCGATCTCTTTCCGCGAACTGAACGCCGCTATCGGCCGCATGCGGGCGCAGATGGTGGTGCTGGTGGCCGATTCGTGCCACTCCGGGAATCTGGGGTGGGCGGGGGAAGACACGGCCAACGATATCCCCGCGGCATTCGAGGAGCTGGGCACGAACGACCGCATGGTGCTGAAGATGCTTGCCTCGCGGCCCAATGAGCGGTCGTTTGAAGACGCGCGCTGGGGCGGCGGGCACGGCGTGTTCACGCACGCGCTGCTCGACGGGCTACGTGGCAATGCCGAACGCGAATCCGACGGCGTGGTGCGCGCTTCGGAGCTGATCGACTATATTTCGCGCGTGGTGCCGGAGCAGACCAGTTCCAAACAGAATCCGCGCATCGCGGGCAACTTCGAGCCGCGGTTGGCGATGGCTCTGCTGCCGCGAAACCGGGTGGGCCCTCCGGACACCACGCCGCTCACTTTCCGCGGACCCGCCGGCGCCGGCATTTACCTAGACAATATGTTCCGCGGAGCCATTCGTCCCACGGGTGAACTGCGGGTGGATCGCGTGCCGTTCGGACAGCGCCGTATCTCCGTGGACCTACCGACCGGCCAATCGGTGGAACAGACGCTGACGGTCTCGTCAGTGGTGGATACGATCCGGGTGGATCAATTCGCGGCGGTTCCCGTAGCGCGGCTGCATAGCCTGATTCGCATGGGGAACATTTTGGAGAAGGGCGGAGCCTGGGAGTTCTACAACAGCCAGCAATGGAACAACGAGAACCGCCCCCAGGCGGCGGCGTTGATGAGTTCGGCGCTGGAGAACCTGGGGCAGACGTGTGTGAACGACTATGTGCAGTCGACCAGTAACGCTTTGAAACGGGCGATGCTGCTGCGCGCCGTGGATGGCTATGAGGCGCTGAAGAAGCTGCGTCCGAACGACCGCATGCTGGAAGCCAAGCAGAAGTTCTGTCTGGCGCGCGCCCAGATCGCGGGCAATCAGTTCGCGGCGGCGGAGAAGAACCTGCGCGCGTCGCTGGAGATTGAGCCGGATTTCGCCTGTGCGTATAACGCCTTGGGCGTAGCGCTGACGCGGCTGGAACGCACCGCCGAGGCTTACACCGCGTTCGAGAAGGCCATCAAACTGACGCCGCACTGGTCCTTGCCTTACTTCCAGATTGGCCAGCAACTGCTGGGTCGCAATAAGGCCAAGGACGCCGTGCCGTACTTTGAGAACGCGGTGAAGTACAACCCGCGCTCGATGCAGGCGCGCTGGACTCTGATGCGGGTGTACCGCATTCTGGGTCGCACGAAAGAGGCCGAGCGGGCCGGTTTGGAGGCCATTGCGGTGGATCCGAACTACGCGCCGATCCAGTTGGAGCTCGGGCTACTCTACGACAACATGCGCGACTTCGCCAAGGCGGCGCAGGCCTACGATGCGTACCTGCTGCTGGCGCCGAACTTCGCCGACTCCGGCCAGGTGCGCCAGCGGCGCGCCCAGATCAAGTAGGAAGCCGGAGGGCGTTGTGCTATGTCTATGGCGTATGCGCCAGACCTACTTGGACGCCAACTGCACCAGCACCCTACGTGAGGCTATTGCCGAACTCCGCGGTTTGGAGGGCGTTGACGATGCGTCGGCGGCCGTTGCTCCGGAGATTGCGCCCGATCTCGACATCCACGACGTGATCCACGTGCTGTTCGCTTGCTCGACGGACCTGCGCGGGGAGATTCTGGCGCATATCTGGACGATGGCCGGTACCACGGCGAAGGTAGCCGATCTGCATCGCGTCACCACGCACCGCGACCACCGTCAGGCCTTGCGGCGTATCGGGCATGGGCGGCTGCTGTGGACGTGGGTGAGCAAGGCGCCGCTGTTTATCACGGTGTTCCGGCGCGCCAGGCAGATGAAACGGCGATTTCCGGTTCACGCTGTCGCGCAATACCTCGACCGGCCCCTGTGCGACATTCGCCGCGACTTTGGAATCAGGCTGCCCGCGCGCAAGGATACGCCGTCCGGACCTTCGTACGGGGCACTGGTGCGCCGTGCCAACCAACTCTAATCACACGGCGAGCGGGAGCGCCGAGCTCAGGAAGCTCTCCAGGTCCTCCTCCCCCATCTGCGGCTCGCCGGGGGCGACGTGGTCCAGGCGGCCATCCCGCAGCCATTGATCCAGCCGTCCGATCTCCTCGTAAAGATGATCGAAGCTCTCGACGGCGAACAGAAGCGGTTGGTAATGGTCGATCTCGAAAGACTGGTGGATCACCCATTCCAACTGCAGCGTGGAGCGCTGCACATCGCGCGATTCGATCGCGTGCCGCAGTTCGCCGTAGGAGCTGAGCAGACCGCTACCATAGGCCACACAGCGGCCGCCGCGATCCGCCATTAACCCGAACTCGATAGTGAACCAGAAGAAACGTGCCAGGGCGCGGTAGATGCTGCGCAGGCGCTCCAGGCGTTCGTGGCTGTCGTCAATAGCGGCCACGCGCAGCGCCGCCGACTGGGCACATTCGCCGAATCGTACTAGTGTGCCGGCAAAGGCGCGATTCGTATGCATCGGGACATGGCCCGCGACATCGTGGAAGATATCGGGCTCCGGCAGATAGTCGAGCTGGTGGCGGCCGCGAATCGTGACGCTGGTGGGGAACTCGCGGCGGCGCAGGCAATCGAAGAAGAGAAAGGCGGGCACGTAGCCGGCGACAGGCGTGGCGCGGAAGCCAGTGAGCGGGTGCAGGAAGCCATTCACGTCCGTGAGGCGCGGGATGCGATCGGGAGCAAGTTGAAGGGCTTGTAGGCCCTCGAGGAAGGCGGGGTTGGCATACTGACTCCAGAGGGGCAGCATGCGGGCGTACAGACTTGCCCAGGTCCGGTGCTGCTCGGGAGTATAGCGGGCGTAGGGTTGCTCTATGGAGAGCAGGCTGGACATAGGCACCTCCCGTCTCTGATCGCCATTCTAGCCTACAATGAGGATAACATCCACAACTAGGTGGTGCTGCAAATCATGTTTCCCCTTCGAAAAGGCAAAGCCACACTCCAGGCGCACGTTGCCCTGCCGGAAGGCGCGTTTGAAGAAGAGCACGGGCGCAAGGGTTTCTATGGGCGTAGCGCGCATCTGTACCACGCGCATCCGCCCACCAACTGGATCCGGTTTGAAGGCAAGCTGCGGCCGCATTGCTTCGACCTGAATCAACTGCAGCCAGGCGATGCGGACGATCCGCGTGGGGCGCCGCTGGCGTTTCTGGGCAACCACGATGTGAAGCTATCGGTGTCGCGGCGGAGCGCGCCAATGCCGTTCTGTTTCCGCAACGCCGATGGGGACGAGCTGTACTTCGTGCATCGCGGCGAAGGCGTGATCGAAACGGACTTCGGTCCGCTGGAGTTTGAGAAGGGCGACTACCTGGTGCTGCCGCGGGCGATGACGTATCGCGTGGTACCACGGACCACGGACAACTTCTTCCTGATTATGGAATCGAAGGGCGAGTTTGAGCCGCCGGAGAAGGGGTTGTTGGGCCAGCACGCGCTGTACGACCCGAGCGTGATTGTGACGCCGGAGCCCGCGCCAATCTTAGACGACAACAGCGAATGGGAAGTGCGCATCCAGTGCGAAGGGGAGTTCTCCAGCGTCTGGTATCCCTTCCATCCGCTGGACGTGATCGGCTGGAAGGGCGACCTGACGGCCTGGAAACTGCGGATGCGCGACATACGGCCTGTGATGAGCCATCGCGCGCACCTGCCTCCCAGCGCGCACACGACGTTCGTGACGCAAGGCGCGGTGGTGTGCAGCTTTCTACCGCGGCCGCTGGAGCAGGATCCGGAGGCGTTGCGAGTGCCCTTCTTCCATCGCAATACGGACTACGACGAGTTTCTGTTCTACCACGACGGCGACTTCTTCTCCCGTGACAACATAAAGGCAGGCATGGCCACACTGCACCCGCGCGGGATCCATCACGGGCCGCACCCGAAGGCGCTGGCGAACCAGCACAGCAAGACACACACCGGCGAATCGGCGGTGATGCTGGATGGACTGAATCCCATCCATGTGCTACCCGCCGGCGAGCGGGTGGAGTGGGCCGATTACTGGAAAAGCTGGAGCCCCAAGTGACCATCGACCCTCAGGAACACGCGCCCGCGGACATCTATAAGCTGCTGATTGGCAGCGTGGTGCCGCGACCCATCGCGTTCGTATCGACGGTGAATGCCGAGGGTCAGCGCAATCTGGCGCCGTTCAGTTTCTTCAACGCGATCTGCCCCAATCCGCCGCTGGTGTGTTTCAGTCCGGTGTTCAAGGCCGGGGAGAAGGCCGAGCCCAAGGACACGCTGCGCAACATTCGCGAGACCGGTGAGTTCGTGATCAACATCGTCAGCGAGGACTTCGCCGAGCCGATGAACGTGACATCGGGAGAGTATCCGCCGGACGTGGATGAGTTCGTAGTGGCGGGCTTCACCGCCAAGCCGAGCGTGAAGGTGAAGGCATCGCGCGTGGCCGAATCGCGCATCCATATGGAGTGCGAACTGCGGCAGATCCTCACGCTGAGCGATAAGCCGTTAGGCGGGAGCCTGGTCATCGGCGAGGTGCTGCTGTTCCACATCGACGATGAGATCCTCGACGGCTATCGGATCGATCCGGATAAGCTGCGGGCCATCGGGCGCATGGGTGGGCCAACGTACACGCGCACGGCGGACCGGTTCGATATCGCGCGGCCAGAGGTTCGGAAGGTTTGACCGAACACCCTCACGTCTGCGATCCTTACCTTCTATCGCCGTGAGCGCCGCTGAAACCTATTTCGCCAAGACCACCGCGTTGCTGGAAGCCATCCAACGGGATGAGTTGGGCAACATCCGGGACGCCGCGCGGATCTGCGCCGATTCCATTGCGCAAGGGGGCCTGGTCTTCCTGTTTGGCAACGGCCATTCGCGCATGATGTGCGAAGAGATGACGCCGCGGCAGGGCTGCTACGCGGGCTTCGTGGCCTTGGTGGAACTGGCGTTGTCGAACCATGCGGACATCATCGGGGCCAACGGCCTGCGCGCGCCGCTGTTTCTCGAAAAGTACGAAGGCTACGCCGAGGAGATCCTCAAGGGATTTCACTTCGGCCCGCATGACGCGATGATCGTGATCTCCACCAGCGGCATTCGCCCGGTGATTGTGGAGATGGCGGCCGGGGCGCGGCGGCGGGGTTTGAAGGTGATCGGCATTGTCTCGCGCAAGCATTGCGAGAACTCGGTTGCGGCGCATTCTTCGGGGACGAAGCTGATCGATCATGCCGATGTTGTGATCGACAATCATTGTCCGCCGGGCGATTGCGTTGTCGAACTGGAAGGGCTGGAATGGCGCACGGGCCCGGCCAGCACGGTGACCGGCGGCATGATCATCAACATGCTGCGGGTGGAAGCGGCGGAATTGCTGCTGGCCCGCGGCGTGAAGCCCGTGCTGCTGCCCAGCCACCAGATGGTGGGCAACGTGAAGGCCGAGGAGCAATTGGAGCGCTTCTACGAAGCCTATCGCCGCAGCCTGCGGCACCTCTATGAGTAACGTACGCATCGCCATGCTCGGCTCCGGCTTCGTGGCCGAGTTCTACATGCAGGGGCTCGCGAATGTGAACGGCCAGGAAGTCGTGGCGAACTACTCGCGAAACGCCCGGCGCGCGAAGGCCTTCTCAGAGCGCTGGAAGATCGGGGAATCCACCACCAAGCTGGACGCGTTGCTCGCGCGCGCGGACATCGACCTGTACATCATCGCCCTGCCGAATGAGGCGCACCTGCCGGTCTCGCTGGCGTTGTCGCAGGCGAAGCAGCACCAGGTCTGCACGAAACCGCTGGCCCGCGACAGTAAAGAAGCGAAGCAAATGCTGGTGGCGGCGCGGAAATCGGGTGCGCTGCATGGCTACGCGGAGACCGAGGTGTTCGCCCCCTGCGTGGTGAAGGCGCGGCAGACCATTGAAAGCGGCGGCATCGGCAAGGTGCTGTGGGTGCGCTCCCGCGAATCGCACTCCGGCCCGCACAGCCCGCATTTCTGGGATGTGGAGAAGACCGGCGGCGGGGCGATGAACGACCTTGCCTGCCACTGCATTGAGGCGGCGCGCTACTTCTTCGGCAAGGAAAACAAGGTTGTGGAAGTGATGGCCTGGGGCGACCGCCTGGTCCATCACACCAAGACCAAGGGCGAAGACAATGCGCTGCTGGTGTTGAAGTTCGAAAGTGGCGGCATCGGCCACTGCGAGCTTTCCTGGACCACGAAAGGCGGCCTGGATCTGCGCAATGAGATCCATGGCTCGGATGGGTCCATCTTCACCGATGTGACCCGCGGCACGCCCATCACCTCGTTCACGCCGAAGTCCTCCGGCTATGTGGTGGAGAAGGCCGATCTCGATTTTGGCTGGACACGGCCGCTGCCCGAAGAGGCCTTCGCCTATGGCTATCAGGCGGAGATGCGGCATTTCGTGGAGTGCGTGCGCGACGGCGTTGCTCCGCGCGAGACCTATGAAGACGGCTACGTAGTGAATTGCATCCTCGACGCTGGCTACCAGTCGATGCGCACGCGGCGCTGGGTAAGGGTGAAGCAATAACACGATGTCACGCGTGCTGGTGGTTACGGGTTCCACGGGAATTGGCGAAGCGACGGCACGCCTGGCGGTCTCCCGCGGCGACCGGGTGTTTCTGATCAGCCGCGACGAGCACTCGGCGGTGGACCTCTGCCTGCAGTTGCACGACTGCGAATGCTTTGTCGGCGACCTGCGCGATGAGAACACGGTGCACTCGGCCATTACCGCCTGCCAGGAGGTGTTCGGGTCGGTGGATGCGCTGTTCAACGTCGCGGGCATCAGCGGGCGAAGGTATGGTGACGGGCCGGTGCATGAGTGTACCGTGGATGGCTGGTCGACGACGCTGGAACATAATGCGCGCACGACGTTTTTGATGTCGAAAGAGGTGCTGCGGCTGTGGCTGGCGATGGGCCGGCGGGGCGCCATCGTCAATATGACCAGCGTACTGGCCAGTTCGCCGGAGCCCGATCACTTCGCCGCCCACGCCTATGCGGCCAGCAAGGGCGCCATCATTTCGCTGACGAAGGCGATGGCCTCCTACTATGCGCGGCACGGGATCCGGGTGAATGCGCTGGCGCCGGGGTTGGTGCGTACGCCGATGAGCGAGCGCGCCCAGAATGATCCGGAGATCCTGGCGTTTATCGCCGAGAAGCAGCCGCTCAGTCAGGGCATGATTGAGCCGGAGGAGATCGCGTCGGCGGCGCTGTTTCTATTGAGCGACGAAGCCCGCCATATCACCGGCGAGGTGTTGGGCGTCGATGGCGGCTGGAAGGTGTCGTGATGCGGACGACGGTGGTTGGCAGCTATCCGTTCCCCGGTTGGTTGGAGTTCGCGGCCGCCCATCTCGATCAATTTGGCGCCGATGATTTGGCGGAGTTGCTGGACGACGCGGTGCTGGCGGCAATCCATGACCAGGTGGCGGCTGGGCTGGATGTGATTACCGATGGGGAGCAGACGCGGCTGGATTTCAACCTGTCGTTCTATGGGTTCCTGGAAGGCATCGCCATGGAGGGAAAGCAGCGCCGGATGTTTGGGCCTCCGGCGCATGACCAGCGCGGCAAGCATGCCATCACGGCGGAGTTGCAGGCCCCCCGCGGGCTTGGCTGCATTGAGGAATGGCGGCGGTTGCGGCGCCTTGCCCCGAAAGGGCAGCGGCTGAAGATGAGCGTTCCGGGGCCGTACACGCTAAGCGGGCGGCTGTTGCCGGGCACGGTGTATAAGGACCGTTGGGCGATCACTGAAGCGCTGATTCCGATAGTACGCGCGGAGTTGGAAGCGCTGGTGGAAGCGGGTTGCGAAGAGATCTGCGTCGATGAGCCGTCGATGAGCTGCTATGCGCATCGCGAGGACCCGGCGCGGTTCGTTGATATCTTCGCCCGCACCGTGGCGCCCGTGCGCGGCAAATGCCGCCTGGCGACGCATCTGTGCTTCGGCAACTATAAGGCTCGCGCGGTGGCGCCGCGCCACTATGCGCCGCTGTTTCCGGCGTTCGGGGACTTGCCAGTGGACGAGATCCACTTGGAGATGGCGAGCCGCGAGTTCGCCGAATTGGAGATCATCGGTGCCATGGCGTTGAAGTTCGACGTGGCCGTGGGCATTGTGGATGTGAAGAGCTACTACATCGAAACGCCCACCGATATCGCGGAGCGCGTGCATCGCTGTCTGCGATTTGCGCCGCCGGAGCGGCTGTCCTTCGCGCCCGATTGCGGGTTAAGCCAGACGGCGCGCTGGGCAGCCCGGCAGAAACTGGCGAACCTGGTGGCCGGCGTCAACCTGGCGCGCGGGAATTAAAGCTCCCGAAACACTTCCCACAAGTTCTGTTTCTTCTCAATGCCAATACCCGGCGCATCCGGCAACGTCACATAGCCATCCACCGCCGGATGCCCATCGGCAAATCCTCCGAACGGCTGGAACACGCCGGGATACGATTCGTTGCCATGCAATCCCAGGCCCGCCGCCACCTGCAGTGCCATCTGGTGTCCGCCATGCGGGATGCAGCGGCGCGACGACCACCCATGCTCCTTCAGCATGGCCTGGATGCGGATGTACTCCACGGCCCCGTAACTCAGCGCGGGATCCACCTGGATATAATCGCGCTCCTTCACCAACCCGCCATAACGGAGCAGATTGCGCGTATCCACCAACGAAAAGAGGTTTTCCCCCGTGGCCACGGGGTTCTTCGATGCCTTCGCCACCTCGGCATGGACATCGAAGTCCAGCACCTCGCACGGTTCCTCGTACCACTTCAATTCATAAGCATTCAGCGCTTCGGCATAAGCCAGCGCCTCACTCCGGTCGAAGCGCGCGTTCGCATCCACCGCCAGCAACTGGCCCGGCTTCAGAATCCGCAGCACCGCCTCAATGCGCTTGCAATCGTCGGCCAGCGGCGCCCCGCCGATCTTGATCTTCACGGTGCTATAGCCCAGGTCCAGATACCGCTGCATTTCGTCCAGCAGTCCTTCGATGTCCTTGCCGGGATAGTAGTAGCCGCCCGCCGCATAGACGTACACCTTCTCATCGAACGCGCCGCCGTTATAGCGATCCGCGAACACACGGTACAACGGACGCTGTTCCACCTTCGCCACGACATCCCACAGCGCCATATCCAGCACGCCCACCGCCACGGACCGTTCGCCATGCCCGCCCGGCTTCTCATTCGACATCATGATCTTCCAGGCTTTGAACGGGTCCAGATTCTCGCCGGTCTCATCGACGAGGGCCTCCGCCTTCGCCGCCAGCAGGCGCGGGATGAAGCGGTCGCGCAGCAGCCCGCTCTGCGCGTAGCGGCCGTTCGAATTGAATCCATAGCCCACCACGGGCTTGCCGTCGCGAATCACATCCGTATGGATGGCCACCGCCGACGCGGTCATCTCGGCGAAGCTGATGTAGGCGTTTCGGATCTCGGACTTGATGGGGACGACGATGTCATGAATGGCGGTGATACGCATAAAGCTCTCAGCGTAGCGTAACCGATTTCGTAAAATAGAAGCATCATGAACGAAGAGTTGAAGACGCCCGAAACCGCCGACGATTTCCAGGATTTCCCCCTGCCGCCGCCCTCGTTCGAGTTTCTGATACTCACCTTTAAGACACAGGCCGAGGTACACATGGGCCTGCTGCCGTATGGGGACGATCAGAAGCCCAATCCAAAACTGGCGCGCCACACCATTGACCTCATGGCGATGCTGCAGGACAAGACCCGCGGAAACCTGAACCTGGAAGAAAAGCGGCTCCTGGAAAACTCCGTCACCGAACTGCGCTTCCGCTTCATCCAGACCTTCGGCGCCGAGCAGAAATAGGAGCGGATGGAAACGCCCTCCGATAATGGGGATCTGGTCCTCACCGTGCTTGGCTCGGGAACCAGCGCCGGCGTGCCCACCATTGGCTGCAAATGTCACGTCTGCCATAGCGAAGACCCGCGCGACATCCGGCTGCGCCCATCGGTGTTCGTGCGTTTCGGCGGACACGTGATCGTAGTCGACACTGGCCCCGATTTCCGCGCCCAGGCGCTGCGCTATGGCGTGGACCGGGTGGACGCCATCCTTTATACGCACGCCCACGCCGATCATATCCTCGGCCTGGACGACACCCGTCCCTTCAATTTCCGCCAAGGCGGCGCGATTCCCATCTACGGCTCGGAGCACACCATCCACACCATCCAGCGCGTGTTCTCCTACATCTTTTCCAACGACGAACATGAGTCGTGGGTGCCGCAGATCCAGGCGCACACGGTGGAACCGCTGGAGAAGCTGACGCTGTTCGGGCGCGAGATTGAGGCCATCCCGCTGCGTCACGGCCGCAACCTGATCACCTACGGGTATCGCTTCGGCGCGCTGGCCTACCTGACCGATCACAACGAAATCCCCGACGAATCCCTGGAGCGGTTGCAGGGGCTGGATACGCTCTTTCTCGACGCCCTCCGCCATAAGCCGCATCCCACGCATTCGAACGTGCAGAAGAGCCTTAACTATGTCGAGCAGTTGAAGCCGCGCCAGGCCTTCTTCACGCACATCTCGCACGACCTGCCGCACGGGCGCACCGAAGAGTTGCTGCCGCCGCATGTACGCCTGGCTTACGACGGGCTGCAGGTTCGCGTGGAGGCCGCCCCCTGCGTATGAAGATTTACCGCGGCGCGGAAGAGGCTCGCCTGGGATTCGGGCCGAGCGCAGTTTCTATCGGCAATTTCGACGGCGTCCATCGCGGCCACCAGATGCTACTGGCGGAGGTTGTGCGACTGGCCGCGGCGCAGGGATGGAAGGCGGGCGTACTGACCTTCGATCCGCATCCCACGAAGGTGGTGGCGCCGGCCCGCGCTCCGAAGCTGCTGACGACGGTGGCGCAGCGCGCGCGGCTGATTGAACGGTTCGGCATCGAGCAAGGCTTGGTGCTGCACTTCGATGCACGTATGGCGGCCTTATCCCCGGAAGAGTTTGTGGAACGCATCCTGGTGCAATCCTGCGGCGCGCGCGCCGTAGTGGTGGGCGACAATTTCCGTTTCGGCCACCGGCAGGCGGGGGATGTGCGGCTGCTCGGGGAACTGGGCGCCCGTCATGGCTTCACCGTAACGGCGCTGCCCGCGGTGGCGTGCCGCGGGGGCGTGATCTCCAGCAGTGCGGTGCGGCGCCTCATCACCAGCGGCAATGTCAGCCACGCGGCGCGGCTGCTGGGACGTTTCCATGCCATCGAAGGCGAAGTGGTGAAGGGGCACGGCATCGGTTCCAGGCAGACCGTGCCGACGCTCAACCTTGCCACCGATGCCGAAGTGTTGCCGGCCAATGGCGTTTACGTGAGCCGGACGTACGACCTGGACCAGGACCGCACCTGGCCCTCCATCACGAACATCGGGTTCCGCCCCACGTTCGGCGGCGAGAGCCTGGCAATCGAGACGTTTCTCCTCACCCCGTTGTCCGGCGAAACGCCCGCGCGCATTCGCGTCGCCGTCACCAGACGGCTGCGGGACGAGCGCAAGTTTGAGTCCCCCGAGGCGTTAAAAACGCAGATTCTGCTCGATGTCAAGCGGGCACAATCGTGGCATCGCCGAATCGCCGCGTGGCGCCCCGATATACTAGAAAGTTAGACCGCCCGAATAAGGAGTTGTTCCTGTTATGAGCCTTTCCGAAGGAAAGCTGAAGCACATGAAAGCCCTGTCGAACGCACAGGGTGTGATTGCCGCGGCCGCCATGGACCAGCGCGGCAGCCTGCAGAAATCGATTGCCGCCGCCAAGGGCGTTTCCTCGAACGATGTCACGGAAGAGATGATGAGTGAGTTTAAGATCGCTGTTACGCGCATCCTGACTCCTCACGCCACCGCCATCCTGCTCGACCCCGAGTTTGGCATCCCGGCCAGCAAGGCCCGCTCGTCGAATGCCGGCCTGTTGCTCGCCTACGAAAAGTCCGGCTACGACAACACGCACCCTGGCCGCCTGCCCGATCTGCTGCCGGACGTCTCTGTGAAGCGCATCGGCGATTGGGGCGGCGATGCCGTCAAGATTCTCATCTATTACACGCCGTTCGACGATCCGGGCGTGAACGAGATCAAGCACGCCTTTGTCGAACGCATCGGCGCCGAGTGCGAGTACTACCAGATTCCGTTCTTCCTCGAGTTCATCGGCTACGATCCGAAGGGTGGCGATGAGAAGGGCTTGGAGTTCGCCAAGCTGAAGCCGCAAATCGTGAAGAAGAGCATGGAGGAGTTCTCCAAGCCCCACTACAACGTCGACGTGTTGAAGGTGGAAGTGCCCATCAACGCGAACTTCGTCGAAGGCTCGTCGGTGTACAAGGGCCAGAAGGCGCAGTCGATGGCGGAAGCGATGGACCTCTTTCGCGAATGCGCCGACGTCGCCAAGAAGCCGTTCATCTACCTGAGCGCCGGGGTGAGCAACGATCAGTTCACCGAATCCCTGCGCATGGCCGCCGAGGCCGGCACGGATTTCTCGGGCGTGCTGTGCGGACGCGCCACCTGGAAGGAAGGCATTCCGGTGTACGCCAAGCAGGGCATCAAGGCGCTGGAAGACTGGCTGTCGGTGGAAGGCATCAAGAACATTGATGCCGTCAATGCCGCCCTGAAGCCCGCCAAGCCGTGGTTCGCGAAGCTGGGCCTGAAGATCCAGTAAGCTGGTTGCATCGCCGGGGAGGAGTCCGCTCCTCCCCGCGCCTGTATGACTCCCGAACGCTGGCTCAGGATAGACGAAGTCTTCGCGGGCACGGCCGGTCTGACTGGCGATGCGTTGCGCACCTATCTGGAGCAGCAATGTGACGGAGACGCGGACTTGCGGCGCGAGGTGGAAGCGCTGCTGTCCCATGAGTCCAAAGACAATGAACTGCTCGAAGGCGTCGTCGGCCAGGCGGCCGAGCTGCTCACGGTAAGCCGCAGCGAGATTCGCCGCGATCTGGCGGAGCGCCGCATTGGCACTCGCATCGGCCCCTACCTTCTGCTGCGCGTCATCGGCACCGGTGGCATGGGCGTCGTCTACCTCGCCGTGCGCGATGAGGATGGCATCCAGCAAAAAGTAGCCATCAAGCTCATCCAATCCGGCTTTGATTCCAAGTTCGTCCTCAGCCGTTTCCGTCAGGAGCGGCGAATTCTTTCCCAGCTCGAGCACCCCAGCATCGCGCGCTTCATCGACGGCGGTGTCACCACGGAGGGCCAGCCGTATTACGTGATGGAGTTCGTGGAGGACGGCAAGCCGATTACGGACTATTGCCGCGCGCACCGGCTGCCGTTGGAACGGCGCCTGCACCTGTTCCTGGAAGTCTGCATGGCCGTGAACCAGGCGCATCGCAACCTGGTGGTCCATCGCGACCTCAAACCCGGCAACATTATGGTCGGGAAGAATGGCAGCGTGAAGCTGCTGGACTTCGGCATCGCGAAGGTTCTGGACGACAGCGCCGTGAGCGGCGGCAGTAAAACTCAGACCGTGGTTCGCATGTTGACGCCGGACTACGCCAGCCCGGAGCAGGTTACCGGCGAAGCTATTACCACCGCCACCGACGTTTATTCGCTGGGCGCCATTCTTTACGAGCTGCTCACCGGCCAGATGGCCCACCGCTTCCGCAATTACTCCAATACGGAGATTGAGCGCGTGGTCTGCCGCCAGGATCCGGAGCGCATGAGCCAGGTGCTGGCGAAGGTGGGTCCCAGCCCGGAGATCGCTCATTCGCCCTCGGCGCTTGCCTCGGACCTGGACAGCATTGTCGCAATGGCGATGCGCAAGGAACGCCAGTCGCGCTACGGCACCGTCGAGCAACTGGCCGACGACATCCAGCGATTCCTGGCGGGCGAGCCGGTGCTGGCGCATAGCGGCACGGTGACGTACCGCGCGGGCAAGTTCATCCGCCGCAACCGGCTCTCCATCCTCGCGGCGGCGGCGATTTCCTTATCGCTCATTGGCGGCATCGCGGCCACCTATTATCAGGCGCGGCGGGCCGAGCGGCGCTTCCAGCAGGTGCGTTCGCTAAGCAGCACACTGCTAACCGAGTTCGACAAGCGCGCCGCCTCCCTGCCCCAATCGACGGAGCTGCGCGAGTGGCTGACATCGACGGTGGTGCAGTATCTGGATAACCTCGCGCAGGAAGCCGGCGACGACCGCAGCCTGCAGCTTGACCTCGCCAATGGGTATAGCAAGGTGGCGCAGTTGCAATCGTCGGCCACCGCCGCCAGCCTTGGCCAGGATGCCCGCGCACTGACGAACTATCGCAAAGCGGCGGCCATCTATGACTCGCTGCTCAAGGATCACCCCCAGGATCTGCGGATCATGGAGGGGCTCTGCGCCACGCTGCGCGAGGTGGCCACGGCCGGCAGCTACGGCGCCAATGTCGGCGTAAGCCGGACGCAGTATCTGCGTGCCGCCAACCTGGGAGCGGAGCTGGCACGGGTGGCCCCGGTTCCTGGAAACCAATGCCTGGCGCGCGTTTACTCCGGCCTGGTGAGCGTGGAACTGCGATCCTCCAATCCCAGCGGAGCGATGACGTTTCTCTCGCATTCCTTAGAGGCTGGCAGGCGGTTGGACGAGTTGGCGCCCAGCCTGGAGGCGAAGGAACTGCTGATCCAGACGCATCTGGATATGGCTTGGGCGTTGATGGAGAGCGGCAAGCCGGATGCGGCGATGGAGTCCGTGGAGCAGGCGCGGCGCTTGGGTGAAGGGCTACAGCCAAAGCAGCAGTGGGAGGACTCCCGGCTGCGTTTCCGCATGCTGGATCTGGCGGGGGATATCAGCGGCAATCCGCGGGACATCACGCTGCAAAAGCCGGAGCGCGCGCTGTCTTTCTATGCCCAGGCCTTGCAGATTGTCGAACGCGAGTACGCCCAGGATCGCAACGACGCGCGCGCCCGCCGCGACCTGGACCGCATGCTGCGCAAGGTGGCATTGATGACCGTGGACAGCGATCCAACCCAGGCCGCCACCCTCGTTGAGCGGGCGGTTTCGCTCTCCGCGATCAACCTGCGCACCTCGCCCGACAACACGCAGTACATCCGCGATTATGTCGACGGGCTGCTCATTCGCGCCTACAGCCTGCAGAATCGCCAACGGCACCGGGAAGCGGTCGCGTTTCTGGAGCAGGCCCTGCAGCGGCAATTGGAGTTGCAGCGGACCAGCCCCGAATCCAAGCGCTTTCAACGCGAGTTGCAGGAGACCTACGAGGCCCTCGGGGATAGCTACCTGGCGTTGGATGATGAAAGGCGCGCCCTGGACCATTACGAAAAGGGGCGCGAGCGGACGGTAGCGTTGTTGTGGGAGCGGCCCACCGACGCCTACCTGCAGCGCGACCTCTCCGACAGCGACGAAAAGCTGGCCAACATCTACGCCGCCCTGGCCCGCAAGGGCGGCCTCAATGCCCGCGAGCATTGGCGCCAAGTGCTGGACTACCAGGCGAAGTCCGTCGAGATCTGGACGCAGTGGCCGCGGCGCATCGCTCCCAGCGGCTTCCAGCGCAGCCGGTTGGAGCGCGCGACAAAGTTCCTGGAAAGCTACCAGCGCGCCGCCGGGCGGCTATAATTGGCCTACCGTGCAACTGAACTGGCTGGATTGGGCGGTGGTCGCCCTCTACTTTCTGTTTAACCTCGCGATTAGCTGGTACTACAAATCCCGCGCTGGAAAGAGCGTCAGCGAGTTCTTTCTAAGCGGCCGCGACGTGCCGTGGTGGCTGGCCGGCACCTCCATGGTGGCCACTACGTTCGCCGCCGATACGCCGCTCGCGGTGACCGGCATGGTGGCCCGCTATGGCGTGGCCGGCAACTGGTTATGGTGGAACTTCGTCGCCAGCGGCATGATGACCGTGTTCCTGTATGCGCGGCTGTGGCGGCGCTCCGGCGTGATGACCGATATCGAATTCGCCGAGATCCGCTATTCGGGCAAGGCCGCGGCCTTCCTGCGCGGCTTCCGCGCCGTGTATCTGGGCGTGCCGATTAACTGCATCGTGCTGGGTTGGGTAAACCTGGCGATGGTGAAGATCCTGCAGTTGATTCTGGGCGTGGATAAGCCTACGGCGTTGGTGGTCGTGATGGGGCTCATCGCGATCACCTCCTACATCAGCACGCTCAGCGGCCTGTGGGGCGTGCTGGTAACCGATGTCTTCCAGTTCGTGATCAAGATGGGCATGGTGATCGTGCTGGCGGTGGCGGCGGTGAACGCCGTCGGCGGCATTGATGCGTTGAAGACCAAACTGGCTGTGCTGGACCAGGCGCGCGGCGTGGCTACCGGCGCGACGGGGTCAGCGCTGAGTTTCGTACCGGACCTCAACTCGGCCTGGATGCCGGTGATCACCTTCTTCGTCTACATCTCCGTGAACTGGTGGGCGACGTGGTACCCAGGGGCGGAACCTGGAGGCGGCGGTTACGTCGCGCAGCGCATGTTCTGCGCCAAGGACGAACGCCATTCCCTGCTGGCCACCCTATGGTTCAACATCGCCCACTATGCCGTGCGGCCTTGGCCGTGGATTCTCACCGGGCTTGCCTCGGTGGTGCTGTATCCCAACCTGGCCGATCCCGAGACCGGCTATATCCGCGTGATGATCGACTACCTGCCGCCCTCCTTGCGCGGCCTGATGGTGGCGGCCTTCGCGGCGGCCTACATGTCGACGATCGCGACGCAGTTGAACTGGGGCGCCAGTTATCTGGTGAACGATGTCTACTCGCGCTTCGTGAATCCCCAGGCCGGGGAGAAGTCGCTGGTGCGCATCTCGCAGGTGGCAACGGTGGTGCTGAGCCTGATATCCGCCGTTGTTACGTTCTATATGGACTCCATCAGCGGGGCTTGGAAACTGCTGATCGTGACAGGCGCGGGCACCGGCGGCGTGCTGCTGCTGCGCTGGTATTGGTGGCGCATCAATGCCTGGAGCGAGATCAGCGCGATGGTGGTGGCGTTCGTCACTTCGGTCACGCTGCAGACGGCGTTTGGAATGGATAGCGACAACCCCGTGCAGTTCGCCTGGATCATGATCTACACCGTGTCCATTACGACGGTATCGTGGCTGGCGGTAACCATGCTGACGGCGCCGGAATCGAAAGAGACGCTGGTGGCCTTCTACCGCCGCACGCGCCCCAGCATCGCCGGATGGAAGCCGATCGCCGCGCTGGCGCCGGAGGTGAAGCCTTCGGGCGACGGTTGGGCGAATCTGATGGATTGGGTAGCGGGCTGCGTGCTGATCTACGGGGCGCTGTTTGGTGTGGGCAAACTGCTGCTGAAGGATTACGCCACGGGTGCCGGGATGCTGGCGGTGGCGGCGATTGCGGGTTACGTCATCTATTGGGACTTGAATCGCCGGGGTTGGGATTCCGTAGTGGATTAGCGGCCTTCCATCGGCACGGCGACGCTGACCTTCGACAACGAATGCTGGTAGCGCGTAATCAGACCGCGTTTGGCAACAACGCCCTGCTCCTCCTCCCCAATGACATAGATATCAAACACGCCATCGGCCGACTTGTTCCCCCGCGGAACATCCAGCCAGTCCAGGTGCCAGACGTTCTTGTAGAACCGCAGGCCGTGGTCCAATGGAAAGGTCGCGCCCAGGCGTTTGGTGCCCTCCGCGGGACGAAGCCTACGGACATACTCCATGACGTCGCGATTCCCGGCATCGATGATCCATTCGTCGTAATAACGCAGGTCCCAATTGGCGAGCAGCCAGCCGGTCCACAGCAGCCCCACCGTAGCCAGCGTGGGGCGCGGAAGCCTCGAAAGAGCCGCCGCCGCCAGCCAAGTCAACAGCGGCACCAGGTACAGCCCTGTACGCCGATACGGAAACGGCATCCCCAGCCCGTAGGAAAACAACGCCAACAGCAAGGCGATCACAACCGCTGTCCAACCCAGCCAGCGATAACGTTCGTTCGCTCGCCACAGGCAGGCCGCGATGCCCGCCGCCAGCACCGCCAGCACCAGCGGCGTAGCGATACCGATGACCACCGCCTCCATCTGGAAGTGCAGCGGGCTGCCCTCGAACAGGTTCTTCGGACGCCATAACTGCGCATAGACCAGGTTTAGGGCCGCGTCGCGAAGGCCACTGGACCCGACGTAGAGATCGCTTCGCTGCATGGGCTGCAGAGGGATCACCAGGATCGCCACGGCAAGGGCGAGGCCCGGCACCACCACACAGTCCGCGAACCAATCGAAGCGGGCCCGTGCCCGGCTCCACTCCTTTCGATAGAGCGGCGCCCCGATGTGCAGAGCCGCGTACACCGCCAGCAGCGCCACTCCAGGTAGCGCCAACGTCAAGTTCGCCGCTACCGACAATGCCAGCGCCAAACCGGCCATCCACAGCGGCCCGCGCGTGTGCGGCTTCTCGTGATGCCGCTGCATTTGATCCCACGCCACCAGCCACAGCGCCAACGCCATCCCATAGCCGCGGGCCATGGACGCGTAATCCAGCAGAAAAGGATTGATCGCGATGGCCGCGAACACGCCCAGACCGCGCCACCCATCGCCGAACCACCAGAACGTCAACCGCCGCAGCACCCACAACAACAACAGTCCGCCCGCCAGCGCGGGCATGCGCAACGACAGCTCACAGATGCCGAAAACGCCCACCGTGACCTTGCACAGCAGCGTATGCAGCACGTGATCGTTGGCATCGAACGTGTCCCACAGACGCGGAATGGGCTGGCTCACCGAGCGGTTGTAGGTATAGGCTTCATCCGCCGAGATGGCCACGGTGGCCGCCTTGTACACGCACACCGCCCACAGGCACACCAGCAGCAGCAGCGACAGACGTTTCGGAGAGATACGGGACAAATACCAATATAATGTTCAGGCGATGCTTCGAACACTGCTGCTGTTCGCCGTTGTAACGGGTCTCCCGGCCCAGCCGCGCCCGGAACTCAATGACGGCGAGTCTCATGGCGATCCCCCCTACCTGCTGGAGGATGGCTGGCGCCCCTTACTAAACGGCAAGGATCTGAAGGGCTGGGTGGGGCAGGACGGCCCCCACGAGTGGTTCACCACGCGGGCTATTCGCTGGGAGCGGCTGCTCGGTCCCACGCGATTGCAAGCCGTTCCCGAACCCGGCGGCCGTATCCTCAACGGGCCCACGGGCCGCACCAAAAACCTCGTCACCGAAGAGACCTTCGGCGATATCGAGCTGTACCTGGAGTTCATGGTGTCGAAGGGATCGAACTCCGGCGTCTATCTGCAGGGGCTGTATGAAATCCAGGTGTTCGACAGCTATGGCTCCGTCGAGCCGATGAAAACCTCCGATTGCGGCGCCGTCTATCACCGCTGGATCGACAACAAGGGGGTCGGCGGGTCCGCGCCTTCGCGCAATGCCAGCCGGCGGCCCGGAGAATGGCAATCCTTCCAGATCTGGTTCCGCGCCCCCCGCTTCGATGCCCAGGGAAACAAGACGGAGAATGCGAAGTTCGTCCGTGTCCTGCACAACGGCCTGTCGGTGCAGACCAATGTAGAAGTGGATGGCGGCACGCGGGCGCACATGAACCTGAAGGAAGCCGCCAGGAATCCCATCATGCTGCAGGGCGATCATGGCCCGGTGGCGTACCGCAATATCTACGTGCGGCCTCTACGGCCGATCATCAACAGGTAATTCGCCATGCTCACGCGCAGACAAGCTTTAGGATCCTTACTGGCGGCGCCCGCGGCCCTCCAGGCGCAGGCCCGTGCCGCCAAGCCGAACATTGTGTTCGTGCTCATCGACGACATGCGCTGGGACTGCCTGAGCATCCTCGGCCATCCCATCGTCAAGACCCCGAACATCGACCGCCTCGCCAAGGAAGGCGTGCTGTTCTCCAACGCCTTCGTAACCACGCCGCTGTGTTCCCCGTCCCGAGGCTCCTACCTGACCGGGCGCTACGTGCGCGCCCACGGCGTGAAAGATAACACCGACAACAACGAACTAAGCCACAAGCTGATCACCTGGCCGCGCCTGTTGCACGATGGCGGCTACGAAACCGCGTTCCTCGGCAAATGGCACATGGGCAACGACGACATGCCCCGCCCTGGCTTCGACCGCTGGGTCAGCTTCCGCGGCCAAGGCGTGTTCAACGACCCGCCGCTAAACATCGACGGCGAGCGCGTCCAGAAGAAGGGCTACGTCACCGACCTGCTCAGCGACTACGCCGTCGAATTCATCGAGAAGCCGCGCACCAAGCCGTTCGCGATCTACCTGGCGCATAAGGCCGTGCATGGGCCATTCACCCCCGCCGAGCGCCATGCCCAGGCCTACGCCGAGGCCAGGATCGAACGCGCCGCCAATGCGCAGGACACCCTGGAAGGCAAGCCCATGCTGCAGCGGCCGTTCAATCAGCCGCCGCCGAAGAAGGCGCCCGGCCAGCGCGTGGGCGGGCCTACCGACGATGTCATCAAGGATCAGATGCGCTGCCTGCTTTCCATCGACGAGGGCTTGGGCCGCATCCTGCAGGCGCTCGAGAAAACCAAAGCCCTCGACAACACGCTGGTGCTCTTCACCTCCGATAATGGCTACTTCTGGGGCGAGCACCGCTTGGGCGACAAGCGTGCCGCCTATGAGGAATCCATCCGCATCCCGATGGTGGCGCGCTTTCCAAAGAGGATCAAGCCGGGGCGCCGTGCCGCTGAGATGGTGCTGAACATCGACGTCGCGCCGACGATGCTCGATCTGGCCGGCGCGAAGCCGCACCCGCAAGTGCAGGGCCGCTCCCTGGTGCCGCTGTTCAAAGGCAATGCGAAGAACTGGCGCAAGAGCTTCCTTTGCGAATACTTCTTCGAGAAGCAGTTCCCGCGCATTGCCGCCTGGGAGGCCGTACGCACGGAGCGCTGGAAGTACATCCACTACTTCGACCTGCCCAATGCGGACGAGCTCTACGACCTCAAGGCCGACCCCCTGGAAATGAAGAACCTCATCGGCGAAAGCGGAGCGCGAAAGGAATTGGAGGGCCTGAAGACCGAACTCGAGCGCTACCGGCGGGAGATCCGCTCTTGAGCGGTTGGATCGACATCACGCAGCCGCTGCGCGTGGGCATGCCGCAATGGCCGGGCGACCCGCCGTTCACCTTCCAGCGCGAGGTCTACGAAGGTGTAAGCCTCACTACCATCACCATGTGCGCGCATACCGGCACCCACGTGGATGCCCCGCTGCACTATCTCGAGGGCGGCACGGCGATGGACGGCATGCCGCTGGGGGCGCTCATCGGTCCGGCGCGTGTAGTGGATAGCGATTGGGTGGAACCCGCCGCACGAGTGCTCATCCGCACCCGCCCCGGCCAGGATGAGATCGCCCTGGACCAAGCCCTGCAACTCGTGGATGCCGGCACAAAGCTGGTGGGCATCGACTCGCTGTCCATCGGCGATGCCGAAGTACATAAGACCCTGCTGCAGGCGGGCATCGTTATTCTCGAAGGCCTCGATCTGCGCTCCGTCGAGCCCGGCGAGTACGACCTGGTGTGTCTCCCCTTAAAGTTGGAGGGGGCCGACGGAGCCCCCGCCCGCGCCGTACTAAAGCCAAGATCCTAACTGATCAAGGCTGCCGCGCCGCCCCGCTATTCACGTCGATCATCAGGCTGCTACTATCCACCGCCTCAAAGTTCGACCCCACCAGCCGCGCCAACTGCCGCAGTTCCGTATTATTCCAGCGCTCATCCGGCACGCCGTTTACATACCACGCCGACCCGTTATCGGCCAAAATAATCCCGTACTTCTTCATCGCGCGCAGGATCACCTGTACCCTCGGAGCATAGCTGCTGATATCAAAGCCCGCCTTCAGCCGGAAGCGCGCCCCCATCGGTGGATACTGCGTACCGGTCAACGAAGAGGCAAAATGCCGCGCCGGCCACAGGAACTCGCGCTTCGTCTGCGGAGCCGTGAACCGGATGGCATGCTTGATCTCACCGGCCAGCACTTCGTCGTAGCGCACCAGCCCTGGCAGAACCGGCAGGCCCGCCGCGTCGGCACTCGTCCAACCGTAAGGGCGCAGTGGGGCGTTCGTATTGAGGTTGAACACCGCCCCCGATCCCGCCGACCACGTCCCGTTCCCATTCGACTGCGCCGCGAACACTTCCCACAGCTTGCAGACGCCCTGCTCCAGGATGAGGATATGGCGGTCGCCCCCGGCCTCAATCGGTGGGTTCGGCGGAATGGGATAGGGGCCGGGCTCGCTTTCGTCGTCGTACTCGAAGCTGATGCCAACCTTCGCCTGTCCCTGCGGCACGATCACGTAAGGGATGCCAATTGGCCCGCCGTTCCAGAGTCCGCTGCCGAAATCCGCATGAAAGGTGCGCGACGCCCCAATCGTGTTCACCCAATCGGTCGAGCGCGTATGCACCGGCAGCGTGTCGATCGGCGTGTTCCAGATGTTGTCCGCCGGGAACATGGGACAACCGCCGAGCGTGGGACCCGCGGCCGGGGCGGGCGGCGCTGGGGGTGGCGGCGGCGGTGGCGGCGATGGCGCGGACGTACTCAGATTCCCGTAGCGGAAGAAGGCCCGCGCCAGGAAGGCGGCCATCTGTTCCCGCGTGACCGTATCGTCCGGGCAGTAGTTGCCCGAAGTGCAGCCCTGTGTAACGCCCAGGTCGTACATCTTCTGCACGAACGGAAACAGCGCGCTGGTGGAGGGCACGTCGCCGAAGCGCGGCGTCGTGTCGAAGGAGAACGACTCCCCGTAAAGCGCGCGAATGATGTATTGCGCCATCTGGCCGCGCGTGACCAGCGCATTCGGGCAGAACTGACCGTTGCCGCACCCCGGATTAATGTTCAGCTCCCGCATCTTCTGCACATACGAGAACAGCGAGTTGCCCGATGCGACATCGGTGAAGTACGGCTGGATAGGATAAGCGAAGCCTTCGCCCGCCACCGCGCGCACCACGAACGCCGCCATCTGCGCTTGCGTCACCGTTTCCCCAGGGCAGAACTGCAACGGCGCCATCCGGCAGCCCACCGTGATCGCAAAGCGGTTCAGCAAGTAAATGTAATCCACCCACGGATGATTCCCAGGCACGTCGCCAAAGATCTGCGACATCGCGCCGGGAGTGAAGACCACCGCCTCCACCGGCAGGAATGCGTCTATGGCGGGTCCGCCAACAGCCAGCGCCGTCTGGTAAACCCCCGGTGTCGTGAGAGTCGCCGTAACCGTGACCGAGCCCGGCAACGTCAGCGGGTTGCCGCCCGTCACCGTCAGCCACGGCACCGGGGAGCCCACATTGACCGAACCCGTGCCCGTGAACTGCACCGTGCGCGAGACCGTGCCGCTTCCCGCAATGACCAGCCGTAACCTCGATGGCTCCACGCCAATTCCGGTGGCAATGGCGGCGCGGTCCTCTTTGACCGATTCGCAATCCTCACACCGCAGCGACTCCACCCGCAACCCGCGCAACACCACATCACGGCTGCCCGATAAATCCACCGGCCCGATTTGCGCCGAGCCCGGATCCCCAGCCGCTTCCATCGAGACCCCGCGATGGGCCCGGGATGCCGTAAATCCGGCATGCAGGCCTTCGGTGAGGTAAATACGGGCACCGCCCGCACCATCATCGGGAAGACGGGACCAGGCTTCGGCCACCGTGCGAAGCGCCTGCTCGCGGCTGGTCCCGGTACGTGCATCGTCGCCGCGGACCGGGTCCACCCAAAGCGTAAGAGCACGTTGCGCGGCAGCCGGGAAGACCAACGCCAGCAGCGCGAATAGAACGGGAACGCGAGTCATGGCTACTCTATGTTTCGTTCGGGGAGTGTTTTTACAGTAGAGCATCGGGTGTTCACCGGTCAAGGAGTAGGGCGTTTGTGGTAATTGTGTTGGTCGATGATTCTGCTGTTCGCTTTCGCCGCTGCCCTCTGGGCCCAGGATTACGACCTGCTCATTCGTAACGGACGCATCGTGGATGGCACGGGCAATCCATCTTTCCTCGCCGACGTTGCCATTACCGGCCAAAGGATCGCCGCCATTGGCCAACTGCCGGGGAAGACCGCGCGGCGCATCATCGACGCAAAGGGGCGGATAGTCGCCCCAGGGTTCATCGATATCCACAATCACTCCGACGACACCGTGCTGGTGGACGGCAATGCGCAGAGCATGGTGCGCCAGGGCGTGACCACGATGATCTTCGGCGAAGGAGGCTCGCAGGCGCCCTCGGATCGCTTCCCGCGCTTTGCCGATTACTGGAAGGCGCTCGCCGCCAAAGGCGTCTCCACCAACATTGGCTCCTACGTCGGATCAAGCGAGGTCTACATGCGCGTCCGCGGGCCGAAGCCCAGCCCGCCCACCGGAGCCGAACTGGACCGCATGCGAAGCCTGGTGCGGGAGGCCATGGAGGACGGCGCGCTGGGCGTGGCCAGTTCGCTGTCGGGGCCGCCCGGCGCGTGGATCGACACACCGGCGATGATTGCCATGGTGAGCGAAGCGAAGCCTTACAACGGCATCTACTCCACCCACATGCGCACCGAAGGCCTCGGCATCTTCAAGGCGATCGACGAAGCAATCGAGATCGCGGGCAAGGCGGGCGTGCCGCTCGACATCATCCATTTGAAGATCGCCGAAAACAAGCTCTGGGGGCAGATGCCGAAGGTCATCGAACGCATCGCGGCGGCGCGCGCCACCGGGCAGATCGTCGAAGCGCACGTCTACCCCTATCGCGCCGGCCAGAATGACCTGGCGACCATCATTCCGCCCTGGGCCCATGAAGGCGGCCCGCGGGCGATGCTGCGCAGGCTCAAGGATAAGTCGCTGCGGCCCCGGCTGGAGAGCGAGATTCTGAACGGAATTCCCGGATCGGATTGGTATAACCACTACACCGCCACCGGCAGTTGGGAAGGGATGCTAGTGGTGACATTTTCCAATCCCGCGTATCAGAAGTACGAAGGCAAGCGGATGAACCAGGTGATCGAGGATTTGAAACTGCCGCCGGTCGACGCGCTGTTCAAGGTGCTGGAGGACAACCAGGGCACGGTGCCGACGGTCTACTTTCACCATTCCGAAGCCGATATGACCTATGCGATGAAGCAGCCATTCGTCTCCATCGGTTCCGATGGCGTGGCCGTCGCCACGGAGGGGCCGCTAGCGGCCGGGCATCCCCATCCGCGCTATTACGGTACGTTCCCACGCGTGCTAGGCAAGTATGTTCGGGAGGACAAGGTGATCACGATGGAGGAGGCCATCCGCAAGATGACTTCAGCAAATGCCGCGAAAATCCATGTCTATGATCGTGGACTGCTGCGGCCAGGCATGATGGCGGACGTGACGATATTTGATGCGGCCCGCGTGATTGACAACGCGACCTTCGAAAAGCCCCATCAGTATGCCCAAGGGATAGAATACGTGGTGGTGAACGGTACCGTAGTGTTGGAGCAAGGGCGGCACACCGCAGCCCGGCCCGGACAAATCGTCCGGCCTTCCCGGTAGCGCCGCCCGTTAAGTGCTACGAGCGCATATCGGCCTGGAAACGTTCCCAAGCCCGATCCAACTTCTCGATCGCGCGGTCCGTGCCGGCCTGGAAGTCGCGCCACTTATCCTTAGTAGCCTCCTTCGCCTCGCCATAGGACCGGCGCGCGTCCTCGCGCAGCGTCTTCAACTCCGCCACGCGCTCATTCCATTCCCGCTGCGTCTTGATCTTGCCGCGGCGGGCAGCATCGCGGGCGTTTGCCGTCGCTTCGTCGATCTCGCGGTCGAGCTTCTGCATGCGTGTCTCGATGTCGCGGTTCCACACGTCGCGCGCTTCGTCGCGGGCGTTACGAGCGGCTTCTGCCGTCTCGCGGGCGGCCTCATTGGTTTCCCGCCGGACATCAGCCCGGTCCTCGCGAGTGCAAGCGGCGCCGAGCGCCAGAGTGAGCACCGTAATGGCTCCCAGTGTCTTCATGTTCTGCTACCTCCTGCCCGTTAGACAAGCAAAGGTGCCCTCCCGCTACGAGGGACCGCCACCTCGGCGCACCAGCGGCAGAATGAATACGAACACCGCCGCCGCCGCGACCACGGTGGCGGCCACAATCCAGGAGGACGGCATGTGCAGCAGCACGGCCGATACCACTAGACCGAACCAGAGAAGGACAAAGGCAACCAGCACCAAGGGCACGTTCATCGCATTGCTCCTCCCCTATAGAGCCTCGACGCGAGTTTTTCGTGACGGGCGCAGTCCGGGTGTGATGATTTGCCCACTGGCGCGCCTCGTGCTCCGAAAGCAGCATGTACAGCAAGAGCGAACAAGGACCGGTGAAGCCGCAAGAGGAGAGCCTCGCGTTGTCCCCGGACGAACTGGCCGGATTAACCATTCACGATGCCTTCGATCCGGAGTTGGGCCTGACGAATATTGCTGGGGTCCCGGCGCAGGACTGGGCGGCCAATACCGGCGCGACCAAAAACCCGCAGATAGACAAAGAGCCGGATGACGTGCACCCGGCTCCGGAAAATCAGGAAGAGTCTGACTGAGCTATTTCTTCTTTAACCGGCTGCAGGCCATATTCGCGCCGGAGATGTCCACCGCGGAACTCCCTTCCTCGATGTGAGCGATTTTGCCTTCCATGTCGATAACGAAGGTGGCGCGATTGGCAATGCCGCGCTCCGGCATCAGCACCCCATAAGCCTTCGATACCTCGCGTTTGGCGAAGTCGCTGATCATCGGGAAAGTGGCGCCCACCTGCTTGGCAAACACCCCCAGCGACGGCACGTTGTCCGTGCTGATCCCAAAAACCTGCGTATCCATCCCCTCAAAGTTGGCGATACCACCCTGGTACGCCGTCATTTCCTTCGTTCAACCACCGGTGAAGGCGGCCGGGAAGAACGCCAATACCACGTTCTTCTGCCCGCGGAAACTCGAAAGGGTAACGGGCTTCCCGCCCGTCGATGGCAGCGTGAAGTCGGGAGCCATGTCGCCGACCTTCAGATGCGTTTTCGGCGGTGCCGGCTGTTGCGCCCGCACCTGCAAGGCGGCTGCCATCGCGGTGGCGCCGGCCAGGAACTTTGCTCTGGTCATGAAACCTCCAGATTGGAGCATATCAGGATGACGGATCTCTCCGCCCGCTGGTCTACCCGTCAACATGGTTCGCAAAAAATCGATCAAGCTCCGCCTTCATCGGCTCCAACTCCTTCACTAGCGAGTTCATCTCCGACCGCGGCATCGGCGCAAAAGCCTGCACGATCTTCACGTTCTCTTCCAGAAACTCCGGCTTCGGCATACCCAACACCACCGCCGCCACCGGCAACGACAGCGAATACTGGATCAGCTTATTCACCGGAGCCTTGCCCACCAGCCCTTCCTGCCCGAAAATCTTCATCGCAATCACGCCCATGTTCTTACGCTTGGCCACCGGCAGGGCGATCTTCTCAAAACTATGCTTCATCGCGGAATTGATCTCCATGCCCTTGGCGCCGTTCCGCATACCCACATTCGCCGCGTTCAGCGCCATCTGCGTGCAATCGAAATCATGGCGCTCCAGCGCTGTCTTTAGCACAGCCGGGTCCGTGTGGGAGGTAACCCCGATAAACCGCGCCATCTTCTGCTCGCGCGCTTTATACAGAACCTTCAGAACCCCGTCGTTGGCTTCGATGGCTTTCAAGTCCTCCTCATCGGTGAGGCTGTGGATGTGCAGCAGATCCACCTGGTCGGTCTGCAGGCGCTTCAGGCTGCCTTCAATAATGCGCATGGCCTCGTCGCCCTTGCGAGCGTTCACCTTCGTGGCCAGCCACACTTCCTTCCGGCGCGTCTTCATCACCTTGCCAACGCGCGTCTCACTCACGCCGCTGCCGTAACCGTAAGCCGTATCCAAATACCGGATCCCCAGGTCAATGGCGCGGTTGAGCACCTGCAGCGCCTGCTCCTCGTCCTTATAGGAAAGGAAGCGGCTCCCGCAGCCAAACGCCATCTGCGTGACCTTGGCGCCGGTCTTGCCGAGCGTGCGCATCGGGATCTTCGATTCGGCGGCGCCCGCCACCTGCGCGGCTAGCGTCGTGGCCGCGGCGGATTCCAGAAAGGCTCTACGGGAAACAGGCATCTGCGTTCTCCTTTGTCAACCGGCAATGGATAGTATATTGTCTCATCATGCGCCCTGTACTGTTGCTCTGCGGCCTCACCGCCGCGGCCCTGTTCGCCAAGGATCCGCTCGAAAAGCGAATCGCTCATACCGAGCCCTCGAAGTACCGCAAGGCGAAGGCCGTGCATGCCGGCGCCGGCGAACTGCACTACCTCGGCCTGTTCGACGCCCAGACGTTCAGCACCAACGTCATCTTCCTGCATCGCGGTGTCATTCCCCCCGGCGGCGGCATTGGCCATCACTTCCACAACCACATGGAAGAGATGTTCGTGATCTTTGACAATGAGGCGCAGTTCACCGTCGATGGCCGGACCTCGCTCTTAAAGGGTCCCGCCGGCGCGCCCTGCCGCATGGGCCGCTCGCATGCCATCTACAACCCGACCGATAAGCCGACCGAATGGATGAACATCGCCGTCGGCTCCATCAAAGGCAAGTACGACGCCACCGATCTGGGCGACGACCGTGTCGGCGTGACCATCGATGCCAAGCCTGTGTTCATCAACATGCGCCTCGATAAATCGCAGTTGAAGCCCGTCGAGGCGATGCTGGGCGGCAAAGGCGTAGTCCAGTATCGCCGTGCCCTGCAACCCGAGGTCTTCTACACCAACTGGTCTTACGTCGATCACCTCGTCCTTCCGCCGGGCGCGTCGCTGGGCAATCACCGGCATGAAGGCGTCGAGGAGTTCTTCTACGTGATGAACGGCGAGGGCAGCGTACGCATCGACAAGGAGAGCGCCGCCATTCGCAAGGGCGACGCCGTGCCGGTGTTCTTCAATGAAGCGCACGAGTTTTCGAATAACAGTGGCGCCGATCTGGAGATCATGGTGGTAGGCGTGGCGCGCGCGAAGTGGGCTTTGGATACGGTGCCCGCCGGGAACGCGCGATAACCGCATTGCCCCCGTCCCCCGCGGTAACGTATCATTCACGACATGGCCAACGCTGCGCATTTGAACCTGCTCCAGTCCGGTGTGGAGAAGTGGAATTTCACCCGCACTCAGAAACCCGGAACGCTGCCGGACCTGAGCGGCGCCGACCTCTCCAAGATGAAGTTGGACGGGGCCAACTTAAGCAAGACCAATCTGGAGGGCATCTCCGCCACCGGAGCGACCTTCGTCAAGACGAATCTCGAGTCGGCCAAGATGACCAAGTGCCTGCTCGAGAGCGCCGTGCTCCGCAATGCCGACCTGCGCAACGCCGTGCTGGCGAACTCCAACCTCCGCAAGTCCTCGTTCGAGCAAGCGGTGCTCAGCAAGGCCGACTTAACCGGCTGCAACCTCTTCACGGCGAATCTCTCCAAAGCCGACCTTCGCGGGGCGATCCTCAAGAACACCATGCTCGAGGGCGCCAACCTGAGCGGGTCCGACCCCCGCGGCGCCGACCTCAATGGCGCGAATCTCAAGTCGGTGAATCTGTCCGGCGCGAACCTCCAAAAGGCCGACATGCGCGGGTCCAGCATGGTGGGAGCCGTTATCGAGGCTACCAACCTCCGTGGAGCCGACCTCAGCGGCGTGGATCTGACCGGCGCCAACCTCAAGGGAGCCACTGCCGACACCACCAACTTCGCCGGCTGCAACCTCTCGAACGCCAACTTGAGTGGAGCCGATCTCCGCCAGGCCAACCTCAGCGGAGCCAATTTGAGCGGCGCCGATCTAAGCGGTGCCAACCTCGACACCGCAAACCTCGCCGGCGCAATCCTCAAGGGCGCCAACCTCACGAAAGCGGATCTCCGGGCCGCCAATCTATCGACCGCCGACCTGAGTGACGCGAACGTCGAGAAGGTGAACTTCAGCGGCACGGATCTGAGCGGGACGGTAATGGAAACGGTGAAGAACCTGGTGGGCGAACAGATTGTGCGCATCAAGAAGGACGACAACACGAAGTTGCCAATCGATTTCATGTTCTAAACCGTTCCAAGTGGGGCAGGCGTCCACGCCTGGCGTCCACGCCTGCGCGCGACGTCCACGTCGCGCCTCCGTGCGTTCACAAGCCTTGTTTCCAACAGAATCAACAACTTGCAAGACCTGCCCCAAGCCCCCCATGCTATGGTCGTCCCGTATGACTGACCAAACCGAACGCAATCGCGAGAATTCGCAACACTCAACCGGCCCGAAAACGCCGGAAGGCAAAGCCACCTCCTCCCAGAACGCAAGAAAGCACGGCTTCACCGCCC
>CAYLPH010000058.1:0-52654 GCA_964385495.1 uncultured Candidatus Solibacter sp.
CGGACTCGGTCTTCGGGCCTGTCGAGTGCTGGGCGTTCGCTTTGTTGGCGAGGGCTTGAGCGGCTGATGCCATGGTGGTTTCTCCTTTTCGGTTTCGGGCGTTAGGGCAATGAAGATTGTCCCCGATTGAACGATACACCCGAGAGTTGGAAAAGGCGGGGTGCGGTGGGGGTGGGTTAGGGGTGATTTGGCTTTTGGAATGAGGGGGTTTCGGGATATTTTCAACTCTTGTGAACGTAAACTGGCCAATACCCCAGTTGGGGAAGAGCGGTTGGTCATTTACATTCACCCGTGCATTTCGGTACAAAAGTGATGATGCAAACCGAGAGCCGGAAGCAATTGACGTCCTGGAAAGAAATCGCTGAGCATCTTGGTGTGAGCGTTCGAACGGCGCAGCGCTATGAACAGGAAATGGGGCTTCCGGTACGCCGCCTTGGCGGGGAAAAGGGCCGGGGCGTGGTTGCGGAGGTCGAGGGCCTCAACACGTGGAAGAACAAGGTAGAACTAGCTCCGCCGGCTACTACGCCGTTCTGGAAGGGTCTCCGTTTTTTGCAGATTTATTCCGCATGTCTAACCGTGATTTGCAGCTTATTGGTCGTGGTTCTGGTTTGGCAGTGGGCGAAGACTCCGAGCGGGAGTGGGCAGCCGTACTCCTCTCAGTGGATAGAATCGACGCTACTCGTATTGGACCGTAACGGACAGGAGCTCTGGCGGCACGTGTTCCCTTTCCTGCACAGGTCGGACGTCCCCTTGCGCCCCAGTCACGCCGATTTGGATGGCGACGGCAAGACAGAGACGCTAGTCCCAATGGTGTCATGGGAAAAGGAGCCAACTCCCAGTAAACTCTACTGCCTCTCTGAATCCGGGAAGGAGTTATGGAAAGTGCAACCGTCCCGACCGGTTGGGAATCGGGCGATGCGTTTCTCGACCTTCTATATACTTCGAGACTACCGGAGCTTCGCTTCGCCCGAAAAGAAGGGAGCCCAATGGACAGCGGCAGTATTCGTGAATCGTGAGTCGTACCCGAGTGTCGTGGTGGTGGTGGACGAACAGGGAAAGCAGCGCGGTGAATACTGGCATGCCGGCCACTTCGAATCCATTCATGTAGCTGACATTGATAGGGACGGAAAGGTTGAACTCGTGTTAGCCGGGACCAGCGCGTCCGAGCGGCGCGCGATAATCGAGATTTTCGACCCCGGCGAGGTCTCGGGGGCCGAAGCTCTACCGGTTGACGATGCACACCGGTTTATGGGTTTCCCGGCAAGGAGTCCGAAGGCAAGAATCGTCTTTGGGCGCAGCCGCCTGAACCGGTTACGCGAGCCATTTAACTTTGCCTACTGGGTGGGCAATACAACAGGCATTGATGACGGTGGCTTCCTTGTGCACGTATCCGAGACATTGAGTCGGGAGCAGGGGTATCTGATCTACACCATTGGCAAAGATCTGCAACTCGTGTCGATCGTGCCCTCTCAATCGCTCTATCGAACGTATCAGGAATACTCGATCACGACACCCTCGTCGCCTCCACTTGGGGACGCGGACTTGGAGGCACTGCGGCGGGGGTACCGGGCTGACGTTGCGAAGTCGTCGTCGACTGGCGCGCGGTAGCCGCTCGGTTATAACGTCGCGTCAATGTGCGACAGCGGCTGCTGTCGCTTGAATAATCAGTGAGTTACAGGCTAGCATCGATTCTCCGGTAAACGCAGGTTGGAGTTGCCACTAGGCACCAGCCAGGGGTGCGACCGTTAAAAATGTCATGGTTCCTGGAGGAATCACAATGTACGCTAGCAAACGGGTTCTCGCGTTACTCTCTGTAGGTTTCGCGACTGCAGTGAGTGTCGCGGTGGTGATGGCGCAATCGCGCGAAGCGCCCGAAGCGCTGTTTCAGTACGCCACCATCACTGGGTCCGCCAACACGATCAACGCGGTTCGGATCCCAGTGGTGACGGGCAGCGGATCGACCGTGTATAAGGATGTCACGATCCGGTTTGCGGTGGACCCGTCCGGGAACTTAGCTTTCCCGTCTGAGGGTTCGCAGGTTTTTGATGCGCAACCGATGGTGGTATCGGGATTCAAGGCGGGTGCATACGTTGGACCTGGTTCGGTGTATGGAGGCAAGATGTTGGCCGCCGTTGAAGGCCCAAGTGCGCTTACGGGTGGGGCGGAGTCCTGGTCTTTTAGCGCGGTAGCGGGTGCTGATCGGTGCACGTTCCCGAGTAGTGCTACCTGGTATGCCGGACGGCTGGAGAGCAACCCCGTATTCGAGCGGCTCAAGAAAGCTGGGATCACATCCAACGCGTGGAGCTATGGCGTTGCGAGTGGCCCGGATTTCAACGATAGGTGTACAGATACCAGTCAGGGTAATTTTTCCAATTGGCGTTGGTACGCCGGAACACTGATCGGAGTCAGCCAGTCCGGAAACTCCATTACCATCGCCAGTTTCACAGACAGGCTTGGAGGTCAGAAAGACTATACGGCCCCCGTAGCGCAGATAACCTATCGGCTTGTTCCATAAGGTTCAATCAACGGAGTTTTCATGTCTAACAGATGCTTGCTGGCAATATACCTAGCACTTCAGCCTCTTGGGCTACTGGCGCAGGCTCAACCGAGCCCGGCACCGCGCCGCCCAATTCCCAAGTCAGTTTCCGCACCGACAGTTAAACCCATTGCAACGCCAGCCAAGTCAAGGGGATTGACTGTCGACAATGTCCTCGAAATGGTAAGAGCGGGTCTGTCGGAAGACTTGATCATCGCGCGAATTCGGAAGGAAGACAAGGCTACCGATCTGACTCCCGAGGAGATGATCAGCCTTAAGAAGGCTGGCGCAAGCGACGCGATACTAAAGGTGCTACTGGATCCAAAGACTGACTTAAAGCCATTGGCGCCGGCAACCCTGCCAACCGCGACACCTGCTGGCGCCGCGACGACGAACGCAGCACCTGCGGCGCAGCCGATTGTGGTCGTCGGGGCTGCGATGCCAGCGATCACAACGCCAAAGCCCTCCGGCGCAACTCCGGGACCTGGGACTGCGGACTCGACATCATTTGATCCGAACGATCCATCGCAGCCCCACGAGTCAGGAATATACCTTTACACGAAAGATCGCGATGGAAAGCCGCTGATGACCGTGTTGGAGCGGGCGTCCTACCAAGGAGCAAAGACCGGGGGATTCTTCACGTCGGCATTGACTTATGGAATCAAGAAGGTGAAGTCCAGAGCCGTGATCCCGGGGCCCAAGGCGAGCATAAGAATCTCGGAAGCATCGCCAACTTTCTACTTCTATTTCGAGGACAAGGCCGCAGGATTGGGGAAGACCTACTTCGGCATAGCCGCTCTGTCAAATCCCAATCAGTTCGCACTGCTACGACTGGAGGTGAAGAAGAATAATCGCGAAACCATTGTCGGCGAAATGAACGCCTTTGGATCATCCTCTGGCAGTGACGCGAAGTCGATGCTGACGTTCAAATCTGAGCGGCTCCGGCCGGGGCTGTACAAGGTAACGGTTAGTGAGCCGATGGAGCCGGGGGAATATTGTTTCCTTGCCTCATCCGGGATGATGGGCGCGCCGATGGCTGGTGCGGCTTCAGCAGCGGATATCTTTGACTTCTCAATCGGACCGACGCAATAAATCCGTCGCGTATTGGGCACGGCCGAGGTCAAGATTCCTGTGCTGGGATTGCTCATGGGGAGTCCAGGCCTGCGTTTGTTGGAGCCGCGCGCTGCAGACTTGGAGTGAGCGGCATCTTCATCCCAATAGCGCTCGTGCTCGTCCGCCACGCAATGGCTTCGCTACGTCGCCCGCCCCCAGCCTTATTCATGCATGAGTCCAAGGGAACATGAAACTCGATAAAACGAAACATAACACGCTGTTAGGCAATCTTTCTCCCTCTTATTGCGGCTAACGCTCACATGTCTGCCCACCGTGGTTCTGGCGCAGGGCCGTAACGGCCCGAGCGACTCGGAAGCGTGCGCCGCCTGCGGGACTTGCGCGGGTGGGATGATCATCGTCCCGCTGGTCATCATCGCTCTGAACATCGCTCTGCTGGTCTGGGTAGCGCGCGATGCCAAGTCGCGCGGCATGGACAGTTCGGTGCTATGGATGATTCTGGTTATGGTGACAAGCGTGGTGGGACTGATCATTTACCTCTTGGCCAGGCCGCAGGGAAACCTGGTTCGATGCGCAAGCTGTGGTAACGAGCGGCTTCAAGCGAGCGCCAGATGCCCGCATTGCGGCAACGCCTGAAACGTCCTGAGACGTACCTGGCAGCGCTGGGGGTCCTTCTGACGCTGGCCGCGCTCGATTCCTGCCTCCACCCCGCCACTCAGCTCACGGTGCGTCTCTACGTTGGGGTGGTCCGTGTGTACCAGGGGCTCGGACGGCCCCTGCTGGAGGGGTGGATCCAGTGCCGCTACCGACCGACCTGCTCCGAGTTCTCGATCCAGGCCACCCGTGAACATGGCATCCGGCGGGGATTGGCGCTGACGGTCGCTCGCATCCGCTCTTGCACCAGGCAAGTACCGATTGGGACGTATTCCCCGCGGCGTTGAAATACAGGCTGCTTCCATTTGCGAACCACCGCCGGACGGCGCCGCGGTGGTGGGACGTGCTCATGATGTTCTGGATCACTACAAACAACCCATCTCGCGGAACGGGCACCGGCTGGCGTACTCGCGGTCGGTGATCGACACGAACATCTGGAAGTACGAGATGCCGGATCGGATGGTGCCGGCGCCGGTGGGGCAGATGATTCTGCGGCGACGCGGCACGAGCAGGGGCCGCGGTATTCGCCGGACAGCAGCCGCATTGCGTTCGCGTCGAACCGGACCGGATCGTTGGAGATCTGGGTATCGGACAAGAACGGCGAGAAGCTGAACCAGTTGACGTCGTTTAATGGGCCACCGACGGGGAGCCCGATGTGGTCGCCGGATGGGAAGTTTTTGGTATTCGACTCGCGGCCGAACAGCAACCCGGACATTTATATCGTGGCGGCCGATGGCGGATTGCCGCGGCGAGTGACGTCGGATGCGAGCCAGGATGTGGTGCCAAGCTGGTCGCGCGATGGGAAGAGCATTTACTTTTCGAGCAATCGCACGGGGCGGTTTGAAGTGTGGAAGATGCCGGTGGAAGGCGGGCCGTGGGTGCAGATGAGCAAGAACGGCGGCTTTCATGGGGTGGAATCGCCGGACGGCCAGTATGTGTACTTCGCGCGCGGGACGAATATGAGCGGGATGTGGCGCGTGCCGGCGGCGGGGGGTGAGGAAGAGGCCGTTGTCGAGCGGTTGCGGCCGGGGTATTGGAGCTATTGGTCGTTCGGGCGCGATGGGATTTTCTATCTGGACCGCGAAGATGTGGAAGGCGGCGGGGCACGGTATCCGCTGCGGTTTTTCCAGTTGCCGGGGAAGAAAGATACGGTGGTGACGTATCTGTCGCGGCGGCCGTTTAACAGCGGGCTATCGGTGGCGCCGGATGGGAAGACGTTTTTGTATGCGCAGGTGGATCAGAGTGAGACGGATATCATGCTGATCGATGGGTTCCGGTAGGGACACTGCGCGCGTTCGCGTTGCCGCTTTATGCGCTCGGTAACACCATTCCATTAAGCTGAGAGGACTACGTCCTCATGGCTTCCCCTGTAACGATTGGTCTGACACCCCACGGCCGTTTGGTCCTCTTGCCCGACCCCGATTCGCCGCCGGTAGACGATGGGCTCAGCGAACGCCTGGCACTCGCATTAGACAGAGCATCCGGGCATGGCTTGCTGCTATTGGGGGCGGATGAAACGGCGACTCCTTTCTCCGGCTCGATCGCGTACTGGCGGGAGTTCGGGGCCCGTTTCCTGGCGCGTCTGTGCACGCGGGAAAGCGGGGGCCAGGCGTACGTCCCGCCGGAGGCGCCGGGCTTGGAGGAGTTGGATGCGCTGGTTGCGGCAGCTCCACCGATGACCGGCGGCGAGTATCTCACCAGCGGCATGTTGCGCAGCCTTTGGGAAGGGCTGGGCGCCGCCTTAGGAGTGGAGCTGCGGGAAGCCGGTGGCGGGCTGCAGGAGTTTCTGAAGCGGCGTAATCCGGCGTGGAACCTGGTGGGGCGGGTGCACTTCAATTTGGCGGAGAACCGCAAGGATCCGGAGACGCCGTTCGCGTTCCTGGCCACCTATACGACGCGGCTGTCGTCGCAGGCGAAGGCGCAGCACGTTCCGTTGGGGCAGGCCTTGCGGGAGTACGCGGGGGCGGCGAACCGGGAGCGGCTGCTCTCGCTGTTGTTGCCGGTGCAACGGGCGGCGGGGACGACGCCGTGGCTGAAGGCGATGGTGGAGTCGGGCGAGATTTATCATCCGCTGCGATGGACGCCGGGCGAGGCGTTGCAGATGCTAAGGGACGCGCCGCGGCTGGAGTCGGCTGGGGTGGTGGTGCGGATGCCGGCGAATTGGCGTGGGAACCGGCCGGCGCAGCCGCGGGTGACCGGGTCAGTGGGGGGACGGCCGCCGTCGGTGCTGGGGCACGAGGGACTGCTCGATTTCCAAATGGAAGTCACGTTGGAGGGAGAGGCGCTGAGCGAAGAGGAGATCCGGCAGTTGCTGGCGCAGTCGGACGGACTGGCGCTGGTGCGGGGACGCTGGGTGGAAGTAAACCGGGAGCGGCTGGAGGAGGCGATCGCGCGATTCGAGCGGCTGGAGCGGGAGTCGGAGGAGAGGGGCATTCCGTTCGGGGAGGCGATGCGGCTGCTGGCAAAGGCAGACGTATCGGGAGCGAAAGAAGAGGAGGCGGTGGCGGCGGGGTGGGCGGAGATGCGCGCGGGGCCATGGCTGGCCGAGACGCTGCAGTCGCTGCGCAGCCCGCAAGGGTTGGCGGCGATCGGGCCCGGCGAGGAGTTAAAGGGCGAGTTACGGCCATACCAGCAGACGGGGGTCCGGTGGCTCTACCTGGCGACGCAACTGGGGTTGGGGGCGTGCCTGGCGGACGATATGGGGCTGGGCAAGACGATCCAGGTGTTGTCGTTGTTGGTGATTTTGAAGCGGCAGGCGCGAGGGCACAAGCCGAGCCTGCTGGTGGCGCCCGCGTCGCTGCTGGCGAACTGGGCGGCGGAGATCGAGCGTTTCACGCCGAGTCTGCGGGCTCTGGTGGCGCATCCCTCGTCGATGAGCGCCGCGGATTTCAAAGGCCTTTCCGCAAAGCGGCTGGAGAAAGCCGACCTGGTGATTACGTCGTACGGGGCGCTGCCGCGGGCCGGTTGGATTGGGGGGGCGCAATGGCGCTTGGTGGTGTTGGATGAAGCGCAGTCGATCAAGAGTCCGGACGCCAAGCAGACGCGGGTGGTGAAGTCGCTGCGGAGTGAGAACCGCATTGCGCTGACGGGAACGCCGGTGGAGAACCGGTTGGGGGATCTGTGGTCGATCTTCGATTTCATCAATCCGGGGCTGCTGGGAACGGCGAAGGAGTTTCGCTCTTTTGTGAAGCGGTTGGCGGAGCGTCCGGGTAGTTCGTATGGACCGTTGCGGGAGTTAGCCCGGCCGTATATTCTGCGGCGCTTGAAGTCGGACAAGAGCGTGATCGCGGACCTGCCGGACAAAACGGAGTTGAAGGCGTTCTGCCCGTTGAGCCGGAAGCAGGCGGCACTGTACCAGCAGGCGGTGGACGAGATGAAGGCGGGCCTGGAGGAGGCATCCGGCATCCAGCGGAAAGGTTTGGTGCTGGCCTTTCTGATGCGCTTTAAGCAGATCTGCAATCATCCCTCGCAGTGGTTGGGGGACGGGGCGTGGAATGAAGAAGGGAGCGGGAAGTGGACGCGGCTGCGGGAGATCGCCGAAGTAGTGGCGGCGCGGCAGGAGAAGATGCTGGTATTCACGCAATTTCGCGAGATCACGGATCCGTTGGCGGGCTTTCTGGCGGGGGTTTTCGGCAAGCCGGGGCTTGTCTTGCATGGCGAGACGGCGGTGGGCAAGCGCAAGGATCTGGTGCGGCGGTTTCAGGAAGACGATGGAGTGGGCTTTTTCGTGCTTTCCTTGAAGGCGGGCGGCTCCGGGCTGAACCTGACGGCGGCATCGCATGTGGTGCACTTCGACCGGTGGTGGAATCCGGCGGTGGAGAACCAGGCGACCGACCGGGCTTTTCGCATTGGGCAAACGAAGAATGTCCTGGTGCACAAATTTGTGTGCCGCGGTACCGTGGAGGAGAAGATCGATGAGATGATTGCGGCGAAGCGGCAGCTTTCCGAGGATGTGCTGGGTGGCGGGGCGGAGGCGCTGTTGACGGAGATGCGGGACGAGGACCTGATGCGGCTGGTGTCGCTGGACCTGAACGCGGCGTTGGAGGAGGCTTGACATGCGGTATGACGGTTGGGGATGGAAGCCGTATGTTTCGGCGGCGGAGCGAAAGCGCAAGGCGAAGGCGGCGCTGCAGAAGCGGTTTCGGACGGACGGCTCGACATCGCCGGTGTTTGTGACCGGGCGGACCATCGCGAGCACGTTTTGGGGTAAGGCGTGGTGCGCCAATTTGGAGCGCTACAGCGACTATGAGAACCGCCTGCCGCGCGGCCGGACGTATGTGCGGCAGGGATGCGTGATCGACCTGCAGGTGAAGCCCGGGCGGATCGAGGCGAGGGTAAGCGGGTCGAGCCTGTATAAGGTGTCGCTGGAGGTGGAGGCGGTACCGGCCACTAGATGGAAGTCGATTTGCGGCGACTGCGCGGGGGGAATCGATTCGCTGGTGGAGTTGCTGCAGGGGCGGCTGTCGAAGGGGGTGATGGAGCGGATCTGCCGGGAATCGGATGGACTGTTTCCCTCGCCGCGGGAGATCCGGTTGTCGTGCAGTTGCCCGGATTGGGCGGAGATGTGCAAGCATGTGGCGGCGGTGATGTATGGGGTTGGAGCGCGGCTGGACCGTGAGCCGGAACTGCTGTTCCTTTTGCGCGGGGTGGACCAGCGGGAACTGATCGCAAAGGCGGGGGAGAGGCTGCGGACGGCGCCGGGGCAAGCGGGGTCGAAGGTTTTGGCGGGCGGGGATCTGGCGGACTTGTTTGGGATCGAGATGGTGGATGAGGCCGCGCCGGGTTCCGAGGGTGCGAAGGCGAAGGCGGGGCGCAAGGCGGTGAAGAAGGCCGCAAAGAAGGCTGTCAAGAAGGCTGCCAAGAAGGCGGCGGTCAAAGGGGCTAAGAAAGCGGCCCGCAAATCGGCGAAGACGGTGGCGAAGAAGCGAAGCGCCGGCAGGTAGCGGCGCGGACGATCGCGGTTGACCGGAAGGGCGCGGCGGATGGGCCGCGCGATAGGAGGGAAGCCCGCGCTTCCCGGGCGAGCCATGGCCCGCCCGCGTTTACCAGCCGGCTTACCTCAAATGAAAATATTGAACCGGCGCGAAAATGCAGTATACTAACCGGGAAAGCCTAGCGACATCGGAATTAATTGATGCAGATATCCCAGGTAATCTCGCTATTGGTGCGGCCGCCCCGTAATGGCGCCGGCACGATTTACGATCTGCTGGGCACGAATAACCACCTCGGCGAGCAAAGCCTCTATTTGAATATGGGCTACTGGGCGGGCGTGGAGACCTACGATGCGGCATGCGAGGCCCTCGCCCGGCGGCTCGGGGAGGCGGCGGGACTGGGCCCCGGGGATGAAGCGCTCGATGCGGGATTCGGCTTCGGAGATCAGGATATCTTCTGGATGGAGAACTTCCGGCCGCGGCGGATCCGCGGGCTCAATCCATCCCCAAAACAGGCCGAACATGCGCAAAAGCGCGTTGCCGGCCGCGGCCTCTCCGATTGCATCGAACTCCGCGTCGGCTCGGCCACGGAGATTCCCTATGCCCCTGAGAGCTTCGACAAGATCGTTTCGCTTGAGGCGGCGTTTCACTTTGTGACGCGCGAGCGTTTTTTTCACGAGGCCTTCCGGACTCTGCGGCCGGGAGGACGGATGGCGATCGCCGATATGATGCCTCTGGAAGGGCGCCGGCTCGGCGCCGTGGAGCGCGCCGGCGATTATATTGGGCGGCGTATTTGGTCAATACCGCGGGAAAACATGTATGGGCGGACGCCTTACATCGAGAAATTACGAGCGGCGGGCTTTGTTTCAATTGAATGGCAGTCGATCCGGGATGCGGTTTACGGCCCGTTTGCCCGCTATGCGAGCCGGCGGCTGAATGATCCGGCCGTGGCCGCACGCATGGACCCGCTGATGCGGGCGTACTGGAAGGCGAGCACCGCCAACGAACGGGCGTACGATCCGTTCGACTACGCGATCATCACGGCCGAAAAGCCGCGATGAACCCGCGCTCCGCCGGTGTCTGAAGTATCCGTTTGGGCTCGGAGGTGCCGTTCGGCATGGCCATGGCAGGTTCGGAAAATCCGGCACCGGTGCGATCTCCCGGCTATTCCGACATGGAAAGCCTGCGGCTCTCCTCGCTTCTAAACCTTCATTTATCATTATTTGCAGGCGTGTTTCGCCCGATAGACGCGCTGGACCGGACACAGTCCGAGTTCGCAACGGCGGACCAGCTCCGTTATGCGCTGCCGGGTCTTCCGCCGATGGTGATGTTGAACACGGCCAGGGCGGTGAAAGCCGTATTCACGGCGCCTCCTTACTCTTTTGGCACTTCGTCGGACGTGGGCGCCTCCTTACTCGGAACAGAAACCTTTTTCGCCATTGACGGGGCGAAGCACCAGCAGCACCGCAGGTTGATCATGCCGCATTTTCACGGCCAGTGCCTGCACGCTTATGGCTCGGGGATCGCCGGGATCACCCGGGAGATCCTGGCCGAGTGGGTGCCAGATCGGGTGTTTCCGATCCACACATCCTTCCAGGAGATTACACTGCGCTCGATGCTGCGGATCCTGCTGGGATCAAGCGCCAGGGAACGGTTCGATCCGATGCAGTCCGCGTTTCGAGCCATCCTGAACGCGCCGCTGCTGGCGGCCTGCATATTCTTCAAGCCCTTGCAGGTGGATCTCGGCCCCTGGAGCCCATGGGGAAGATTGCTGCGTCTGAAACGGCAGCTCTCCGAGCTTCTGCTGGCGGAGATCGCGGACCGCCGGGCACGGGAACCGGGGAACGATGTCCTGGGTTTACTCCTGCCGGCGCGGGATGAGGAGGGCGAGAGCCTCACGGATGCCGAGATCCGCGATGAGATCATGGCAATGATGTTCGCGGCGAATGAGGCCACGGCGGCGGCTCTGGCCTGGTCTGTCTATTGGGTCCATCGGGATGCCCGCGTCCGCGAGCGGCTTCTTGCGGAGTTAGCCGGCGCGGGCGCGGAACCGGAGCCAATGGAGATCGCAAAACTGCCTTACCTATCCGCCGTTTGCCAGGAAACGCTGCGGATTTCTCCCGTAACCTTGTTTGCTATTCCGCGAGCGACCAAACAATCCTTCCATCTTTTCGGCTACGATATCGAGCCAGGCGTGCTGTTGGCGCCGTGTATTTATCTGGTCCATCGCGACCCGGAAGTTTATCCCGGCCCGGAAGTATTCAAACCGGAACGCTTTGTAAATCGCCAGTACAGTTCTTACGAGTTCCTGCCATTTGGCGGCAGTAACCGGCGGTGTGTTGGGGCCGGTTTGGCTTTGTTTGAAATGAAGATTGTGCTTGCCACACTGTTGAGGACGATGCAGGTTTGCTTGGCCGGCGAGAGTCCTACCCGCCCGCAAAGACACGGGACGACCTTCATCCCGTCCGGGGGCCTTCCCGTAACGGCGAGGGTTCGGCCTGACAGCCGGTTTTAAGCTGCCGCGGTCTGGAGGATGCGATCCAAGGTTAGGATCGACAGCATCAACTGCCGCGGAGGGTGGTAGTTATCCTGGCGGGCGGTGTGGGGTTGCTGGGTCATGAGGCGGTCCGTGAAGAGCATGTAGCCGGGTTGTCCGTGCTGCCGGCGGGAGTATTTCTCATCCATGACGGTCTGGGCCCGAGTAAAGTAATCGGCGGCCCAGTGGGCATCGGGGCGATGTTCCAGGATGTTAAGGGTGGCAATGAGGATTTCGTTCAACGCCCATAGCGGTTTCATGTAGAAATACTCGCCAGTGAACTGGAAGACCAGGTCCGTGCCGACGGGGGTGAAGGGTGGCCACTGGTAGCCGCCCTGGTTTACGTTGACAATCTCGGAGAACCCGCCATAGACATGGTCCCAGCCGGCATCGAGATGGCGGCGGATGCGGGCGGTGCAGGTGTCCCACAAGGTCTGGTCGTCCCGGCGCTTGGCTTCTTCAGCGATCATCCAGAGGGTTTCGACGGAGTGGCCGGGCTGGCATTTGGTGGCGTGCTCGGGAGGGCGGGAGAAGTCGTAGTAAAGGACTTCGTTATTGAGCCCGATTTCAGGGTTGTAGTGGTGATGGATGACGGCGTGGATGGCCTGGTCGAGGATGGCTTGGATCTCGGGATCGGGCCAGCGGGCCACCATCTGGCGGGCGATGTTGAGGTTGACCATCCAGAGACCCTGGCTACGCTGGCCGGGCAGGGGGCAATCCATGGCGGCGAAGGCGGGGTCTTCGATGCGTTGGTGTAACTGGCGCAGGAGGGCGAAGGCGAGGTGGCGGGATTCCTCATCGTTGGCGGCCCAGGCGTACTCCTGGAGGCCCTCGGCGGCGAAGTACATGCCGTAGAGGTCGCCGGAGAATGGGCGAAGCACGGAGCCGTCGCGGTGGAAGGCTTCGGCCCACCAGCCATCGGGTTGTGGAGCGTGGTTGAGGAGGAAGGCGCGGGTCTGGCGGGCAATGTCGAGCCACGCGGGATTGCGGCCGAAGTTGTTATAGAGGAAGCTGTAAACCCAAAGGGCGCGGCCCTGGAACCAACTGAGCTTGTGGGTGTGGACGGGGGTGCCGTCGTAATCGAGGGCGTGGAGGACGCCGCCGTACTGGTGGTCGATGCCGTATTGATTCCAGAACGGGAGCTGCGATTCGAACAGCTCGCGGTGGTAGCGCTGGCGGAGTTGGGCCAGGGAAAGGCCGGCGAGATGGGTGGGGGAATGGATCATGACGGGTATAGCGTTTGCCAGGATATCGTAGCATCGGACCAATAAAGTCGCGTTCCGGTGATTCCGATTTCGCCAGTATACTTAGTAGATTCTGATACGGAGGAACGCCGGCAGTGGCAGCGTTATTTCGCTGTGTTGGGGTAAGTGTGACATTCACGTCGCAAGGGCGGGCAGTAGAAGCCCTGCGCGACGTCAGCTTGTGCGCTGGTAGCGGCGAGTTTCTCAGTATTGTCGGGCCGAGCGGATGCGGCAAGACAACGCTGTTGCGGGCGTTGGGGGGGCTGATGAAGCCGTCGCAGGGCACGGTGGAGCAGCCGGGTGGTCGGCGTCCCGTGCTGGTGCGGCAGGAAGCGAGCGTCTTTCCCTGGCTGACGGTGCTCCAGAATGCGGCCTTCGGGTTGGAGGCGATGGGAGTAGGCCGCCAGGAGCGCGAGCGGCGCGCCGTACCATTGCTCCGTCGGGTAGGCCTGGCGGGACGCGAGCAGGATTACCCCAGCAAACTATCGACGGGCATGAAGCAGCGTGTGGCGCTGGTGCAGGCGTTCCTGGCGGAGCCGGAATTGCTGCTGCTGGACGAGCCGTTCGCGGCGCTGGACTGCCAGACGCGCTGGCAGTTGCAGAGCGAGTTGCTGGACTTGTGGGAGCAACGCAAGAACACGGTGATCCTGGTGACGCATGACGTCGAAGAGGCGATCCGGCTGAGCGACCGGGTCTTGGTGATGAGCGGGCAGCCGGGGCGGATTGTGGCGGAGGTGAAGATCGGGCTGCAGCGGCCGCGCGAGGTGGAGTCGCTGGTGAGCGACGGGTTTCTGGAGCAGAAGCGGGAGCTATTGGCGCACCTGGGCTTTGGGGTGAAGGGCGTGGCGCATGCAGCGGGAAGGTAGCCGGCACTCGGGGTGGGGGCTGGTGCTGCCGGCATTGCTGTGCGGTGCGTGGGAGGCGGCGGTGCGTACCGGGGTTCTGGATGCGGTGTTCTTCCCGCCGCCATCGGCGTTGGCAGGGATGGCGGTGCAGTTATGCGGGACAGGCGAGTTACCGCGGGCTTTGCTGGCGACGCTGCGGCGGGCGGGGATGGGCTTCGTGCCGGGAGCCCTGTTGGGGATCGGATTAGGCGTGGCGATGGGGCGGTCGGAGTTGGTACGGCGGATGGTAGAGCCGGCGCTGGCGGGCGTCTACGCGATGCCGAAGCTGGCGCTGCTGCCGGTGTCGCTGCTCATCCTGGGAGTGGGAGAGACGGCGCGGCTGGCGTTGATCGCCTTGGGGGCGCTGCTGATCATGACCCAGCAGGTGTTTGACGGCGTGCGGGCGATTGATGGCGCGTATGTCGAGTTGGCGACGTCTTACGGCGCGTCGCGCTGGCTGCGCTGGCGAAGGGTTTATCTGCCAGGGGCGCTGCCGTCGATCCTGACCGGGACCCGGATCACGTTTGGGCGATGCCTGGTGGTAGCGATTTCGGCGGAGTTGGTGATGGGGTCGCCGGGGTTGGGGAGCATGATCTGGATGGCATGGCAGACGTTTTCGACCGAGCGTTTGTATGTGAGTGTAGCGGCAGCGGGGTTACTGGGGATGGTGAGCCAGGGATTGCTGCGGGGTATGGAAAGGCGGCTGGCGCCCTGGAGGGAGCAATAGGGTGCTGGGAGAAGCGAAGTATTACACGGGGCTGATCGGCGGCGTTTGGGACTATGTGCGGGCGCCGCGGCAGACGGACCCCTTGGGAGCGGTGCGGGAGCGGGTGGAGCAGCGGGACGAGGCGTTTCTCTTTCTGGCGCGCGTGGCGGCCTATGGGCGCCCGGAATCGTCGTTATGCAAGCTGCTGCGATTGGCTGGCTGCGCCTATGCGGACCTGGAATCGATGGTGCGCGGCAGGGGCTTGGAAGCGGCGCTGGAGCAACTGGCGGCCGGCGGCGTGTATCTCACGCATGACGAGTTGAAGGGGAAGGTGCCGCTGGTGCGGCACGGACAGGAGGTGCCGGGCGGGGAGCGCCATTTCCGGAATCCACTGGCGCCGGGCGGGATGGAAGGGAGATCGAGCGGAAGCCGGAGCGGGGGGCGAGGCACGCCGACGCCACGGACGACGGCGTTCCAGGTCTATCGCGATGCGCACGAAGCGATCTGGGAACAGGAGTACGGGCTGGAGGATGCCGAGTGGGTGCAGGTACGGCCCATTCTGCCGTCGATGACGGGATTGACGGGCGTGATCCGCGCAACGCGGGAAGGGCGGCCGATGCGGCGCTGGTTTACGATTCCAAGCACGATGCGGGATGCCGGGCATTACCAGATGGCGACGTCGGTGATGGTAACGGTGGCGCGGCTGGCGGGTGGGGATGTGCCGTATCCGGAAGCATTGCCGGCGAATGATTTTTCGCCAGTGGCGCGGTATGTGGCGGGGCGCAAGTGCGTAGTGCTGGCGTTTGCGAGCCCGGCCGTGCGGGTGGCCGACGCGGGACCGCGGCTGGGACTGGACCTGTCGGGGGTAACGTTTATCAGCGGGGGCGAGGCATCGACAACGGCCAAACGCGAAGTGGTGGCGCGGGCCGGGGCGCGGCTGTTCACGAACTATCACATCAGTGAAGTGGGGCCGATCGGGTCGGCGTGCCGCCATAGGCAGAGTGGGAACGAGGTGCATGTGTTGGCGGACTCGGTGGCGGTGGTGAAGCGCCGGCGGCCGCTGCCCTTTGGGGAGGGGGCGGAGATCGATGCGCTGCTGTTCACGACGCTGCTGCCGTTTGCGCCGCGGTTTCTGATCAACGCGGAGATGGACGATACGGGGGTGATTGCACGCGAGGTGCGCTGCGACTGCCTGTACGGGCGGTTGGGGATGACGACGGTGATCTCGCGGATTGCGAGTTTCGGCAAGGTGACCGGGCAGGGGATGACGCTGCACGGCGCCGATATCGCGGCAATTCTGGAACAGGCGATGCCGGGGCGGTTCGGAGGCGGGCCGGGAGACTACCAGATCGTCGAGCGCGATCTGGGGACGCAGACGGCGTTGGAGTTACGGGTAAGCCCGCGCGCGGTGGGCGCCGATGCAGATCTGGACGCAGTTCTGGCTTACTTTCTGGAGCAGATGCGGCTCTACTACGGCGGGACGGTAGCGGCGCGGATCTGGCAACACGCGGGAGCGATACAAGTAGTGCGGCAGGAACCGGAGACCACCTATACGGGCAAGGTGCTGCCACTGGCCCTGCTGGGAAACGGGCAGCCTTCGGGGGGAGGACGATGAGACGACGGACGTTTTTTCTGGCACCGGGCATGACGGCGCTGGCGGCGAAGGCGCTGGGCGCCGTGAAGTTGCGCGTGGCCGGGACGGTGCATCTGAATTTGAGTCCGCTGCACCTGGCGATGGAGAAGGGCTACTTCGGGCAGCAGGGTTTGGAGATTGATTTGGCGCCACTGGCACGGTCGAACGAGGCGATTCCGGTGCTGGCGCAGGGTGGACTGGATGTTGCTCTGTATTCGTTGAATCCGCCCATGTTGAATGCAATCGGCAAGGGGGTGAAGATCCGGCTGGTGGCGGCGCGGGACCAGGCGATGGCGGATTGCGGGGATGTAGGATCCATCTATGCACGGCAGTCGATTGCATCGGTAGCGGGATTGAAGGGGAAGAAGGTGGCCAATGGATACCCGGGGGGCATTGCGGAGTTTGCGCTGGATGCGGCGCTGGAGAAAGCGGGAGTGCGCCCATCCGAAGTCGAGATAGTGAAGCTGATGCCGATGGAAGGCGCCGCGGCGCTTTTGCGCGGAGAGGTGGATGGGCTGACGGGTGCGGATCTTTCCAACTTAAAAGCGCTGCGGCGGCCGGAGTTCCGATTGTTGACGACGATGGGCCGGACGATGCCGGGATTTCAGTTGGCCCATGTGATATTCGGACGGCAGTTGCTGGATGGGCCAGTGGATACGGGAGCGCGCTTTCTGCGGGCGTTACAGGGAGGGTTGCGGGATTACCGGGATGGCCACACGCCGGCGTTTGCGATTGATCTGGCGCAACGCGCCGGGCTGGATGTAGCGGGAATCAAGAGCCTGTGCCGGACGCATGTGGTAGCGAATGGGCGAATGGATCGGCAATCGCTGGAGCGGTTCGCGGCTTGGGCGCACAAGAAGGGGTATGCGGAGAAACTGGTGCCCGCGGCGGCGATGGTGGACGAGCGGTTTTTGCAGGCGGCGGGGAGCAAGGGATGACGTTGCTTGCGATGCTGTTAGCGGTAGGCGTATGGGCGCAGACGCAGGGGACCATTACAGGCGTGGTTCGGGATCCGGTGGGGATGCCAGTGGCGGGAGCGGCGGTACGGATTGTGGCGGCGGCCACCGCGGGCGAGCGGCAGACAGTGACCAATGAACAAGGGCGGTATCATGCTCCGGGCCTGCTGCCCGGCATCTACCACGTATCGGTGACGCATACCGGGTTCCGGGTAGCAGAACTGCTGGGGGTGGAGCTAGGGAGCGGGCGTGTCCGGGAGGCGGATGTTGCGCTGGCTTTGGGGGCCACGAGCGAGTCGATTACGTTAACCGATGCGGCGCGGCTGGTGGACGCCGCCGCTTCGTCATTGGGTGGCACAATCACGGGGGCACAGTTGCAGTCGCTGCCATTGAACGGGCGCGATCTGTTTGAACTGGCGGCGCAGCAACCCGGAGCCACCGTGGCGGCGAACTCGGTAAGAACGATGAACTCGGGGCTGGGGACGCGCGTCTCGGTGAACGGAATGCGGTCGAACCAGAACGGCTTCCAGATGGATGGCATCCGGATCAACGAAGCGTCGGGGGCGGCGCCATCCAGTGCGGCTGGAGTACTGCTGGGTCTGGAAGGTGTAGCGGAGTTGCGGGTGCTGACGAATGCGTTCAGCGCGGAGTATGGGCGGGCGGCCGGTGGCGTGTTCACGGCGGTGTCGCGGTCGGGGTCGAACGACTTTCACGGTAGCCTGTACGAATTTCTGCGCAATAGCGCAATGGATGCGCGGAATTACTTTGATAATCCGGCGCAGGCGATTCCTCCGTTCCGGCGGAACCAGTTCGGCGGGCTGCTGGCGGGGCCGGTGCGGCGCAACAAGCTGTTCTTTGTAACGAACTATGAGGGGTTGCGCGAGTCGTTGGCGCAGACGGCGCGGTCCGTGACGATGACGGCGGCGGCGCGGGAGGGCAATCTGCCCGGTGGGCGGGTGACGGTGAATCCGGCGGTGCGGCCGTTTCTGGCGATTTATCCGCTGCCGACCGGGCGCGAGTTTGGGGATGGGACAGGGGAGTACATCACAGCCACTGGGACACGGACGCGGGAAGATTACGTGGCACAGAAGGTGGACGCGCAGTTGTCGGAGCGGTGGCGGGTATCCGGACGATACACGTGGGACGGCGGGAGGCGCGCGGGGCCGGATCCGTTGTCGGTGTGGACCCTGGGCAGCGTCTCGCGGTACCAGTTTGCGCATAGCGGGGTACAGTGGGTGGCATCGCCGCGCACGGTGCACGAGTGGCGGTTGGGGTTCAGCCGCGTGTGGAACTATGAGCGGGCGGACGTAAGCAACCCCGATGCGGCGAAGTTGAGTTTTGTGCCGGGACTGCCGCTGGGAGCGATCGATGTGACGGGGTTGACGGAGTTGGGCGGACTGGCGCAGCGGCTCCAACCGCGGCGTTATGTCGTCAATGACTATCAGATCAACTACAACTGGATGCACGTCAGCGGGGCGCACCAGGTGACGGCGGGCGCGGGATTCGACCGCGTGCAGTTCAACCAAATCTCGGACAATGTGCGGTCAGGCTATTTCCGGTTCACGTCGGTCGCGAATCTGCTGACGGGCACGCCGCGGAGTTTTGACGTGATGGCGCCGGGTTCGGACACGGTGCGGGGTTGGCGCCAGAACCTGTACTTCGCGTTCGTGCAGGACGAGTACCGGCCGGGCCGGGGTCTGAGCGTTTCGGCGGGAGTGCGCTACGAGACGTACTCGACACCAAAGGAAGTGAATGGGAAGGTGGCGACGCTGCGGGACCCATTGCGGGACGCCGCGGCGACGGTGGGTGGGCCGCTGTTTGAGAATCCGTCGCGAACGAACTTCGCGCCGCGGTTGGCGGTGGCGTGGGATCCGTTCGGCAAGGGGCGGACGGTGATAAGGGCGGGCGCCGGGATCTTCTTCGACCTCTTGACCACGCGGGATATTCTGATTGCCGGAACGCGCATGCCCCCGTTCTACCGGCGGGCGCAGATCACAAATCCGGCATTTCCCAACGGGCTGGCGACGGTGGCGGGCGCGACGATCACGGATTCCTACGATGCCTTTGATTACCGGCCGTCGCAGCCGTATGTGGGGCAGTTTCAACTGCTGGTGGAGCAGCAGTTAGGGAACAACACGACGCTGCGGGTGGGATACGCGGGGTCGCGGGGAGTTCACCTGCCGGGGCATCTTTCGAACTTCAACATCGCGGTACCGCAGGTGCTGGCCGATGGGCGGGCGTTCTTTGCGGCCAATGCGCCGTTGCGGAATCCACGGCTGGGGCAGTTGAGTATCCGCCTGACGAACTTCGATTCGAACTATCACGGGTTACAGACGGGATTGCAGACGCGATGGGGGAGCCGGGTATCGGGGCAGGTGAAGTATGCTTTTGGGAAGTCGATCGACAATAATTCGCGGGCGATCTTCCAGGAATTCCTGTCGCCGGACCGCATGCCGACGCCGTTGGATTACCGGCAGAACCGGGCGGTGTCGGACTACGACGTGACGCATGCGTTCGCGGCGAATGGATCGGCGGCGGTGGTGTGGGGTTTTGAAGTGCATGGGACGCTGCAGTTGCAGTCCGGGTCGCCCTATTATCCGTCGGTGGGATTTGACCGGGCGCGGCTGCGGGCGGGCACGGCGGATTTAGGACAGCGTCCGGATTACATCGGTGTAGCGGGGCAGGAGTTGACCACGGGGAATCCGGCGCAGTGGTTTAATCCCCTGGCGTTCGGGCTGCCGGAAGCTGGGTTTTACGGGACGCTGGGACGGAACACGCTGCGGGGTCTGGGGTTGGCGACGGCGAACGTCGCGGTGCATAAGATTCTATGGCAGCGGGAGACGCTGCGGGTGCGGATCAGAGGGGAGTTCTTCAACGTCGCGAACCGGGTGAACTTCCAGGTGCCCGCGGACCTGTTCCTGTTCGACAGCACGGGGCGGCGGGTAGGGTCGGCGGGGCGCATCGCGGAGACGGCGACGGGGGCGCGGCAGGTGCAGGTGGCATTACGGCTTGAATTCTGATGCATAAGCTTTATGCCTGATTCAGCTTACTGGAATCGTGAGTTGAAGCCGCTCTGGGAGAAGCGGAAACAGGGATTATGGCGCTATTACTGCGATGAGTTGTACCGGCAGTTGCTGGCAGGGTGGCTGGGCGAGGTGGACAGCAAGCCGCCCCTGCGCCGGTCGTTGAAGACGGATCTGTTCGATGAGGTGATGGGGCCGGGGTTGGTAGGGGCGCTAGCGGCGCGCGGGGGCGAGGTGCACGCCATCGACGTGTCGGCGGAGGTAGTGGGCCAGGCGGCGCGCGTGCATGCTCAAGGGCGATTTCTAATGGCGGACGTACGCCGGTTGCCCTATGCGGATGGGACGTTCTGCCTGGTGTTGTCGAATTCGACTCTGGATCATTTTCGGGAACATGCGGACATCGTGGTGGCGCTTGGCGAGTTGCGGCGGATTCTGCGGCCGGGCGGAAGGCTGCTGGTGACGTTCGACAACATGAGCAATCCGTGGCTGGCGCTGCGCAATGCGCTGCCGTTTGCATGGCTGCACTGGATGGGCGTGGTGCCTTATTACGTCGGGGCGTCGGTGACGGCGGAGGGGTTGTGGAAGCTGTTGGCGCAGGCGGGCTTCACGATGGAACGGAGGGGGACATTGGTGCACGTGCCGCGGATTGTGGCGGTGCCGGTGTCGGGGTGGGTAGAGCGGCGATATCCGCGAATGGCGGGGAGATGGCTGGATGTGATGTTCGGCTTTGAGCGGTTACGCCAATGGCCCTCGCAGTGGTGGTCCGGGCACTACGTGGCGGCATTGGCGCGGGTTCCCGAAGAGGGTCTGTAGCGCGTTCTTGTCAATGTTTGGCACGGACAAAGCCGTCGCGATTGGGCATCTTTACCTGGGGCAGCGTTTGCGCATTGAGTTCGGCGTTCTCGGGGAGGATGCCATTGAGAGACAGGATGTAAGCCGTGAGCGAATACACGTCGTCAGGGGGAAGGCTGCCGGGCTGGTTGAAGGGCATGGCGCGATGGATGAAGTCCCAGACGGTGGTGGCATAGGGCCAGTAGCTGCCGACGGTTTTCTTAGGCTTGTTGGTGGCAAGCGAGCCACGGCCGCCAACCAACGCAGGGTAGCGTCCCTCTTTGCCGACGCCTTTGTTGCCGTGACAGAGGACGCAGCGCACTTCGAAGATCTTCGCGCCCTTGGCGGCGTTGCCGGAGCCTGGCGGCAGGCCGGTGCCATCGGGCAGGACAGTGAGGTTGGCGGCGGCGATCTGCTCGGGGTTGGCGGGTTTGCCGAAGCCGTAGGTTTTCGGATTCTGGGCGCCAAGCAGAGCGGGCAGCAGCAGAAGCACGAGTTTAGACATGCTGGACGCTCCCATCGGGCCGGACATACCAGGATTTAATGGCGTTGTAGTGGTAGTTGCTGTGCGGGCCGCGGGTGGCGATGAGTTGGTCGCGGGTGGGTTGCGTGTAACCGGTCTCGTCGGTGCAGCGGGATTGGAGGGTGGCGTCCTTGCCATCCCAATTCCAGGGAAACAGGAAGCGGACGAGGGCCTTATCGAGAACGGGTTGCTGGAGTTGGGCGTCGGCCCAGGACTTGCCGCCATCCGTAGAAATTTCGACACGGGTGATCTTGCCGCCGCCCGTCCAGGCCAGGCCGGTGATTTCGTAGAAACCGGGGCCTTGCAGCGACTGGCCGCCGGAGGGCCGGGTGATAACCGAGCGGGCTTCCATCACGAACGAGAACTGCTCGGCTTTGCCGTCGGGCCGGAGTTCGGAGTAGTAGGCGGTCTCCTTGACGGACATGGCGGGCTGATCGGTGACATGGAGGCGGCGCAGCCACTTGACGCTAACGTTGCCTTCCCAACCGGGAACGAGCAGCCGCAGCGGATAGCCCTGTTCCGGACGTAGCGCCTCGCCGTTCTGGCCATAGGCGACGAGGGTGTCGTCCAGGCATTTCTCGATCGGGATACTACGCGCCATGCGGCAGGGGTCGGCACCCTCGGCGATAATCCATTTGGCCTCGGGCTTGATGCCGGCTTCGCGGAGGAGGGTGGCGAGCGGGACGCCGGTCCACTCGGTTCCGCTGACCAGGCCATGGCTGGCTTGCACGGTGGGAGGGGGATTGCCGGCGAGCTCGCCGACCATGTTGCCGCCACATTCGAGGAAGTAGATGCGGGAGAAGGAGGGATAGCGGCGGATATCGGCCGGGGTGAAGGTGAGCGGTTTGTCGACCAGGCCGTGGAGCAGGAGTTGGTGCTGGGCGGGGTCGATGGAAGGGACGCCGGCGTGATGGCGTTCGTAGTGTAGGGCGGATGGCGTAATGGTGCCGTACAGGTCGTGCAACGGCGTGCGGCTGGAGCCGGTGCCTTTACTGGCGGTGAGTTCGCGGATCACCCGAACGGTCCTTTCATGCGGGGAGCGTTCGCCATAGGCGCGCATGTGGGCGCCAGCCGCGGCGGCTTCCGGCTGGGGATTCGTGGAGCAGGAGGTAAGGCCGGCAAGGGCGGCAGTGGTGCTGAGGAAGCGGCGGCGGTCCGGTTTGCGCATAGGGCGAAAGAAGTAATGTAGCGCGTTATTCGGTGCGGGCGAGGCCGGCTTTGGCGCATTCCTGGGCGACGGTGACATAGCGGACCACGGCATCGTTGCCGATAACGTAGGGGTGCGGTTCGGACGGCTTGCGGGCGGCCATGCGCGGAAGCTTGTTCTTGGCGTCGTCGAGGTGGGTGTGGTTGGCGATGAGGACATCGGCGCCGGCTTTGGAAACGATGTCGCGGAAGCGGGTGGCCGAGGCGATGTATTGGTCGAACCAGAACTTGTTGGGGCGGTCCGGCGTGATGTACATGGGGCTGCCGGAGAGCCAATTGAAGCCGGTACCACCCCAGGATGCGGCCAGGTGTGGTTTGCCGTTGTTCTTGACCGGAACAAGCACGGAGAGGGTGCCGAGGGTGTGGCCCGGAGTGACGTAGAGGGTGATGGTGGTGTCGCCAAGCGTAAGCTTCATGCCGTCGGTGGCGACGATGTCGCGGCGGGCTTTGAGCCAGGTGGCTGGCGTGCGGTCCAGCAGGTTCCAGTCTTCGGCGCCCATGACGACCTTGGCACCGTAGTGTTCCTGGAGGTAACCGGCCCCACCGACGTGATCGCGATGGGCGTGGCTGACGACGACGTACTTGATATCCGCGGGATTGAGGCCGAGCTTCTTTAGACCATCCACGATCTGGTCTTTCACGGAGTAGTCGAAGATGGCGTCGATGATAATGATGCCGGCAGAGGTGGTGACGGCCCAGGCGCCGTAGTCCTTTTCGCCGACGAAGTAGAGGTTGTCGAAGACCTTGACGGGCTCGGCATGCCAGGTGTCGCGGGCGGGGGGCGTGGAGGGGCGCGGCGGGCGGGTGGGAGGAACGGCGGTGGCACGCGGGGCGGCGGGTTTCGCGAACTGCGTGCAGATGCCTTCGAAGATGCCGGTGTGGTCCTTACCGGCGGCTTGGCGGGCGGCGTCGAGGTGGGCTTTGACGGCGGCTTCCTTATCGGGCGCGGGTTGCGCCTGGAGGGCGGCGGCGAGGGTAAGTGACAGGGCGAAGAGCATGGCTGGTTGGGAAGGATATCACTGATTGCGCCGCCGTGCGTTTACCGTCCGGCGAGGCGGTAAGCCTGTTCCACGAGATACATGGTCTGGAGGTTGTCGGCGGCATCGGTTTCAAAGGGCTGGTTCCGTTGCAGCGCATTGAGGAAATGGCGGTGGACGGAATAGGCGCTGTCACCGCGGTAACCGGTGGTCGGGATGGAGTACGTGTGGGCGATGGGGTCGCCGGTATGGGGGCGGATGACGATGGAGCCGTCGCCGTGGAGGGAGAGAGTGCCGGTAGAGCCTTCAATGCGGGCGTCGCCGGAGACGGGGCCTTCCCGCTCGGCGCGGGAGACGCGGTTGCCATCAACCACGCAGATGGCGCCGCTGGCCGTGGTGCAGTTGAGGACAACGATGTCTTCCCCGGCGATGTTGGGATTGGCGCGGTGCATGAGCGAGGCCTGCAGGGTGAGTTCGCCCATCAGGAAACGGGCGGTATCGACGAAGTGCAGCATGGTTTCGATAAGGAGAAAACGCGGCATCGCGGCGCAATACGGTTGGTTGGGATAGGGGGAGTCGCCGACGCCGTCGGCCACGCGGTGGCGGAGAACGGCGTAGTGGGGCTGGCCGATGGCTTCTGAATCGAGGAGCCGCTTCAATTCGCGATACCAGGCCTGCCAGCGCCAGTTTTCGTTCACCATGAGGCGCACATTGCGCTGGGCGCAGTAGGCGGCGAGTTCCTGGCATTCGGCGAAGGTGGGGGCGAGCGGTTTCTGGCAGAAGGGCGTGATGCCACGGTCGGCGGCGGCGCGCACGACGGAAGCGTGGAGGTCGGGCCGGGTGACGATATCGACGAAGTCGGGCTTCTCACAGTCAAGGGCATTACGGAAGTCGGTATACGTGCGTTCGATGCCGTATTCCGCGGCGCGGGCTTGGGCCGCGGCTGGATCGATGTCGCAAAGGGCGGTGATCGTGACGCGGTCTTGCAGCCGCCGCCAGGCGTCGAGGTGGATGCGGGAGAAGTAACCACAACCAACGAGGATGGCTTTCGAGTGGGGCATACGTGGCTCCGGTGAAGTTTGAGGTTAATCGAGACGATAGCAGGCCAGCGTGGATTCATCGCGAAGGAACAACAGACCGCCTGCGACGGCCGGGTAGGCGCGCACGGTTGCCGGCAGCAGTTGGAACTTGCCGAGGGTTTGGAAGCGATCCGGCTTGGCTGGGACGAGGAGGGCCTCGCCATTTTCGCGGATAACCAGGAGGGTATCGCCCAGGAGGGTGACGGTGCCGGCGCTGAGGCCGTCCTGGCTCCAGGCGACTTTACCAGTGCGGAGTTGGACGGCGCGAAGCTGCTGGCCCATCTCCTGCCGGCCATGGAAGCCGTAGAGGTAGCCGTTGGAGATGACGCTGGTGGAATAGTGGCTGGAGAGCGAGTCGTCATTGGACCACAGCTTCTTGTAAGTGCCGCCCTGGACTTCAAAGGCGATGGCTCCGGTGCCGTAACTGGAGGAGAGGAACAGGACATTGCCCTCCGCGATGGGCGTGGCGGCGTTGACCGAGGCGTTAGACCGCGAGCGCCAGGGGAACTGGTAGCGGACTTTGCCGTTGGTGGGGTCGAGGTCGACGAGCCCGGCGCGGGTCAGGAAGAGAGCGCGCTTGAGCCCGCCGAGAGTGAGGACGGCGGGGGAGGAGTAACTGGCTTCGTCCTCAGTGGCGGTCCAGGCAGTCTTGCCGGTGGCCTTATCGAAGGCGACGATGCCGCCGGCAGCGCCGCCGATATTGGCGAGCAGGAGGTTGCCATCGATCACGGGGGAGGAGGCTGCGCCGAAGAAGCCCTTGCGGACCTGGAAAACTTTGGCGGTATCGACGGACCAGATCTTCTTGCCTGTGTTGGCATCGACGCAATGGAGCTGGCCTTCGGCGCCGAAGGTGTAGACGCGGCCGGAATCGGCGACGGGCGTGGCGCGGGGGCCTTCGTCGAAGCCGAAGTCGTCGCGGTAGGTGGTGGGGTAGGCGTAGGCCCAGAGCTTTTTGCCGTCGGCGGGGTTCCAGGCTTCCAGCACTTCCTGGTTCTGCTGGCGGTGGAAGAGGAACAGCTTGCCGGCGGCGACGATCGGGGCGCTGAAGCCGGCGCCGATGGATTTCGACCAGAGTTTGGCGGCGGGTTTGCGGCCGGGTCCGGTGTAGACGCCATTGCGGGTGGGGCCGAGCAGTTGCGGCCAATCCTGGGCTTGCGCCGATAGGGCGGCCACCAGAAGCAACGTGGGCAACATTCTCCTGAGGATAGCGTAGGGAAGATACAATACGCGCATGCGCTGCGCGGCTTTGTTGTTACTGGCATCGATGGTGGGGTTTGGGGCGGACGGGTTTGTCCCTTTATTCAATGGGAAGAACCTGGACCAGTGGATTGTGGACACGCCGGGCTTGTGGTCGGTGGAGAACGGGGTGATCGTCGGCCGGTCGCCGGGGCTGAAGTACAACGATTTCTTACGGACCAAAAAGCAGTACAAGAACTTTGTATTGCGGGCGGCGTTTCAGATGAAGGATGCGACGGGGAAGGCCAATTCCGGGATCCAGTTCCGGAGCGCGCCGATAGCGGGCTCGCATGAGGTGATCGGGTACCAGGCGGACATGGGGGAGGGGTATTGGGGTTGCCTATATGACGAATCGCGGCGCAAGAAGGTGCTGGCCGGGCCCAGCGGGGCGGCGCCGGTGAAGGATGGCTGGAACACCTACGTGATCACGGCCAAGGGGAATCGCATCACGCTGGAGTTGAACGGGGTGAAAACGGTGGAGTGGGTGGAAGAAGACGCGGGCATCGCCGGGAGCGGGTTTATCGCTCTGCAATTGCATAGCGGGCCGGCGTTTGAAATGCGGTTCAAGGGACTGGAGATTCGGGTATTGCCGGATTGAGGTGTGGAATAGCTTTTGGCGCCCGCAAGCAAGCGGGCTCCGAAGGCAGCACGTGGCGAGTGTCCCGGAGCGCAATGCGATGGAGAGAAAAGGCCGGTCCGGCGCACTACTCGTATTAGGGGGCGGCGGCCGGGCAGCCTCTCCGGGGAGCAGCGAAGCCGTGCCTCGATTCCGGCCTCCAGGACGGCCCCTATGCTATAAGTAGTACAACACTCCCCGCGTTACTGAATAATCGACGGGAGTTTTGCCGTGTCCACTTCCATTTCGCCGGTGGCCACCGGCATGCGCCACCGGGAGCGTATGCCTGTATTCGATGTACTGCGGGCCGCCGCGGCTATTTTGGTATTTCTCTATCATTACAATTCATTTGCGGGTCCGGCGACGGCCGGCGCGGGGTGGATCGACGAAGGCGAGTGGCTGATTGGGCGGCTGGGCAGCCTGGGGACGAATCTGCTGCTGCTGTTGAGCGGGTACTTCGTCGCCCACAATCTGGCGAGCCGGCGTTTTTCGTACTCGGACTTTGTACTACTTAGACTCGTCCGGATTTATGTCCCGTATATCGCGCTGCTGTTTTTAATGATCTTGTGGTCGGCGGTGGCGCCCGGGGAATCGCGGGTGCGGCTGAGCGAGTGGAGTTGGGGCGTGTTCGGGCAACAGTTGTTGTTATGGCCTGGTCTTTTCCCCAGCAGACCGGTGCTCACGGTGTCGTGGACGCTGAGTTACATTGTCGCCGGATATCTAGTACTGCCGCCCATCGTGCTCTGGCTACAGCGGGCGGGGGCAACGGAGCGGCAACGAATCGCGGCCTGGGCGGGCGTGGTGGGGATCGCGTTTCTATTCGCGGCGCAAGGGCACATTGCCACGCGCGCCGCCTACATCCCGATGGGTTGCCTGCTCTATGAGGCGCAGGCACTGGCGATGAAGGAGCGCGGTCCGCTGCGGTTGTGGCAGACAACCTTGGTGGGGAGTACGGCGCTGGTCGTGAGGGTATTGCTGGACGGCCACATCGTGCGGATCGGCACGGGGGAGGTATTCCGCGGGGCCTACATGGCAAGTGGCCTGATCACCGTGTCGGCGGTGCTGATGGCGGGCCTGTTGCTGCAGCACCGCCGGCGATGGATGGAACAGACGGCGTGGCTGGGGGCGGTGGCGAAGTTTGGGCGTACGGGGTACTCGTTCTACCTGCTGCATGGGCCGGTGGTGAAGGTGACGGCACACTTGTTGTTTCCATTCATGGCGCTGCGGCAGTGGCCGGCGGCGGCCTATTGGCTGGCGATGCCGGCCGTGTTTGGAATGGCGGCGGGAGCGGCTTTTCTGCTGTATCGCTACGTCGAGGTGCCGTGCCGTAGCCTGGTGCTCAACTCCGCCGAGTTGGACGCGCGGCGCGGGGCGCGGGAGCAGCGAACAACGGGCCCGTCCATTCGTCCCACTGGGCAGGTTGCAGACCTTCCAAGGTAACGCCGCCGATCGCGGCGCGGATGAGCCGGAGCGTGGGGTGGCCGGCGGCGGCCGTCATGCGGCGGACCTGGCGGTTGCGGCCCTCGGTAAGGATGAGTTCGAGCCAGGCATCGGGCACAGTGGCGCGGTAGCGGATAGGCGGATCGCGCGGGGGCACGGGGGGCGGTTCGGCTAATAGTCGCACGCCGGCGGGACGGGTTTTCCGGCCCTGGATCAGGACGCCCTCCCGGAGTTGCCGTAACGCGGCTTCCCCGGGGATGCGTTCCACCTGCACCCAATAGGTTTTAGGGTGCTCGAACTTCGGATCGCTCCAGCGATGCTGGAAGGCGCCGTCGTTCGTCAGCAGCAGGAGCCCTTCGCTGTCGTGGTCCAGGCGGCCGACGGGGTAGACGCCGGGGACATTGATGTAGCGGGCGAGGGTGGGGTGGCCGGTGCGATCCGGATCGGTGAACTGGCTAAGGACGCCATAAGGCTTATAAAAGCGCAGGTAGATCACGGCTGCGGGACGGCGGCGCGGAGGGCGCGGCCGGGAAACGAGCTGTCAATGATACGGCTGTTATCGACTACGGGGACGCCGCCCACCAATACATAGGGGATCCCGGTGGAAGGCACGGTGGGCTTCTGGAATGTGGCCTGGTCGCGGACCGTGTTCGGGTCGAAAACGACGAGATCGGCATCGGCGCCAACCTTGATCCGGCCTTTATTCTTCATGGCGGGGACGATTCGTTCCAGGCGCTGGGCAGGCATCAGGGACATCTTGCGAATGGCGTCCATCAGCGGAAGGGCCTTGCGTTCGCGAACGTAGTAGCCAAGCACGCGAGCATAGGATCCGGCGCCGCGGGGGTGGCCTTTGCCGTTCCGGATGATGCCGTCACTGGCGATCATGGTGACGGGATGGGCGACGGCCTGCTCGGCCACCTTTTCGGGGATCATATGCATAATGACCATGCCGCCCTGCTTGCGGTAAGTCTGGAAGGTGGTTTCCGTCAGCCGCTCGCCCGTGGCGACCCATTCCACTTCCGGATAGTTGATGCCAAGCACCTTCTGCCAGCCGGTGTCGAACATGGCGGAACTGAGTTCCGTCATGGCTGCGGTGTAGGGGTAGCATTCGGTGGTGATGTCGAGTCCGCGGACGCGGGCTTCGGCGATGGTTTGCAGAATCTTCGGAGCCTGGGAGAGGCCGCTGGAAGTGATGTGGACGATATGGAGGGGGGCGCCGGTGACGGTGGCGGCGGCGATAACTTCCTCCACCGCGGTGAGCGCGTCGGGTTCGGCGTCGCCCATGTGCCGGATATGGACGAACACTGGCGCTTTAAAGCGCCCGGCGACGCGGAACATTTCGAGAATCTCCCACTTGGAAGCCGCGGGGGTGTACTGGATGCCAAAGCCAACGCCGACGGCTCCTTGCTGGAGGCCGCGCTCGATGGAGCGCTTCATCACCGTGACGTCCTCGTCGGACGAGCGGCGGCGTGCGCCATCGCCGGTCGGGACGAGGGCGGGCGTGGGGTCCTTCATGACCTGGATCCGCGAGGGCACGTGGCCGACACTGACGCCGGAGTGGATCAGCCGCTTCCCTTCCCTTTCCTGGTACCAGGCGGCGATATCGTACGCGCCGATCTCTAGCTCCAGGGCGGAGGTAACGCCGTCGCGGACCTGGTAGCGCTGGTTCTCAAGGTCCTGGCCGTGGGCGTGCAGGTCGATGAAGCCGGGGGCGATAGCGAGGCCTTTCGCGTCGATAGTGCGGGTGCCTTTCAACGGCGTGGCGCTGATGGCGGCGATCTTGCCGCCGCGGATGCCGATATGGCGGGGGGCGTCGAGATTGGATTCGGGATCGAGGATGCGGCCGTTGGCCAGGATGAGGTCGAAGGTTTGGGGGAAGCCGGGGACGATCGCGGCAAGCAGCAGGAGGACACGGAGCGACATAAGGATTATGCTAACGCGGGTGGAGGGAATGCCTGCCGGTAGGCCTGTTCCACCTGGACGGTTTCGTCATCCGAGAGCGCCGCGAACTCACGGGTTCTGGCGCGGGAGGAAAGCTTGCCATTGTTTTGCTGTAGCAGGCGGAAAAGCAAGTCTGCCGTGCGATCGGGCATGTCGATGATAGCGGCTATCGCCGAGCGGAACTGATCGTAGCTTTGCAGGAAGGCCGTTTCCCTGGGCAGATCCTCGTCGATCGTGCGGCGTACGCATTCATAGAGGAACTCAGCGTGGGGCGTGGCATCGAAGAAGCGGTAGAAATCGGCGGTGTCGTTGAGGACATCGACATTGCCGTCCAGAGTGGGCTTCCAGGTAATGACGGGCAGCAACCGTTGCGAGTAGTCTTCGAGCACGGCACGGTAGGCAGGGAGGGTCTCCAGGATAGCGGCCGAGATCGGGAATACAATGCCCGGTGGATGAAAGCCCCTGGAGGCAAGGACGTGGTGGATCAGATAGCGGTGCAGGCGGCCGTTGCCATCGGCGAATGGATGGATATAGACGAAGGCGAAAGCGGCTATCGCGGCAGCAAGCACGGGATCCAAACCGTGAGCATCAGCGCGGTCGAAAGCGAGCAGTCCTTCCAGCAAGACAGGTAAGTCCTGATGGCGGGCGCTCACATGGTCCGGCAGCGGAGCGCGAGTTTCGCGGTCATGCTCGCCCACGAAGCCGCCTTCCCGCCGTAGCCCAAGTGCAACGAAGCGGGCATCTCCGATCACCAGCGCCTGCAGACGTAGAAGTTCTTCGATGGATAGCGGGTGGCGTCCAGCCTGCCCGATCGCCCGGCCCCAACGCTGGATACGGTCGTGGGGCGCGCGCTCGCCTTCAATCGCGTAGGACGACCTGGAATCCTTCAGAAGGAGGAAGGCGGCGGTTCGTGCCAGGATGTCGCGCGGGATGGCGGCAAGAGCGGCCTGGGCTCGCGCGGCCAGGTTGAGGCTGATGAAATGGTTGAGCTTGGTGGTTCGGAATAGCAGTGGGCAGAATTGCGGCGAGCCCGGTAGATTGATGCGCACCCGATGCCGTGGCGAGTTGTGGTGGGAAGTGGATGGGAACTGGCGTTCCGGGTCGAGGACGGGCACGTAAGAGCCGGAGCGGGAATCGGGCAGGTCTAGCGTTTGCCCGAGGAGCCATTCGTAGAGGAACCATAGCCGCCGGGCAGATTTGCCGGTGGGACTGGCGGCGACAACGGATGCAATGGGGACGGGGCCTGTTTGCAGGAACAGACGTTTGAGGACCGCCAGATCGATGCCTTCGTAGCGCAGCGCGAAGGTGAGGTGCGCGTCCAAGGTGGGGGCCGGTGCGTGGCGAGGCGTGAGGATGCGCCAGCCGCCGGCTTCCGTCACGCGGTGGTGGGCACCGGTGGCGGAGAGCGCCCGAGGAGTAGGTACCGGCAAGCTATAGGCGTGGATGAGTGCCGCGTAGCCGGCAGGGGTGGCGGGCTCCGGCAAGTGCCGCTCCAGGAGAGAGGTGACGGGTCCTGAAAATCGCAACGGGGGCGGGGTGGCCATGAAAAACGATGACTCGTCGTGAAAAACGGTTACCAGGACCAGCGTAGCGTGAAAATCGATGAGGAAGGGAGGGGTGAGTTGGGGTGGCTAGTGGGATTTGAACCCACGACTTCTGGAACCACAATCCAGCGCTCTACCGACTGAGCTATAGCCACCGCAGTTCGGTCCCTTCAGGATACCACTTACTTGAAGAAGTTCGCCATAGTCGTGATGATGAGGGCGTTGGTGAAATCGATGAGGAAGGCGCCCACCAGCGGCACGACGATGAAGGCTCGGGGCGCGGGGCCGTGTTTGCGGGTGATGACGTCCATGCAGGCCATGGCATTCGCGGTGGTGCCCAGCATAAAGCCACAGAAGCCGCCGGACATGACGGCGGCCTCATAGTCGCTACCCATGATCTTGTAAGCCAGGAAGACGCACATCAGGAATACCAGGACGATCTGCCCGGCGAGCATCACGAGGAACGGCAGCGCCAGCGCCGCCAGGTGCCACAATTGCAGCGTCAGCAGGGCCATGACGATGAAGATATAGAGGGCGATGTTGCCGATGGTGTCGATGTGGCGCTGGCTGAGTTTGAGGAAGCCGGTGTGGTCATCGACGTTGCGGATGATGGCGGCGGCAATCATGGCGCCGACGTAGGAGGGCAGGACCAGGCTCATGCTGGTGAACCAGGCGCTGACGAGGGTGCCGAGAGCCATGGCGACGGCGATGGCGATGACGCTGGCAAGCAGGTGGTTCTCTTCGGCTTCGCTTTCGTCGTGCATCTTGCTGACGCCCGTGTCGACGGTGGCCTCATGGTCGTAGGCAATCACTTCGGGGTCGGGGGCGGGAGGAGGCGGGATCTTCGCCTTCAGTTTGTCGCGGCGGATCAGCATGCCGCCGATGTACCCGCCCATCAGGCCGCCGGCTGTAATGCCGAACATCGCGGACGCAACGCCTACCGCGGAGGCGCCCGCGACGCCCATATCCTCAAAGGTCTTGCCGAAAGCGAGCGCGGTGGCCGGGCCGCCGGTAAGGGCCACGGATCCGGAGATGATGCCCAGCAGGGGGCTGACGTTGAAAACTTTGGCGAGACCGATGCCGACGGCGTTCTGGAGCAGCGCGCCGAGCGTGGCGACGCCGAAGAAGATCAGCACCTGGATGCCGCCTTCCTTCACCAGGCGGAGGCTGGCGCCCATTCCAATGGTGGTGAAGAACGCGTTCATGAGGATGCCCTGGAGAACCAGGTCCATCTCGAAGTTCACGACGCGGTCCCGGAGCACTAGAGTCGTAACGGCAAAGACGAGGCCGCCAACAATCGAAGAAGGAATGTTGAGTTTATCGAGGACGGGCAACCGGTGCTTCAGCCAGTTGCCCAGGGCTACACCGAAGCAAGCAATCCCTAGCACCTGAACGGCGGAGAGCTTGATCAGAGGGATGGGCATCCCTAGAGAGTAAGCTATAAGCCGGCTTTCTTCCAAAGATCGTCGACGCGCTTCTTGACATCGGCGGGCATGGTGATGACGTCGGGCCAGCGGCGGGTGAAGCCTTCCTCGGGCCATTTGCGGGTGGCGTCGATGCCCATCTTGGAGCCGTAGTTGGGCAGGCGGCTGGCATGGTCCAGGGAATCGATGGGGCCCATGGCGAACTCGATGTCGCGCTGCGGGTCGATATTGTTAAGGGCTTTCCAGGCGACCTCACTGAAGTTCTTTACATCGACATCTTCGTCCACCACGACGATGCACTTGGTGAACATGGCTTGGCCCAATCCCCAGATGGCATGCATGACTTTGCGGGCATGGCCAGGATACGTCTTGCGGATGGAGACCAGCATGAGGTTGTGAAAGATGCCTTCCGCTGGCATGGCCATGTCGCGGACCTCGGGCAGTTGCATGCGCATCAGAGGCAGGAAGATGCGCTCGATGGCTTTGCCCATGTAGTAATCCTCCATCGGCGGCGGGCCGACGATGGTGGTGGCGTAGATGGGGTTCTTGCGGTGGGTGATGCAGTCGACGTGGAAGACGGGATAATCGTCGTCCAGCGAGTAGAAGCCGGTGTGATCGCCGAAGGGGCCTTCGCGGCGCAATTCCCCAAGGTTAACGTGGCCTTCGAGGACGATTTCGGCCTGCGCGGGCACCAGGATCTCGTTGGTTTCGCACTTGACCATCTCGACCGGCTTGGTGCGGATAAAGCCGGCGATCATCATTTCGTCGAGGTCGGGCGGCAACGGCAGGATGGCGGAGTACATGGTGGCCGGGTCGCAGCCGATGGCGACGGCAACCGGCATCTTGGTCTGCTTGCCTTCCTGAAGGAGGCGCCGGTAGTGATCGGCGCCCTGTTTGTGTGTTTGCCAGTGCATGCCGGTGGTGCGGTCGTCGTAAACCTGCATGCGGTACATGCCGCAGTTGCGTTTACCGGTAACGGGGTTGTGGCTGAACACCATGGGCAGGGTGATAAACGGGCCGCCGTCCTGCGGCCAGCAGTGCAGCACGGGGAACTCCTTAAGCGAGAAGTTATCCTTACGGATGACTTCCTTGCAGGGGCCGCTGGAGACCTGTTTGGGGAAGAAGGCGCCCATCTCGGCCAGTTTCGGCAGCATCTTCAGCTTGCCCAGCAGGCCCTCGGGCATGCGCATTTCCAGATACTCGGCGATGCGTTTGGCGATCTCGTCGACCGAATCGACTTCCAGCGCGATCTGCATCCGCTTGTCGCTGGCAAAAGCGTTGATGAGCAGCGGCACGTTGCTACCCCTGGGATTCTCGAACAGGAGGGCGGGGCCGCCTTTCTTAACGGCGCGGTCGGCCAGTTCGGTGATCTCCAGGTAGGGGTCCACCTCTTCCTTGATACGCTTCAACTCGCCTTTGGTTTCCAGGGCGCGAAGGAACTCGCGCAGGTCCGTGTATGCCATGTCTCTTCTACTATGAAGCAAGATGCGCGGTACATGCCCGTCGCGGTAGTTTTATGATGAACAGTTTGGGATCCTGAATACCTTATGACGCAACGTAATGCCCTGGTAACGGGGGCGAGCCGGGGAATCGGCAAGGCCTGCGCGATGGCGCTGGCAGCGGCGGGGCACCGGGTGGTGCTAGCGGCGCGCGATTTGACAAAGCTCGAGGAGGTGGCGGCGCAGATCCGCGAATCGGGTGGTACGGCTTTCATAGTGAAGCTTGACTTGGCGGATCTGGACAGCATTCCGCCGAGCTTCAAAAGCGCGGCGGATCTGTTGGGCGGCCCCATCCAGATCCTGGTGAACAACGCCGCCATCACCAAAGACGGCCTGTCGATGCGCATGAAGCGCGGCGATTTCGAAAGCGTGCTGGACACCAACCTGACCGCGGCCTTCGTCGCAATGCAGCAGGTGATACCGGGGATGATGCGCGAGCGCTGGGGCCGGATCATCAATTTAAGCAGCGTGGTGGCCCAGATGGGCAATGCCGGGCAGGCGAACTACGTGGCCTCGAAGGCGGGCCTGATCGGGTTAACGAAGGCGTTGGCCACCGAGATCGCCAGCCGCAACGTTACGGTGAACGCCGTGGCGCCGGGCTTCATCGACACCGACATGACCGCCATACTGGGAGCCGACGTTAAGGAACGGATTCTGGCGGGGATTCCGATGAAGCGCATCGGGAGCGCGGAGGATGTGGCGGCGGCGGTACGGTTCCTGGCCAGCGAAGAGGCGGGCTACATCACCGGGCACGTGCTAAACGTGAACGGCGGCATGTACATGTCGTAAAACATAATCCAGGAGTTATGTACAGCCGCCATCACAGACGGGCAAGGGTGCTGTTCGGCGCGTCGGACGTGCTGTTGACAGCAGTTGCGTTTGAGTTGGCCTACCAGACCCGCGCGTGGCTGCCGTTGGAGCGGTTCTTCGAACTGACGCCGCAGGTGCGTGCCCTGCTGCTATTCTGCGCGCTGTTCCAATGGGTGCTGGGCGGGGTTTGGCTCGGCGTGTATGAGCGGCTGGATTCGGCGCACCCGTGGGTGGTCCTGCGGGATGCGACCAAGCAGGTGCTGTTCGGGGCCGTGACGCTGGTGCTGTTCGAGTTCGCCCTACGGCTGGATTTGAGCCGTTCCTTCCTTGGACTGTTTGTCTTCTACAGTTGGCTGCTACTGCTGTTGTTCCGCTGGCGGCTGGGGAAAGTGGTGGGGCTTATCCGGCGGGAGTTCGCCGCGCCGCATCACGTGATGCTGGTGGGCACGGGCGAGCGGGCGGTGCGGTTGGGACGGATGATCGAACGAAGCGCCGATCATGGGATCCGGCTACTGGGGTTCCTGACGCTGGACTGCGATGCGCCGGCGGTAACCGGGCTGGAGCGGCAGTACCCGACGTATCCGATCGCCGAGATGCCGCTGCTGCTGCGCAAGAATGTGATCGACGAGATTCTGTTCGCGGTGGGCAGCGACCGGCTGGCGGAGTTGGAGGACGTGTTCCTGACCTGCGACGAAGAAGGAGTGCGGACGCGGGTGGCGGTGGATTTCTTTCCGCACGTGAACAGCGATGTCTACCTGGATCGCTATGGCGAACTGCCGCTGCTGACGTTCGCGGCGGCGCCGCACGATGAGATCCGGCTGTGGGTGAAGCGGGTATGCGACGTCCTGATCGCGGCCGCGGCGTTGCTGGTGTTGTTACCGGTGATGGGCCTGATCGCGCTGTTGATTCGCATCACCAGCAGCGGGCCGGCGATTTTTCGCCAGGTGCGGTGCGGCCTGAATGGGCGGCGGTTCGTGTTCTACAAGTTCCGTTCCATGGTGGATAACGCCGAGGAGCTGAAGGACTCGTTGACGCACCTGAACCGGCGGGACGTGGTCTTTAAGATTCCGGATGACCCGCGAATGACAGGTCTGGGGCGCTGGCTGCGAAAGTTTTCCATCGACGAGTGGCCGCAGTTATGGAATGTGTTGAAGGGGGACATGTCGCTGGTGGGTCCGAGGCCGGCGGTGCCGGAAGAGGTGGAGCGGTATAAGCCGTGGCAGCGGCGGCGGTTGCGAATGCGTCCGGGACTGACCTGTTTATGGGCCGTGCAGGGGCGGGATCAGTTGGATTTCGAGACGTGGATGAAGATGGACATGCAGTATATCGACAACTGGTCCCTGACACTCGATTGGAAGATTCTGTTGCGGACCATTCCATACGTTCTGCTGGGAAAAGGAGCACACTGAAGGTATGGACCTGATTCCCTCTCAAGCAGACGTATGCAACCTTCTAAAGCAGACAGGGGCATGGCGTCACGGGCATTTCGTTTACCCCAACGGATTGCACGCTAGCGAGTACTTACAGGTGGCGCTCGCCATGCGCCATTTTGAGCACCTGAAGACGCTGAGCGTGGGGTTGAGCCGGAAGGTGCGGGCAAACTCGGAGTTGCGCGCCATGATCCCCGAACTGTCGATCGTGGCGCCTTCGGGCGGTGGACTGCCGGTGGCGTACGGCGTTTGTGAAGCGTTGCGGGCCAAGCAGGTGTATTGGGCCGAGAACGAGGGCGCGGACACGCCCATGCATTTCCGGCAGTATTTCTATCAGAAGCCAGGCGAGAAGGTGTTGCTGGTGGACGATATCTTCCGGTCGGGGCGGAAGCTGAGCCAGTTGAAGAATCTGATCGAAAGCAATGGCGGCGAAGTGGTAGGACTGGCGGTGATTGTGTACCAGCCGACGCCGCATACGCCGGATTTCGGAAGCATTCCGTTGTATTACCTGGCAAAGCTGGATTCGCTGTATTTCAAAGACACCGACAGTTGCGACCTGTGCCATCAGGGGATGGGGTTGGATTCGGTTTGGGTTTAGTGGGAGAGTGGGAGAGCGGAGAGCGCGCGGCTCCCGGCAAAGAAGCCGCGCGGCCTGGCTTGGTGATCCGCTCTAAGCTCGAAGGTCCTTGGCCACGACCTGTAAATCGTTGGCAAGGCCGGACAGCCCGTGGGCGGAGCGTTGCGTTTCGCTGGCGGCGGTGGCGGTACTTTGGGCAGCCGACGCGACAGCCGTGATGTTCTGCGCGATCTCGCTGCTGCCTTTGGCGGCTTCGGCGACATTGCGTACAATCTCGTTCGTCGTGGCGGTTTGCTCCTCGACAGCCGAGGCAATCGTGGAGGAAGCCGCGTTGATATTGGTGATGATCTGATCGATCTGCGAGATGGCCTCCACCGCACTCTTGGTATCGGTCTGGATGGCGGCGATCTTCTTACTGATCTCCTCGGTGGCCTTGGCGGTTTCCTTGGCGAGTTCCTTGACCTCATTGGCAACCACCGCGAAACCCTTACCGGCCTCGCCGGCGCGGGCGGCTTCAATGGTCGCATTCAGCGCCAGAAGGTTGGTCTGCTGGGCGATCGAAGTGATGACCTTGATCACCTGGCCAATCTCTTCACTGGATTCCCCAAGTTTGGAGACGGTGGCATTGGTCGATTGGGCCATCTGAACGGCGCTGGTGGCCATGCGGGCGGCCTCATTGGTGCCTTTGGCGATTTCCCGAATGCTCGCGCTCATCTCTTCGGCGCTGGTGGACACCACTTGAAGATTGCGGCTGACCTGCTCGCCGGCGGCCGAAACCACACCGGCCTGCGTGGAAGTGGTTTGCGCCGTGCTGCCCATCTGCTGGCTAACGGAACTGAGTTCCTCCGACGAACTGGCCAGCACCTCCACAATGCGCGTCATCTCCAGTCGCGCGCGAGCCTGGCGGGTGACGTCCGTCGCGAACTTCACCACCTTGTAGGGGCGCCCGTTCAGGTCGCGGATAGGATTATAGGAGGCCTGGATCCAGACTTCCTTGCCGCCCTTGCCGATGCGTTTGTATTCGGCGGCCTGGTATTCGCCGCGGTTGAGGGCGGCCCAGAACTCCTTGTACTCGGCGCTCTGCCGGTAGCCCTCATCGACGAACATACCGTGGTGCCTGCCCTTGATCTCCTCGATGCGATAGCCGAGCGTCTGCAGGAAGTTGTCGTTGGCGTTGAGAATCTTGCCGTCCATGTCGAATTCGATCACGGCCTGCGATTTACCAATGGCCTCGATCTGTCCGGCGTAATCGGCGTTCTTCAGTTTCCCGGCCGTGATGTCGACCGCGTATTTGACCACCTTGCAGGGCTTGCCGTTCAAGTCCGGAATCGGATTGTAGGAAGCCTGGATCCAGACTTCGCGGCCGCCCTTGGCGATGCGCTTGTACTCCCCGGCCTGGTAATCGCCGCGGTTCAGGGATGCCCAGAGTTCGCGATAGGCGGAAGTGTCGCGGTACCCGTCCTCGACAAACATGCTGTGATGGCGGCCCCGGATATCCTCGATGCGGTAGCCGAGGGTCTTGAGGAAGTTTTCGTTGGCATCCAGAACCGTGCCGTCGAGAGCGAACTCAATAACCGCCTGTGACTTGCCGATGGCAGCGATCTGCCCGGCATGATCCGCATTCCTGAGCTTCTGCGCGGTGACGTCGGTGGCGAACTTCACTACCTTATAAGGCTTGCCATCCAGATCGAAGACCGGATTGTAGGAGGCCTGGATCCAGATCTCCTTTCCACCCTTGCCGAGGCGCCGGTATTCGCCAGCCTGATACTCTCCGCGGTTCAACTTCGCCCAGAACTCCTTGTATTCGGCGCTGACCCGGTAGGCGTCGTCGACGAACATGCTATGGTGCCGGCCCTTGATCTCGTCCAAGGTGTAGCCAACCGTGTGGAGGAAGTTCGTGTTGGCATGGAGGATCGTGCCGAGCGGGTCAAACTCGATCAGAGCCTGGGATTTGCCGATGGCCTCAACCTGAGCGGCCAAGTCAAGGTTGCGAAGATGTTCGACAGCCGCTTCGGTGACAACAGACCAGGAGACCAGCACACCGGCGAATCTGCCGCCGGTTTCGATCGGGGAGAAGCGCAGTTCCAGCTTCTCCGGGCCGAAGGCAACCATCAACTTCGAGGGCAGGTTGCGAGGGTCAAGAGGAGCGGGCGAACCTCCGCCGGCGGGGGCACAGAGAACATCCAGGGGTTGGCCGGCGAGACGCGCGGCGGCCACGGGGAGAAATCGTTCCAGGGCTTGCAGGGTGCGCTGCGACGCAGCGTTGAGATACTGAATGCGGAGATCTGCGTCCGCCAGGATCATGTTATCGCTCAAGTGGTCCAGAACTGCCGTCGACAGTGCCGGCGCGCTCTTCCGGACTGTGTCGCGATTGGGTTTTGCCCCCGGATCGGATTTTCTCTCTCTCACGCTCTGCTCCTTTTGAACTCTCTGTTGCCAGTTTCGACGTGGGCTCAAGGCGAACAACTTGCCGCCACAATGCGCATATCGACGCGAGGGAAAGGAAGTTTACTCGAAGAAAAGGAAAATACGCGGTCCCCGATCTACATCGCCGCCCTGGCGCCTTCCGGCTCCTTCCCGGAGTAGCGGGGGTCGCCGCCGGTTTCCAGCAGCAACTGTGCCATGCGGTCCTGTAACCCGGCCAGCAGTTTCTTGCGTTCGGGTTGGCTATCGAGGCGGATGACGGTGCGCATGCGGTCATGGGCCATCATCCGGGTATCGGCTAGGAGGTTATTCATCTGGTCCGGATCCTTACGGATATCGTAGAGTTCGTCGATGTCCCAGATGCCGTAGTACTGCGCCAGGCTGTACTGATCCGTACGCAGTCCGTATATCGTCGGCGTGTAGGGGAAGTCGCGCTCCCATTCGTACTCGTATAGAAAGTCCGTGCGCCAGTTCGTGGCCTGGCGGCGGAGCACCGGCAGCAGGGAGCGTCCATGCAGCGAAGGCGGGGGTGCGATGCCCCCGGCTTCGAGGAAAGTCGGCGCAATGTCCTGGTTGAGGACATACTCCGAGCGGGTGCCGGGAGCGAACAGGCCGGGGCAGTGGGCAAGCATCGGGATGCGGATGGAAGGCTCGTGCATCGAGCGCTTGTCGATGAGCCCATGCTCGCCCCAGAGGTAGCCGTTATCGCCCATATACACAACCAGCGTGTCCTCGAGTAAGTTGCGGCGGCGGAGGGTGTCCATGATTCGGCCAACGCTATCGTCGATGGCGGCGAGGCTGCGCGCATAGCCCTTGTAGAGATCTTCAAGGGGCAGGACCTGGCCGATGGCTCCATCGACGCCGTGGCGGGTGGCGCGGCGGCGGCGCACCCACTCCGGCTTACCCTGGCTGAAGTCGTCGCGCAGCCACATGGATTTCGGACGCGGCATGCGCTCATTCGCGTAAAGGTCGCGGTGGCGGGGAGCGGGCTCAAAGGGCGAGTGAATGGCTTTGTGGGAAAGGTAAAGCAGGAAGGGGCTGTTCTGCCGTTCGATGAAGCGCTCGGCCTCATCGGTCAGGATATCGGTCATGTAGCCGCTCTTCTTCTGGCGGCGGCCGTTGTCGTTGATTTCGGGGTTGTGATACTCACCCTGGCCGTAGAAGCTGACCCAGTGGTCGAAGCCGGGGCGGGGGTTGTCGGAGGCGCCGCCCATGTGCCACTTTCCCAGGAAGCCGGTCTTGTAGCCGTTCTTCTGGAGTAACTGGGAGAAGGTAGGCAACTGGGGATTCAGCTCCGTGAAGTTGTCGTTCACTTTGTGGGCGTGGGGGTAGAGTCCCGTGAGAATGGAGGCGCGGCTGGGCGAGCACAGCGAGGAGGTGACAAAAGCATTCTCGAAACGGATGCCGCCGGCGGCGAGGCGGTCGAGATGGGGTGTCTTGAGCCAGGGGTGGCCGGCGCAGCCCATGAAATCGTAGCGGTGATCGTCGGTGAGGATGAAGACGATGTTGCGGCGTTTCGATTGGGCGCCGAGCACGGCGGGCGCGGACGCGGCAGCGGCGGCGGTTGACAGGAAATTACGGCGAGTCATTCGTGTACCTTAGATATCATGAACCGCCGCAGCTTCGTGAGTACCGGCGCCGCATCGTTAGCGGCCGCCGCGTTGGACCAGAACGCCTATGCGCAGGGCAAGACCCGGCGCGTGGGCCTGATCGGATCGGGATGGTACGGCAAGTGCGACCTGTTCCGGCTGATCCAGGTGGAGCCTGGCGTAGAGGTGGTATCGCTGTGCGATGTCGACAAGAAGATGCTGAACCAGGCGGCGGACATGGTGGCGGAACGGCAGCGGAACCACAAACGGCCGCAGTTGTATTCGGACTACCGCGAGATGCTGAAGCAGGGCGGGCACGACATCGTATTGGTGGGGACGCCGGACCACTGGCATGCGCTGCCGATGATAGAAGCGGTGAAGGCCGGGGCGGACGTGTATGTGCAGAAGCCAATCAGCGTGGATGTGACGGAAGGGCAGGCGATGCTAGCCGCCGCCCGCAAGTACAACCGCGTGGTGCAGGTGGGGACGCAGCGGCGCAGCACGCCGCACCTGATGGAAGCGAAGGCGAAGTACATCGACAGCGGAGTATTGGGCAAGATCGGGCATGTGGAGATTTACTGCTACTACCACATGCGCAACCGCACGAATCCGCCGGACCAGGCGCCGCCGGAGCACCTGGATTACGAATTCTGGACGGGTCCGGCGCCGCTGCGGCCGTACAACCCGCTGGTGCATCCGCGGACCTGGCGGGCGTTTGAGGAGTACGGCAACGGGATCGTGGGCGACATGTGCATCCATATGCTGGACATGGTGCGCTGGATGATGGGGCTAGGTTGGCCGAAGCGGGTGACCTCGGCGGGCGGGATCCTGGTGGAGAAGAGCGCGAAAGCCAATATCCCGGACACGCAGAGCGCGACATTCGAGTTCGAGAATCTGAACGTGAACTGGCAGCACCGGACGTATGGGCACACGCCCGATCCGAAGTATCCCTGGGGCGCGACGTTCTACGGCGAGAAGGGCATGCTGAAGTGCAGTGTGATGAGTTACGACTACTATCCGGCGGGCAAGAACGAGGCGGCGGATCACAAGGACGTGACTTACGAGTTGGAGCAATACCCGGAGGACAAAACGGAGCCCCAGTTGGAGAAGCACGTGGCCCCGGCGATCCGGGTACACATGAAGGACTTCCTCAAGGCGATTGATACCCGCACGCGCCCGGTGGCTGACATCGAGCAGGGGTACATATCGACGACGGCGTGCATTCTGGCGAACATCAGCCGCCAGTTGGGGCGCACCGTCGAATGGGATGCGGTGGCCGGTACGGTGGTGGACGACGCGAAGGCGCGCTATATGCTGACGCGGCCGTACCGCGCCCCCTGGGTGCATCCCGAAGCCGCCAAAGTATAGGCTTTGTTAAGGCAGGTTAAGCGGGCGTAAAGAACTGTTATTTCTTTGGGATAGTTGTCAACCGGCGAGGCTGCGGTGCGTCCAGACCTCCAGCCAGGTATGACACAGACTAATACTCCCTCCTATTCCGAAGATGTGCGTTTGATGCTCGCGGTGAAGGACGGCGACAACGCCGCCATGGATCAGTTGTACCAGCGGCATCGCGAGCGGGTCGTGAAGCTGCTGTACTCCGTGGTCCGCGACGCGGATCTGGCACGCGACCTTTCGCAGGATGTCTTCCTGACCATTTTCCAGGTACGCCACAAGTATGAGCCAACGGCGGAGTTCAGCACGTGGGTTTACCGGATCGCGCTCAACCGCGGCTTGAAATGTCTGCGGAGGCAGCGGATCCGTCATCAGGAGAGCTTGGACGCCGTGGCTCCGGCGACACACCGCAAGCTGGCGGTAGGACGCATTCCGACGCCCGAAAGCCTGCTCTTATCGGAGGAGCGGACACAGGCCATCGAAACGGCTTTGGAACGGCTGCCGCAGCGGCAGCGGCGCGCGGTGAAGCTGCACAAGTGGGATGACCGCAGTTACAACGAGATAGGCCAGGAACTGAACTGTTCCCTGACGGCGGTCAAATCGATTCTGTTCCGCAGTTATGCCAGCTTACGAGAGCAGTTGGCCTGATGGCGGCTTGCGTTAACAACGTTAAGCTTTTCCGGACCTATAGCGACCAACTCTTCGGCTGGAGGTTCCTCGACACAATGGCAGCAATTTGGATCCTCCTGATGGTGGTGGGAGCGGCAGCGGAACTGCGCGCACAGGCCACCAGCGCGACGTTCGGCAGCGTGGTGCGGCTGGGCGGAACGCCTTCCGACGCCGTATTGGACGAAAGCCGGGGACGCATCTACCTGGTCAACCAGAACTCGAACCGGGTGGACGTCTACAGTTACACCGAGAAGGGCGTGGTGCTGAGTATCCCGGTGGGGTCGAGCCCGGTGGCCTGCGCCATGTCGATGGACGGTAACTACCTTTACGTCACCAACAGTGGCAGCTCGTCGTTGTCGGTGATTGACCTGCGGATCAACTCCCTGACGCAGACCGTTGCGCTGAGCGCGGTACCGGAGGGAGTGGAGGCGGGGGCCGACGGCCGGGTTTTGATTACGACCCAGGGCACCAGCACAACCGACCAGGTGAACACGCTGGTGATATACGATCCGAACCAGACCTCCGGCCAGCAGTTGTCTCCGGTGAGCTTTCCGCCGCCTCCGCCGACGCCATCGCCGTTGACGGCAGTTACCATTGGGCGTCCGACAACGACGTTCCGCGGGAAGCTGATACGCACCCCGGACGGGCGGTTCATCGTCGGGCTCAGCACCATCAACAACAACGCGCAAACGGTGGTGTTCGTCTATGAGGCGTTTTCGGGGACCATCCTGCGGAGCCGCACCGTGACAGGACAATCGACGGTGCTTTCGATTAGTCCGGACGGAGCAACGTTCATGGCGGGCTTCACTCTGTACGAGACTGAGACACTGAACGTGCTGGCGCAGTACACCACGGCGAACATCCCGTTTCCATTGAGTTCGAACACGACGGTGACATTCAACTCGACGCAGAACATGGGTGGTAGCGCGTTCGCGGCCGACGGCGGAACGCTGTACAGCGCCTTCAACGTGGCACCGGCGACGACGCCGGCGACGCGCCCGCAGGCCTCGACGCTGCTGATCTCGCATCCGCGCAACCTGGCGGTGCGGCTGGGAATCAAGATTCCGGAGAGCATTGTCGCGAAGATGCTGATCACGTCCGATGGCAGCCAGGCATGGGGCCTGTCGGAGAGCGGGCTGATCCATCTGCCACTCGATACGCTCTACGAGTATCCCATCCTGATGCCGGAGACCACGACAGTGTTCCTGGCGGTGGATGAATGCAATCGCGGTCTGGCGCGGGCGAAGGTGCGCATTCTGAACGCGGGCAAGGGATCGCTGACGTTCAGCGTTCCGGATACCACGGCGGCTTTGGTGGCGCAGACCACCAGTGGCGTCGCGCCTTCGGAGATCACTTTCACGCTCGAGCCGGGGCGCACCAATGTGACGCGGCAGTATGGCACGAACCTCTATTCGGGCGGGGCGACGAACCAGGGCAATGCGCTGAACATCAACCTGGCTTCGAACGACGCCATCAATATTCCGAACACGATCCGCGTGTTCATGAATGTACGTCAGGCCGATCAGCGGGGAATCGTATTTCCGGTCCCGACGGGGCTGACGGCGAGCGAGGGGCTGCAGGACATTCTGGTGGACGACCAGCGGCGGCGGGTGTACATCACCAACGCGGGCTACAACCGGATCGAGGTCTTCGATATGGACAAGCAGAAGTTCGTGGAGCCGATCGTCGCCGGACAGTTGCCGCACCAGATCGCGATGGCCGGCGACGGGAAGCGGATGTTCGTGGCGAACACCGGCGGGGAGTCCATCCAGATCGTGGATTTGGACACGCGGGCGATCAGTGGCAGCATCCGCTTCCCTGCCCGGCCGCGATCCGGGACGACGAATCCGGTGAGCCCGCAGGCGATCGCGATGGGCCTGTTCGGCCTGCAGATCGCGATGTCGGACGGGTCGATGTGGAAGGTGGTGGGACAGGATGCGACGACGCGGCCGGCGAGCAACGTGATCCCGACGCAGTTGACCACCACGGGCAACAACGGGCCGGTACGGATGCTATCGACACCGGGTGGGGAGACCATTCTGACCATGGCGGGCAACGGCACGGTGTACCGTTACGACGGGCTGTCGGACAGCTACACGAACTCGACGCGGGCCTATACCCAGACGACGATCACAGGGTTCTACGGAGCGTTGGCGGCAGGCCCGGAGGGCTCGTACCTGGCGGCGAACGGCTTCCTCTTCGGCCCTTCGCTTTCGACGGTGGGTGGATCGGAGAGTCCGACGGCTTCGCAGACGCTGCCGCTGGCGACGCGGCGGAACGTGGCGGCGCTGGGAGTGATCGACGCCAATCGCTTCCTACGGCTGACGACGCCGGTGAAGGCGCAGTTGACGACCACGCCGACCAGTGACGCAAGGGCGACGCTGGAGTTGCTGGATACGCGGGACAACTCGGTGACGGTGGTAGGCGCGATTGCCGAGAACCCGCCGCAGACGCTGATCGGCAACACGCGGCTCAACGTGCCGCCGCGGCAGGTAGCGATGGACGCCAACGGCAATGCGTACGTGTTGACGCTGTCGGGGATGACGTTCGTGCCGACAACGCCGGTGGGCATGTCGCGGCCGCAGATCGCCGGGGCTACCGCGGTGGTGAACGCCAACGATGGCAGCCGCAACTTCACGCAAGGCAGCTTTGTGCAAGTGACGGGCGTGAATCTGGCGGATACGGTGACGGCCGATGAGTTGCCGGCGCCGACGGTGCTCGGTGGCAGTTGCGTCACCTTCAGCGACATTGCGCTGCCGCTGTTGCAGACGGCGCCGGGGCGCATTGTGGCGCAGATCCCGGCGGATTTGCCGTCGGGGAGTTATGTTGCGGTGGTGCGGTCCTTGGCGACGGGCCAGAAGAGCGACGGCGTGATCGTCTCGGTGAGGTAATGGCGATGAAGAAAGGGATAGCCGGGATTCTCCTGTTAAGCGCGGCACTCAGCGCCGCTACCTTTGGGACATCGGTGGGTGTGGTCGGCGGCGCCACGGACATCGTGCTGGATGAAGCGCGCAGCCGCATTTACATTGTCAACAGTCCGCAGAATCGCCTTGATGTGTTCAGCACCGGGGCGGCGCCGCGCCTGCTGAGCACGATTCCGGTTGGCATCCAGCCGCTCTCGGCGGCGCTGGCGCGCAACGGCCAGTTTCTGTATGTGACGTCGTACGGCGGCTCGACGCTGGATGTGGTCGATCTGCGCGTCAACGCCGTGGTCCGTAAAGTGAGCCTGCCGGCGGCTCCGGAAGGGGTCGCGGTGGGTGGGGACGAGCGGGTTCTGATCAGCACGCTGGGGTCGGGAACGAACAACGCCGATAACCGGCTACTGCTATTTGATCCAACGGTAGAGGAAGGCAGTGATCCGCTGATCGTGGTACCGACGACACTGCCTGCTCCGACCACGCCGCAGTCGCCGGCCCCGTCGAGCCGGGTCTTCATGGCCACGCGCAGCAACCTTGCTACCAGCGCCGATGGGCGTTGGATTATCGGGCTCAATAACCCGAACACTACGAGCCGGCAGATTTTCGTCTTTGAAGTCGCTTCCGGCTCGATCCTGCGCAGCCGTACCGTCACGAGCATCTCGAATGTGCTGGCGGTGGCGCCGGATGGATCGAAGTTCATGGCCGGCCTCAGCCTGTTCGACGCCGAGACGCTCGCCATCGTGGCCCAGGAGAACACCGCCAACTCGCTGCACCCCTTTCCGAATAACGCGAACTTCAACACGCAGCAGAACCAGGGGGGCAGCGTCTTTGCTCCGGACGGCGGCACGCTGTACGCGGCGTTCAATATCGCCCCGGTCAACGCCACCGCGGCACAGGCCAACATCACGCAACTGCTGGTGAATGACCCGGACAACCTGTTCATCCGCCAGGCGCTGCAGCTTCCGGAGAACCTGGCCGGAAACATGGTCAGCAGTTCGGCCGGCGATATGATCTATGGGCTCTCGCAGTCGGGCTTCATGGCGATTCCTATCGGCCGGGTGAACGAGTCGCCGATCGCCGTTCTGGATAGAACGGTGGCGCTGGTGAAGAACGACCAGTGCGGCGTCAGTTCCGGGGAACGCACGGTAGAAGTGCGCGTCCGCAATGCCGGCCGCGGGACGCTGAATGCGACGGCATCGTTGCTCCAGACCGGCACCACGTTTACGTTCCCCATTGGCGGCCAGGCCGGCGGCGGGGGCATCAACCTGCCCATCGGTGGAGGCGGGGCGGGCGGAGGCGCCGGTGCGGGCGCGCCGGGCGGCGGCTTCCCCATTCTCTTGCCACCGGGCGTGGGCGGAGGGGCGGGTGGCGCGGGTGGCGGCGCGGTAGGACCGGGTGGCGGCACCATCCAGATTCCTCCGGGAGCGGTTCCCGGCGGCAACAACCCCCTTACCAATACGCAGCAGACCGCGGTCAACCAAAATGCGCCCAGCGTGCGGACGCGGCGCGATGGCGCGGATGTGGTGCTGGAGTTCACTTTCAACGCCAATGCCGCGCGCTCGCTGGGGACCAGCACGCCGACGGACTTTGTGATCAGCTCGAACGAGGCGATTAACCTGCCGGCGCGGGTGCGGATTTACCAGAACAACCGCAACTCAGAGGCGCGCGGGAATGTCATGGCCAACGCCATCAGCGTTTCCACGGCGGAGGCGCTGGTGGACATGGTGCACGACACCACGCGCAACCGGCTCTACATCGCCAACTCCGGGATGAACCAGGTGGAGGTTTACGACATCGCCGCCGGAACGTTTCTGGCTCCGATCAATGTGGGGCAGTTACCGCGCTCGCTGGCGGCGACGCCAAACGGGAGGCTGCTTTACGTAGCCAACACGGGCGGGGAAAGCATCAGCGTGATTGACCTGGACGAAGGCCGTGTGACGGGCCGTGTGAAGTTCCCGCCGGTGGCCTACAATGCCAGCTTCGCGCTGAACACGCCGTCGCTGCTGGCGGCCACGGTGGCTGGCGTGCAGATCGTGATGTCCGACGGAACGCTGTGGAAGATCGTGGGCGACGAAGCGATACCGCGCCGGACCAGCGCGGTGATTGGGACAACCACGATCACGGCTCCGCGGACCATCGCCGCTTCCCCGGAGGGCGAGTATGCGCTGCTATTGGGCGGCAACGGGACCGCTTACCTCTTTGATGCGATGTCGGATGAGTATGTGCTGTCTCAATCCGTGGTGACGACGCCGATCCAGGGCTACTTCGGACCGGTGGCCGCCGGACCGCGCGGCCAGTACTTTATCGTCAACGGACGCCTATTGAATTCCACGTTGACGCCGGTGGCGGGGGCGATCACCAGTTTCCGCCCCGTTGCGGCGGTGGCGGCGGTCAATGCAACGCTGACGGCCCGCTTCACGCCGCCCACGATTACCAATGCCAATGCGATCACGCGCGACGTACCGTGGGTGGAACTGGTGGACACCGCCACCGGTTTCGCGCGCTCGATCAGCCTGGCGTTGGAAGGCCCTCTCGCGACGCAAACGGGAACGCAACGGTCGAACGTCAATGGCCGTACCATGGCGGTTGATCTGAACCGCAACGAAGCCTATGTGCTGAGCATGTCCGGCCTGTCGGTGATCCCGCTGAGCGCTCTGGTTACGATACCCGGCGTAGGTGGAGGGGGCGGCGTGCCTCCGGGCGGCGGGGCTCCTCCGGGCGGCGGAACCCCTCCGGGTGGCGGCACCCCGCCCGGAGGTGGAACGGCCACACCGCCTGCCGCGACAACCGGGATTACGATCAGCGAGCGCGGAGTGGTGAACCTGGCCTCGAAGGCGAACACCGTCGCGCCGGGAAACCTGATTTCGATCTTCGGCCAGAACCTGGCTTTCGACGCCAGTACAACCACGGCTCCGTATCCAGCGCGCATGGGTGGAGTCTGCGTGACTTTGGATGAATCCCCCCTGCCGCTAATCATGACGTCTTCCACGCAGATCAATGCGCAATTGCCGGTAAGCCTGACGGCGGGCAACCACAGTTTGGTGGTACGCTCGCCCGATCGCAACCTGGCGAGCGCGACGTATACGCTGGCGACCGCCAAGTATGCGCCCGCGGTGCTGGTGAATGAGAGCACGGGGCAGGCGGCGGTGTACCGGGCCGATGGCGCGGCGATTACGAATCGCAACAAAGCCAGTCGGGATGAGAGGCTGTATCTGTTCGCGTTGGGTCTGGGGGTGACCAAAGGGGCGACAATCCGCGCCGGGGAAGCGACGCCGCAATCGCCGGCAAGTGTGACGGACGCGGTGGAGGTGTTCTTTGGCGACTCGCGGATGGCGCAGTCGGAGATGATTGTGGAATGGAGCGGGCTGGCGCCGGGACTGGTGGGGGTGTACCGCATCGACATCCGGGTGCCGGGGTTCCGGACCACTGGCGAGAACCTGCCGGTGATGTTGCGGATTGGCGGGGTTTCGAGCCCGGTGACAGGGACGGTGGTACCGACGACGGCGGTGAACTGAAGCCGGGCGCAGGCCCGCCGGGGCAAATATTCAGTTGTGAGCAATGCACCATTCCGGTGCGGGGCTTGCAATGAAGGGATTTCAGGATATTTTCAACTCTTGTGAACCTATCCCGGGCCGGCCGGCGAGTGGAAGGGTGAAGCGGAAGGTAGAGCCGCCGTTTGGCGTGGAATCCACCCAAATGGCGCCGCCATGGCGCGCGACAATTTTGTGGCAGATGGCAAGCCCGATGCCGCTGCCTTCATAGCGCTCCTGCGTATGGAGGCGTTTGAAGATGCCAAAGACCTGGCTGGTGTACTGCGGTTCGATGCCAATGCCGTTATCGTGAATGGCGAAGATGGCAAGGTTGCCGGCGGCCTCGGCGGCGATGGTGATCTCGGGTCTGCGATGGGGTACGCGGAACTTGAGCGCGTTCGACGGGAGATTTTGAAACAGTTGTTCGAGGTGGATGGCGGGAACGGCAACCGGGGGGAGGGTCCTTTTGACGATGATCGCGGCGTTCTCGCGCTGGATAAGGGTGTCCAGGGCGGCGAGCACATCCTGAAGGACGGTGTGGGACTCGGTGGATTCGGCGGAAATGGGCGTGGTTGTATTTGGGAAGCGCCGCGGACCTGGAGATAGGCGCGCCAGTCCGCCGAGCAGGCGGTGCATGCGGCGGGCGCCGGTGGTGACACGGTCGAGATAATCGCGGCCGGGCGGGTCGAGGCTGGAGCGGTAGCGCTGGTGGAGGAGATCGGCGAAGATGCTGACCGCGGGCAGGGGCTCCCGCAGATCATGACTGACGGCGTAGGCGAACTGTTCCAGTTCCGCATTGGAGCGGCGGAGTGCGGCTTCGGCCTCGTTGCGTGCGGTGACGTCCAGGACAGGGAGAGGATGGAACGGAGGCCGCCGGCTTCGTCGAGCAGCGAGGAGTTATACCACTCGCAGTAAGCGAGGGAGCCGTCTTTGCGGTAGTTGCGGTTGGAAGAGAAGGCCTGGATCCGGCCGGTCTGGAGGTTCTGCGAGACGGCGCGGACGTGCGGGTAATCCTCGGCATGAATCCAGCGGAAGTCCTCCATGCGTTTGCCCAGGACTTCGGCGGCGGTCCAGCCGAACACGCGTTCCGCCCCGGCGGACCAGCGGGTGAGACGCATATCGGCGCCCCACTCGATGACGGCGAGGGGAGAGTTATCGACGTGATAGGTAAGCCGCTGGGCGAGTTCGCGAAGCTGATCTTCCATGTGCTTGCGGGCGGAGATGTCGCGGACGATGGAGATGGCGAGAGTGGAGTCGAGGTCGCGGATGACACGGGTGTTCACTTCCGCCGTGAGGGGTGTTCCGTCCTTCCGGAGAAGGGTGAGTTCGCGCCGGAGCGTAGCGCCGGGCTCCAGATCGGATAGGGCGGCGGGAGGGGCTTCCGGCGGAAGGATCGAGGGAGGAACCGGGGCGCAGAGTTCGCCGGCGGAGTAGCCCAGCAAATCGCAGAGAGCGGGATTTACCTCGAGGCTGTGCGTGGCTTGATAGGCGAGTTGCGACGACTCGATGCGCATGGTTTCGGCTCCGGTACTGGGATGTCTCAGGTGCCTTATCGGCGAGATCCGGCGTTTCCCTGAGCCGTTCCAGAAATGTAAACCCTGCGCGGCCATTCCCGTTAGGAATATTTCGGAGGAGACCGAAACCATGAGAATAATCACCACGGCTTTGTACTTGGTCCTGTTTGCCGGAGCGGAGGTCCAAACGGCGGCGACGACCAGCGACCAGTATGCAATCTTTTCCATCAACGTCCAGGATTTTTCGTATCCGGAGCGGAGTATGGCGACCGTAAAACGCATCCTCGACATCCATGAACGGGGGCGGATCCCGGTGGATTTCTATCTGACCACGACAATGACGGATCTGTTCGAACAAATGGATCCGGCGCTGCTGCGAAGGCTGAGAACATCGGCGGTAGCGTCGGTCTCGTACCATGTGCGGCCGCCGAAGCCTCACTACAGCAACTACGACTGGGCGGGGCTGGGGGCCAAGACCGCCACGGAACAGTACGCCACGATCATGAACTACGAGACGCATGGGCTGGACCTGACTACAGGCTTGCCGACAAGAGCCAACGGCGGCTATAAGAAGCTGACGGAATTGATGGGCTACGCGCCGTGGGCAGGGTCGGCGCAGTCGGACGATGCCGTAGGCCAGCAGGCAGCGCTGGTGTTCAAGAATCTCGGAGGCAGGTTCCGGGTGAGGCACGGGCGGACGTCGAACCTCGGCGATAAGCAGGACGGGGTCTATTTGCGGCCGGAACATTACGACTTGCTGTTGTTTCAGACGGTGGGACAGGACGCCGGTGTCGTGGTGGAGAATGCCATCGCGGGATCGCGATCGGCGGCGGGCGGAAGGGCGCCGTACTTTGTGGGAATCAAGATGCACGACAACGATTTTTTCGCGGAGGATTCGGCGTGGGTGACCGTGTATTTAAACGGGCCGCGGCGTCCGCCATTTGCGGTGAACCGGAAATCGGCACTGTTGAGCGACGGCGCGCAGGCAGCGATGTGGGCGCACTATGAGGCAACGGTGGCGTATGTGGCGGGGCAGCAGGCGCGCATCCGGGCGGTGGGCCTGCCCCAGGTGTGGGAGCTACTCCATCCGGCGGCGGTGGGCGCTGGCTCGCCTGCGTCCATGGTCTACCTCTCAGGAACGATGCATATCGAGTCGAACCGGCTGCGCTGGCCGAATGTGGACCGGCTGCTGTCGTTCTTCGCGCGGGCAACGCAGGCGGGGCGTGTGGGAAATCAGACGGGAGCGATGAAATGGTCCGTAGGCGCGGACATTGGATGGCTGCAAGGCGAGCCACGGGCGGCGGAGGTGAT
>CAYLPH010000059.1:0-51323 GCA_964385495.1 uncultured Candidatus Solibacter sp.
TGCTGCCTCGGCAGCATGCCCAGAAAACTACGTTTTCTGATGATTGATGACAACATGCGCTGCCCCGAGGCGGTCGGCCTGCTCGCGGTCCACATTCACGACGGGCGCGCCGGAACAAATGGCGACATCGTCTATACCTTAGTTAACGCTTCCGCGAATCCTGTAAAGCTCCCTTCCGGTTTCGGCACTGCGCAGGGGGTCCGGGTGGAGAGCTTTATGGATGGACCATTGAACGAGTTCGTCAACGCGCTGGTGAGGAGGCCGGAGGACTTCTACATGGACGTTCACATTGAACGGTTTCCGGACGGCTCGACGCGAGGGCAGTTCGGCCAATCTCCCGAAGCGCCGGTGATCGATGCCGTCCTGAGCGCGAACGTCGCGCCTGCGAACACAGTGGCTGCGCCAGGCGGTCTGATTACCATCTTCGGGCGTAACCTGGCCAAAGTCGGAACAAACATCGACGGTTGGCAAGGTGTGACGCTACCCGATTCGTTGAATGGAGTTGCTGTGGGGATCGGGTCACTGAGGCCCAGACCCATCTTCGTTTCGCCCTCTCAAATCACTGCCGTGCTGCCGTTGGAGACTCCCTCGGGGACGGTACAACTGGCTGTCAACAACGGTTCAGCGGTGAGCCGGCCCTTCGCGCTTCAAGTCGCTGCAACGGCTCCGGCGCTCTTCGCCAATCCCATCGTGAAGGTCTCCGATTTTTCGCAAATCAGCGCGATGAATCCGGCGCAGGCAGGCGACGTAATCCTGGTTTATCTGACTGGTCTAGGACAAACAACGCCCCCACTCGCTTCGGGAGTACTGGTGGACGAGTCGAACACGTACAGCACTGTTCCTGTGACAGTCACCGTCGGCGGCAAAGAAGCCCAGGTGCTCATTTCGTCAGCGAACCCTGGCCTTCCAGGGCTGTACCAGGTGGTGTTACGGATACCGTCAGGAACCGCCAGCGGCATTACTTCACTGGTGCTCCATGCGGGATCGACTAACTCCAACCCGGTATCAATCCCCATTCGCTGAAGCGATCCGCCGCCGGCCAAGTCGTATTTGGACCGACTGCTGAACGGCGGGAAGCGCGAAGCATGTCATCGAAAATTGTCCACCAACATCAGGTCCGAGCCCGTCGCGGTAAACCTGGTGTAAAGCAGATAGCGCCCGTCCGGCGAGACTGAAGAACCGTAGAAAGAAGGGCTGTCCACCCCTGTCACCTTGCTGACCGGGCCGGCAGGAAAGCGGTAGAACATCATCTCGCCCGGCTTCATTGCGCTTGGCTTGGCGACAAAGTAGATGCCCCAATGGTCCACTGCGAGCCCGGAATCGTTAATGATTCCATCAAAGCTGAAAACCTCACGCGCTGAGTCCGTTCCTCCGTCCACGGGCTGGCGCCAAATACGGCCATTGAGGCCGAAATACAGAAACCGGCGGTCGGGAGACTTGGCTATCTGAGCAAGCAAGGCTCGATTCGGGGCGCTTGAGGCTTCTATCTTAGGCGGGACGCCTCCACGCACATCAATGGTGTAGTGCTGGAAAGAGCCTGCTGAATTCGACCTGAATAGGATCTCTCTTCCGTCGTTGCTCCATGCGGGCGACCTGACCTCACCGCGCTCGAAGGATGTCAACTGAACCAGATTCGCGCCATCGCTGTCACAAACCCAAAGCTGCCAGTTACCGGAGCGTAGGGAGATGAAGGCGATCCTCTTTCCGTCGGGCGAGTAGCGAGGAAATCTGTCGTGCCGGGAGGAGGCGATTAAGGGCTCGGCTCCATGCGCCTCTCCTCCGCGCGGGCCTAACTCGACGCGATAGATGTCCATCTCCCGCCGGGATTGGGCAAAGACCAAGCGCCGCGACGGCCCCGAGAGCGCCAGGCTTATGACTTCGTTTTGTGCAGTAAGACGGCGGGGGCGTGCGCCAACGGACGAGGCTAACCTCCACAGTTCCTGCTGGCCTCCGGGACCAGCCGCGTAAATCAGCTCTCGACCGTCCATCGTCCAATGCGGCTGGATCAGATGCTGATTCTCGTGCGTCAGTCGGAGCGGCTCGCCGCGCGGTTTCCGGTCGTTGCCCAGGGGCAGAAGATACAGATCGCTCTCGTTGCCGAGCACTCTGCGTATGAACGCCAATGAGTTGCCATCTGGTGCGAAAGCCGGGCCGTCGTCCGACAGGGGCGCGTCCGCGACCGTCGTGAGCCTATGCCGTTCGCCCGTTTCCACGGAGATCAACCAAAGACCTCCTGCCTGGCCTTGAGGGCGGTCATAAGACGCCAACCATTTCCCGTCTGGTGACCAGGCCATCGTTTGACCGGGAGCACTGAGCGGTGCATAAGCGGTTTCCCCCAGCACCCGTTCCGGACCGCCCTGCGATGGAATCAGCACGACGTGATAAGTAGTCTTACTTCGCACTTCGCGCAGAAAGGCAATCGAACCCCCATCCGGCGACCATACAGGCGCCCTGTCAGGCAACGAGTTATTGGTCAGGCGGAGCGGAGGGCTGGGCCCGATGGGTTTCACGTATATGTCGTCATTGTCCTGTTTTTCTCCATCCCAGGAAAAAACCACCTGCGTGCCGTCAGGAGAAAAGGAAGGTTGATGTTGCGTTCCCAGATAGCTGGTCAATGGGATTGGATGAAGCAATTGGCCGGCACTGGAGTTCCGCCGGTCCCACAATTGCCAAACCGTGAGTCCGGCTCCGGCAGTCAGAATCACTGCGATGACCAGTGACATTCGAACCGGCAAGCGCTTGATGATCCGGTTACCTGCCATATTCTGGATACAGGACCGCACGTGCTTCATATCGGAAGGGCGCAGTTGTGCGTTCTTCTCGAGGCACGCTCGCAGAAGTTCCCGGATCCGCCCGGGCGTCTTCGGTGGCAGGACTTGCCAATCGGGCTCCTCTTCGAGGATCGCGGCGATCGTGGCATAGTTACTTTCGCCGGCAAAGGCCCGCCTGCCGGTCAACATTTCGTACAGCACACAACCGAGCGCCCAAACGTCGGATCGTGAATCCACATCCTCTCCGCGTGCCTGCTCCGGACTCATGTAACCTGGGGTTCCGAGCACCTGCCCCGACACGCTCCCATTCGCCGTGGATCCTGGCGGACGCGGAACCTCATCCTCAATCGGCTGGTTGCGAATCGACTTCGCCAAGCCAAAATCGAGCACCTTCACCACGCCTTCAGGCGTGATCTTCACATTGGCGGGCTTCATGTCGCGATGGATGATCCCTTGGCGATGCGCCGCCTCCAGGGCTTCTGCGATCTGGGATCCAATCTCGAGCACTTCCCGCAGCGGCAACTGACTCGCGCGGGCGATCCGCTGCTGCAGTGTTTCCCCCTCCACGAGTTCCATCACAAGGTAATTCGCGCCTACATCGTATAGCGTACAGATGTGTGGGTGATTCAGCGACGAAATGGCGCGTGCCTCGCGGTCGAAACGCTCGCCAAAACGCTCGCCGCAGATCTTGAGGGCCACGGGTCGGTCCAGCCGAGTATCTACAGCGCGATAGACTGTTCCCATACCACCCTCGCCCAGAGGGCCTAGAATCTGGTATGGCCCAAATCTTGTTCCTGCCGCTAACCCGCTTGATGTTTCCGCTTCTTCGGCCACTGCTTCCCAGACCCGGCTACCGACCAAACCTTCAGAAGAGTCGCTCTGCGACAGAAGAACATCAACCTGCCGGCGAAGATCCTCGTCCCCTTCGCAGGCTTTGGCCAGGAACGCGATCCGATGCTCCGGTTGCAACTCGAAGGCTGAATGGTAAACGTGTTCGATACGCCGCCAGTGCTCGGGATCCATAACTGCCGTTCAAAGTGAGAGCATACCAGACTATTCCTTGGCCTGATTGCAGAATTCCTAGAGCCGTATGCGATCCCGAGAGAACGGGTCGGTCGATTGCTGCCGAGTAGCGCCCGAACCGAAGACGTCACACCAGCTGTTGATACATCGGTCGATGTCACCGCGTAGCGTTTACGACACTGCCGATGAAGTCCCATTGAAAGTGGCTCGGCCAGTTTGCGCAAACGCCAGGTGTCCTGGATGTGGCCGTCCTAATTGCGAGCTTCAAAGGTAACGGGCAGTTCTGGATGTGTCCAAGCTGGGTGCCCAACGTGGATGGGTTGCCGGTTTTCGCCGTAAGTCTCAGGTGGAAAAAGGGTTGTGTTGGTTCGAGTGGACCCGGCTTGAGCTTGGTTTATCGTGAAGCCGTTCCCTCCTTGCGTCGAGCGCGTCCTGGTCGCAACATGATCAGAAGGTATCATCGCTCTCTCCAAGCTCGACATTCGGAACGCGCTTGATCGACTCCCCGATGGTATTCGCCTCTATGGGCGGCTCCAGGCGAATGTCCATGCACATCCATGCACGGAATGTTCGCTGTGATGCCGAGTTTCAAAGGCGCCTGTCGACGGACCGGCGGGTCATTGCCGTCGATCATCTCGGGTTTGGCCGGTCCGACAAAAGGCCAGACGCGGACTATCGTCCATCTGCGCTGGCCGGGCACCTCGAAAGCTTCCTGGGTGAGATGAAGTTGGAACGCCCGGTCCTCGTCGTACATGATTTCGGCGGTCCGATCGGTCTCTCCTACGCGGTGGAGCATCCAGACAGGGTGCGGGGACTCGTCTTGTTCAATACCTGGATGTGGTCGCTTGCGAATTCACCGGCAGCCAGCTTGAGCCGGATCTTCGCCAGCCCACTGGGACGCTTCCTGTACCTGCGGCTCAACTTCTCGCCACGGGTGCTGTTGCCCATGCTGTTTGCCGACAAGTCCAAGCTGACGCCGGAGCTCAAGAGCGCCTACACCAGTGCCTTTTCGAAACCAGCAGACCGGTTCGCCCCGTGGACCTTCGCCAAGGAACTGCTGAATTCCTCCGACTGGTACGAGAGCCTATGGAAGCAGCGCGGCAACCTCGCATCCGTGCCAGCCCTCCTTCTGTGGGGAATGCAGGACAAGGCATTTCGGACCGATGCGCTGGAACGGTGGCAGCAGGCGTTGCCGCATGCGCGCACCGTGAGCTTTCCGGATTGTGGACACCTGGTGCAAGAGGAATCACCCGAGAAGGCGATGCATGAAATCATCGGCTTCCTGGGGACTCTTGAATAGCCGTCCCGTTGACACGAAAGGTATTAACGCTCCGGGGAACGTTCCACTCGAGTGGAAGGTGGAGTAACGCGGACGCACGACGGTTCTACGCCTCACGATGCGGACGGTGCCGTCGGATGTAATCGCCTCGATGCCGGACAAATCTTTGCGTGTGCTCTGGTCGTGGGTAGTCTTGGTCGCTGCCTCGGTCTGCTGCATTGGTGCTTGGCCGATACATGCCCAGAGCCGGAAGCAGTTTCCGGGCGTGACCGGGACTCCAACGCTCGTCTTGATCAAGGAACTCGTCATGTCCAGCCGAATTCTCGCGAGAGACTCGTTGGCCACGTGAGCGTTCGCGATGATCGTAATCCGGCACGCTTCCTGTTGTTACGGCGACGCGCCGCGAGTCTCGTTGCGGCGCGTGACGTCTTTAGCAGCGGGCAGGTCGCGAAAGTTCGAGACGCGTCCGCGATGGGGAGCCAAATTAATTTTCTGCTAACCCAACCTCCCTCGCCAAATTCGTCCGCCACTCGAAACGAATCGCCCGTCTTCGCGCTCTACCGTATTCGTCTGAAGAACTCGAGCGGAGGAAGGGTGGAAAGCGCCGGTTAGACCCCGATTGGCTCCCTGGTCGAGGTACGCTGTTTGTTTACCCCGGCTACGTTCGGCTAAGTTCTAAGGGCTCGGATCTTTTGGGCCGACACATCAACAGGAGCGTCCCCTCAATATGTGGGAGTTCTTTAGCAAGCTGTTCGCCTCCGATTTCATGCCCCACGGGCATTGCTACTTCTGGCGCCCCGAAATCGTCTGGCTGCACGTCACCTCCGACGCCTTGATCGCCGCGTCCTATTTCATCATCCCGTTCGGCCTGATCTACTTCGCCCAACGCCGCCGCGACCTTACCTATCACTATCCCTGGATGTTCGTCCTGTTCGGCGTGTTCATCCTCTCCTGCGGCACCACCCACGTGATGCAGATCTGGACCCTCTGGAATGGCACCTACCGCCTGGATGGCGTCGTCAAGGCCATCACCGCCCTGGCCTCCTTCCCCACGGCCATTCTCCTGCTCCGCCTCCTACCGGCCGCCTTGAAGCTGCAGGGACCCGAGCAACTCCAGCAACTCAATCTCGAACTCGAACGCCGCGTCGCGGAGCGCACGCTCGAATTGCAGACCGCCAACCTCCGCCTTCGCGAAGCAAATCGCGCCCTCGAATCCGCCAATGCCGAACTCAGCCACTTCGCCTATTCCTCCTCTCACGACATGCAGGAACCGCTGCGGATGATGTCCATCTACAGCCAGATCCTCGAACGCCGCTATGCCTCGCAGTTAGACGAGCAGGCTTCGCAGTACATTCAATTCATCGTCAGCGGCGCCCAGCGCATGGAAGCCCTCATCTCCGACATCCTCGGCTATGCCTCGCTCGGCCACGAAACTGCCCTCGATCTCGCTCCCACCAACGCTGCCGCCGTTGTCGACACGGTCCGCGGCGACCTTGCCGCTCTGATCGAATCCTCTCGTGCCGAGATCACCGTCGATCTCCCCTTTGCCCGCGTGCTGGTACCGGAACGGCGCGTCGCCCAACTCTTCCAGAACCTGCTCACCAACGCCATGAAGTACCGCAAGCCCGGCCAACCCGCCCGCATCCGCGTTTCCGCCCAGCCCTTCGATCGGAGTTGGCGCTTCCGCGTCGAAGACGATGGAATCGGCATCGCCCCGGAGTATCATCAGGAGATCTTCCTGTTATTTAAGCGGCTCCACCCGCGGGACGAATACGAGGGCTCCGGCATCGGCCTGGCCACCTGCCAGAAGATTGTCGAACGATACGGCGGCTCCCTCCACGTGGAAAGCGAGTTGGGCCAAGGCGCCGCCTTCGTATTCACCTTGCCTGCCGCCCTGGAGCAGACCGGAGAACGTTCGTAGATGAGACTCGCGCTGACCTTCCTACTGGCGGCCGCCGTGCTGCCCGCCCAGGATTTCGACCTCCTGCTCACCGGAGGCCGTGTTGTCGACGGCTCCGGCAATCCCTGGTACCGCGCCGACCTCGGCATCCGCAACGGGCGCATCGCCGAAATCGGCCGCCTCACCGGCCGCAAGGCCAAACGCGTTATCGCGGTCAATGGCCAGGTTATCGCGCCGGGCTTTGTCGACATGATGGGCGCCACCAGCCTGCCCCTGCTGCTTGAACCCTCCAGTGCCGAAAGCAAGCTTCGCCAGGGCATCACCACGATCCTTTCCGGCGAGGGCGGCTCGCTCGCTCCCCAAACCGAAAAGACCTTCCCCGCCGACGCTCGGAAGAAGGGCTACTTCTGGCGCACCTACGGCGAGTATTTCGCTCTTCTCGAGAAGCACGGCATCGCCGTCAACACCGTGCACAACATCGGCGCCGCGCAGGTCCGGCAGGTGGTGATCGGCGATGCCGGCCGCGAGCCCACCCCCGCCGAACTCGACCAGATGCGCCAGCACGTCGACCAAGCCATGCGCGACGGCGCGGTGGGCCTCTCCACCGCCCTGATCTATCCCCCCGGCACCTACGCCAAGACCGCCGAACTCGTCGCCATGGCCAAAGTTGTGGGGCAGTACGGCGGGGCCTACATGTCCCATATGCGCAACGAGAGCCAAGCCCTGCTCGACGCCATTCGCGAAACCATGGAGATTGGGAAACAGGCCGGCATCCCCGTCCACATCTTCCATCTCAAGGCCGCCGGGGAAGAGAACTGGCCTCGCATCCACGACGCCATTCGCCTCATCCAGAGCGCCCGCGACGCCGGCCAGGATGTTACGGCCGACATCTATCCTTACATCCGCAACGGACTCGGCATCCGCTCCTTCGTTCACCCCAAGTACTTCGCCAGCGGCGCCGGCCCGTTCGTGCAAAGCCTGAAAGACCCCGCCACGCGCGCCCGCCTCAAGCAGGAAGTGGAGTCGACCAACGATTGGGAGAACTGGTATCGCCACGTGGGCAAGAACTGGGATAACGTGCTGGTCGTGAGTGTGCCGGAGAGCCTGGACCGCGCCTATGAAGGCAAGTCCGTCGCCCAGATCGCCGCCCTGCGCAAGCAGGACGCCTGGGAAACCGCCTTCGACCTGATGGCTGCCGGCAACCCCAGCGTCAATCCCAAAAGCATGAATGAAGAACAGAAGCATGCCGCTCTGCGCCAGGAGTGGGTCAGTATCTGCACCGACGCCGGCCCCGTCCTGATGAGCGAAGCCCGCTTCTCCCACCCGCGCGCCTTTGGCTCCTTCCCGCGCATCCTCGCGAAATATGTGCGGGAAGAGAAGATCATCAGTTTGGAAGGCGCCATCCGCCGCATGTCGGCCCTGCCGGCCAACTTCTTCCGCCTTTACGACCGCGGCCGTATCGCCCCCGGTTTGGCCGCCGATCTGGTTGTGTTCGACCCCGAGATCGTGCGCGATACCGCCACCTTCGAAAAGCCGCTTTCCTACCCGGAAGGCATGCCCTACGTGATCGTGAACGGGCAGGTGGCCGTTGATCGGGGAAAGCTGGTCAATACGAAGGCCGGCGCGGTGCTGCGTCTGAAGCCTTAGAAGGATCCGCCGCACTCCGGCAGTTTCTTCTTCAGCCAGTTCACGTGGTCCGGCACCAGCCGGGTACCCGCCAGCGGTCCCGTTTCCAGACGCCGTGCCTCCCGCGCCGCCTCGCAACTGCGCGTGGAGTCGCCCGCGCCCGCCAGCCCCATCGCCAGCACCACCTGTGCCCCAAACAGATTGCTCATCCCGTGTACGTACCCCGGATCCCTGGCCAGCACCGCCCGCTGCACGGCGATCGCCTCCCGTGCCGCCGCCACCGCCTCGCTGAAGCGTCCCGCCTTGCCATAGTCGACGCTCAGCGAACTCAGCGCGAAGGCAATCCCCGATTGCATCTGCGCATTCTCCGGTTCCCCGGCCGCCATCGCCCGCCGCTCCGCCACTTGCCGCTGTTGGTAGCCGATCGCCTCTTCGTGCCGCCCCTTGCGTCTCGCCACCTCCGCCAGCGATCCCAGATCGTAGGCAATATCCGGGCGGGCCGTCTTGTCTCCCGCCTCATAGCGCGCCAGGTTCAACGCATACGCCTTGACGGTGTGTGCCTCCACCCCGCTCCAGTCCCCGCGCAAGGACAGCGAGTAGGCCAGCATGCGATGCGCCATCGCCAGATCCCGCCGGCGTGCGGCGCTGGCCTCCCGCTCCAACCGCCGCCCGTAAACCGCAAGCAACTGCTCCCAGATCGGGATACTCTCATCCTGCCCGCCCTTGCGATTCTGCAGCGCGATGCCCAAGGACCGCAGCGCCTTCGCATGTTGCTCCTCGAATGCCACATCTTCCGGCCACCGCCGCGCATTCTCCCCGGCGAGGCGCACCGCCTCTTTCGCCACCGCCACGGCTTCGGCCGCCCGGTTGCGCGCCGTGAGCGCGCTCGCCTGCAAGGACATCGCCTCGGCCAGGTCCCGCCGTACCGCTACGTCGGAGGGCGCCTGCCGGTACGTACCTTCCAGGATCTGCCGCGCCTTGCCATACCGCTCCAGGGCAGCGTCCGTTCGGCCCAGGTTGGCGCCGCCCATCCCGCCTTCGATCATGCCCAGCCGCAGGTAGCCTTGCGCCACCTCCCGGTCGAGGGAAACATCGTTGCCCGCGCGCCGCGCCAGCGCATCCAAATAGGTCAGCCCGCGTTCGGCCAGCAACTGCCTGGCCCGCAAGGTCCCCGGTACCGCGGCTATCCCGTCGTACAACTCGAACAGCATGGTGCGCGACAGGCCCCGCACCTGTTCGAAGCGCTCCCGCGCCAGGTACCCCTGCCACAGGGCCGCCCCGCCTAACGCCGCTACCGCCGATAGCCCAAATGCCACCCCGGCCGCCGCCCACCGGTGCCGCCACAGAAACTTCCCCGCCGCATTCCACCGCGAGTGCGGCCTGGCCTGTACCGGGTAACCGCCCAGATACCGCTCCACGTCGGCGGCCAGTGCCGCCACGCTCTCGTACCGTTTCTCCACTTCCCGCCGCAGCGCTTTCTCCACGATCAGCCCCAGGTCCCGCGGAAGCCCCTCGCTCCGTACTTCCTCCTGGCGCATGCGCTCCGTAGTCCGCTCCAGGCTCTCGCCCGTGAATGTGCGCGGCCGTTTCCCAGTCAACAGTTCGCACAGCATTACCCCCAGCGAGTAGACGTCAGTGCCCGTCGTGATCGCCCCGCCCAGCACCTGCTCCGGACTGGCGTAGTCCGGTGTCCAGGCCTGTACCCCCGTCGTCTCCGCATCTCCGCCCGACAGCATCCGCGCGATGCCGAAATCGAGCAGCTTCGCCACCCCATCGGGCGTCACCAATACGTTCGCCGGCTTCAGGTCGCGATGCACCACCAGCGCCCGGTGCGCATACTGCACCCCCGCGCACACCTGCAGGAACATTCGCAGCACCTCTTCCCGAAGCCGCCCGCGAGCCCACTCGTCCAGCCGCACCCCGTCCACGAACTCCATCACCAGATACCGGAACCCGTGCGACGTAGTCCCCGCATCGTAGAGCCGGGCAATGTTCGCATGCTCCAACCCGGCCAGGATCCGCGTCTCGCCCGCCAGCGGCCCCGGCGCTCCCAGCAGCACCTTCACCGCCACTTTCCGCTGGAAGTCCTCTCCCCGGCGCCGTCCCGCGTACACCACGCTCATCCCCCCGCGCCCGACCTCCCGCTCCACCTCGTACTGTCCGTAAGCTTCGCCGCGAAAGTCCAGCGGACTCCCCTCCAGATAGTCCCCGGATGCGTCATGGGCCGCCAGCAGCGCCGAAGCCTGCCGCTCCAGTTCGTCATCGCCCTGGCAGGCCCGCTTCACGAACGCCAGCCGCCCACCCTCCGGCGTTTCCAGCGCTTCGGCGAACACCGCCTCCAACCTCTGCCATTGCCCCGCTGTCATCTCAGCCCCGCCTGTCCCGCAGTTGCTGGTAAAGCCACGCCTTCGCCATCGCCCAGTACCGCTTCACCGTCGGCGTCGAGATCGAGAGCAACGCCGCGATCTCCTCGACGTTGAAGCCGCCAAAATACTTCAGATCCACGATCTGCGCCTTCAGCGGATCCAGCCGCGCCAGTTCCGCCAGCGCATCGTTCAATGCCAGCAACTCGCCGTCGGTAGTTGTGCCCGCGCTCGCGATTGCCAGCTCGAAGTCGCCCCTGGCCTCCCCGAAGCCCCGTTTGGCTGCCTGCCGCGTCCTCGCCTGATCCACCAGCACCTGCCGCAGCAGTTGCGAACACACCGCCAGAAAATGGCCACGGTTCTTCCATTCCTTGTCCTGCTGGCCGGCCAGTTTCAAATAGGCTTCGTGTACCACCGCCGTCGTCTGCAGCGTTTGCCCGGCCCGCTCGCGGCGCAGGTGGTATCCCGCCAGCCGCTGTAGTTCGCCATACACCAGGGGCAGCAGTTGGTCGAGCGCCGCCGCATCGCCGCCCGACCAGCGTTGCAGCAGCAGGGTGACATCCCCCGTCTCCGGCATGGAGATATTGTATGCGCCTTCGCATATCCCTATCAGCGGAAATACTCCCGCTTCCGGATCTCCCGCAAAAAATCTTTTCCAACTGATCCCGTTTCTCCGGCTTTTCCGCTGATCTGCCGCGGAATGACACGCCGCGCTTCGCTCCTCCTGCTAACTCTCGCCGCTTCCGCCTGCGCCTACGAAGTGCAGTTCGCCCACATCACGGCGGCGGGCACAGTCGTTGCCGCCAACACCACCGCTATCGTTACCTCCGTGGGGAGCAACGCCACCGGACGCTATGCCGTGCAAGTCGACGGGCTGCTCGCTCCCGGGCAGTCCGCCACTCCCGCCGCGCTTGTGTCCGCGTACGGGCCCGGCAACACCTACTGCAAACTCGAAGCCTTCAGCTTCGCCAACGTGACGGTCCTCTGTTTCACTGGCACGGGCCAGCCGGCCGCCTCGGACTTCCTGATCACCTTCCTGCCTTCCGGCAACGATCGCGAGTTCTCCTGGGCCTATGCCGACAATCCCGCCGCGTCCAGCTACAATGCGGCGCTCGCCTACAACACCGCCGGTGGCGCGGTTTCGGTCGCCCGCTCCGGAACAGGCACCTACACCGTGGTCTTCCCGGGTCTCAGCGGCGGCGGTGGATCGCACGCCCAGGTTGTCGCCGCCGGCCCCGGCAACGTCTCCTGCCGCCTTAGGTTCTGGCTGCCGATGTCCGGCGGACTCGGCGCTGGAGTGGTTTGCCACACCGGAGCTGGCGCGCTTGCCGACACCGGTTTCCTCGTCGCCGCGATTGGGGGCGGCCTGAACTCCCGTGCGCTCGGACGTACCTTTGTCGTCAATGCCGCCCCCGATCCCGGCTATACGGTCAACCCCGAGGGCAATGCTACCGGTGGGGGTGGCTCGGGCGAATACATCACTACCTTCGCCAACCTGAACCTCAGCCGCATGGATGGCCGCGGCGCTCTGGTCACGGCTTTGCACAACTCGCCCAATGAGGTTCGCCGCTGCAAGGCCGCCAGCCTCGGCCAAGGCGGCTCGGCTGATCTCAGCGCATCCGTCCGCTGCTACGACCAGACCGGCGCTCCCGCCTCCACCCCGTTTTCCCTCGCCCTGTTGCCTCGCGAACTGGTCCGCAATCCAGGTTTCGAAGCCCCCGCCAGCAACGGCTCCGTGCCGGTCCCCAATCCCTATCGCTGGGTCTCCAGCGGCGGTACACCCTACCTCCAAAGGCTGGACGGCCTGCCCGCCTCCGATGGCAGCCAGTGGCTCCAACTCACCACTAACGGCACGCCGTCTTCCATCTACCAGGACATCCCCACTACTCAGGGCACCGGCTACCAACTCAGTTTCGCGTTCGCCAATCGCAGCGGCGCCGGCTCGAGTTCCATCCGCGTCCGCTGGGGCTCGCAAGCGCTTGCCACCCTTGTTCGCACCAACTCCGCCTGGCAGACTTACACCTACACCGTCTATGGCCAAGGGGCCACCACGCGCCTTCAGTTCGAGAGCCTCACCTCCGGCAACGCCGCCGATCACCTGGACCGCGTCCGTCTCGCCGCCGATCCAGGCGCCCCTCCCGCGCCCACCGTCACCCTCCAAACTAACCCCGCCGGCCTTCCGCTCACCGTCGATGGCGTCAACCACACCGCGCCCGCCACCTTCACCTGGACCCCGGGATCCACCCATACTATCCAGGCTCCCGCCGCCGCTTTCAACCTCGATTCCTCCATCCGCTACCTATTCTCCGGTTGGACGGGCGCCGCCACCAACCCTAACGGCACGCTCACCGTTACCGCCCCTTCCGCCAACGCTACCTACACCGCCGGCTACTCGCCCCAGTACCGCTTCCAAACCACCGTCAACCCGCCGGGTTTGGGCACCGTCACCCTGTCGCCCCTGCCTTCCAGCGGCTACTACAACCCGAATACCGCCGTCGCCATCACCGCGCTCGCCAATGCCGGTAACGGATTCACCGGCTTCAGCGGAGACCTCATCGGAGCCGCCGCCGGACAGATCGTGCTCGTCAATGCGGCAAGGAACATCACCGCCAACTTCGCCCCCTGCGTCTACACGCTGCCGTCCGCCAGTACCTCCTTCCCCGCCGCCGGCGGCGAAGGCACCCTGCTGGTGGGCATCACTCCCAATTTCACCGACTGTCTGGTGACGCTTTCCAACCTCCCCGCCTGGATCACCGCCCTGCCGCCGGCTTTCGCCAACGCCCGCTATCTGGTGGCTCCCAACACCGGCGCCACCCGCCAGGCCACCATCTCCATCTCCGGCAGGCCGTTCACCGTCATCCAGCAGGCCGCCGCCGTCAACTGCTCGTTTACGCTGAACCCCGCCGGGCCCGTCCAGATTCCGGCCGCCGGCGGCGGCGGCTCCATCCAGGTGACCACTGCCTCCCACTGTTCCTGGCAGCGCGGCTCGCTGCCCGCCTGGATTAGCTCCGCCTCGCCCACCTCCTTTACCGGTTCGGCTGCCTTCTCCTACACGGTGTCCGCCAACAGCGGCGCCCAGCGCTCCACGCAAATCGAGATTGCCGGCCAGTCCGTCAGCTTCCAGCAGGCTGCCGCCACTGCGCCGCCTCCCCCGCTAACCTCCGGCCTCCGCTTCAAACCGCTTGCCCCTTGCCGGCTGCTCGAAACCCGCCCCGAGTACAACTTCCCCACCCGAACCGGCGACTTCGGCCCGCCATTCCTGCCCGCCGGATCGACCCGCACCCTGGTTCCCTCGCAGTCGCCCTTCTGCATGGTCCCGGCCTCGGCCCGTGCTTTCGTTGTCAACGTAACCGTGATCCCGCGTCCCGGCAGTGGTGTCGATTTTGTCACCCTCTGGCCCCAGGGCGAGCCCCGCCCCGCGGTCTGGACCGTTCGCTCCCCCGACGGCCAAACCGTCGCCAACACGCAGATCGTCAAGGCAGGCGCCAATGGCGGAATCTCCCTGTTCACTTCCGATGCCGCCGACGTGCTCCTCGATATCTCCGGCTATTTCACCGGGGACGCTTCGGTCTCCAACCTTGTCTTCTATCCCCTCAGCCCCTGCCGCGTCATCGAGACCCGCCGCGACTTCCGCTCTCCGGACGGCCCCTTCGGCCCGCCTTCCCTAGCCACCGGCCAGACGCGCCGCTTCCGCTTCCCCGATTCGCCCCACTGCCTCGTTCCCACCGGTGCCGCCGCCTACTCCGTGACCCTCACCGTGGTCCCGCCAGCGCCCCTTCCCTTCCTAACCGCCTACCCGTCCGGCAACTCGCTGCCCGGCGTCTCCAGCATCAATTCCTTCGCCGGCCGCACGCTCGCCAATAACATCATCGTGCCCACATCCCCCGATGGTTCCATCGACGTCTATGCCTACCAGACAACCGATTTCCTCATGGATATCAACGGCTACTTCGCTCCGGACGACGGCGCCACCGGGCAGTTCTACTTCCCTGTCGCCCAGTGCCGCGTGTATGACACCACCGCCGCCCAGGCGCCTGCCTTTGCCAGCGAAACGGCCCGATCCGTCAATATGGCCGCCGGCGCCTGTTCCGGCATACCGGCTTCCGCGCGCGGTTACGCGATTAACGTCACCGCCATCCCGAACGGCAATCCGATGCCTTTCCTTACCGCCTATCCCAGCGGGCAGCCGCGGCCGGGAGCCTCGATCCTCAATGCTTTTGAAGGGCAAACCGTTACTAACTTCGCCATTATCCCGGCTGGGCTCGGCGGACAGATCGATGTCTTCGCCTACCGCGGCACTGGCGTGGTGGTCGAGATCGGCGGATACTTCGCGCGCTGACGCTCCTAGACCCCATTCCCCGCCAGGTTGAGGGAAATTAATGTAACCGCAACTCCGCACAGGCAATCCACTAACTGGTCGTACAGCGTATCCTTGTTGCAGACGGTCACCCGCTGCATTATATTCAGTACTGGTTCGTAAATTTGGCTCGTAGCCAAACAAGCAAAAAGGAGTCTGCTCCCATGAAGAAGATTGCGATTCTCGGTCTGTTTGCGATGTCCGCCTTCGCGGCCTCCTGGACAGGCTACATCTCAGACGCTGGCTGCGGCGCCAAGCACGCGGACGGCTCGGAGAAGGCCATGAAGTGCGTCACCGGCTGCGTCAAGGGCAAGGGCGCCAGCGCTGTCCTGGTTGTTGGCGAGAAGGTCGTCAAGATCGACGACGCCAGCAAGCCCAAGATCATGGACCACCTCGGCCACAAGGTCACCATCGAAGGCAAGATGGAAGGCGAAGCCATCGTCGTTGATTCCGTGAAGATGGCCCACTAACCACTTCGCAAAAGTTTACATTTTTGCCGAACGGCGCGTACGGGTTTCCCCCGGCGCGCCGTTCGCATTCTCAGAGCTTCCTTACCCCTTGCGGCGCCAACTGCCGCAGGCACTCCGCCAGGCTCTGCCCGGTCTTCGGATGGCGCAAGTGCGGCGCGATCTCGATCAGCGGTTCCAGCGCGAACTGGCGCTCCAGCAGGCGCGGATGCGGCACTTGCAGCCCCGGAGCGTCGATCACAAACCGGCTGTACAGCAGAATATCGATATCGATCGGCCGCGGCCCGTTTCGCGGGCCCGGCTTTCTTCCAATCCCCGTCTCAATCGCCTTCACCATCCGCAGCAGAGTGCGCGGCATCGCTTCGGTTTGCGCCTCCACTACCATGTTCAGAAACAGATCCTGATCGGTTTCGTACATCGGCTCCGTCTCATACAGCGAGGAAACCCTCCCCACCTGTAACCCAGCCAATTCTAATCCGCGCACCGCTTGTTTCAGGTTCTCCTCCCGGTCACCGACGTTGGTGCCCAGGCCGAGATACACCGTCTTCTTCATTCGAATAGCGACCCCTGTGGCATGACACTGCTGGCCGTCCGCCTTATGCCAAAGTAGGCGAACGCCGCGTCCGTCCCCTTCCGCCCCCGCGGCGTCCGGTCCAGAAAACCCAACTGCATCAGGTACGGCTCGTAGACTTCTTCGATCGTGTCCGGCTCCTCGTCCACCGCCGCCGCGATCGTCTTTAATCCCACCGGCCCCCCACTGTACTTGTCCAACACCGTCAACATGATCTTCTGGTCGATCTCGTCCAGCCCGAAGCGGTCCACTTCCAGCATGTCCAGCGCCGTCCGGGCCACGCCGAGGTCGATATGACCCGCCGCCCGCACCTGCGCGAAATCCCGGACGCGCCGCAGCAGCCGGTTGGCGATACGTGGCGTCCCCCGCGCCCGCCTGGCAATCTCTTCGGATCCGTCCGGGTCCACCGTCACGTCCAGCAGCGCCGCCGAGCGTTCCACAATCTTTCGCAATTCCGCCACGTCGTAGTGGTTCAACCGCAGCAGCAGGCCAAAGCGCCCGCGCATGGGCGCGCTGATCATCCCCATCCGCGTGGTGGCGCCGATCGCCGTAAAGTGCGGAATAGTCAGCGAGTGCGTCCGCGCCGCCGGACCCTGCCCCACCACGATGTCCACCCGGAAGTCCTCCAACGCGGAGTAGAACATCTCCTCCACATCGGGCATCAGCCGGTGAATCTCGTCCACGAAGAACACCTGCCGCATCTCGATATTGCTCAGCATTCCGGTCAGGTCCAGCTTCTTCTGCAGGACCGGGCCGCTGGTCAGATCGATCTTTACGTCCAACTCCCCGGCGATAATGTGCGCCAGTGTCGTCTTGCCCAACCCCGGCGGGCCATACAGCAGGACGTGATCCATCGCTTCGCCGCGGCGCCGCGCCGCCTCGATGGCAATCGCCAGGTTCTCCTTCAGCTTCGGTTGGCCGGTGAAATCCGCCAGCCGCTTTGGACGCAGGGCCGCTTCGAACTGCTGCTCGCCTTCCTGGCGGGAGCCCGAGCCGATCCCCTTCTCGCGCATCTTTTCAGGTTACCCCAGCGGAAGCCGGGTTCCACCGCTCAGCGCGGCATCTTCGCGAAATACGTGTCCGCCAACTCCGGCTGATACTCTACCGCGCGCCGCCAGCAGGTCCGGGCCTCGCGCTCATCGCCCAGCGCGCGCAGCGCGTGGCCCAGATTGATGAGCGCCTCGCTGAAGCGCGGCTTCTGATCGAGCGCCTGACGGTAGCATTGCAGCGCATCTTCGTGATCGCCGCCCTTCTGCCGCAGCAAGCCGATGTGATACAACAGGTCCGCCGTCTGCTGGCCCAACGCCGATAGCTTGCTCTCCACCGCCCGCGCCGTTTCCAGGTCCCCGCACTCCAGCGACATGTGCGCAATCGACCGCAGCACATCCACGTTGTTCGGTTCCAGCGTCAGAGCATGGTGGAACGCCAGCAGCGCCCCTTCCCGGTCGCCCATATTCCAGAACGCCAGCGCCAGGTTCACCGATGCGTCCGCCCACTCCGGGCGAAGCTTCGCCGCCGTCTCGAAGGCCTCCGCGCTGCCTTCCCAGTTGCCCCGGCCCGCCCGCAGCAGCCCCAACCGGTACCATGCCTCCGGCGATTCCGCCGTCACCTTCACCAGCCGCAGATATACCTTCTCGGCGTCAATCGTGTGGCCGCGCCGCTCCAGCCCTAAAGCCAGGCTCCACAGCGGTGCCGGCAGGTCCGGATTCGCCTGGATGGCCCGTTCATAGGAGCGCCGCGCCAACTCCCAATCGCCCTTCTCTTCGTAGGCCGTCGCCAGGCACAGGTGCACCGCCTTGTGCTCCGGCCGCAGCGCGGCCGCCCGCTGGAAGGCCCTCACCGCCGCATCCAGCCGGCTCAGGCGGTAGTTCGCGAGCCCCAGATTGAACCACCCTTCCATCGATTCCGGCTCAATCTCGGTGATCTCGGCGCAGTACCGCGCCGCCGCCTCCCAATCGTTGGCCGCCAGAGCCACCGTCGCATGCCCTTCCAGCACCGGCTTCGCCCGTGGCCGTACCCGCCCCAACCGCTCACAGTACTCCTTCAGGTTTCCCGCGTCTTTCCGCGCCACCCCGATCGCAATCAGGTTGATCAGCACCTCTTCGGCATTGGGATTGCGCTGCAGCAGCCGCCGGTAGATCTCCGACGCCTGGTCAAACTGCCACTGCAACTGCAACGCCACCGCCTTGCCGAACATTGCCGTCGGGTTGTTCGGATCCCGCTGCAGGCACTGATCGAAGGTCTCCAGCGCCTGCTTTGGCTTCTTTAAGTGCAGGAGGCAGACTCCCAACGCCTGGCGGCACTCCGCCCGCAGCGGGTCCGCCTTGCAGGCCGCCTCAAACGCCAGCGCCGCCTCCTTGTATCGCCGCAGCCGTTCGTAGCATAACCCCTGGTTGAACGCCGCCGTCTTCGGATCGAGCGGCAACGCCTTCCCGTAGCTGATTGCCGCCTCTTCGTACCGCTCCAACTCGAATTGGATGTGCCCCATCGCCGACCAGCATTCCGCCGCCGACGCCCGGTCCGCCGTCCCTTGCTCTAACTCCGCCAGGGCCTCCTCATTCCGCCCTTCCAGGTGCAACATGACCGCATTGACGAACGCCGGCGATGCCGACGCCCGTTTCCGGATCCGCGTGTCGGCCGGATCCAGCCGCAACAGCGCGGGTATCAGATCGTCTTCGACGAACCAGATCCACTGATCGGTGATTGATGGCATGGGTCTTCTCTCTCCGCTCCGGCGCTATCGGGCGCTTGCTTCCCGCAGATGCCATACCTGGATGTTGCGCACCTGCCCCCGTTCCAATCCTTCGTTTGCGACACCGAATCCCCCGCTTGCCAGCCGGGTCTCGGTCCACTGGTCAACCTTCTTGTCCTGAATCGTCACGCTGAACCGCGAACCCACGACATCCGCCCGCACCCGGTAGGTCGTGCCCAGACTCGCCGCGAACGGCAGTTCCTTGCTTACCGGCGCCTCGGCCTGCCCGTTCACCACCGCATAGCGCACAAACCGCGCCACGCCGCCCTTCTCCGGCACGATCTTGCACACGTAGTACGACTTGGTGTTAGCGCTACGCACCACCCAACTCAGGGCCTTGAACTCCACCTCTCCCTGAAACTCCACGCGGTAGTCCGCCACCAGCGCCGTCGGCCGGTAGACCGAGATCTGCCGCAACCGCCGGCCCGCCGCATCGGTGGCGTAATCGGTCGACCAGCCGACCTCTCCCGTCACCGGGCCCGCGGTCACCGCCTCCCGGACGCCCGCCGCCGCCGTCTTCTTCGCCGGCGCCGCCGTGCCGTTACTACCCAGGAAGTAGTAGGCGCCACCTCCCACCAGCGCTACTGCCAGCGCCGCCAGTCCGATCTTCAAGCCGGTCCCGTTCGCCGGCGGCTCCAGCGCCGCATCGCCAAAGCTCGGCAGCGCCGATTCCAGGCTCACCGTCTCCGCCGCCCGCTCGACGGCCTTTGCGGACTTCCCTGCCGGTTTGGGTTCCGCCGCCGGTTTCGGCTCCGCCGCCCGCAGACCCGCCTCGACTTCCTCACCAAGAGCCGCCGGCTCCTCTATCGGATCGTCGTCCTGCTGCCGCTTCTTTTTCTTGCCTTTGCGCGCGATCTCCCGCGCCGGCGCCACCCCCGGCGGGGGCGCCGTTCTCGCCGCCTCTACCGGCGCTTCCACCGGGGCGGCCTCGACCGCCGCTTTCGCCTCGACCACCGGTTCCACCGCTATCGCCGCCGGCGGCGCATCCAGCACCAGCTTCGGCCGTAGCGGCTCGCTATCCACCGCCGGCAGTTGCAGCCGCGCTCCGGTGGGCAGCAGGGGCTCCGCGTTGAGTCCCGGCCCCGGCAACTCCAGCAAACGCAGCGCCGGCGGTTCCACCTCCGGCGCGGGAGCCATCGATATGACTTCGACCGGCTCCGTTTTCCGCTGCGTTTCTTCCGGCACCGCCTCCGGCTGGACGTCCTCTTCCTCGGCCGGCGCCAGCAGCATGTGCTCCGGCGCCTGCTCTTCCGCCGGCGATGCCGTTGCCATCGCCGGTCCGGCGGCCGCCGTCCCTGCTGGGCCGCCCTTCCGCGAACCGGAGTCCAATCCCTCCGGCTCCGGAGGCTCGTAGATCTCCAATGCCTCAAATCCCAGCGCCGCCGGCTCCCCCACCGGCGTCTCTACCGCGTCTAACTCGTCCCACACGATCGGTCCGGGGTCGAAGGACAGCCCTGCCGGCTCCTCCGTCTCATCCTCTTCGAGGAGTTCCCGGACGTTTACCACCGCCTCCGGGTCTCCGTCGATCCGCATGGTCTGGCGCCCGCGCCGCGGCGGTGGCCCGTTGAAATCAAAGCCAGTTATCTCAAATAGGAGACGCGTCGTCGCCGTCCACTCCGGCTTCGAACCGAAGCCTTCCCAGTTGTAGGCCGCGGGGCTGGCCAGGCGTTGGTATTGCTCCCAACGGTCCGATCGCGTTCGCTGCGCCAACTTCCGCAGGCTGAGCAGGTGCATGTTGGGGGGGCCGGGCCGGAGCGCCCGGGCTTGCGTCGTTTTGGTAAGTTTGATAGCTCCTGCCATGAGATCCTCTTCCGTCCACCTGACGGCGAACAGGTCCGTGCCCGTTGAATCGGCAGATGCGAGGGAAAACCTTTAGAGGCCGAGGAGGGAATCGCAGTAGGGCCGCTACGAATGGGCTTTCAGACCAAAAACGCGGAAGAATCGGTAAAGTTTTGCCGCCGCAACGCCGATGGGTACTGTAGAAGCAAGTAGAAGAGGTGCCCAGTGTCGTTGGAACAGATTCAGAAGGATCTCGACAATCTTCGCGCCGCCGTACCCGAACTCCGCGGCGTCCTGCTCGCCTCCAATGAAGGCCGGCCCATCGCTCACGCCCTCCCCCAGGAGAGTGACCCCGAACGGCTCGCCGCCCTCGCCGCCGCAGCCTCCAGCCTCGGCCGCCGGATGACCTCCACCCTCGAAACCGGTACCCTCAACGAAATGGCCGTTTCAGCCAGCGAAGGCCAACTGTTCCTTTATAACGCCGGCAACAAAGCCGTTCTCGCCGTTCTTGGCCCCACCGGCGCCAATACCGGCCTCATCCACCTGGAAGCCCGCTGGGCCGCCCGCGAAATCAGCGAACGTATCTAACGTCCCGCGCGCCGGCCCCCGCCCCTTCGCCTAATCGCTCCGTCGTTCCCCAACGATCCACGCTATCCTAAAAGATTACCCCTATGATGCGAGTCCGGTTTGCGCCCTCGCCCACGGGCTATCTCCATATCGGCGGGGCGCGCACATTCCTCTTCAATTGGCTGTATGCCCGCCGCCACGGCGGCACCATGATCCTACGCATCGACGACACCGACGTCGAACGCAATACCCAAACCTCCCTTGATTCCATCTTCGAAGGCCTTCACTGGCTCGACCTAGGCTGGGACGAGTTCTACCGCCAGTCCGATCGCCTCGACCTCCACACCCGCGCCGCCTGGGCCATCTTCGAGAAGGGCATGGCCTACCGCGACTTCACCCCCGCCTCCACCGCCCCCGCCGAAGACTCCCCCGGTGGCTGGCTCTGCAACCCCGGTATGCGCGAACTCCCCAAAGAAGAGAGTGACCGCCGCGCCGCCGCCGGCGAGCCCTTCGTCCTCCGCTACCGCGTCCCTCGGGAAACCCGCGCCGATGTCGTCGTCCCCGACCTGGTCTATGGCACGGTCACCAAAGCCACCGCCGACATCGAGGACTTCGCTCTCCTCCGCTCCAGCGGCGTCCCGACCTATCACATGGCCTCCTGCGCCGACGACGCCGACCTCCGCATCACGCACATCCTGCGCGGCCAGGAGCACCTCGCCAACACCTTCAAGCACGTCCTTATCTTCGAAGCTCTCGGCGCCGACGTCCCAAAGACCGCGCACCTGCCGCTGCTGATGGCCCCCGATGGCGCTAAACTCTCCAAGCGTAAGCACGGCCCCGTCGTCAGCGTCACTACCTATCGCGACGCCGGATTTCTGCCCCACGCCTTCGTCAACTTCGTTTCCTTGCTCGGCTGGTCTCCCAAGAACGACATCGAGAAGATGACTCGCGACCAGATGGTGGAACTGTTCTCCCTCGAAGGCATTAACCGCGCCAACGCCACCATCAACTTCACCGATGACGACCCCTTCGATCCCAAAGCCGTGTGGCTGAATGCCGAGCATCTGCGCGGGCTGGAACTCGACGACCTCGCCGCCCAACTCGGCCCCTTCGTCACCCAGCAGTTCCCCAACGCCACGCCGGATAAGATTCGCGCCGTCACTCCGCTGATCCGCGAACGCATCCGCCTGCTGCGCGAAGTGAACGCCGTGGCCGACTTCTTCTTCGTCGAGCAACTCGCGCCCTATGACCCCGCCGAGTTGATCCCGCAAAAGGGCGATGCCGCCCTGGCCAAGCGGGTGCTCGGCAAAGCCCGCGAAGTGCTGGCCGATGTGCCCTTCAATCATGACAGTCTCGACGCCGCCCTCCGTGGCGCCGCCGAAGAACTCAAGATCAAAGCCGGCCAGATGTTCCAGCCCATCCGCGTCGCCGCCTGTGGCCGCAAGAACGCCCCGCCGCTGTTTGAAACTCTGGAAGTGCTCGGCAAAGAGACCGTGCTCCCCCGTCTCGACGCCGCTTTAGGAATCCTCTAAATGGCCGAAACTGATTCGACACCGACACACTTTATTCGCGAGATCATGCTGGCGGACAAAGCCAGCGGCAAGCACGGGGGCCGCGTCCACACGCGCTTTCCCCCGGAGCCCAACGGCTATCTGCACGTCGGTCACGCCAAGAGCATCACCATCAACTTCGGCCTCGCCGAAGAGTTCGGCGGCAAGTGTAACCTGCGCTTCGACGACACCAATCCCAGCAAGGAAGAGCAGGAGTACGTCGACGCCATCATCGAAGACGTCAAGTGGCTCGGCGGCGACTTCGGCGGCCGTGTCTTCTATGCCTCCGATTACTTCCAGCAGCTCTACGACTGGGCCGTGGATCTGATCGGGAAGGGCAAAGCCTACGTCTGCGACCTGTCGAGCGAGCAGGTGCGCGTCACCCGCGGCACCCTCACCGACCCTGGCACCAACAGCCCCTACCGCGACCGTAGCGTCGAAGAGAACCTCGACCTGTTCACTCGCATGAAGAACGGCGAGTTCCCCGACGGCTCGCGTACCCTTCGCGCCAAGATCGACATGGCGTCGCCCAACCTTAACCTGCGCGACCCCGTGATGTACCGCATCCTTCGCGCCGAACATCACCGCACCGGCAACGATTGGTGCATCTACCCGATGTACGACTGGGCCCATGGCCAGTGCGATTCCATCGAAGGCATCACCCATTCCATCTGCACGCTCGAGTTCGAAGACCACCGGCCGCTGTACGACTGGTTCGTCGAAAACCTCGGCATCTTCCATCCGCAGCAGATCGAGTTCGACCGCCTCAACCTTACCTACACCGTGATGAGCAAGCGCAAGCTACTCAAACTCGTGCAGGACGGCCTGGTGCAGGGCTGGGATGACCCGCGCATGCCAACCCTCAGCGGCATGCGCCGGCGCGGCTACTCCCCGCAAGGCCTTCGCAACTTCGCCCGTAACCTCGGCGTCGGCAAGACCAACGGCATTACGGAATTCGAAAAGCTCGAATACTACATCCGCGAGGACCTCAATAAGACCGCTCTCCGTGTAATGACGGTGTTGAGGCCTCTGAAGCTTGTATTGACCAACTACCCCGAAGGCCAGGTGGAACAACTGGAGGCCATCAACAACCCCGAAGATCCCACCGCCGGCAAGCGCAGCGTGCCCTTCAGCCGCGAACTGTGGATCGAACAGGACGACTTTCGCGAGGTGCCGCCCAAGGGCTACCACCGCCTCTATCCCGGCAACGAAGCCCGTCTGCGCTACGGCTATATCATCAAGTGCAACGACGTGATCAAGGATCCGGTCACTGGCGAAGTTACCGAAATCCACTGCACCTACGATGCCGCCACTCGCAGCGGCGGCGAATCGCGCAAGGTGAAGTCGACGATCCATTGGGTCTCCGCCGCCCATGCCGTGCCGGTGGAGGTCAATCTCTACGACAAGTTGTTCCACGTCGAGAACCCGAACGTCACGCCGGAGGGCCAGGATTTCACCGTCCACCTCAATCCCAACTCGTTGCAGACCGTGCAGGCCTGGGCCGAGCCCAGCGTCGCCGAAGCCAAGCCGGGGGACCGGTACCAGTTCGAACGCCTCGCCTACTTCTGCGCCGACAAGACCAGCACGGCCGAAAAGCTGATCTTCAACCGCACGGTGGAGTTGCGGGATACCTGGGCGAAGGTCCAGAAGAAGGGGTAACCCGATATGACGAGTGCGCCAGCACTGGGACGTCTGGAGAAAGTTGATCTTCGTGCCGCGTGGGTTTCCGAGTCCGGCGTCTTCACGCCCTGGCTGGCACTGCCCGAAAATCTGTCCCTACTCAGCGAAGCGATAGGCATTTCGCTGGAATGTGAGGCCCAGGAGAAGTACGTCGGGCCGTTTCGAGCCGACATACTTTGCAAGGATACGGAAACCGACAACTGGGTTCTCATCGAGAACCAGTTGGAGCGAACCGACCACTCGCATCTGGGCCAACTCATCACTTACGCCGCCGGACTCGATGCTGTCACTATCATTTGGATCGCCCAGCGCTTCACGGAGGAGCACCGCGCCGCGCTCGATTGGCTGAACCAGCGCACCGACGCGGACATTCGCATCTTCGGTCTCGAGATCGAACTGTGGCGTATCGGCGACTCTTCGCCCGCGCCGAAGTTCAATATCGTCAGCAAGCCGAACGATTGGTCCCGTGATGTTAAGAAGCTCACCGGCCAGTCGGATCTGCGACAACTGCAACTGCGTTTCTGGACTGCATTCAAGCAGTTCTTAGAAGCGAAATCAAGTCCGGTACGCGTCACCCGCCGATTGGAAAAGCACGTCATCTTCTACCCACTGGGACGAACCGGCATAAACTTGGGTTCTGTCATCTCAAGCTCCGATCTGGAAACCGGTGCCAGCCAGCCTCACCTCCGCGCCGAGTTGCTCCTCAACGGTCCCTCCGCACGGCAACAGTTCGATGCCCTCCACGCGGACCGCGAAACTATCGAAAAGGCACTCGGCTTCCCCGTCGCATGGCTCCCTGGGCAGGACGCTGACCGGTGCCGTGTCTCCTCGTCACTCCAGTCCGACTACACCGTCGAAGCCAACTGGCCCGGTCAGCACCAGTGGCTTGCCGGGCGCTTGGAAGCGATGCAGCGCGTGTTTACCCCCCGCGTGCAGGCTCTCTGACGCCTCCTCCAAGTAACGCACGCTCCTCCGCTACCATGGGAACAAACGCAATGTCAGGAACCAAGCTCCATTGGGTCGATGGGCGGTGGCCGGGCAAGGTTGCTCTGGCGGCTCGTCCGCGTGGAGGCGAATGGCTGGACGATGAGATGGCCGCCTGGAAGCGATCCGGTGTCGATACGATCCTCTCCTTTCTCACTCGGGAAGAGGAGCGCGACTTGGACCTGCTCCGTGAAGCAAGGGAATCCCATGCGCATGGCATGCGGTTTCTCTCCTACCCCATACCCGACCGGCAAGTACCCTCCTCGGAAAGCGACTTGGTCCAACTGCTCGCCGAACTGGACGCGGAGCTTTCCGCAGGCCGCAACGTGGTGATGCATTGCCGCCAGGGCATCGGACGTACTGGCTTGGTTGCGGCCTGTTTGCTTGTAACCAAGGGTGTTGATCCTGAGGTCGCCGTCACTCGCTTGAGCGACGCCCGCGGTATCCCGCTCCCCGAAACCCCCCGAGCAGCGCCAGTGGATCGACCGCTTCGCTTTCGCGTTTGCTGTTAGCCGATGAGCGGTTCCATCCCCATCTCTACTCCTCCAAATACTCGCCGATCCCCTGCAATACATCCATCGACGCAAAGAACACCGCCGCTCCAATCTTCGGCTTCAGCGCCCGCACCATCGCCTCATGCGACTGCGTCACCGCCGTCGCGCCTCGCGATTCTAACTTCGCGCCGCCGCGCCGTCCAATCGCCTCCAGAAACTCATGCTGTGCCTGCTTCATCCGCGCCACGCACTGCTGCCGGACCTGATCGTGCGCCGCCTCGGCCGTGTCCATCACCCAGCGGCTCGCGTCGTGCTCCGCCAGTTCCTTACCGGCGAACTTGTCCTCCTCCCCCGATACCGCCACGATCTTCGCCTTCGCCGCGTCCTGCCATCGCGTAATCATGGCCGCCGCAATGGTCCGCCCGATGTTCTCCTTGGCGGCTGCCTGTGGCGTCGACGTCCCTACCGCCTCCACGTTCGCCCCCGTCAATAACGACGCACCGGCTGCCGCTCCGGCCACTGCAATCGCCGCCTCCAATCGCACTCGCTCGCAGGAGTGGATCGCCCCCTCCAGACTCGCCCTGGTGCCGTGGTCCAAATCGGCGCCAGCCCGCGCCGCGGTTTCCAACACCTGCCGTTCCTGCTGCCGGTTCTCCTCCAGCCGGTCGAGGAACCGTACGCACTCCTCCGGACCCGCAGCCATCGTCTCCTGCCACAGCTCCGCCATGCGCCGGTAGATATGGTCATAGCGCTCGCCCAATGACGACTGGTCCACGGTATGTGCCTTCGCTCCCATCCCAACCGGGTGCAGAAACAGGCCGTCGTCATGGGTGTTCCAAACCCCGCTGCAAGCCTCCGCCAGCGCACGGGTTACCGCCGCCGAACTAAGGAAATCCAGCGTGCGCCGCAACTCGAAGAGCAACACCGGCGCGCTCTTGGCAAGCCGCCTTGGACCCGCCATTCCTACTGCCATACTCGCCAACCTCCTGCCTTTACCTAACGCCCGCCCCACACCGGCGTCAATCCCCCCTACCGCGACAGCCTCTCCCGCAGCCACGCCTGCGCGAACCGCAGATCATGCCGTACCACGTGTACCGATTTCCCCAACGCCTCCGCCGTCTCCTCCGCCGTCAGTCCCCCGAAATACTTGAACTCGATCAACTGCGCCAACTCGGCATTCTCCTCCGCCAGCGCATCCAGCGCCGCGTCCAATGCCAGCAGCTCGTTCATGTCCAACCCTTCGCCCGCCTGCACCTCGAGACTAGTGGTCCGCCCCATCGCCCCGGCCTCCGGAGCCGACCGCTTCAGGCTCGCCTTCGCCCGCGCATAGTCCACCAAGACCTGCCGCATCACCCGCGAGGCCACTGCCAGAAAATGCACGCGGTCGGCGTACTCCCGGCTGCTGCCATCCGCCATCTTCAGATACGCCTCATGCACCAGCGCGGTCGGCTGTAGCGTATGCCCCTGCCGCTCCGCGCTCAAGTGCCGCGACGCAATGCGGTGCAGTTCCTTATACAGCGTCGGTGTCAGTTCCCCTAACGCCGAATCGTCCCCGGTCCGTAGCCTCTCAAAAAGCCGCTCCATCGATGCATCCATGCCACTCAGCGTAATACTTTGCGAACTCTGTCTGCCGATCCCGCTTCTTGGATTGGAACGACAAAAACAATAGGAGCATCCCATGTTGAGAACCCTCGTCGCATTCACACTCGCGCTCGCCATCCCCGCGCTGCCGCAATCTATCCAACCGCCCGCTATGCCTGCCAACCTCCAGGTCCCCGCCGGCCACGTTGCCTTCCTGCAGGCTTCCGCCACCGGTAGCCAGAACTACGTCTGCCTGCCTTCTCCAAACGGACTTGCCTGGAAGTTCCAGGGCCCGCAGGCCACGCTTTTCCTCAAATTCCGTTTCCTGGGCACCGAAGTGCAGCAGCAGGTCACCACGCACTACCTCAGCCCGAATCCCGCCGAACCTGGCACCCCCGCCCGCGCCACCTGGCAAAGCTCGCTCGACACCAGCGCCATCTGGGCCAAGAAAATCCAGGAATCGAATGACCCGGCCTATGTAGCGCCGAACGCCATCCCGTGGCTCCTGCTCGAAGTCACCGGCTCGCGTCCCGGCCCCATGGGCGGCAGCGGCCTCAGCCCGGCCAGCTACATCCAGCGCGTGCGCACCGCCGGGGGCATCGCGCCTACCAGCGCCTGCACCGAAGCCGGCGCCATCGAGTTCGTCCCCTACACCACCGACTACATCTTTTACCGCCCCTCGGGCCGCCCATAAAAAGTCCGCGTCCCGGTGATCCGATTCCGGCCCGCGACTCGCGTTCGCTCATAAGGAAGACCCTCCAGATGAGCGACGACATCCGAGTGCTGTTCCGCGACCTCGCGGGCCGTTCCACAGCCGAACGGGAAGCCCACTACGCGCGCCAAGGCGTCGCAACCGGCGTTCGCCAACGTGTCGAATCTCTCCTTTCCCATGACGACACGCAGGCGGGTGTCCTCACCGAAGCCGTCGGCGTCGCCACCGAACACTACCTGTTGTCCCGCGCGCCCTCTTCGGAGGGCCGTTGCGGTTCCTACCGCCTGATCCGCCTCATCGGCAATGGCGGCATGGGCTCGGTCTACCTCGCCGAACGCGCCGACGGCGAGATCGAACAGCAGGTGGCCATCAAGTTCCTCCATGCCGATGCCGACCTGCCTACCTTCCGCGAGCGTTTCCTGCGCGAGCGTCAGATTCTCGCCTCCCTGCAACACCCCGGCATCGCCCGCCTGCTCGACGCCGGCCATAGCCAGGGCCAGCCGTATCTCGTCATGGAGTATGTGGAAGGCACCACAATCGACCGCTACCTGGCCGGCAGCGATCCGCGCACCATCGTCGCCCTTTTCCTGCGCATGGCCGAGGCCGTCGCCTACGCCCATCGCAACCTCATCATCCATCGCGATCTCAAGCCCTCGAACATCCTCGTCGATGCCGCTGGTCAGCCCAAGCTGCTGGACTTCGGCATCGCCAAACTGCTCGACGAGACGGAGCAGACGCGCACTGTCGAGCGCGCCCTAACCCCCGAATACGCCAGCCCCGAACAGATCCGCGGCGAGACGCAGGCCACCACCACCGACATCTATTCCCTCGGCACCGTGCTCCGGCGCCTGCTGTGCGGCAAAGGCCCTACGCTTCATCTCGATAAGGATCTTGCGGCGATCATCGCCAAGGCCACTCGCCACGAACCGGAAGAGCGCTACGCCTCGGTCGACCTCCTCAGCGCCGATCTGCAGGCCTGGCTCGATTACCGCCCCGTGGACGCCCGCCGCGGCGATACCCTCTACCAGGTCCGCAAGTTCATCCGCCGCCGCTGGCTGCCAGTTGCCGCCGCCTTAGCCGTGGTCGCCGCCATCGCGGGCGGCTTTGTCGTAGTGCAGCGCGAGCGCGCCGTTGCCGAGAACCGCTTCGCCCAGGTCCGGCGTCTGTCCAAGCAGATGCTGGATCTTGATGCCGATATCAGCAAGCTGCCTGGCTCCACCAAAGCGCGCGCCCGCATCGTTACCTCTTCGCTCGAGTACCTCGATAGGCTACGCGCCGAAGCCCGCGACCCCGAACTGGCTCTGGAGCTCGCCGCGGCCTACGTGCAAGTCGCCCGCGTGCAGGGTGTGCCCATTACGTCGAACCTTGGCCGCCTGGCCGATGCCAAGCAAAGCCTGGCGCAAGCCGAAGCGCTCATCGGTCGCGCGCTGGCCGGTACGGATCCCGCGCTCCGCGGCAAGGCGCTGCTCACGGCCGCAGACATCTCGCATGACCTCATGATCGTTGCCGATACCGAGTACCGCCGTGCCGACATGCGAGGGTACCGGGCGAGCGCCGTCTCCTATCTGGAACAGCGCTTCGCCGCCGGTAGCGCCAGCCAACCGGAACTCGTCTCGGCGTGCCGGCTTTACTCGAACATCGCCCTCAACTTCTCCAACGATTCCGAAGTGGACCAAGCCGCCCGCTATGCCGCGCGCGCGGTGCAGGTGGCGCGCGATTCCCGCCAACAGTCCTCGCTAGGCAAAGCCCTCAGTATCCTCGCCAATACGGCGCGGTACTCGGGTGACCTCGACCGCGCCCTCGCCGCCGCGCAGGAAAGCCGCATCATCGCCGGGCAGGGCTTCGACCTTGCGGATACCGACAAAGCCGTGCAACTCGCGGCCGCTCTCTGGCGCGAGGCGGCTATCCTCGGCGAACCCGGCGCGATCAGTCTCAACAGGCCGCAGGAAGCCATTCCGCTGCTGCAGCGCGCCTTCGATATCGCAGAGTCCCTGGCGGCCAAAGACAAGCAGGATTACCGCAGCCGCTCCTATGTCTCGATGAACGCCATGCAACTCGGCGATCTGCTGCACGCCTCCGACCCCGCGGCGTCGCTGCGAACCTTCGATCAGGCTCGCCAGCGGGTCGCCGAGATCAACAACTCCAAGTTCCGACGGGAGGAGGTTGTCCTGTTGGCCGGCTCCGCCTATCCGCTGCGGAAGCTACATCGCGATGCGGAGGCGCGCCTGCGTTTGGACGACGCCTTCGCCCGTCTGCGCGACCTGCGTATCTACCCGGCGGACAAGGTGGAACTTGGCGATGCCGCGCACAGCGTGTTGCGGGCCTGGGCTGATCATCAGGCCGATACGGGCGACACCGCCGGGGCTATTCGCACCTACCGCGAACTGCACGACAAGGCGCTCGCCGCCAAGGCCGATCCCCATCGCACCCTGCGCCAGGCGAACTGGTTCTCGCGCTTCTACCAGGCGTTGGAGGAACTGCACGCGCGCTCCGGCGACACCGTGCAGTCTGCTCACTGGCGCCAGCGCCGCCGCGATCTCTGGCTGCGCTGGCAAGGGAAACTGCCGGGCAACCACTTCGTGGAACGCCAACTGTTGGCTGTGCGCTAAAGGCCTGCGCATTTCGGAGCGGTCTCTCGCTTTCTAAACAGAAAGTGAGAACCCAAATGAAACGAATCGCGATCTTCCTTTACGGCGTTGCCAGCTACGCCGTCTTCCTGGTCACCTTCCTCTATGCCATCGGCTTTATCGGCAACTTCGCCGTTCCGAAGTCGATGGATTCCCCCGCCTCCGGCGACTGGCTCACGGCCGTCTACACCGACCTTTGCCTGCTCTCGCTGTTCGCCCTGCAGCACAGCATCATGGCTCGCAAGTCCTTCAAGCGGATGCTGACCCGCGTCGTCCCCGTGGCAGCCGAACGCAGCACCTACGTGCTGGCCAGCAGCCTCGCGCTGCTGTTGCTGTTCTGGCAGTGGCGCCCCCTGGGTGGTGTCATCTGGACCGTCGACAGCATGCCCGCGCGGGCCATGCTCTACGGCGCCTACGCCTTCGGCTGGCTGCTGGTCTTTGTCACCACTTTCGTCATCAACCACTTCGATCTGTTCGGCCTGCGCCAGGTGTGGCGCGAACTGCGAGGACAGCCGCAAGCCAAGGTCCACTTCGTGATGCCCGCGCTCTATCGCGTGGTGCGCCACCCGCTCTATGCCGGCTGGCTCTTCGTCTTCTGGTCTACGCCCCGCATGACCATGACGCACCTGCTCTTCGCTTTCATGACAACGGCCTACATCCTCATCGCCATCCAGTTCGAAGAGGCCGACCTCATGCGCGAACACCCTGAGTACGCCCGCTATCGCGAACAGGTGCCGATGCTCGTCCCCGGCCTGCCCCGCTAACCCCCCAATGCCGCGAGCGCTCCCCTGGCCAACTCCAGGGCGAGCGCATCGTTGGTGTCCACGCCCCAGCGCTCCAGAATCCCCACCAACTCCCGCACACGGGTCTTCTCGGAACCCCACAAGTTCTTGGACTCTCCTGGGTCCGCCTGCAAGTCGTACAACTCACCGGCCCGCAACTCCGGCCTCACTTCGAACTTGCGCAGGATCAGCTTGAACCGCTCGGTCCGCACCGCCCTCTCGTCATAGTAGGACCCATCGATCCCCTTCTGCGGAATGTTCTCAATGATGATCGCCCGTGTCCAGCGGTCTTGTCCTGACTTCACCTCACTAATTAGGCTTCGCGATTGGATCACCGGCGTCAGCCCGGTGCCATGGGCGCCCTGCGCCAGCGTTACCCCGCACGCCTCTAATATCGTCGGCATGATATCCGCCGTCGTCACGCCCGCGTTCCAACGCTTGCCTTCGCCGAGCAGCTTCGGATAGCGCAGGATCAGCGGCACCCGCGCTACCTCTTCATAGGACAGCGCAATCGCCTCGGCCGACCCTGGCCTATCTATCCAGGTTCGCCCATGGTCGGCTGTGAAGATGACGAGCGTGTTGTCCAACTGGCCAGTCTTCTCCAGCGCATCCAGCATACGGCCAACATTCCAATCCAGGTTCGCCACCGTGGCGTGGTAGTCGGCATGCTCCTTGCCCGCGAACTTCGACATCCACTGCTTGGGTGGATCCAGCGGCTCATGCGGCGCATAGAACGATTGCTGCAGGAACCACGGCCGCGCGCGATGCTGCTCCATGAAGCGGATGGCATCATCGGTCTGCACATCCGGCCGGTACCGCGATTGATGCGGCTCGCCAATCCAATGCCGCAACAGCGAGTTGAACGAATGGAACGTATCGAAGAAGCCCGGATTCCCCGGTCCCAGGTGCCACTTGCCGATCGCCCCCGTCGCATAGCCGGCATTGCTCAGGAAGAAAACGAAGTTGTCCCAGAGGTTGAAGCGCGGGTCGCGAAACGGATCGGCGATTGGCTCCTGGTAGTTCGTATTCAGCTTGCCCGCCGCCGCCGGATACACGTTGCGGCGCAGCCCGTGGGCATGGGGATACTTGCCCGTCAGGATGGAGGCGCGCGCCGGCCCGCACAGCGCTTGCGGGGTAAAGGCATTCACGAAGGTCACGCCCTGTGCCGCCATGCGATCCAAGCGCGGTGTCAGGTCGTCGCGCCGGGCATACGCGCCAATCGCATCCGTACGGCACTTGTCGAACAGGATCAGCAGCACGTTTGGCGGATCGCCACCCGCCGACTGCTGTTGTGCCGCCCGCGCCGCCGCGCCAAAGCCCGCGCCTAAAAACGCCCGCCGGTTCATGCGTCCAACCCCCTTCTCTCGAGCAGCGCCCGGCTGTCCGGATCCCGTCCGGCAAAGGCCCGGTAGAGCGTCATCGAATCGGCGCTGCCGCCGCGCGACAGGACATGCGTGCGCAGACGGTCGCCATTGGCCCGCGTCAATCCTCCATTCGCTTCAAACCACGCGACGGCATCGGCATCCAGCACCTCCGCCCAGATATAGGAGTAATAGCCCGCCGAGTAGCCGCCCGAAAACACGTGCGTGAAGTAGAAGCTCCGATAGCGCGGGGGCAGATAGGGGAGGGCCACGCCAGCCTTCTCCAGGGCCTCGGCTTCAAACGCCACCGCATCGTCCGGCACCTGCTCCGGCGTCAGCTTATGCCAGGCCTGATCGAGCAGCGCCGCCGCGACGTATTCCGCCGTCCGGTAGCCCTGGTTGAACTTCGCCGCCGCCGCCAACTTCTCCAGCATGGCGGCGGGCATGGGCTCGCCGGTTTCGTAATGCCTGGCGTAGTTCCGGAGCACCTCCGGCCAGTCCGTCCACATCTCGTTCACCTGCGAGGGGAACTCCACGAAATCCCGCGGCACACTGGTCCCGCTGAACTTCGGATACCGCACGTCGCTGAGCATGGTGTGCAGGGCGTGGCCAAACTCATGGAAGAGCGTGACCACTTCATCCCAGGTCAGCAGCGCCGGCTCGCCTTCGGGCGGCTTCTGCACGTTCATATGGTTGGCCACCACGGGCAGGGTTCCCAGCAGCCGCGATTGCTTGAGGTATGCACTATTCCAGGCGCCGCCCTGCTTCGAAGGCCGGGCATAGTTGTCCGCCAGGAAGATGGCTAGCGGCTTGCCATCGGCATCGAACACTTCGTAAACTTGCACGTCTGGCAGATAGACCGGCAGATCGTGCCGCTGGCGGAAGGTGATCCCGAACTGCCGTTCGGCGGCGTAGAAGACGCCATCCACCAATACGCGGTTCAACTCCAAATAAGGGCGCAATTCCGCTTCATCGAACGCATACTTGGCCTGGCGCACCTTCTCGGCGTAGTAGAGCCAGTCCCAGGCCGCCAGCGATTCGCCCGGCAAGTCCGCGCTCATCCGCTCCTGCAACTTCGCCGCCTCACGCCGCGCGTTCCGGACGGCACGCTGCGCGATGTCCGCCAGCATGCGGTCGACGGCCTCCACCGTGCGAGCCATCTGCTCTTCCGTCTGATACGAGGCATGGTTCTCATAGCCCAGCAACCGCGCCCGCTCGGCGCGTAGCCGCACCAGCCGGAGGACGACGTCCCGATTGTCGAACTCTCCCCCGCTCGACCCTCGCGCCAGGGAGGCTTTCTGGATGCGCTCGCGTAGGGCGCGGTTTTCGAGATAGGTGAACGCAGGATGACTCGTCGTATTCTTCAACCGGATCACATACGCATCGCCATCGGCGCAGGCCTCGATTTCGGCATCGGACATGCCCGCCAGTTCCGACCTGTTGGTCACCCGGACGGCACAAGCGTTCTGTTCTTTCAGAACATTCTGTTCGAAGGTTGTTCGAAGCGTCGCGATTTCCCCATTCAGCGCCCGCAGCTTTTCCTTGCCGGCGTCATCCAGGTTAGCGCCGGCGCGCGTAAACTCCTTGTGGACCTTGCGCAGCAGGTAGTCCGCCTCGGCGTCCAACCCCAAAGTCTCCCGTTCCCGGTACACCGCGTCGATGCGGGCGAACAGCGCCGGGTTGAGGAAGATCGCATCCGAGTGCGCCGCCAGTTTGGGCGCGAGTTCGCGTTCGAGCGCCTGGATTTCGGCGTTGGTATGCGCGCTGGCCAGGTTCATGAAGACCCGCAGCGTGCGCCCTAGCAGCCGTCCGCAGCGCTCGAGGGCGACGATGGTGTTGTCAAAGGTTGGCGGCTGGGGATTGGTGGCGATGGCCTCGACTTCGGCCAGTTGCTCGCGCATGCCTTGCTCGATGGCTGGGGCGAAGTGCTCGTTCCGGATCCTGTCAAACTGCGGGAACTGGTACGGCAGCGGACTGTCGGTTAGAAGCGGATTCCTGTCAGTCAAGATGTGTCCTCAGTGGTAAAAGCATATCGTTGCCCGGCGCGCCGTTACTTACGCCGGTAGCTTGCGGTGTACCAGGTACGCCTCCATCGCTTTCTGCCCGGCCTTCACCATCGCCTGCATGCGCTCCTGGGAGGCTTCGAACTCGGTAGTTCCGAATCCCCTGGCAGGCAGGTGGCAGATGAAATCCTTGTAGACTTCCATGTTGGCCTTGTCGTGCGCCTGGGTCATGGTGTCAAGCAGCCTTTGGATGCGGGCGATGGCCTGGATGGAATGGCGCGGCGGCTTGGCGTCGATACCTTCCACGGGCAGGCACTCGTCAATCAGCAGGCCCAGGGTGCCAGCCGCATGCGCATCCGCTTCGGCTCCCATCAGTTCCCTCACCTTCGGCGTGTTCTCCGCCACGAGGTTGATGGGGAAGTTCGACAGTGCCCCACCGTCGACGATAGCGTGACCGGCGATGGCCCGGTCGCCGGTACGGCCGCGATACAGGCCCCAGTCCGCATCCCAAACCACTTCCGCCCAGAGGAAGGGGATGCTCATGGACATGCGTACACCCATGGCGACGGGCAGGTCCGGGGCGGTGCGATGATTGAGCACCAGCATCTCGCCGGCGGTGGTATCGGTGGCCACGAGGGACAGGTCGCAGCCTTTTTGGGCTTGCAACTGCGCGAACGTACTGGTGGGGTCGACGCCCGCCTTCCCTAACTGCTCCATCATCCACGAAACGAAGACGCTGCCCGAGTAGACGCCACCGCGCTCGACGAAGGTGAAGGCGGTTCGGAAGCGCTCGTCGCGTCCCAGCATGTCGTTGAGACCGCGCCGTACCAGACCGCCGATCTTATCGGTGCCGAGGAACGGGTTACGGAAGGAATCGACGAAGCTGCTGATCTCGCACTTGTCGACGAAGGCGGCCAGTTCGGCGGCGGTGGGTGCATCGAGGAAGGAGGCGCAGCGGGGCTTCTTGGTGGTGGGGTCCTGCTCCTGCATTGCCGCTTCGATTTGGGCGGGCGTGAAGCCGGCGGCGAGGAGAGTGGCGGTGATGGCTCCGGCGGATGTGCCTACGAGGCGGGCGGCGCTGTGCCCGGATGACTGCAGGGCTTTTAGGGCTCCGATGAAGACAATGCCTTTGGCACCGCCGCCCTCGAATACCAGATCGAATTTTGCCATGGTCTTCCTATTTTGAATGGAGTGAGCGCGACGTGGGCGTCGCGCGCGGGTCTGGGGACCGGTCTGGGGACCCGCCCTCCATGGGAGAGCGCAAGTGTCGGACGGTGCGAAGCCTTTCGCCGGCGATGCGCGAGAGGTGTGTTTCGAGCTTGCGGTAGGTTTCCTCGAAGGCCACGGGCAGGGTCTCGCGGTCCAACAGTTCGAGCAGCATGGCTTCGGCGCGGTCTTGCCGGTGGGAGGCGCGGGCCATGCCCGTTACCAGTTCCACTTCCTGTAGCGTTCGCGGGCTCCAATAGGACGAGTGCAGGGCCAACTGGCGGGCAAAGAGTTCCTGCTTGGCCTCCGTTAGGAGAAGCTTGCGTGCGCTGAGGCCGTGCTTCAAGCTGTTGCGCCGCGACTGCGCCTTGCCTTCCACCGATACTGGTCCACGCGACAGGGCGCCATTGCGGCGCGATGCCTCGGCGCGGCGTTAAAAAAGCGCCAATGTCCGTGATCGTTAGAATCCGATGCGGACGCCGATGCGGAAGAAGCGCTGGTCGTTGCCTTCGCGGCCGGTGTTCTGGGTGGCTCCGATGAGGCCGAAGTTGCTCGAGGAGATGTCGGCGTTGGGAGCCGCAAAGTGCGGTGTGTTGGACACATTGAAGGCTTCGCCGCGCACCTGGACGTTGACTCGCTCATTGATCTGGATGCGCCGGAAGACGCCCATATCGACGTTGATGAGGCCCGGCGCGCGGAGCACGCCTATGCCGCAGGTGCCGAAGCGGGCGACGTTGGGGCTAACGGCGTTGGGGTCGGCGAGATTGGCGCGATCCCACCAGCGGGTGCGCTCGCCGATTTTCTGGACGGGACCGAGGCAATCGGCGAACTGGCCGGAGCCGGGGGCATTGAGGGTGGTACCGGGCGCCACCGGGGTAACCGGCGTGCCTGTTTGCATGTTGCTCAGCACGTTCACCTGCCAACCGCCCAGTAGCGCGGCGGGGACGCCCGTCTGCGCCCAGCGCGCGCCTTTGCCGAACGGCAGTTGGATAACGCCGCTGATGACGGCGTTGTGGCGGATATCCTGCGACAGCGGCCCGTAATTCCTGCCCCAGTATTGCGGATGGTTGACGCGCGGCGATGAGGTGGAGTTCTCGGCGGTGAAGCCTAACGACTTGCCCCAGGTATAGGACATCTGGAGTTGATAGCCGCCCCGGAAGCGGCGTTGGATCCGGGTTTGGAGGGAATCGTACTTGGCGGTGCCGAGGTGGCCGATGAAGGTGGTGGAGGCATTGCGTCCGAACCTTCGTACGAGTTGTTGGCCGGCCTGTCCGGTGCCGAGATCGGCCCAGTTGGCGTCGAGGAAGGAGGTCTGGCGGATGGAGCGGGTGGCGACATAGCCGGCCGAGCCGATCCAGTTGCCGAGTTGCTTCTCGATGGTGGCGTTCCAGCTTTGGACGTAGCCGCGGCGGAAGTTGGGATCGGCGGTAATGAAGGCGGCGGTGGTGGGTAAGGGGAGACGTTCGCGCTCGGCTACGACGGGGCTGGCGGGCAATCCGTCCTGGAGCGTGGCCGACCAGGACCAGGCGGTGTCGAAGGCGAGGTTCTGGACAAACTGGACGGGATAATTGGCACGCAGGTCGCGGGCGAGGCTGAAGGGATCGTAGGTGATGCCATAGCCGGCGCGGAAGACCATGGTGTTGGTGGCGCGCCAGGCGAGGCCGACGCGCGGGGCAAAGAGGCGCTTGGATTGGGGGAGGCCGCAGTCGCGCGGGATGGAGCCGAGTCCACAGAGCATGGACTCGTTGGTGTTGAAGTCATAGCGTTCGAGGCCGCGGTCCGGGCGGCCAGGATAGGGATAGTATTCCCAGCGCAAGCCATAGGTGAGGGTGAGCCGCGGGTTTACCTGCCAGCGGTCGCGCAGGTACAGGCTGTAAAAGGTGGCCCTGACCTGGTACTCGTCGGTGGAGAGCACGTTGCGTCCCGATTCGCGGGAAAGGCCGAGGAGGAAGGAGGCCATGGAGTTGTAGTCATTGGCAGCCGCGCCGCCGCGCAGGGTGGTGGTGGCATTGCGGATGTTGAAGCCGCCCGAGGGTCCGCCGACCGCGCCGGCGGCATTGGCGACGCCCTGGTTGAGGTGGAGCTGGTACATGTCGCCGCCGAAGCGGATCTCATGCTTGCCACGGGTCCAGTTGCCGTTGGCGACGTATTGGTACTGGTAATCGCGGCCGAAGAAGGGGCTGTTGTTGGCATTGCCCAGTAGGGAGAAGCCGTCGATGGGCATGCGCACCATGCCGCCGGCGAAGGTGGTGGCGCCATTGGTGCCGGGAATGCCGAGGACGTCGCGGGCGATGTTCTTATCGAGGTCGGGGAACAGAGCGTTGGTGTCGAGCAGCATGGCGCCGTAGTAGCCGTCGAAGACGAGGTTGGGGGTGAGCACGTAGGTGGTGGAGAGGGTGCCGGAGTAGGTGTTGCCGAAGCCGGTTCCGACGCGGTTGTCGGTGGGATGGGCGGCGGGTCCGGCGAGGATACCGAAGGGGGGCGGGTTATTGGTGGCGTAGTCGAGGTAGCTGAGGCGGGCGAAGGCGGTCCACTTATCGCTGAGGTTGAAATTGGTCTTGGTGTCGAGTTGGGTGCGGTCGTATTCGTAGTTCGCGGTGGCCAGGTAGTTGAGGTTGATGCCGAGGGCTCCTTGTCCCGGCGCGTTGGGGAGCGGCCAATCGGGGAGAGCGAGGATCCTGCGGCTGGGGGTGGAGAAGCGCGCCTGGGGAATGCGGTTATTAGGGAAGGGAACGCGGTCGCGGGCATAGGCGTTGGCATTGGCTGGATTGAAGGCGGCGCCGGAGAGCGGGTCGTACATGGGGGTGGGCGAAGCCGAGAAGTCGCCGGCGCGGATGGCGGCGGTGGGCACGTCGAGATAGGACTGGGCGTTCTGACGTTCGGCGGTGCGTTCGTAGCTGACGAAGTAGAAGGCGCGGTTCTTCCGGATAGGACCGCCGACGGTGCCGCCGCCCTGGTTGTAGATGTACTTGGGTTGCGGGGCGTTGCGATCACTGAAGTAGGGGTACGCCGATAGCTTCTGGTTGAAGTGATGGAGGAAGGCGGACCCGTGGAGGGCGTTGGAGCCGGACTTGATCTGGAGGTTGATGGCGGCTCCGCCGGCGAGGCCTTGTTCGGCGTCGAAGGAGTTGGTGACGACATTGACTACTTCGATGGACTCGAGGGAGGGGTTGATGCCGGTCATGTGGGGGAGGTTGGGGTTATAGCTGGTAGTGCCGTCGATGCGGACGTTATTGTTCATGTCGCTGGTGCCGTTGACGGAGTAGCGGACCGAGCGGGTGGGGTTGGCGGGAACGGAGTGGGCGTTGCGCGGGGGAGAGAAGCCGGGGAGCGTGCCGAGCAGCATCTGGTAGTTGCGGCCGATGGGGACGGGTATGTTCTCGAGGGTGGACTTGTCGACTTCATGGCGGACTTCGGCGCGGTCGGCCTGGAGGGTAGCGGCGTTGGCTTCGACGGTGACCTGTTCGCTGACGTCGCCGACGGCGAGGCGGGCATCGACGCGGGTGGTGGAGTTGACGGCGACTTCGACATTGGATTGGGAGAAGGTGCGGAAGCCGCTGGCGACTACGGTGACGGTGTACTGGCCGGGCGCGATGGTGGGGAAGCGGTAGAGGCCGGCGTCAGTGGTGACGGCATCGCGGGAGGTGCCGGTGGCGATGTGGAGGATGGTGACCTTGGCGCCAGGGACGACGGCGTCGCTGGTGTCCGTGACATTGCCAACGAGGCCTCCGTAGAGGATCTGGGCGTTGGTGGGGAGGGCGGAGATGAGTAGGAGCAGGGGCAGGAGGTAAGTCATAGGGGCGCAGTTTGGGCAAGTATATCGAAGCGATGCGCCGGGTGCGGGGGGCTTAGCGGGTGGGTGTGCAGTGCCCGGTCATGGTGATGGTGATGCGGCTATCGAGACCGATGGGGGAGAGGCGGACGGTGGCGCGCGCGGCGGGGTTGGGCTTGACGATGTCGCGGTAGACGGCGTTCATGGCGGCGGCATCGCGGGGGTCGCGGAGCCAGACGACGGCTTCGACGCTATCGGCGAGGGAGCAGCCGCGGCGTTTGAAGGCGGCTTCGATGCGTTGGAGGGCGTCGCGGGTCTGATCGGCGATGGTGGCGCCCTGGCCGGCCATGCCGGGCACATAGATGGGGGCGTTGGAATTGGGGGCGTGGGCGACGGCTTGGACATGGAGGAGGTGGCCGAGTTCGAGGGGGCCGGCGACGGCGGTGGAGCGGGCGAGGTTGGGGGGGCCTGGGTAGCGAACGAGGTGGCGGGGGTCGGTGAGGAAGATGCGGACGGCGGCAAGGTCATTGGGAGCGAGGCCGGCGGTTTGGAGGAGGGTTTGTTGGTTGCGGAGGATCTGGGCGGTCTGGTCGGCGAGGGAGGTGGAGAGGGTGTTGGTGGTAGGGTCGACGGGGCGGAGGGTGGAGAAGAAGAGGGTATTGGCGGCGAGGATGGCGTGGCTGAGGGGGCGCTTGGGGGCCGGCCAGGCAGTGGGTTGGATGACGCGGATGGCTTGGGCGGGGTTGGGGGCGCGGACGGCGATGACGCTGACTTCGGCGAGGGCTTCGGGGATGAGGAGGGGGGATTCGATCTCGATGCGGGCGGGGTAGACGGGGCCGGGGAAGACTTCGCGCCAGGCGGCGTCGGCGGCATCGAGAGTGCGGATGTCGGTGAGGTAGAGGGTGGCGGAGACGACGTGGGAGTAGTCGAGGCCGGCTTCGCGGAGGACTTTGCCGACGAGGTCGAGGCAGCGGCGGGTTTGGGTTTTGACGTCGCCCGGGGCGAAGCCGCCGGTGGGTTCGGGGCCGACGTGGCCGGAGACGTAGAGGAAGTCGCCCGCGAGGATGCCGGCGCTGTAGGGGCCGGATGTGGGGGTAGAAGGGGGGCGGATGGCTTTCTTTTCCGCTTGGGCTGGGGTTAGGAGGAGGGTGAGGGTTAGGGCTAGGCCGAGCATGATTGTTCTTATTGTGCCTGTTTGCGTTCGGAGCGGTTGGTCAAATGCCGAACTCCGGGTAAGTGGGGTCGTCATCGGCGACCGAGCGCAGTTGGGCTTCGACGGCGGCGGCGGCATCGGGGAAACCGCGGACAACTTCGATGATCTCGGTGAGGAGATCCATGTAGTGCCGCCTGAGCTGGTGGATCGCTTCGGCGTAGGCTTTGCGGAGGCGCGCTACGGCGGCGGTGTCCGACTGCTTTTCGGGCGGGGCGGTTTTGGTGTTGGTTTCGGTGGGCTGGCCGTAGCAGGCGCAGCGGAGGTGTTTGGGATGGCGGCAGGTGAACGGCGACTGCACGCCTGGAATGGGCGGGGAGAAGCGCCGCGGGAAGGTGACGGGCGTTTTATCGAAGAGCATGTTGGGTGGCCTCCTTTGGAAGTGCTTTGTTTTTAGTGTGGGCGTTGGTTCGTCTTGAATTTTTTGTTTTTTGGGGAGGGTGGGAGTGGGTTGTTGTTGTTGCGGTGGGTCATGAGAATTGTGGCTCCTTGGGTACGGCGATGTCTTCCCGGTTTTGAGATTAGCAGAGGGGGTGGGAGTTTATGGGTTGGGTTCGGGCGCGGGGAGTAGAGCTAAGTGGTTGGGGATGCACGGCTTATGGGGGAGTTCAGAAAGTTGACAAGTGCTGTGACCGGGTTCACAGGCCATTCCGAGGTTAGGCCGATTATGGCGGGCCCCCCGTTTTTGTGTCGCGCAGAGGCGCGGAGGACGCAGAGAATGCGCGCGCAAAGACGCCAAGTACCCAAAGAATAGCGACCGGACGCAGATGGGCTGGGTTTGGGTGAGGCCGGCCGACGACTACGGGATCTGACACAATGTGGGCTTATCACATACCGCCATGAAGACAGCAATCCGTTTCGTTGCCTTGGGAACCGCGCTACTGGTGGGCACTGCCGCACCGGGCGCGGCTCAAACTCCGCGTCCGCGCATCACCGGAGTGGCGCACATCGCTCTGTACTCCGCCGACATCGCCAAGACTCGGGCCTACTATCGCGACATCCTTGGCTTTCGCGAACCCTACTCGCTCAATAACCCCGACGGCTCCTTGTCCATGACGTTCTTCAAGGTCAACGAGCGGCAGTACATTGAAATCTTCCCGGAGACGAAGCCCAACAGCGATCGCCTGGCGCATATTTCGGTGGAAACGGACGATATCGAAGGTATGCGCTTGTATCTGGCGGCGAAGGGCGTTGCGGTGCCAGCCAAGGTGAATACCGGCCGGATCAAGAACAAAAGCTTCAACGTCAAAGACCCCGACGGGCATACCGTGGAGTTCGTGCAATACATGCCCGATGGGTGGAGCGTTAGGGAGAAGGGAAAGCATCTGCCGGCGGGCGTGTCGGCGCGGATGATGCACGTTGGTATCATCGTCAATTCGCTGGAGCCGGCGATGCGGTTTTATCGGGACATTCTGGGCTTTCAGGAGTTCTGGAGGGGGGCTCGGGACCCGAAGGTGCTGCAGTGGGTGAATATGCGGGTGCCGGATGGCGAGGACTACATCGAATTCATGCTGCATGATCCCGTGCCGGAGGAGACCAAGCGCGGCTCGGCGCATCACATCTGCCTGGAAGTGCCGGATATGGAGAAGGCGCTGCAGGCCATCGAAGCGCTGCCGGCGCGGAAGAGCTATACGCGGCCGTTGGAGATCCGGACAGGGGTGAATCGCAAACGGCAGTTGAACCTGTTTGATCCGGATGGGACGCGCACCGAATTGATGGAAGCGAAGACGGTGGATGGGAAGCCGGCGCCGTCGTCGACGTTACCGCCGCCGCGTTGACGCGGTGGATTTGTTAGGCCAGAACGTCCAACGTGGACTGGGCCATTTCATTGGCGGTTTCGATGGATTTCAAGTTTGCTTCGAAGGCATTGCGCGCGGTGAGAAGCGCGACTGCCTCGGCACTGAGGTCGACGACATCCTGGGGCTCTCCGGTGAGTGTGACGGGAAGGGATGCCAGGCGTTTGGCAATTTTTTCCACGTTTAGTTCGGACCGGCGGAGTGCCTCCAGGCCCGCTTGTATTCCTCCGGACATGGGTGATCTCCTTTGACTGTCTTATCGACCAGATATTGCCGATTTTGAAAAGAATCTTAGATCGCGTGTACCACTACCTCGCCGTCTTCCACTACGACCACCTGCCGCAGATAGGTATCGACGTTCCAGTTCGCCGATTGGTTCGCCTTATCTTCTTTCAGCCGCACACGCTCGTCGGGGGTATGTCCGACGATCTGGCTTAACCCGGCGACCGGCTCGAACTCCCGGTTCCAATCGAGCCAGGTGATTCCACCCGCTTCTCCGGCGCCTCCCCGGGTTGGCCCGGCGCTCAATAGCGGGAGGACGCGGCGTTCCGCGAGAGCGTCGGTGGCTTCCTGCCACAACTGGCGGAGCCGATCCTCGACGGCGCTCTCGTAGCCCTCGATAAAGCCGCGGTGTACTCCGGCATGTGTGACTAGGAATTGATCCACATAGGTATATGGTTCAAAGCGTTCCCAGAGCGGTTGGAAGGAGGGATCCTTCAACGCGAAGGCTTTCCCTGGGGCCCAACCCGAGCAGAGCAGGCCTTCCATAAAGGGGATGGCGTACTGGATATCGTGATTGCCGAACAGGATCCGGGTATGGGAATCGGCGGCGATGACATCGCGCGCGTACTCGGCCATCTCGATGGTCCGCTCGACCGAGTCGTCGAAATCATCGAAGAAGTCGCCGACAAAGACGCGCCGGTCGACATTGGAGAAGCGGTCCAGGATCTGGCGCACCTGGTCGATTCGCAGATGCACATCGCCCACAACAAGCGTTCGCATAGTTACTCGATTAGGATAGAGGATCTCAGCGCGTTTGGCGAAGGTGGTGGAGCGCTTGGCGGGTTTCGACGGGGATGGGTTGGCCGGAGCCTTCGCGCGAGGCGATATCCTGCTCCAACGTGGCGAGCGCGGTGACTCCATAGCGCTGTTCGCCGCTGGAGGCAGCTCCCAGATTGATCAGCCAGACCACTGCCGCCCAGTTGCGGTGATAGGCTGCCCAACCCACCGGTCCACTCTCGCCATCGCGAAGCTGTACGTCGACGCCGTGGCGCGCCAATAAGGCCAGCGTTGCCCGCGCAGCCTCATTGGTATCGGTCAATACGGACCACCAGATCGGCCGCCCGGCTCCGTCGGTGGTATTGGGATCGGCGCCTGCCTGCAGCAGTAACTCGACCATCGACGGACCGGCGTGGAATGCCATTACCAATGGCACTTCGCCGTAGGCGGTAGGGAAATTGGGATTGGCGCCGGCATCCAATAAGAGATGCGCAATGTCCGGGCGCCTGGTGTTTGCGACGGCGAATCGTAGGATTGTGTCGCCGCCGAAATGGCGGTTCAGATCGCCGGCGGTGGGCAACATCTGCCGCATCCTGGCCGGGTCCTCGGCGCGTATGGCATGCGCCAACTCGCGGAAAGGCCCGCGCGGGAAGTGATCGTCTCCCGCCAGGCTGCGCTCCAGGCCGCGGTCCTTATAGAAGCGCACCAGCGGGGTGGCCGCCAGCAGCACCAGGGGGTAGGCCAGCAAGGCCAGACAGGCCCAACGCACCAGGGGAGAACTCGAGAAATGAAAGGCGGTTGCGGCGGCGGCCAGCAGTACCGGCGGGATGAGCAGAATCCACGCACCTACGGGACCCTCCGGACTTCGCCGGGAATCGGTGGCAGCGGCTAGCAGCAGCGCCACCAGCGCCGCCGCTTCGATGACCAGCAATGTCCAGAACAGCCGTGGCAGCATGGGAAGTCCAGCGCCTGTTACAGCCCGTTCTCCAGCACCTTGCGGATGTCGCCGTCATGGAACATGCCGCCGGTGCCCAAGGCATAGGCGCAGTCCATTTCGAGTACGCCGTTGGCAAACTGGATGCGCATTTCGCCGGGCGTGGCGACGTTCTTCAGCTTCACCAACTTCAGCCCGTCGCGCACGGCTTCCTTGCCCATCTGGTCCAGGCAGATCACGCGCAGAGCCATATTCAGGCGGTGGCAGGAGAGGTTGTCGATGAACTTCAGGGCTTCGGCGCTATCGGCCAGCGTGTCCCAAGCGACTTCGTAAGGAATCGCCTTGCCGCAGATCTCCTCGATTTCTTTTACGCGCTCCGGGAAGGTCACATCCTGGAGTTCTTTCATTTTGCGCCGTTCGTTCAGTCCCATGATTTTGATGGCCTCCTGACGCATCAGGCGCAAGCGTGGGCTGTTATCTATCAGGCGTTGGTGAAGATTGTTTGGACGGGGAGGCGAGCCTGGCCGAGGACATCGAGTTCGCCGCCGCTGGTGTAGACTTGGCGAGCTTCCGCCGTGATGACGACGACTTCCTGGCGCTCGGGCTTTATGATCCAGACGGCGGTGGCTCCGTGGGTGATGTGGGCGAGGGCATCGCGCTCCATTTGCCTGTCTCGATTTGAGGGGCTCTTGATTTGGATCACCAATTCTGGAGATCCAATGAGGAACTTATCTCCTGGCACAGCGCCCCACCGCTGCTGGGAACATACCGCCACGTCAGCCGCGCGGGAGTCGTAGCTGTGTGTCAGACCGTAGGGCATCTCAATACCAACCTTCCACAGGCGCCTCTCCAGGAGCCGTGACAGGATCTCCTTGATGACTTCCTGTAGATCGTAGTGGTCTTTACTAGGGCGGCCCACTTTGACAATCACCCCAAAGTGAAGCTCATATACGAAGTCCCCGACGGGTTCCGGCAGTGCAAAGAACTGCTCGGTTGTCATCAGCGGAAATGACAGTGCCGTTGCCACGTTAAGCCTCATGCTTAGCTTACCGCGCTACCCGCAACTCCCGCAGCCGCTCCGCGACCAACTGCAAATCCTGTACAAACTTCAGATACTCCTCGGCCTTCTGTTGCGGATCGGGCAATCGCAGCAGGTAAGACGGATGCACGGTCGCCAGCAGGGCCTCGGCCCGGGGATGCGGGAAGAACACCCCACGATCGCGCGTAATGCGGAAATCGCGGCCCATCAGGGACACGGCCGCCGTCGCCCCTAACGCCACAATCAGCCTTGGCTGTACGGCATCGATTTCCGCTTCGAGCCATGGTTTGCAAGCCGCCACCTCGACGCCCCGCGGCGTCTTGTGAATGCGCCGTTTGCCGCGCTCTTCGAACTTGAAGTGCTTGACGGCATTAGTGACGTAGACCTGGAGGCGGTCGATGCCGGCCTCGCTCAGCGCCTCATCCAGCACCTTGCCCGCGGGCCCTACAAATGGCCGTCCTTTGACATCCTCGACATCGCCGGGCTGCTCGCCCACAAACATCACCAGCGCCTGGCGAGCCCCTTCGCCGAACACCGCCTGGGTGGCGAACTGGTACAACTCGCAACCCTGACAGCGCTGTACCGCCGGAGCGAGCGCCTCCAAGCGGAGATCGTCTGGAACAAAAGGCGCCGCCGATGTTTTTTGCGTTTCCCGCATCTGAACCTCCCGCCGCGATGCCTGTTGCAGCAGTTGCGGAATGATATCGGCCTCGGGCAGGGTCGCCCAATGGCGCACCGCCATCTCCGCCTTCATGGCCTTCACTTTCACCCGGGCCGGATTGAAGATGGAGGCGTAGTAGCTGCGCCACAGGTCTTCCAGATCGTCGCCCTGAGGCGCGGCGGATTGCGGCATAGCGGGGCCATGGGTCAACTGCCGTGTGTCCCAGTGCGCGCTGCCATCCGGCGTCAATATCGACCAGCGCATCGCACCAAATCGCTTTGCAAACCAGGGGCCGACGGCGAACACAATGCGATGGTCCGGGCGGTGCCAGGCCACGAATCGCTCCCCTTCGTCGTCGTGTACCTTGCGGAATCGCACAAACGCGTGCATTTTATGGATGTCCCGCCGGACCGCCTTTTCCATCAACAGCAGTTCGCGTATATCCTCATCCACATCCACGGCCAGCAAGTGGCGCTCGCCATGATTCACCCGCCACAACACGCGGTACAGCAGATCCCAGCGCCGCGCCTCCCGATGTAGCGCTACCGTCTCGGCCAAATCCAGAAATCCCCGCGGCACGGTGATCCGCGCAGTCTGTGTTGCGGCAATCGCCGTGCTCGCGCCGTTCTCTTCGAAAAGAGAATCCTGCGAGGACTCCGATGGCCGAAACTCCACCTGATCCGGAGGCACCCCGGCGGCCAGCAACGCCCGCGCCTCGCGCCGCCAATCGTCGAAGCTTTCCACCCGCACTACTTTCAATCAAAGCTCCCCGTTTGTTGCCGATTGTGCCGCGTCGAACAGCAGCAGTTGTTCGCTGGCGGGCTTCACTTTCTTTTCCACCTTGCGGCTCTCCCATTCCAATCCCGCCGGATGATGATCGGCCGTGATTACGAAGAACTTGGTGCGTTCGACGGGCACTTTGAGCCGCCGCAGATCTTCCAAGCGCAGCTTGTGATAGCGCCGGATGCGCAGGATCCGCTGCACATTGCGCACGCCCAACCCCGGTACGCGCAGTAACGCCGCCTGCGACGCCTGGTTCACATCGATAGGAAAGAACGCCCGGTGCCGCAGCGCCCACGCCAGCTTTGGATCCTTATCCAGCGGCAGGTTGGGCGCCTCCGGTGTGGTCAACTCCTGCACCTGGAAGCCATAAAAGCGCAGCAGCCAGTCCGCTTGATACAAGCGGTTCTCGCGCACCAGCGGCGCCGATTGCAGCGGCAATCGCGGATCCGCATGGGGAATCGGGCTGAAAGCGGAATAGTAGACGCGGCGCAGTTGGTATCCCTTATATAGCGTCGAGGCTTTGGTGAGGATGGAAGCATCGGGCGCGTCCGTGGCCCCTATAATCATCTGCGTGCTTTGCCCGGCTGGGGCAAATTGTGGGCGCCGTCCGGCGCGCGTGGTTTTATCCTTCGCCGTCAGGATGCCGCTGCGAATGTCCGTCATCGTGTCTTCGATCTCGACGTGCGTCTTGGCGGGCGCCAACTTATCCAAATCCGCCTGCTGCGGGAGTTCGATGTTCGCGCTCAGCCGGTCGGCCCATTTACCCGCTTCGGCGATTAGTTCCTCACTCGCCCCCGGCGCCACCTTCAAATGGATGTAGCCGCCGAAGCCGTGCTCCTCCCGTAGTGTGCGAGCCACCTCGATCAACTGCTCCATGGTGTAATCCACGTTCTGGATGATCCCGGAACTTAGAAACAGCCCTTCGATGTAGTTCCGCTTGTAGAACTCAATGGTGAGCGATACCACCTCTTGCGGAGTAAATCGTGCCCGCGGCGTATCGCTGGAGATACGGTTCACACAGTAAGTGCAGTCGTAGATGCAGTAGTTGGTCAGCAGTAACTTCAGCAGCGAAACGCATCGCCCGTCCGGCGTATAGCTATGGCAGATGCCAATTCCCGTGGTGTTGCCCACCCCGCCCGCCGGCCGCTCCCGCTTGCTACCGCTGCTGGCGCAGGAGGCGTCGTACTTGGCCGCATCCGCTAAAATCCGAAGCTTTGCTTGCACTTCCATGAAAGGTCCCATTCTTCCGATTGACAAGCCGCCCGGCTGGGGGCAAAATCAAATCAGAAGGCGAATAAAAGGCGAATAAAAATTCTACCATGACTGCCCTGGCCCCACTCCTCACCGCCTCTCATCTTCTTCAAAATAAGGAGTTTGCTCAACCCCTTGCCCCTTCCGGTATCCCGTCCTGCGATGCCTCTCTGGGGGGGCTGCCACGGGGTACCATTACCGAGATCAGCGGCCCCCGCTCCTGCGGGAAAACCGCGTTCTGCCTTAGCGCGCTGGCCGCCGCCACCGAGCGCGGCGAACATTGTGCCTATGTCGACACCAATCTCAGCTTTGACCCGCATTCGGCCAGCCGTGCCGGAATCCACCTTTCGCGCCTGATCTGGGTACGCTGCAGGTACGACGCTACCCATGCGTTGCGCGTTGCCGATCTGCTGCTGGGTGGCGGCGGACTGGGTATGATTTGCCTCGATCTGACGGAAACGCCCGTGCGCCTGTTGAATGAATTGCCTACGCACGCCTGGTTCCGTTTCCAGCGCGCACTTACTAACTCGGCGACGACCATGCTGGTGGTGGCGGACACGCCCATCGCCAAGTCATCGGCCAAGGCAGCGCTTACTTTTCAACCGGCGGGCGCGAGTTGGCAAGGCCCGGATAACGCCCGGTTGCTGACCGGGTTGGAGATTGAAGCGGCGCCGCGTAAACCGATGCGTTCGCCCTTTCGATTTACCTGCCGGGCCCTGCAAGTGGGATAAGCGATGTACGCCTCGATTCACGTCCCGCAGATTAACAAGCGCACCCAGCCGGCGTTGCAGGAACTGGCCGGGCAGTTCTCGCCTACGCTGGAATGGAACGGTCCGGGCACCATCACGTTCTCGCTGGCGGGTTTGACGTCGCTGTTCGGCACGGCTGGCGAAATCGCCAGTGAAATCGCGCGGCGCGGGATGCAACTGGACGTGCATGGCAACCTTGCCATCTCTACGAATCCCGATACGGCGCTACAGGCCGCGCGCAATTTTTCCGGTGTCACGGTTATCGCACCCGGTCAGGAACGCGCCGCACTTAGTGAACTCGACATTCGCCGTCTGCCGCTGCCTGAAGCGATGCAGGAGACGCTGGCTTCGTGGGGCGTGCGCACCTATGGCGAGTTCGCCGAACTGCCGCCGCTGGGCGTGGTGGAGCGCCTGGGAGCCGAGGGTTTGCGCTGGCAGGATATCGCTCGCGGGGCTGGGAGCCGCGCCTATCTGCCCGCCCGCGAAGCCATCGAGTTCCGGCGCCGCACGGATCTCGATCATGCGCTCGACAACCTGCAGCCGCTGTTTTTCGTGATCAACGGCATGATCCGCGAACTGGCGCGGGAACTGGAGCGGCATGGGGTGGCGGCGCGGCAACTGCATATGGAACTGGGGCAGGGAAGGCATGCGGCCTATCAGCGTACGCTCGATTTCCCGGTGCCGCTGCGCCAGCCCGAGGCGCTTTTCAAACTGGCGCAATTGGATCTGGAAGCGAATCCGCCGCTGCACGCCATCACGGCCGTTGGCATGGCCATCACGCCCATGAATCCGCAGGTGTCGCAGGGGGGGCTGTTCACGGCCACCGCGCCGGAACCCGCGCAATTGCAAATTACGCTGGCGCGGATCGCGGCGATTGTGGGGGAAGACAACGTGGGCGCCGCGGAGTTACTGGATACCCATCGCCCCGATGCTTACTTACTGAAACCCTATCATGCCGCCGCACAGCATAAACCTCATCGGAACAAGCCGCAAGTAACTCTCGCCATCCGGATTTACCGCCCGCCGCGCCAGGCCAAAGTGACGCTCGACAAAGGCCGCCCCGCGCGCATTGCCGCCACCGGCATTACCGGTAACGTGATGTCCTATGCCGGGCCGTGGCGCGCTTCCGGCGATTGGTGGACTCACTCTTTTTACGCGCGTGAAGAGTGGGACGTCAGCCTTACGGACGGCGGCCTGTATCGCGTCCACCTGGAACCCGTGGATCGCTGGTTTGTCTCCGGAGTCTACGATTGATGCCCACGCCCTACGTTGAATTTCACGGCTGTTCGGCCTTCAGTTTCCTGGACGGCGCCGCGCTGCCCGAAGAGATGGTGGACACCTGCGCGAATTACGATCAGCCCGGCCTGGCGCTGCTGGATCGGGACAACGTCTCCGGCGTGGTGCGCTTCTTCAAACAGGCCAAGAAGCGCGGTATCCAGGCTCACATCGGCGCGCTGATCACCGGCGCCGACGGCGCTTCCTACCCCTTGCTGGCGGAATCGAAGATTGGCTACGGCAACCTCTGCCGCCTGATCACCGCCATGAAAATGCGTGACGGAAAGGGTAAGGCCGCGGCTACGGACGCAGACCTGGAGGCCCATGCCGAAGGCTTGATCTGCCTGAGCGGCGATGCGCAGGGCCCACTGGCACGGGCTTTGGAGCAAGATGGCGATGGCCGCCAATGCCTTGATCGC
>CAYLPH010000060.1:0-51155 GCA_964385495.1 uncultured Candidatus Solibacter sp.
GCGCCCCGGAGATCGCCTATCAGGCCTACCAGGAAAATCGGCAGACCCTGGAGTCGCTTCACCGCTACGAACAGCGCATCCTGCGTCTGCAGCGCGCCACTATCGACGATCTCGTCAAGCTTCGCCGGGTTCCCGAGATCTGCCCGCCCTGGCTCTTCCAGGACGACGGCAACGGCGGCTCCGGCAACGACGGCGACGATGCCGGTGAAACCGAAGCCACCCCGGAGCCGGCGCCGGCCCCAGTCCCCGACCCCGAGCCCGAGCCCGAGCCAACACCCGAGCCCGAACCGGAGCCGCCGCCAGCCCCGGAATCCGGCCTCTCGCAGTCCGCCGGTTCCCCGGAAGTCGCTGACCCGCCGTCACTTGTACCTCAGGTTCCGCCGTCGCGGAACAAACCCGAGGTACATGCCGGCCCGTCCTCGCCGGTCACCGGCGGCGCCGAAGCCGCAACCGAAACGAAAGCCGAAGTTGTCGCGGCAACCGCGCCCTCCGGCCTACCCCGTCCGCGTCAGGATCATCGCGCCGCTACGCCGCATCGTACCGCGCCGGCGCCTTCGGAAAGGAGCCTTCGATGTTCGCCGTCTCCATCTGGCACACCCGCAGAACCGGCCCGTATCGCCGTGTCTGCCAGCCGGTGACCGCCAAGTCCCGTCGCGCCGGCTCGTCCTTGCGCGAAGACCAGCAGAACGCCGAAGCGCTCCGCCTGTTATGGCTCGCTATCGGCCGCGACCCCGGCGTGCAGTGCCGTGTCTTGCAATTGCTCGAAGAAGTTCAAAAGGAGGTAGGTTATGCGCCGCCCGATTAATGGAATCCCGGAGGACCTGTTCACGCACACCTTCGGCATGCTCGACGCCGCCTGGTTTGCCAAACACCAGCTCGGCTTCAACCCCGATCCCCAGCAGGGACTGTTGCTCAGCCGCCGCTGGCGCCGCTGTCTGCTGAACTGTTACCGCCAGTGGGGCAAGTCCACCGTCACCGCCGCCAAAGCGGTTCACCAGGCTTGGCACTTCCCTCGCAGTCTCACGCTCGTCGTGTCTCCCGTCGCCCGGCAAAGCGGCGAATTCGTCGACAAGGCCGCCGAGTTCCTCCGCCGCCTCGGCGTCGAACCGCGCGGCGACGGCCATAACGAGATCTCGCTCCTCCTCCCCAACCGCAGCCGCATTGTCGGCGTTCCCGGCAAGGAGGGCACCATTCGCGGATTCTCCGCCGCCTCCCTGCTCGTCATCGACGAAGCCGCCTGGGTGCACGACAGCATTTACCACACCGTCCGGCCCATGCTGGCCAGGACCGGCGAACTTTGGATCATGAGCACCCCCAACGGCCAGCGCGGCTTCTTCTGGCAGGCTTGGGAATTCGGCGAACAGTGGGAGCGCGTTTCCGTCAAAGCTTCGGAAAGCCCTCGCGTCACCCCCGCTGAACTCGACCGCAATCGCCATGACCTTGGCATGCAGAAGTTCCTGCAGGAATACGAATGTGAGTTCACGGAGGTCGATGGAGGCCTCGTCAGCCGCCACGCGGTGAACCAGATGCTCTCTAAGGACGTCACCGCCCTCCGTGGCGATCCCTGGGGCCCCCTCTGTGCCATCGTCGACGGCCCTCGGTCCAACGTCGCTGGCAAAGTCGAAATCTTTCTCGGTGTCGACCTGGGCCAGAAGTGCGACTACACCGCCATCGCTGTCCTCGAACGCTACCGCGAAGTCGGCACTGAGCGTAACCCTAACGATTACTCGTTTGTCATCACCCGCCGCTTTGATGTCCGGCACCTCGAGCGCATCCCGCTCGGCACGCCTTGGAGCGGCATCGTCCGGCGCATCGCCGAACTCTCCCGTGCCGCCGCCCAACTCGGTGTCACCACCATTGCCGTCGACGGCACCGGCGTCGGTTCGCCCATCGTCGATCAACTCCGTAGCGAGACGCTCGGCGGCCGCCTTACCCCAGTCATCATCACCGGCGGCGACAAGGCCACCCTCGACGGCAGCACCTACCGCGTGCCCCGCCTCGACCTGCTCGATGGCCTCGCGCTCCAGTTGGAGAACGGCGAGCTCCGTGTCGGCGCCAACGTCCACCACGCGCCCGCCCTCGGCCGCGAACTGCTCAATCTCAAACGCATCCACCGCTCCAGCGGCACCACCATCGGCGCCACCGACCGCACCGAGCACGACGACCTCGTCTTCGCCGCCGCCCTGGCCTGCTGGGCCGCCCGCAAATTCTAAATCTCCGATGGAGGGGTCCCCAGACCCGCGCGCGACGCCCACGTCGCACCCCGCTTCCCATGATCCGCCTCACTCCCATTTCCCGCGATTCCGATAGCATGAACATCGTTCGGTTGATTTTCTTCACCTGGGCACTGGTCCTCGCAGCCCCCGCCCAAACGCCACAGGAAGATAAGCGCCTCCTCTTCGATCCCGACGATACCGTCATCGCCCTCAAGGTGGACGCCCGTGGGCACCTCTACGTCACCGGCGAGACCGTCTACGCCGACTTCCTCACCTCGCGCCCCGTTCAACACAACGCCGCCGGCGCCGCCGAGAGCTACCTCCTCAAGCTCGACGCCGACAACAAACAAGTCTTCTTCTCTACGTTTTGGGGCGGATCCAAGCGCGATGCCACCACCGCCCTCGCATTAGGTCCGGATGAGAGCGTGACCCCTCGTCGGCGAAACCTATAGCGACAACCTCCCGCTCCAGAACGCCTTCCGCAGGCAGATGGCCGCCTCCACCGATGCCTTCATCACCCGCCTCTGCGATCCCTGGCCCGCCGCCTCCGTCACCGGCCTGCAGTTCAAGCTCGCCGTCGAACTGACGCCCGGCGATCTAGCCCCCGGCGAGTACAAAGCCGAGGTGCGCTTGAAGGTGCCTGCCGCCTTCTACCCCGATGTGAAAGTCCCAATCCTGCTGACCGTTGTCGAACCGCCAGTCGAGTAGTCCGACTCGCTAAAATGAAGCGATGTCAGAACAGGACAAGCCTCGGAGTTTCGAGGCCAGCCTCACCGAGTTGGAGGCCGTCGTCAAGGAACTCGAGTCGGGAGACCTGCCCCTGGAGCGGGCTCTCGCGCTCTTTGAGAAAGGCACGCAGTTAAGTGCTGCCTGCCGCAAGCAATTGGAAGAAGCCGAAACCCGCGTCGAACAGTTGATGCGCCGCGGCGACAAACTGGTGCCAGAGCCTATGAAGGCCGATTCATGAGCACCTCGGCCATGGTCTCGCTCGGCGAGTATATGCGCCAGCAGGTCCAACTCGCCGATGAGGCCTTGGACCGCGTGGTGCCCGCCGAATCGCAGCCCCCGGAAACCATCCATAAGGCCATGCGCTATAGCCTCTTTGCCGGCGGCAAGCGCGTCCGTCCCGTGCTCTGCATGGAGGCCTGCCGCGCCGTGGGGCGCCGCGCGGAAGGCGTGGAACTCGCGGCCTGCGCCCTCGAACTGGTCCATACCTACTCGCTGATCCACGACGATCTGCCGGCCATCGACAACGACGATCTACGGCGCGGCCGTCCCACCAACCACGTGGTCTTCGGCGAAGCGATGGCCGTGCTCGCGGGCGATGCGCTGCTCACGCTCTCCTTCGAGGTCTTGGCCAAACTGCCAGCCGTCCCCGCCGATACCCGCGCCGCGCTGGTCTTGGAACTGGCCTCCTCCGCGGGCACCGTCGAGGGCATGATCGCCGGCCAGGTCCGTGACATCGAGGGCGAGAAGGCCGACCCCACCCCCGATCGCCTCCACGCCATCCATCGGGCCAAGACCGGTGCCCTCCTCCGTGCCAGCGTCCGCATGGGCGCCATCTACGCCGGTGCCACCGCGGACGAACTCGACGCCCTCAGCCGCTACGGCGAGCACATCGGGCTCGCCTTCCAGATCATTGATGACATCCTAGACATGGAGGAGTCCTCCGAAGCGCTGGGCAAGACCGCCGGCAAAGACGCCGCGCAAAATAAGATCACCTTCCCCGCCGTCTACGGGCTCAACGAATCGCGGCGCATGGCCGAGGCCGAGTTGAACGCCGCCCATGACACGCTCGCTCGCTTTGGCGACCGTGCCTACTGGCTTCACCAACTCGCCGATCTGATCGTCCACCGCAAAGCATGAAGCCCGCCAAAGTGCGGCTGGATCAACTCCTGGTCGAGCGTGGCCTGGCCGATTCCCGCGAGAAGGCCCAAGCCCTCATCCTCGCCGGCGAAGTCATGGTGGCCGGCCAGAAGGCTGATAAGCCCGGGCGTACGGTGGTAGCCGATGTGACGGTCGAAATCACCGGACGCCTGCCCTACGTCAGCCGCGGCGGCTTCAAATTGGCAGCCGCGCTGGATGCCTTCCAGGTCGATCCGGCGGGCAAGGTCTGCATCGACATCGGAGCGTCCACCGGCGGCTTCACTGACTGCCTTCTCCAACGCGGCGCCGCGCGGGTGCATGCCGTCGATACCGGCGCGGGACAGATTGACTGGAAGCTCCGCACCGATGCCCGTGTCGTGCTGCATGAGAACACCAACGCCCGCTACCTGGAGCCGCAAACCATCGGCGAGAAGGCCGCCCTGCTGGTGTGCGATGCCAGCTTCATCTCCCTCACGTTATTGATCCCGCGCTTTCCACCCTTGCTGGCCGATGGCGGCGAGATGATCCTCCTCGTCAAGCCGCAGTTTGAGGTCGGCCGCGAGCAGGTGGGCAAGGGCGGCATCGTTCGCGATCCAGCGCTCCACCAGGCCGCCTGTGACCGCATCCAACAGGCGCTCGCCGCGCTTCGCTATCATACTTCGATCATGCCCAGTCCGATTCTGGGCGCGGAAGGGAACCGGGAATTCTTATTGCATGCCCGCTATTGATACCGTTGCCATCATCAGTAAACCCGGCTCGCCACAGGCGGGTAAGCTCGTGCCCCAGTTGCTCGCCTGGCTTTCGGCGCGCGGCATCGGCGCCCGTTGCGACGACCAGACCGCGGAGTACGCGGGCAGCGGTACGCCGCACTCGCGCGAGTCCGTCGTCGATGGCGCGCAGTTGATGATCGTGCTCGGCGGCGATGGCACCCTGCTGTCGGCGGCCCGCGTCATCGGCGGCCGCGATATCCCCATCTTTGCGGTCAACCTCGGCGGATTGGGCTTCCTGACGGCCATCACCGTCGACGACGTCTTTCCGGAGTTGGAGCGCGCCCTGCGCGGCGAGCACCGCATCGGGCGCCGCCGCCTGCTGCGCGTCGAGATCATCCGTGGCGACAAGCAGATCGCCGCCTACGAAGCTCTCAATGACGCGGTGGTCTCGAAGGCGGCCATCGCCCGCATGGTCAACCTCGACACCTACGCCGATGGCCACCTGGTCTGCACCTATAAAGCCGATGGCCTGATCGTCTCCACGCCCACGGGCTCTACCGCGTATTCCCTTTCGGCGGGCGGCCCCATCATCTACCCTTCCGTTGGCGCGCTGGCCATCACGCCCATCTGCCCTCACATGCTCACCAATCGTCCCGTGATCGTGAACGACACCAGCGTCATCACGATCGTCTGCAAGGACCTGGACGACTCTTCCATGCTTACCATCGACGGGCAGATTGGTGAGCCGCTCCGGCGCGGCGACCGCATCATCTGCAAGCGATCGGAAAACTGTATCCGTCTCATTCGCCCCCCGGCCCAGCTCTTCTTCGACGTGCTGCGGGCGAAGCTCAAATGGGGGGAACGCTAGAATGGCGAAGCTTTCGCTGACCTTCTGGATCTTCGTGGGCATGGCCGTGGGCGTGGCCATCGGCCTCGCCGCGCCGCAGCAGGCCATGCAACTCTCCGTGGTCAGCAACATCTTTCTGCGCCTGATCAAGAGCATCATCGCGCCGCTGCTGTTCGGCACGCTCGTGTACGGCATTGCCGCTAGCGGCAACGTGAAAACGATGGGCCGCATCGGCCTGAAGAGCATCATCTATTTCGAGATCGTGACGACGCTGGCGCTGCTCATCGGTCTGGCGGCCGTCAACATCACCAAACCAGGCGAAGGCATGACGCTACAGGCCGACGCGGCATCCGGCGCGAAGCTGCAGACCGCGTCGCCCACCTTGGCCGGCGTTCTCGAACACACGTTTCCCGCAAGCATCATCGACGCGATGGCTAAAGGCGAGGTGCTGCAGATCGTCGTGTTCAGTTTCCTGTTCGGCACCGCCTGCGTGGCCATCGGCGTCAAAGCGAAGCCCATCGTGGACTTCTGCGAATCGCTGGCCGAGGTGATGTTCCGCTATACCAAGTACGTGATGTACCTGGCGCCTTTCGGCGTCGGCGCGGCGCTTGCCGTAGTGGTGGCCTCGAAGGGCTTCTCCGTGCTGGTGAATCTCGGCAAGCTGATTCTCACCATGTACGCCGCCCAGATCGTCTTCGTCACCATTGTTCTGGGTGCGGTGGTCCTCATCGCCCGCATCCCCTTGCGCCGCTTTCTCGCCGCCGTCCGCGAGCCCTTTGTCATCGCCTTCTCCACCGCATCGAGCGAAGCGGCGTTGCCCCGGGCCTTGGAGAACATGGAGCGCTTCGGCGTCCCGAAACATATCGTGGCGTTCGTGTTGCCGACGGGCTATAGCTTCAACCTTGATGGCACCACGCTCTATCTCTCGCTGGCCAGCGTGTTCGTGGCGCAGGCGGCGGGCATTCCATTGACTATCGGCCAGCAGGTGATGATGATGCTGACCCTTATGTTGACCAGCAAGGGTGTGGCCGGCGTGCCACGCGCCGCGCTCGTGATCATGGCCGGTACCCTCGCCACCTTCGGGCTACCCATGGAAGGCGTGGCCGTGCTGCTAGGCATTGACGCCGTGATGGACATGGCCCGCACGTCCGTGAACGTGCTCGGCAACTGCCTGGCCTCGGCCGTAGTCGCCCGCTGGGAGGGCCATTCGCTGGAGCCGGCACAGGACCGTCCGGTGTCGTGAAAGCCCGCGCCGCGAACTTGAGTTACGCGGCTTCGACAGCGGGCGGCTTCACCTGCACGATCGCCGCCGTGCGGGCGAGGTTCTCCCAAACACCCTTCGACAGCGGTATGCCATGCAGGCGCCGTTGCTTGGCGTTGCGCCATTCGGGCTCGCCCGCCACCAGGACCTCGTCATAACCTGGCGCGGCGGGCGTGGCTTTCACCAGCGCGATCAGTTGCTCCATGCGGGCGTTGAAAGTCTCGATGGGCATATAGCGCGCGACATCGATACCGAGGAACATCTGGCCGCAACGCATGGGGCGGGTACGGATGCGCACACCGCCCACTTCGGTGGACATGGCGCCGCCGCTCAGCACAGCCACCAGGATCTCCACCATGAACGCAAGCCCGCTGCCTTTATAGCCGCCCAGCGGCATTGGCATACCTTTGATGGCCTTCTGCGTATCGGTGGTGGGCACCCCCTCGCTGTCGAACGCCCAACCCGCGGGGATGGCGGGCTCGCCACTGAAGTTGGCCTTGAAGATCTTGCCCATCGCCACGGTGGTGGTGGCCATGTCCAACAGCCAGCCGGTTTCCGGAGCGCCGGGCAGAGCCATGCAGATGGGGTTGGTCCCAAAACGCGGCTCCTTGCCCTGCCATGGCGGAACCAGCGGCGTGGCGTTGCACATGCTCATGCCGATCAGCCCGGCGCGGGCGATCTTCTGCGACCAGAAGGCCGCGGCGCCATAGTGATTGGAGTTGCGCACCGTCACCAGCGCGATGCCGTTCTCTTTCGCCAGCCGGATGGCATGGTCGCAACACACATCGCTGATGACCTGGCCAATGCCGTTCTCCGCATCGTAGGTCATACAGCCGCCCGACTCGGTGACGATGCTGCCGGAGGTGTGCAGGTCCATGCAGCCCTGCTTCATATGCTCGATATAGAAGTTGAGCAACTGGACGCCGTGGGAATCGACGCCCCGCAGATTGGATTCCACCAGGCTGCGAGCCACCAGCGCGGCGCGGTCCATCGGCACGCCGGCGCCCACCAGCATCTCAAAGGCATAGTTCTCCAGACGCGCGGCGTCTATCTTGATGTATTCTTCGCTCATTTCTTGGTAGTCGGGGATAGCAACTGCTTGATCTCGGGCTTCTCCAGGTCTTCCTTGCGGATGACGCGGGCGCTCAGGTCCATGCGCTTGGGCGGCGTCTTCCCGTTCAGCTTGTCGACTACGGTGCGGACAGCCTCAAAGCCCATCTTAAAAGGGTCCTGCACCACCAGCGCGTCCACCGAACCGCCGTTCAGGTCTTCGATCAACGAATCACTGGAATCGAAGCCCACCAGCATCACCTTGTTCTCCAGCCCGCGGGCTTTGATGGCCAGCGACGCACCCACCGAGCCAGGCTCGGCCGACGCGAAGATGCCCTTGAGGTTAGGCTGTCCGGTAAGGAAGTTCTCGGCGGCCGCTCGGCCCTTGGCGCGGTCGGATTGCGAGAACTGGCGGGCCACGATCTTGATCTTCGGGAATTCCTTGGACAGCGCGTCCTCGAAGCCCTTCTCGCGGTCCATGGTGGACTGGCTGCCGGGCACGTGCATCAGCAGCGCCACATCGCCTTCACCACCCACCAGGCGGGCCAGTTCGCGAGCCGCCAGTTCGCCACCCTCATAATTGTTGGTGGCCAGAAACGTCATGTAGTTTTCCGACGCCAGGCCGGAGTCAAAGACGGTGACGGGGATGCCCGCGGCGACGGCGCGATCCACCACCTGCACCAGCGCCTTGCGTTCACTGGCCGCGATGGCAATGCCGTCGATGCGGCGGGCGATCATCGAATCGACAATCTGAATCTGGCGGGCGTAGTCGGTTTCCGAAGCCGCGCCGTTCCAAAGCACATCGACATCCAACTCCTTGCCGGCGGCCATCGCGCCGGCCTGCACCGAAAGCCAGAAGACATGCGAGGTGGCCTTCGGAATGACGGCGATCTGTTTCTTCTTCGGCCCTTTGGAACAGGCGCCAAGTAGGAGAGGGGCGGGCAGGGCGAGCAGATCCCTACGCCGCACACCAGCCCCCGTCGATCAGGATGTCGGTGCCGGTGATGAAGCCGGCTTCGGGCTGGCAGAGATAGAGCGCGAGTTTACCGATCTCTTCCGGCAGGCCCCAGCGGCCGACGGGGATCTTGGCGACGAACTGTGCGTTGGCTTCGGGATTATTGAGGATGGCGGTGTTGATCTCGGTGGCCACCGGTCCGGGGCTGATGCCATTGACGGTGATGCCTTCGGACGCCAGTTCCAGCGCCAGCGCTCGCGTCAGACCCAGCAGGGCGGCCTTGCTCGAGGAGTACGCCGCGCGGCCGGGCAGCGAGACGTGGCTCATGATGGACGTCATGTTGATAATGCGTCCGTAGCCCTTGCCCTTCATGCCGGGGACGAAGGCGCGGCACATGAGAAAGACGCTGGTGAGGTTGGCGTCGATGACGCTGTTCCATTCGGCCAGAGTGAAGTCCGTAATGTTTTTGCGCAGGTTGATGCCGGCGTTGTTGATGAGAATGTCGCAAGCGCCGAAGCGTTCGTTGACGGCGGCTTGCAGTTGCCCGACCGGCTCTTCCCTCGAAACATCGGCGAGGAGGATGGCATGTTCCACGCCGAAGGCCGATACCTCTTGTGCGGTTTCGGTGAGTTTGGCTTCGTCGCGGCCAACGAGCGCTACGCGGACACCGGCTTCGGCGAGGGCGAGCGCCATGGCTCTACCCAGGCCGCGGCTGGCACCGGTGATGACCGCGACCTTTCCTTGTAATGGTTTTTCGTTCATTTCCTGTTCTGGTTCTGCGGGGCGACGGTAGCGACGCGGTCGAGAATCTGTTCGGCCACCACGCGCGGGGAGTTGATGGAAGAGATGGTGAGGCGGCTGGTTTCCCCGGCGGTTTCGATGCTCAGATCTCCCATGCCCACCAGGCGCTGGCTGATGGTTTGGCGGACGGTCACGTCCTGCACTTTGGCGAGGGGGATGGAGCGCGAGACCTTGGAGAAGAGCCCGGATTCGAACTTGAGGCGATCGCCGGCCATTTCGATATAGGTCAGCCGCGCGCGTACATGGCCGATAATCCCCTTAACGATGAGGAGGCCGGGGATGACATAGGCGGCCAGCCAGGCTTGCGAGGCATACTGGCGGCTCAAGTAATAGATAATGATGGCGGAGACTGCCGCGACGATGAAGTGCAGGGTCGCAAGCGTGGTGCTGGGGCGGATCTTAAGTTCCGGCATGAGGGGTCTGGCCCGAATGGCTATTGTACCCGTATCGGAAGGAATGAGGGAGTGCGGCGCCGCTTTGCGCGTATGTAGCTGGAGCAGTACGCTCAGTAGAGGAGGTTCGGACAAAATGACCAGAGCGGTTTGGATGGCGGGGGCGGTGGCCCTATGTCCAGCGTTGTTGCTGGCGGACTTCAGTTACAAGGAAACGACGCGCCTGACGGGCGGCGCGATCATGCAGATGTCGCGGGCGCTGGGCGGGCTTTCGAAAAGCATGCGGAAGGTGGGAGAGCCGCAGGTCTCCAGCGTCTATGTAAAGGGCAACCGCATGGCGCACGTGGGCGATACCAATGCGCAGGTTTGGGATCTGGACAAGGAAACCATCACCGACATCGATTTGGAGAAGAAGACCTACTCGGTGATCACCTTCGCCCAGATGCGCGAGGCGATGGAGCGCGCCATGGCGAAGGCCAAGGAGCGGCAGCCGAAGGAGCAGGCCAAGCCCAGCGATCCGCAGGCGGAGATGAACGTAAAGGTGGACATCCAGGACACCGGCAAGACCAAGAGCATCGAGGGGCTGACCGCCAAGGAAGTGATCCTGACCTTCATCATCGAAGGGAAGGACAAGAAGAGCGGGGAGACCGGCCAGATGCAGACGATGTCCTCGATCTGGGTGACCGAAAAGGTGCCGGGCCACGACGAGTACATGGCCTTCCAGAAGCGCATGGCCGAGAAGATGGCCGCCCAATACGCCCAGATGGCGAAGATGGGGCCGGGCATGATGACGGGGCTGGATCCGAACATGCGCGATTCGATGGCCAAGATGGCGGCCGAGGCCGAGAAGCTGCAGGGCGTGCATTTGCGCCAGGTGACCAAGATGGGCAACAACCTGGATCCGCGCACGGCCGGCGATGTGACGGACCCGTCGACGATGCCGCAAGGGCCCACCGGGGGCCAGGTGGCCGAGAAGGCCGCGGGCAGTGCGGCGAACAGCGCCGCCGAGAGCGCCATTCGTAGGAGCCTGCCGGGAGGCTTGGGCGGGTTGGGCGGCTTTGGCCGCCGCCGCAAGGAGAAGGAGCCGGAACCGGCACCCGCGCAGCAGCAACAGGCGGCCCAGCAGAACGGCGTGTTGATGGAGATGCTGATGGAGATGGGCCAGTTCTCCACAGGCGCGGTGGACGGGTCGCGGTTTGAGGTTCCGGCGGGGTTCCAGCAGGTGGAGCACCCGATGATGAAGATGCGCTAATTGAACGAAGCGCCCGTCAGGTTAGCTGGCGGGCGGGATCGAAGCTGGTGCCGGCGTACTTGGCGGGGTTGGCGGCAACCTCGGCGGCCGTCGGCGCCAGCGTTCCCGATATGGGCAGCCCGAGTACATTGAACGGGGAGATCACAACGTCCCCCGGCCCGGGTGTCTTAGGTACGGCAGTGGCAATAACCGTCTTGCCTGGCAAAGTTACGCCGGTTTGGCGGCGAGAACTTATCCCTTGCTGCAGCCGTTTGCTGACGGACGACATGAGGGTAGAGAAGTCCCCAGTAGCCTTGCCAGTGCCAGACTCGTTTGAATTCGAGGCACTTGGCGTCAGCGGGCCGGAGCGTTCCGTGCGGATGGAAGTAAGCAAGCGAAGGCCTCCTGCCTGCCTTTCAAGCAGGCGGAGTGCCAAACGCTATAGAACGTCCCGGACCACGTCGCCCAGCTTCATGAACTCATCCCAATCACTGGGTTTGCGAAAGTAGGCCGTAGCACCCAGTTCCGCAACCCGCTCGCGATCCCGCGGCGAGTTCGAAGAAGTAACAATGACCACGCGGGCGCTACCTAGGCGGCGGCTGGCGCGGATTCGCTCCAGCACTTCGGCTCCATCGTACTTTGGCAGGTTCAAGTCCAGCAGGATCACATCGGGCGTCGGGGCCGCCGGGTCGCGCTCGATCCGGCTGATCCATTCCAATGCTTTACCGCCATCACTGACGACGACCACTTCCGGATGGGGGACCAGCCCGTCCAGAACCTGCTGCAGCAGGAACACGTCGCCCGGGTTATCTTCGGCGATGAGCACGCGAATCGGCCGCGTCATTCCGATTACAGAGGGCGCTAGTTGTTCCATCGTTCCGTTCTGATGCTTTGGTTGTCCCAATATCATCACTCCACATCCGGTAGAGCCTTGAGAACGATGGAGCGTTACTTAAGGAAAACCCTGTATTAGGGTGGATTAAATGCCGAGTTCGCGTTTGACAGCCGCGAACTGTTCGACGGCGAAATCGAGATCTTCGATCGTATGGGCCGCCGACACCTGTGTACGAATACGGGCTTTTCCTTGCGGAACAACAGGATAGGAGAAGCCGATGACGTACACACCACGGCGGAGCAGGGCGTCGGCCATGCGGCTAGCCAGGGCGGCATCGCCGAGCATAACGGGCACAATGGGGTGCTGGCCCGGCAGTACCGTGAAGCCCACCTGCTGGATCGCGTTTCGGAAATGGCGGGTGTTCCGCTCCAGGCGGTCGCGCAGTTCGGTGGAGCTTTCGAGGAGCTCGAGGGCGGCAAGGGAGGCGGCGGCGATCGGCGGGGCCAGTGTATTCGAGAACAAATACGGGCGGGAGCGCTGGCGTAACAGGTCGATGATCTCCTTGCGGCCCGACACATAGCCGCCACTGGCGCCGCCCAGCGCCTTGCCAAGTGTGCCGTTTAGTACATCCACGCGGTCCATGACCCCGTGGAGTTCGTGGGTGCCGCGGCCGCGCGGGCCCATAAACCCGACGGCGTGGGAATCGTCCACCATGACTAAAGCCTTGTACTTGTCAGCCAGCGCGCAGACGTCAGCGAGGTTGGCGATGTAGCCGTCCATGGAGAAGACGCCGTCGGTGACCACCATGCAGAAGCGGGCGCTTTGGGATTCGCGCAGCTTCGCTTCAAGGTCCTCCATATCGCTGTTGCGATAGCGGAACCGCTGCGCCTTGGACAGGCGGATGCCGTCGATGATGGAAGCGTGGTTGAGCTCATCGGAGATGACGGCGTCCTCGGCGGCGAGTAGCGTCTCGAACACGCCGCCATTGGCGTCGAAGCAAGAAGAGTAGAGGATTGTATCCTCAGTTCCGAGAAACTGGCTTAGTTTGGTTTCCAGTTGTTTGTGCAGGGTCTGGGTGCCGCAAATGAAGCGGACACTGGCCATGCCGTAGCCCCAACGGTCGAGCGCCTGGCGCGCGGCTTCAATCAGGGTTGGGTGATCGGCCAAGCCGAGGTAGTTATTTGCACACAGGTTGAGGACACGCTTGCCGTCGCCGAGGGCGATCTGGCGGTCCTGCGGGGTGTCGATCAGGCGCTCGCCTTTGAACAGCCCCTGCTGGCGGATGGAGTCGAGCGTGTCGCTGAGATGCTTCTGAAAATCGCCGTACATGGCTTACTCCCAGGAAAGGACGACTTTGCCGCTGCCGCCGGTACGCATGGCGGAGAAGCCCTTTTCGAAGTCGGTGTAATGGTAGCGGTGGGTGATGACCGGCTCGATGTTGAGGCCGGATTCGAGCATGACGCTCATCTGATACCAGGTTTCGTACATCTCGCGGCCGTAGATGCCTTTGATGTGGAGGCCGTTGAAGATGACGGTGTTCCAGTCGATGGCGATGGGCTCGGAGGGAATGCCGAGCATGGCGATGCGGCCGCCGTGGGTCATGTTGGCGAGCATGTCGCGGAAAGCGGCGGGGCTGCCGGACATCTCCAGGCCGATGTCAAAGCCTTCGTGCATGTCGAGCTGCTGTTGGACGTCCTTGAGCGGGGTAGCTTTGGGGTTAACAGCCAGGGAAACGCCCACTTTGCGCGCCAGTTCCAGACGTTCTTCGTTGAGATCGGTGATGACGACGTGGCGCGCCCCGGCGTGTTTGACGACAGCCGCGGCCATGATGCCGATGGGTCCGGCGCCGGTGATCAGGACGTCTTCGGCGAGGACCGGGAAGGAGAGCGCGGTGTGGACGGCATTGCCGAACGGGTCGAAGATAGCGCCGACATCGAGATCGATGCCGTCGTGGTGGCGCCAGACATTGGACATCGGCAGCACGACGTACTCGGCGAAGGCGCCGGGACGATTGACGCCCAACCCTTTGGTGTCCTTGCAGAGGTGGCGGCGGCCGGCCATGCAATTGCGGCATCGCCCGCAGACAACGTGGCCCTCGCCGGAAACGATTTCGCCGGGCTTGAAGCCAGAGGCGTTGGAGCCGACGGCTTCCACGCGACCGACGAACTCATGGCCGATGGCCATGGGAACGGGGATGGTCTTTTTGGCCCAATCGTCCCAGTTATAGATATGGAGGTCGGTGCCGCAGATGCCGGTCTTCAGCACACGGATGAGGACGTCGTTGATGCCGTACTCGGGCGTGGGGATGTCTTCGAGCCAGAGCCCGGGCTCGGCCTTGGATTTGACGAGAGCTTTCATCGCTAGCTCAATGATAGCGATGAAAGCAGTGGAAGGCCGCCGGTGTTACTGGCCGCCCTTGGTGACTTCCAGCAGTTCGACTTCGAAGATGAGCGTGGCGCCGCCGGGGATGGAGGGCCGCCCCTGATCGCCGTAAGCAAGGTCAGAGGGGCAAACCAGTTGGGCCTTGCCGCCTACCTTCATCTTCTGTACGCCCTCGGTCCAGCACTTAATGACGCCGTTGAGAGCGAAAGTGGCCGGCTCATTGCGCTTGTAGGAACTGTCGAATTCCGTGCCATTGACCAGCGTGCCGCGGTAGTGGACCTTGACGGTGTCGGTGGCGGCCGGGGAGGGACCGGTGCCGGGGGTGATCTCCTTATAGATCATGCCGGTCTCCGATTTAACGGCGCCGGGCTCGGCAGCGGCCTTGGCCAGGTATTCCTTGGAAACTTCCTTTTCCTTCTGCGCCTGCTTGTCGCCGCGGGCGCGGGCGAAGTTCTGGATCTTCGGCCCCCACTCTTCGAGCACAACGGCGGGTTTGCCGGCCTTGGCATCGTCGATGGCCTGCTTTACGAAGGCCATCTCCGCATCCGAGAGGTCGAACGACTGGAGGGAGCGGGCGATGGAAAGGCCGAGCGAGTAGATGATCTTTTCGTCGTCAGTCATAGGTACCACCTTGGGAGAGGCCGCGGGCTTGGGCTTCGCGGCGGATGCGGCAGGCTTCGCGGTGCCGGGCTTGGGCGCGGCGGCGGGCTTTGCGCCCGGAGTAGCGGGTTTCGCGGGTGCGGCCGCGGACTTAGCCGGTGCCGCGGCGGGAGCTTTCGTCGCGGCCTTGGCAGGCGCCGATTTAGGGGCGGGCGTTTGGGCCGCCAGGAGGAAAGGAAGGAAAATCAGGGAAAAACGCACCTATTCAGGCTAACACGCGGGTTGGCGCGGAGTTGAAGCGTGGGTGGGTGGGGTGTCCGGGCGCTCGCTTTGCCGTATACGTTTCATATGATACTATTCCGGACTTACTAATTTAGAATATTTGTGGTTCGTAACTGGATTCTGTTCTGAAAACAACAAGGGTCCGGTTACAATCGGGGCGTGTGGCTATCCGTACTGCCGCCTCACCAAAGCTTGGGTGAACAGGAAGCTCAGGCCCGCTACGCTGCCGCAACCCATGTTAGTCCGCGGCGGATTCGCGCGGCGCTGTTCCCGGAGAGTGCCGGGGATATCGCGCGAATCCTGCGCCGTGCGCAACAGGACCGGGTTTCGTTATACCCGATCAGCTCCGGCAAGAACTGGGGTTATGGCTGTACATCGCCGGTCGTGGACGACTGTGTCATTTTAGACTTATCGCGGATGAACCGCATTCTGGCGGCGGATCGCGAGTTAGGCACTGTTACTCTACAGCCGGGAGTTACGCAGAAGATACTCGCCGGGTGGCTGGAACGGGAGTCGCTGCCGTGGATGGTGCCTACGAACGGAGGCGGACCGGATTGCAGCATCATCGGCAACGCTATGGAGCGAGGCTATGGAACAAACGTGGTGGTGGACCATTGCCTGTCCATTCAGGGGTTAGAGGCGGTGCTGCCGGATGGGCGGATCTGGAAAACGCCGTTCGCGCAGTTTGGCCTACCCGAGTTGGAAAGCGGTCTGCGTTGGGGAGTGGGGCCGTATCTGGGCGGGCTTTTTTCGCAGAGTAACTTCGGCATCGTGACCCAAGCGACGGTGCGGCTGGCACCTCGTTTGGCGGGAGCGGATACCTTCTTCTTCTTTGTGAAGAGCGCCGGGCTGCTGCCGGAACTCGCGCGGCGGCTGCAGGGCATTTTCGCCGACCTTGGGGCGATGGTGCCCGCCATCGTAGTGATGAATGACCGGCGCGCGCTTTCGTTGAGCACGGAGTATCCGGCCCGGCGCAGCGGGAAGAATGGGACGCTCAGCCGGGATGAGGTGGCGGCGTACGCGCGCATGCACCGGCTGTCGCCCTGGATGGGTGTCGGCTCGTTACGCGGCTTGCCCCGGATGGTGAACGAGGCGCGCCGCCATATTCGTGGCGAGTTGGGGCCGCTCTGTACGCGTATGGTGTTCGCGCAGTCGGGTTCGACGCGCTTGGCACACCGGCTGTTGCGCAGTTTGCCGGTTGCCGCCGCGCAGCGTTGGGCAACCAAGCTGGACCGCATGCAGCATGCTCATGAGGTGTTCCAGGGACGGCCGGATGAGGTCGCGCTAAGGCTGCCGTACTGGCAAACGCCGCAGTTGTGGCCCGCCGATCGTGTTCCGAACCCGGCCGTCGATGGGGTGGGCATCTATTGGTATACGGCGGTGGTGTTGGGCAAAGCCGATACGATGGCGGGCTATGCGGATTGGATTGAGCGGCGGCTGCCCGACTTTGGCTTTGAGCCGTTCGTCTCATTCGTATCGAATGGAGAAGGCAGCTATCTGGCGCCGACGCCGATCAACTTCAATCGCGCGGACCCGGATGCCTGCCGCCGCGCCGTGGAGGCCTACCATACGCTGTTGGAGGAAGGGAAGACGATGGGCTTCTTCCCGTATCGGACGAATCCAACATCGATGGGTTGGCTGGTTTCGCAGTCGCCGGAGTATTGGCAGGTGGTGGCGGCCATCAAGCGGGCGCTGGATCCGAATGGCATTCTGGCGCCGGGCCGGTATTGCCCGGACACACGATCATGCGCGTCGCAGTGACGGGTATTAGCGGGTATCTGGGGCAGGCGCTGCTGGAGGAGTTGGAGGCCGATCCGCGCATCGAAGGGGTGCTGGGCCTGGACATTGACCAGCCCAGGCGGGTTACGCCCAAGCTGGCTTTCGTGCGTCATCGGCTAGGAGACCCGGGGCTGGACGGGCTGCTGCGCGAGCATGGCATCCGGCACCTGTTCCACCTGGCATTTCCGCTGACCGCGCCCGCGTCTCTGCCTTTTGCCGAACAGACGGCGCAGATGCGGAAGGGATTGGAGTCGATACTGGAAGCTTCGTTGGATGCACTGGTGGTGGCCAGCAGCAGCGTGGTCTTCGGGGCGCATGCGGACAACGCCGGTATCTCGATTGGGGAAGGGGCGCCGCGCCGGCCGGAACCGGGCCTTCCGTACGCGAACTTGAAGATGCTGCTGGAAGACCGTCTGAACGAGTACGGTCTGCTTCATCCGGAGTGCCGCATCGTGATCCTTAGGGTGGTGACTATCTTTGGGCCGAACGTGAACAACTTCATCTCGCGAACCATGGAGAAGCCGGTGATCACGCTGCCGGCGGGCGCGGATCCGCGGTGGCAGTTTGTTCACGAGCAGGACTGCGCGCGGGCTTTTCTGGCGGCGATGCACAGCCCGATTCGCGGTACGTATCACGTAGGCGCGGATGAGCCGATGGCGACGCGGGAGATCCTGCGGCGGATCGGGGTGCCGGTGTTGCGGCTGCCGTACTCACTGCTGGAGACGGTAGCGGACTGGGCGTGGCGGCGCGGCTACGTGTCTGTCTCGGAGAACCCGGGATGCGTTACGGCCTACCTGGCGCATCCGCCCATTCTGGACAACCGCAAGTTCGTCCGCGACGCTGGATTCAAGTATCGCTACGATTGCACGTCCACCTTCGATACGTTCGCCCAGGTACGGCTGCGCGGGCTGCGATGGATCTGGCTGCTGCCTTTGGTGATGGTCATCGGCATCCTTGCCGCGCCGGTTGCGTCGTTGGCGAAGCTGCTGGCAGTGCTGTTGGTGACGGCGCTGTTCTATCTGCCACTCACGGGGGGAGAATGGCGGCGCGCCGCGATCACCTTTGCTGTCTTCTTTCCGATGGATGTGCTGTCGACGCGGCAGGGGGCGTTCGGCTTCCTGCATCCGGACTTTCTGGGGTTGCCTTACTATGAGCCGGTGCTGTGGCCGTTTCTGCTATTGACGCTGACGCGCCTGGCGCCGCAGCCCGCGCCGCGATTCGACTGGCTGGCGGTGCCGCTGACCGTACTGTTCGCGGTGCCCTTTGCCGTGATCCACGAACCGAACCGCCTTCTGGCGGCGGCCGGGGCGGTGCTGGCGGTTCTCGTAGCAAAGTTTCACACCAAGGCCGACTGGACCTACCTGGCGCTAATGATCGCGATTGGCTTTATTTGGGAGCATGTGGGGGTCGGATCGGGGCAGTGGCGATACCCCAGTGAAGCCGTGCCGGTGCCGCTGTGGTCCAGCGTGCTGTGGGCCGGCGTGGGCATCCTGACGTATCGCCTGCTGCTGCCGCTGACGGAACGGCCGCTCAGTAAGGCCGCCAGTTGAGGGGCATCTGGGCTTTGCGGGCAGCTCGGTCAAACTCCATTCGCACCAGCGCCGCGTCATCGGTCCGGCCTTGCTTCTCTAGGCTGGTCATCAATCCATGCAATGCGCGGGGATTACGAGGTGCGTTGGCGAGTTCCTCCCGGAAGACCGCCTCGGCAGCCTTGGCGTCACCGCTGGCCAGCAACGCCGCGCCAAGCGACTCGCGGATGGGGTAATACCAGGCCGGGGGCTCCTCATAGATCAACGCGTCCTGCCGCTCGACGGCGCGCTTCCAGAACGGAATGGCTTCGTTTGGCGAACTGGCCATGCGGGCGCTCAGCGTATCGGCGGCAATCTGGAGGATATCGGCGGCTTTATTGTTGATCCAGATGGCATCGGCGGGCAACGCGGCGCGAAGCTGGGCGAAGGTCTGCGCCTCCGCCGCGGCCTTAGCGCGGTCGCCCTTCCCGTTCCAAGCCACGGCGCGCCCCCAGTGGTAGAGGGCTTTCGTGATAGGCAGCTTGGGATGATCCAGGGGAGGCTGGGCCAGCAGGTCGTCCCACTTCTCAAATCGCAGCATGACGAACCACGGATAGGGCATCCAGGCTTCCAGCAGCGCAGCGGCGTCGTTCAACATGGGCTGTGAGGTGGAGACCATCTTCCTGGCCGCGGCCAGAGCATCGTCATAGCGGCCCTGCATCATGCGGGCGGCGACGAGGAAGTGGATGTTGTGGGCGTAGTAGCCCATGTAGCCGCCCTGCACACCGGTGTGATGGAAGTAGTGCTCATCCACGGAGACGGCGCGCTCATTGGAGGAGGCCACCACTTCCCAATCGCCGGTGCGGATGTAGATGTGTCCGGCCATGTGGACCAGGTGGCCGGCGTTGGGCGCGATGCCGCCCATCAGGCGCTGCGCGGCGGGCAAGGCATATTCGGGATTCGGCGACATCTCCATGGCATGCACGTAGAAGTGATTGGCGCCCGGATGATCGGGGTCGCGGCGCATCACGCCTTCGAGGACGCGAATGCACTCCGCCATCTCGCCGGCAGGCTTGGCTTGCTGCCACCAGCGCCAGCGCACGGGAACCATTAGGGTCTCGGCATAGAGCGTGGCGGCGTCATGATCGTCGGGGTGCTGCCGCGATAGTTCGCGCATGGCCTGGCTATAGGCTTCGGCACTGGTACAGAGGGCGGCGGCGGCCTTGGCATAGGCGCGTTCCCGCGCGGGCCCGTGGCGCTCGGTGGCCTGTTGGGCGGCGGCACAAGCCTTCTTCAGATCCACGTCGCCATCGAGGTCCATATTGATGTGCGGCGCGTAGGTCCAGGCCAGGCCAACCTGTGGCATGATGGCCGCTGAGTCCAGTTCCGCGGCTTTGCGGAAACTGCGTTGCGCTTCGTAGCGGTTGAAGCCATAGAGCAGCACCAAGCCCTGGTTAAAGAACTTCTGCGCTTCGGGGCTGTTAGTTGTAATGGCGTGTTGGTGCAGGCCCATGCCGCTCAATAGCGTCACAGGCTTTTCATCAAAGGCAGCCGCTGCCATGGCGAACAACGGCAACAGGGCAATCAGGCGTGTCATGGGCATGAGTCTCTCACAACTGTGGTACGTTCCCAACATGAGAATGTTGGCTCTAATGGGCATCGCGATGATTGCCGGCGCACAGGATCATCCGGCGGCGCGAGCGGCCCGCGAGTACCGTGCCGGCCACGAACGCGCGATTGTCGAGGAGTTCGTGGGCTTGCTGGCGATTCCGAATGTCGCGTCGAACCATGGGGATATCCTGCGCAACGTCCAGCACGTGCAGCGGCTGCTGGCGCAGCGCCATATCCAATCGCAGATTATCGAGGTGCCGAACGCGCCGCCCGCGCTGTTCGCTGAGATCAAGACGCCAGGCGCGACGCGCACGCTGATGTTCTACGCGCACATCGACGGGCAGCCCGTGGAGCCGGCGCAGTGGCAGGGATCGAAGCCGTTCACTCCGGTGTTGAAGGATCGCGGAGGGCGGGTTATCCCGTTGCCGGACAAATTTGACCCGGAGTCGCGCATCTATGCCCGTTCCGCCAGCGATGACAAAGCGCCGGTGATTGCGATGCTGGCGGCGTTGGATGCGATGAAGGCGAAGGGCATTGCCCTGCGGTCGAACTTGAAGTTCTTCTTCGATGGGGAGGAGGAAGCGGGGTCGCCGAATCTGCACCGGTATCTGGAGCAGTATCGCGAGAGGCTCACCGCCGATGCGTGGATCTTCTGCGACGGTCCGGTGCATCAGAGCCGGAAGCAGCAGGTGGTGATGGGCGTGCGCGGCGTGGTGGGGCTGAACCTGACGATCTACGGTCCCAAGCGCGAGTTGCACAGCGGGCACTACGGGAACTGGGCGCCGAATCCGGTGATGATGGCGGCGCGGCTGATGACCAGCATGCGCGACGACGACGGCCGCATTCTGATTCCTGGCTTTTACGACGATGTGGAGCCGCTGAGCGAATCGGAGAAGCAGGCAATCCGGGATGCCCCGGATATCGATGCGGAGTTGAAGGAAGAGTTGGGCCTGGCGCGAAGCGAAGGGAATGGCAAGCGGATCGAAGAGCTGGTGAACTTACCGGCGTTGAACTTCCGTGGGATACAGGCCGCTGGGGTGGGAGCGCAGTCGCGGAATGTGGTTCCGGCGTCGGCGACGGTGTCGGTGGATGTGCGGCTGGTGAAGGGTATGGATCCCGTGCGGGTGGTGGACCGCATGCGGCAGCATCTGGCCAAGCAGGGATATCACGTGGTGAAGGAGGATCCGGACGATGCCACCCGGCGGAAGTATGCCCGCATCTGCCGGCTACAGGCTCGGGAGGCCGGCTATAAGGCGGTGCGAGCCTCGATGGACCTGCCGCTGTCGCGGGAAGTGATTGCCGCCGTGAAGGTCGCACGGGGGGAGGTGGTGGTATTACCGACGATGGGCGGCAGCCTGCCGATTGCTCCGATTGCGGCGGCGTTCGATAAGCCGGTGATTATTGTGCCGATCGCGAATCACGATAATAACCAGCATGGGCACAATGAGAATATCCGGATCCAGAATTTGTGGGATGGGATTGAGACGCTGGCGGCGCTGTTGGGCTTATAACGATGCTAAACGCTATTGCGAACGTATTGGAGTCCGCCGCGCTCAAGGGCGCCGAGCAGATATTAGCGGCGCGGCGGGAGGGCGATGTCGCCACCAGCTATAAAGATGCGCGGGAGTTGGTGACGGAAGCCGACAGGCGTGCCGATGCGGCGATCCTGGCCACCTACCAGGCGCTGTTCCCGGCCATCGATCCGGAGATTGCCTTTCATCTGGAAGAGTCCGGCTTCACCGGCGAGGTGAGGAACAAGATCGCCGGTGCCGATCCCTTGGATGGCACGAACCACTTCGCCTGCGGCGGTGCCTGGTATTCCACGCAGGCGCATTATGTAGAAGATGGCATCCCGCTGGTGGGTGTGGTTCTACAACCGGAGGTGTTCCTGCCGCTGGCGGAAAGTGAGCGCTGTTTGGGACGCATCGTGAAAGCGATAAAAGGGGGCGGGGCCTGGGTGGCTCGCACGGAGTACGTGGAGGGCAGGCTGCAAGTGGGCGAGTGGCGAAGGGTATGGAAACGGCCGCATCCGGCGACGCGGACCTACGCCGCGTGCATCCCGCTCAGCACCAAAATGACGGAGGAGGAACGCCAGCGCGCGTTGCGGGTCTATGACAGCGGTCTGCTGGCCGTTACTACCGGTACCGGCGGTGCGGGGGCGAATGTATTGATGGCCATCTTCGGAGGGCATCACGTTTACGCCAACTTCGGCGCGGGGGAGGATCTGGATCTGATTCCGCCGCAAGTGATTGCCGAAGAAGCGGGAATGACGGTGTGGGATCGGGAGGGGCGGCCGCCGCGGTGGTCCGGGATCAAGAAGCAGCCGTTCCTGGTGGCGCCGGATCCGGAGGTCGCGAGGCTGTTTCTGAACGCTGCCGGGCTGGGATTGGGTGATTAAGGTCCGTTAAGAACGAAACATCTGACAGTTGTGGGGCATCATACCCGCAGGAAGGTATACGAATATGAAACGCACCGCTTTCCTCTTTCTGCCGTTGCTGCTGTGGGCCGCCGACGTGAATCGTGGCGTGGAGCTGTACAACAAGGGCGAGTTTGAAGAGGCCACCAATGAACTGCAAAAGGTGGTGGAAGAAAGCCCAGACAACGCGCAGGCCCGGCGGTATCTGGGATTGTCGCTGGTGGAGCGCGGGTTGTTGGATGAGGCAGCGAACCATCTGAACAAGGCGCAGGAGTTGGAGCCCAGCGGGGATACGCAGTTGGCACTGGCGCGGTTGGCGGTGGAGCGCAAGAATTTCGACGAGGCTGAAACCCGTCTGAAGGAGGCTTCCGGCGAAGATCTGGAGTACGTGCGCGGGATGTTGGAGTTTCGCCGCGGCCGGAACCCGCAGGCCGCACAAGCGCTGGAGAGCTACCTGAAGGAGAAGCCGGACAACGCCTACGCGCACTACTACGCGGGGCTGGCGTACAACGGCATGCGCAAGCCGGACAAGATGATGACGCACTTTGAGATGTTCCTTCGCATGAAGCCGAATGCTCCGGAAGCGAAGAAGGTACGCGCTGTCATGAAGACCGGCAAGTAAGGGCTCATCGAATGGCCCAGCGTCTTCGTAGCCGCAGCCTGAAGATTGCGCTGGGTGCGCTGGCTGCCTTCGCTTTACTTTTCGTGGTGCTGTTGGGCGTGATCCACACGCCCCAGGCCCGGCGCTATGCCTTGCGGCAGGCAGTGGCGATTCTGGGCAGGCAAGGCATTCAATTCCAGGCGGGAGATTTCGATTTCCAGTTGTGGGGTGGGCGCGCGACGCTGCGGGATGTGGAGATCCGCTCGAAGCAGCATCCGGAATTGCCGCCCATCCTGCGGGCGGACCACGTCTTTGTGGACCTGGGCTTGCAGCGTCTATGGAATGGTGAGATCCACATCGAAGATGCGCGCTTGGATAATCCCCGCGTGCATGTCCTGGTTGCCAAAGACGGCTCGGACAACATTCCCCGCCTGCCGGAGGGTGACCCCAATGCACCGAAGCGCGACTACCTGATCAACCGCGCGCTGGTGAGCGGCGGCACGCTTCGTTATGAGGATCAGAAGGGCGCGCTGGACTTTGTTCTGCCCCTGGAGCGGATTACGATGGACGGCAATTCGTCCACGTATGCGCACCACATTCAACTGGCGGCGCAGCCTGGCAAGTTCGTGGCGCAGGGGCGTACGTACCCGATCAGCAGCGTGTCCGCCGACGCGGTGTTGCGCAAGGATTCGCTCGATCTCAATCATCTGAATGTTGGCTCCGGGGAGTCGGCCGTGCGGCTTTCGGGGCGTGTGGACTCCTTTGGCAAGCCGGCGGTCAGCGGGAAGTCCGAAGCAACGCTGGATCTGTCGTCACTGGTGGGTATTCCGTTGAAAGCCACGGTGCGCGCCGATGCTCATTACAACTCGGCGGCGGCGCAGATTGAGGCCCGCAGCCTGGAGATCACGACGGAGGCGGGCAGCATCCAGGGCACGGCGATTCTGGGTCTACAACCCTCTTCCACCAGCAAGGCGAACCTGGAACTGCGGGATGTGCAACTGGCGAGGCTGACGCAGATCTTCAAGTCGCCGGTACGTATTGCGAGTACGGCGACGGGGCAGGTGGAGGCCAGTTGGCCGGGCCTGCAGTTTGCAAAGGTTGTGGCAAACGCCGATGTGCGGATGACGGCGGCGGGACGCCCGGCTCGCGATGTGATTCCGGTGAGTGGCCGGTTGCAGGCGCAGCGGGAAGGCGATCGCACGCGTGTGAGCCTGGTGGGCGTGCGGGCGCTGAATACCGCTCTCAACGGCAACCTGCAGTTGCGCGGGACGGAAGCGATCAACGGTAAGATCACGGCCGAGTCAGCGGATCTAGGCGATACATTGCCCGCGCTGGAAGCTTTTCTAGGACGCAAGCTGGTGACGACGCCGGTGGGCGGGCCGCTGCGGGCGGAAGTTGACGTTGCCGGCACCACGAAGAGCCCTTCGGCACGTGCGGTGGTGTCGGGCATGGATCTGCGGGTGGGCGAATTGGACGGGATCACACTGAGCAGCGCGCTGGCCTATACGCCCGCGGCACTCAACGTCGAGCAGGCCGTGGTCACGTGGCGCGGGCAGGATATCCAGGCGAGCGGTAGCGTGGGGCTGAGCGGACGCAATCGTCCGTTGAACCTTTCGCTACAGACTTCGGAGCTTTCGATTCCGACGTTGTTGCAGGCCGCGAATCAAGGCGATGTTCCGGTAACCGGACAGGCTATGGTCACCGCCCACGTTGGCGGCACGGTGGACAACCCCACCGCCACGGGTCAACTGACGGCCAGCAACCTGGAGGCTTACGGCGAGCCATTCGAACGGCTGCAGGCGGATGTCACGCTGCGCGATCAGATCGCCACCATCCCGCGGCTTACGTTAGCCAAGGCGGAGAACAAGGGCACTCTCGAAGCGAGCGGCGACTTCAACATCAAGACGCGGGATTTCACGGTGCGGGCCTCCACGAAAGGCATGCCTGTGGAAGGCTTTGCTTATAACGGCACTACGGTTCGCGGCATCGTGGATCTGAACGCCAATCTGCAGGGCAAGCCAGATGCGCCCGCGGGACGCGTGGAGTTGGCTGCCCGCGATGCGCAGGTGAACGGCAAGGTGTATGGCAATGCGACGGTGAATGCCGACGTTGCTAACCAAGTGGCTACGATCGCCGCCCAAGCCCCGCAGTATAAGCTGGCCGCGAACGGCACCATCGGCACCGCCACGCCCTATCCGGCGAATCTCACGGTGACGTTGAACGGCACCAATCTGGCGGATCTGCCGTTGGAGCAGAAGCTGCCGGTGGAAGGCACGGTAAGTGGCAAGGCTACGCTGGTTGGCGATCTGGTGAAGTATGAGGCCGCGAATGCGACGGCGGAACTGAACGCGCTGGACCTGAATTACAACGGGCAGCCCATTCGCAGTGACGGCCCGTTGCGAGTGAGCTATGCCAACCAGGTACTGACGATTGAACGGGCGGCGTTGACGGCAGGGGACTCGCGGCTGGCGGTGGCGGGGACGCTACCGCTGAACGCGCAATCCGGCCGGACCGGCGCGGTGACGGTGGATGCCAATGTGGACTTGCCGTCGGTAGCGCGCTATCTGCCCCAGGAGCAGCAGATTACGCTGCAAGGGCGAGCCGATATCAAAGGCGAGATCCGGGGCAACCTGAAGTCCATCGACCCGAACCTGGCGATCACGTTGCAGAACGGCTATTTCACGACGGCCAAGCTCAGCCCGCCTATCTACAACGCCACCTTGAACGCGCAGTTGCGCGACGGCGCGCTGACGTTGGATCGGGCCACGTTTGATTGGGGGCCGGGCAGTTTCGAAGCGAAGGGCACGGTGCCGCTGGGCCTGATTCCGGGACAGTTGCCGTTCGATCTGCCGCGCCAGCAAGGGCCAGCGAAGCTTTCGGCCGACGTGCGGCGGATAGATTTGGGCACCATTGAAGGATTGCCGGAGCAGTTGGGCGGGACGGTGAGCGCGCATCTGGAGGTGGAAGCCGATAAGCCCGTGCTCGAAGCGGTAAGGGGAACGCTGACCTTTCCGGAACTACGGCCGAGCGTGGGAGCGCTGCAACTGGAACAGAAGGGCGTATCGGAAATCCGTGTGGCGAATGGGGCGGCGCAGGTCGTGAACCTGACGCTCACCGGGCCCCAGACGCAGCTTAGCTTGAGCGGAACGGCCGGTCTGACCGGCGACTTTCCCCTGAACCTGCAGGCGAAGGGCACCGCCGATGCTGCCATCACGGCGGCGTTTACCGAAGCCTTGAAAATGCGTGGGGAGACGCGTCTGGACCTGGCGGTCACCGGTACCGCGAAGGACCCGCGGGCGGCCGGTGAGTTGACTATGGCGGGTGGGTCGATCGCGATGGAATCACCACGCCTCGCGGCCGACGACGTGAACCTGCGGGTGAAGCTGGAAGGCACGCGGGCTACCATCGCCGAGTTGACTTCCGAGTTGAATGGCGGAACGCTCACGGGCTCCGGATCGCTGTCGTATGAGAAGGGACAATTGACCAACACGGCCATCACGCTGGCCGCCCAGGACCTCTACCTGGATTTTCCGACGGGGTTGAAGACGGTTTCGAATGCGACGCTCGACATCCGGAATCGGGGTGCGAACCTGGTGATCGGCGGGGAAGTGCGTATTGCCGAGGGCGGCTTTACCGACGATCTGGATCTGGACCGCGGCGTCTTTGCGATTCTAAATCGCTCCAGCGACCTGGAGTTCAGCAAAGAGAAGAACCCGATGCTGGACCGCGTGCGGTTCAACGTCGCGATCGTTACCGACAGCCCGCTGGTGATCGAGAACAACCTCGCGCGTTTGGAGGCGATCGTCGATGTGCGCCTCTTGGGGACGCCGTATGAGCCGGGGCTGTCAGGGCGAATCGAGTTGGAAGAGGGCGGGGAACTGCGATTGCAGGAGCGCCGGTACGCCATTGAGCGGGGCGTGATTACTTTCACCGGAGAGCGCTCCATTGAGCCTGGCCTGGACATTCTGGCTACAACTTCGGCCGGTGGTTTCGACGTGCGGCTGCAGATCTCGGGGCAGCCCGGCAAGACCGAAACGACGCTGACATCTGATCCGCCGCTGCCGGAGCCCGACATTCTGGCGCTGCTGCTGACCGGCAAGACCACCGACGATATGCGCGGACGGGAAGCCGACGTGGCCCGCAACCAGATCCTGTCGTATCTGACGGGACGCGCGGGCGGTGTGTTTGGACGCGGCGTGGAGCGCGTGACGGGCCTAAGTAGCGTGCGCATTGAGCCGAACCTGATCGCGGCGGAAAGCGATCCAAGCGCGCGTTTGACAGTGGGCCAGGATCTGAGCCGTAACGTGCGTTTCGTATATTCCGTGGATCTGGTGAACAGCTCCGACCAGATCTACGTGGCGGAGTACGATGTGACCCGCCGCTTCAATACGCGCGGGGTGCGGCAATCCGACGGTAGCTTCCGCTTCGACTTCCGGCACGACTTGCGTTTCGGCGGCATCCCCGAGCCGAAGCGGGGCCAGCGCTCCGAGCAGCGGCGCATTGGCGCGGTGCGTGTTTTGGGCGATGCTTACTTTCCGCCGCCCATCGTCCAGGACAAGCTGGGTGTGAAGGCGGGCGACCGCTACGACTTCTTCAAGATCCGCAAGGGGCTGGACAAGCTGGACCGCATGTATGCCAAGGAAGGCATGCTGGAGGCTTCGGTAAGGTTGAAGCGCGAGGAGAAGGAACGCATTGTCGATCTGGCGTTGAATGTGAAGCCGGGTGCGAAGGTCGAGTTGATCTATGAAGGCGCATCGGTGCCTGGGGGCGTACGCAAGAAGGTCAGCGAAGCCTGGCAGGACGGCGTGTTTGACACGCAGCGCGCCGAAGAGGCGGTGGAAGTTCTGAAGCGCTGGCTGGTGGAAGACAAGCGTCTGCAGTCGTCGGTGCAGTATGAGATCACCGAGCCTGGGGAGAGCACCAAGCGCGTTCTGTTCGATATCACGCCGGGGCCCGAGTTCTCCAAAGTAGAGGTGGTGTTTGAGGGCGCCAGCGGCCTGGAGCCGAAGGTTCTGGCGGAACTGCTGGACAAGGGGAAGTTGAACGAGGATGTTTATGTGAAGCCTGCGCGGGTGCGCGATATGCTGCAGCGCTTCTACCGCGAGCAGGGCTTCCTGGATGCCGAAGTGGGGAACATCCGGCAGGAACTCAATGCCGAAACGCGTACAGGGAAAGTGATCATCTCGGTGAAGGAAGGGCTGCGCTACACCATCCAGCAGGCGCGTTTTGAGGGCAACAGCGCTTTTAGGGCCGAGCAACTGGCCGATGTTACGCCAATCCCGGTCGGCGAGATCTATCGTCCGGCGCTGCAGGAGAACGTTGTACAGCGGCTGCGGGAGCATTATGCCAACTCCGGCTACACCAACTTCGAAGCCAACTTTGCACTGAACCGGCTGGAGACGCCGGGGCAGATGGAGTTGGTGGTGAAGATCGAAGAGGGCAAGCAGCTTGTAGTGCGCGAAGTACAGGTGGAAGGCCGTGGAAATACCAGCGAAAACCTGGTTCGCACGCAGGTGACGTTGAAGGAAGGCGAGCCGCTCAGTCTGGCGAAGCTTGGAGAATCGCGGCGCAATTTGTACAACACTGGCGCTTATTCGCTGGTGGAGATTGAACGGGAGCCCGTCGATGGCGGCGATGAGCGTAGCCAGCCGGTACGGCTGACCGTTAAGGTCCGCGAGATCCAGCCGTTCCAGTTGCGCTATGGCGCCCTCTACGACACCGAGCGCGGCCCGGGTATCATCGCCGATTTCTCGAACCGCAACTCGCTGGGCAGTGCGCGCGTGCTGGGCTTGCGCACCCGCTATGACTCGCAGTTGAAGGAAGCGCGCGTTTACTTCAGCCAGCCGCAACTGCTGCGCTTTCCGCTGCGTACCATTGTGAGCCCGTTCCTGCGAAGGGAGTCGAATCCAGCGACCGAAGACGCCGATCCGTTCAACGTGGACCGCCTGGGTTTCTCGGTGCAGCAGGAAGCGCTGTTTAAGGGCGTCTACCTGCTGAATTACGGGTATCGCATCGAGAAGAGCCGCACCTACGATACGGGCGCGGACCGGTTGTTCGATGTCCCGCTTCGCATTGGCTCGTTCACCACCACGTTCTCCCGCGAGACGCGCGATGAGATTCTCGATGCCACGCGCGGCAGCTTCTTCTCCCATGCGCTGCAGTTCTCCCCTTCCTGGCTGGGATCCGAACTGAGCTTCGTGAAGTACTTCGGACAGTACTTCCGCTACTTCGCGCTGCACAAGCCGAAGCTGGAGCTGTTCACGAATGAACTGCTGCGGCCGCGGCTGGTTTTCGCGACCGGCGCGCGCGTGGGTCTGTCGAGGGGATTGGGCGACCAGGAAGTGCCTTTGGCGGAGCGCTTCTTTGCCGGTGGCGGTACGACGATCCGCGGCTTTGCGCAGAATACGGTTGGCCCGGGCGCCTCATTAGGGATCCCACTGGGCGGCGAAGGGATGCTGGTTCTGAACGAGGAACTGCGCTTCCCGCTGTTTGGAAAACGGCTGGATGGCGTGGCGTTTCTGGACGTTGGCAACGTCTATCGGACGGTAGGCTCCTTTTCGCTGGCGGACCTTCGCAAGACGGGCGGATTTGGGCTGCGGCTGCGAACGCCGTGGTTCCTGCTGCGGCTGGATTACGGGTTAAAGCTGGATCGCAAGCCGGGGGAATCGGCGGGGCGGCTGTTCTTTAGCATCGGGCAAGCTTTCTAATCTTCGGCGAGAAGACTCTTGACGAAATGTAGTAGTAATACTATATTTAGTCCAGGAGACTATATGGACAGATCTAGCTTCGCTACTCAGCCGCGACGCCGCCTGATGGTGGTCCTGGTGGCGGTATCCCTGATTGGCTACATGATCGGGGATCTTCTGGACAACCCTCTGCTGACACTGATCAGTCTGCTGGCGTTCCTGGGCGGCGCTCTCCTGCTGCGCCTAACGACGCAGGGCGTCGCCGATCTGCCGGATGCCGCACTGGACGAACGGCAGGTGAGCGTTCGCAATAGCGCCTATCTACGGGCCTATCGCGTGCTTGGCGGAGCGGTGGCGTTGGTGGTGATCGGCATGTTCGTGTGGGAGTTGCTGAAGCTGGGTCCGGTCCCGGTGGCTACGGTCCAGCTTATGACCACGTCCTGCCTTTTCCTGGCCATGGTGGCGCCTTCGTGCGTGGTGGCGTGGTGGGAGAAGGAAGGCTGATGACCGGCCGTCCGAAGAATGACGAGGCTATCTACAATCGGATCCAGATGCTGCGGACCGAACGCGGCATGTCGCGGCAGGATTTGGCCGATGCACTAGGCGTGCATTACCAGACCGTCGGGTATCTGGAACGCGGAGAGTACTCGCCGAGCCTGGCATTGGCTCTGCGGCTGTCGGAGCTATTCCGATTGCCCGTGGAGGCGATGTTCTCTTTGAAACCCTTCGCGGCGCTGGACGCGGAGGCATTGCTGCGGGGCCAGCGGTAAAAGAGAGCCCGCGGGCGGAGTGGGCTCATCTAAGGAATGGCTATGAAGACGATCGCCCTCACCGGCGCAACAGGATATATTGGGGGCCGGCTGGCGCCGCGGCTGTTGGAGGCCGGCTATGCCGTGCGGGCGCTGGTACGGTCGCCGCGCAAGTTGGAGGATCGCGCCTGGGCGGGGCACGCAAATCTGGAGATCCGCGCGGTAGAGCTGGGAGATGCGGCGCAATTGACGGAGAGCCTGCGCGGTTGTGAGGCCGCCTATTACCTGGTGCATTCCATGACCGCGGCGGGGCACCGTTACGCAAGCGAGGATGTGCGGTTGGCGCAAAGTTTCGCCGATGCCGCGCGCGAGGCCGGGGTGAAGCGCATCATCTACCTGGGTGGATTGGGCGATGAGAGCAGCCTGCTGAGCGAGCATCTGCGGTCGCGCCAGCAGGTGGAGAAGGTGCTGGCGTCGGCGGGCGTGCCGGTTACGGTGTTACGCGCGGCGATGATTATTGGATCCGGCTCGGCCTCCTTTGAGATCCTGCGCTATTTGGTGGAGCGGCTGCCCGTCATGATTACACCGCGGTGGGTGCAGACGCCTTGCCAGCCGGTTGCGGTTCGCAATGTGGTGAATTACCTGGCGGGGGTGCTGGAGGCGCCGGAAACAGCGGGTGAGACCTACGAAATCGGCGGCAGCGACGTGATGACGTACCGCGAGATCATGCGAATCATGGCGGAGGAATTGGGCGTGCCGAAGCGCGTGGTGATTCCGGTGCCGGTGTTGACGCCGCGGCTGAGCTCCTATTGGATTCACCTGGTAACCCCGTTGAGCCATGCAATCGCGAAGCCTTTGGCGGAGGGACTGCGCAATCCGGTGGTGTGCCGCGACCACCGCATTCGCGATCTGGTGCCGCAGCCGCTGCTGAGTGTGCGGGAAGCCATCCGCGCGGCACTGGCGAAGTATTCGGCGCACACGGTGGAGACGAGATGGTCGATGGCCGGGCCAATCGCGGGCGATCCGGATTGGGCGGGCGGCACGGTGTTTCGCGACGTGCGCCGGCGGGTGATCGCGGCTCCGGCCGAGGCGGTATTCCGCGCCGTGTGCCGGGTGGGTGGCGGTCATGGCTGGTATGCGGCCGACTGGCTGTGGCGCATTCGCGGCGGGATGGACCGGTTGGTGGGCGGCCCGGGGCTGCGCCGAGGGAGGCGGGATCCGGAGATGGTTGGTTTCGGCGAAGCGCTGGATTTCTGGCGGGTCACCGGGTTGGAGCGCAACCGGCTGTTGTCATTGCGGGCGGAGATGAAGTTGCCGGGCGAGGCACTGCTGGAGTTTCGCGTGGAAGAGACAGCGGAGGGAACGGTGCTCTACCAGGAGGCCCGCTTCGCGCCGCGCGGACTGTTTGGACTGCTCTATTGGTATGCCGTGTTGCCGTTACATGCATTTGTGTTTGAAGGCATGCTGACCGGCATCCAGCGCGAGGCGGAGCGGGAGTGCAATCGGGCGCAAATTGTCACAAGCTGAAAGAAGGTCATCCTTGATCACAAGGAGTCTTCATGTTCGTCCTACTATTTTCGCTGTGCGCGATCCTTCCCGCACAGTACCAGGCCCGCTCCGGCGGTGCCCCTCCTTCTACTCTTCCTGAAGCTGTTCGCGCCACGCTGGTTGACAGCGGTGTGCAGGTGGTGTCGGCCAAAGGCGATGCCGCGATGCAGTTCTGGTTCCGCAAGGAGCCGCCGAAGAAGGCTCCTTCCGGGGAGAGCGGCGCAACGCTATCGGATTACGCGCACGGCACGTTCTTCGGCGTGGTGCAGGTTGGCGACGGGGTGAATGACCGCCGCGGGGACCGGGTGGCACCCGGGTTGTATGCGCTGCGTCTGAGCGCGTATCCCGAAGATGGCGCGCACCAGGGCGTGGCGCCGCAACGCGACTTTTTCATCCTTACAAAGGCGGAAACCGATACTGATCCGAACGCTACGCCTGGCTTCCTGGCGCTGATGAAAATGGCACAGGTGGCGTCGGGGCGCAATCATCCGATGTCGTTGAGTTGCTGGAAGCAGGAAAGCGATTTTACGGCGGGTATATCGAAGATGGGGGAGTCGGATATTGTGTTGCAGGTGAAAGTGGGGGATTTACCGCTGGGTATTATCGTGATGGGTAAGCACGAAGGCTAGCGGGAGAGTTCCGTAACGGGCTGGACACTGGTGAAGCGCTGGTGCCAAAGCCAGCGGAGTCCGAAGACGGCGCAACCGGCGACAACGGCGGCGACGGCGCTCCAGCTTACTACCATGAAGGCGGTAACCAGGAAGGCGGCGGCATCGACGCGGCGCATCTTTGGCAAGCGAGCCCAGGTGCCCCAACTCATCAGCGACAAGCCCATCCACGCGGTCACGCCGGCGAGTGCCGACAGCGGGATATGCGCGAGCACCGGACCAAGGTAGTGCACGGCCAGTAACAGCACCAGGGCGTGGGCGAGATTGGAGATGCGGCTGGTGCCGCCACAGCGAACGTTGGCGAGGCTGCGCGCCGGAATGCCGATGCTGAGCGGGGCGCCGAACATGCCGGCCGCGAGGTTGGCAATCCCATACGCGCCGAGTTCGCGATCCGCATCAATCTTCTTCGAACGGTCGCCACGGAAGTGATCGACGACGCGGGACGTGACCAGGAGGTTGACGGAGGAGACAAAGCCGAGGGCGATACCGGCGGGAAGAACGGAGATGACATCTTTAGGAGTCCAGGCAAAGCCGGCGAAGGGGGGTACGGAACTGGGGATGGTTCCAATTTCGAGGATGGTCCAGTGGAAGAGGTTGGAGAGGGCGACAGCGGCGGCGATGCCGAGGAGAGGAGCGGGCGCTTTGGGCCAGTAGCGGGCCGCGGCGGCCGACAGCAGGATTACCACCAAGGCCGTAACCAGGCTACGCCACTGCATCTGGCCGGCGGCGTCCAGAGTTCGCACCAGCACGGTGAGCATACTGGCTTCCGGATCCATCTTGAGTTTGAGGCCGAGGATGGTGCGGAGTTGGGAGATGAACATCATGGCGCCGATACCGCAACTGAAGCCGGCCATGACGGAGCCGGGCACCATGGCGGCGTAGCGGCCCAGGCGCAGCACGCTAAACACGAGCATGGTAATGGCCGCGATGATCGTTACTTTGGCGGCGCCGCCCAATCCTTGCGACTGCACCGCCACGGCGAGGAATGGCACGGTAACGGACGAAGCGCCGCCGATGAGCACGGGGTTTCGTCCGAGTAATGCCGTAAACGGCGCGGTCAATATCGACGTGAAGATGCCGAGCATCGGCGGCAGCCCGCACAGCGACGCGATCGCCAGTCCATAAGGAAGAGCAATCAGCGCCGCCACCAAGCCGCCGCCAAGATCCCCGGCAAAGGCCGTCGCGTTATAGCGCCGCGCCCGTAGACGTTTCAGGATCAAGCATTCACCTTTAAGAGGGCCTTCTTGAACTTCTCCATCTCGTCGGCGGTGCCGACGGTAATGCGCGAATGGTTCGGCATGGCGGGCCACACGCGGCCGATGAAGACCTTCTCGGCGGCCATCATCCGCACCAGTTCGCCGGCCGGGCGTTTGGCGTCCAGCATAAAGCAGTTGCTTTCCGACGGCACGAAGCTGAAGTTCTTCTTTGACAGCCAGGAGAAGAGGTCTTCGCGAATCTGCTTGTTCAGCTTGCGGCGGTCGGCGATGAGGGTCTTGTGCTTGAGGCTGGCGTGCGCGCCGACCATACCGGTGAGCGGTAGGGCACCTGCACCGTAGGGCCGCATCTTGGCCAGCAGATCGGGACGGGCGATGGCGGCGCCGGCACGCAGTCCGGCCATGCCGTATAGCTTGGAGAAGGTGCGAAGCACCACTACATCCTTGCCCTTGGCGACGAAGTCCGTACCGGCGGCATCTTCGCTGAAGTGCAGGTAAGCTTCGTCCAGTAGCAGGATGGAGCCCGCCGGCTTGTTGGCGACTACCCACTCGATATCGGCGCGCTTGGTCAAGGTGCCGGTGGGGTTATTGGGATTGCAAAGGTAGAGAAGGCCGGCGTTGGGGTCGGCCGCCACCATGGCCTTGACGTCATGGGAGAAGTCCTTCGCCAGCGGGACGCGAATCACCTTCGACCCGACGAACTCGGCGGCACGGGCGCCGGCCTCGTAACCGGGGTCGGCCATGACCAGGGATTTGGTGGGCGAGGTGAAGGCGAGCACGGCGCGATGCAGCGGGTCGCTGGAGCCGGCGAACGGCAGCACATGGTCCGGCTTCACGCCTTCCTGCTCAGCCAGGGTCTTGGCGAACGTGAAGGTCTCTTCGTACATGTAGCGGCCGCCGCTTTTGACAACGCTGTAGATGGCTTCGGCGGCTTCCGGGCAGGGACCCATCGGGTTCTCGTTGGCGTTGATCTTAACCGCGTCGGCCGGCAGGGGGCCGATCATGGAGAGTTGCGCCATCGCATGCTCGCTGTAGAAGGGGAGCGTGGCGCCCGCGGTAACCACCGTGGCGAGTTTGCCAAGCGAGCGGCGGGTAAACCCGCGCCGCAGGAAATCCTTCGTCTCTGACGGGGAAAGCGTGTTGTTCATGAAGTCCTCTTTCGTTCTCTCTTGTGGTTCGGGTTTAGAAGAAGATGCGCATGCCCAGTTGGATCATGCGCGGGAAGTTTCCTTGCGAAGTGATGCGTCCGAAGGCCGCGTTGCCGAAGGCCGTATTGGGGGCGCGGAACAGCGGTGTGTTCATGGCGTTCAAAGCCTCGGCGCGGAACTGCACCTTGAGGTTTTCCAGGATCTGGGCTGTTTTGAAGATGGAGACATCCCAGTTGGCGGTGCCGGGCCCGCGCATGCCGATGGTGCGGGTGACGTTACCGAAGGTGAATGCCGGGGCGTCGCTGAAGGCCGCTTTGTTAATCCAGTTGTCGATGCGCGGGCCGAAGTCGCCGCCCACTTCCGGAGAGACGCCGGTGGCGTTGGGCCGCTGCCGCGCGGTGCCCAGGGCACCGTTACCGTTGTTGTTCATAAAGACCTGGAGCGGGAAGCCCGTCTGCAGCGTCGTAACGGCATTTACGGACCAGCCGCCCAGCACGAGGTTCGTCACATAGTTGGCCGAGCCGAGCAGCGCCTTGCCCCTGCCCACCGGCAGTTCATAGGTGATGGCGTTGGTCAGCCGGTGCGGCGAGTGCAGGTAGGACAGCCCCCATTCCCCATCGAAGGAGTAGATATCCTGCGGCCCGGCATTGCCCGCATTGAGGTTGTTGCCAGGACCGCCGCCGGCCAGGTCGAAGTTCTTCGAAAGGGTGTAGGTGGTGAGGAAGGACAGGCCGTTGGACATGTTCTTCTGCACCCGGATGGCCATGGAATCGTACTGCGCGCGATTGCGGTCGCTGAAGTTGAAGTTTACGGTCGAGAACTGCGGATACGGACGCAGCAACTGGTTGCGGGCCACGGTAGCGCCGCCAATGACGCCGCCCGCGCCCGGACGTCCGGCAAACGGATTGGGAACGGCCTGCGTGAGCGCCGCGCCCTGAGTGAAGAAGCGCGGATCCAACTGGTTCATGTTCAGCGACGCAGTGGTCCAGGTGAGGTTGGAGGTACGCGAGCCGGAGTAGCCGACCGAAGCGACCAGGCCCGAGGCCAACTGCCGCTGCACATCGAAGGAGAACTGCTGCACGCGCGTCGAGGTGGCGTTCGGATCGAATACGGTCATCGGTTTGCCCACGCCGGTGAGCGCGCCGAGGGAACTGCCCACCGGCTTGTCCAGGCCGTTCGGGAAGGGATTGCTCAGCGATACCGCCGGAGTTTTGTTGCCATCGTTGGAGACCGAGGGAGCCGTGGTAGCGGTGATGCCTTCGCTGTTGAACGGCGAGCCAAGAGCGAACATCGGCGCCCAGAAGAAGCCCCAGCCGCCGCGCACCACCGTCTTGGAATTGAGCTGGTAGGCGAAGCCGATGCGTGGCGAGAACTTGTTCATCTTCGGATTGCCGGTGGTGGCTTTCTGGCCGTCCACGCCCGCGAAGCGGAACACACCGAGAGCGTCGGTTCCCGGCACGCTGATGGGGTTCCTGGCCGAGCCGTCGAAGCCCGTGATGATGTTGTTGTTCACTTCGCGCAGGCCCGTTTCGCGTTCCCAGCGCAGACCCAGGTTCAAGGTGAGCTTCGCCGAAACGCGGAAGTCGTCCTGCAGGAACAGGGCATGGTAGTCGACGTATTGGAAGAGCTTGGTGGGGATGAAGCCGGTGGCGGCGGCGGGCGCGCCCAGCAGCATGTCGGCGAGGTCGGCGCCGGAATCGCTGGTCGGCGAGTTCGAGTTCACCCGTGTGAAGCGGTTGTCGAATGTGAAGGCTCCCGATGAGTTTCCATAGTCCAGGCCGTCGTCATGCAGGCGGCGGAAGTCGTAGCCGAACTTGAAGCTGTGCTTGCCCATGAACTTCGAAGCGGCAAAGCCGAAGTTCTTCGAATGGTGTACATAGTTGAAATTGTTGTTCGTACCCAGGTTGTAGACCGTCTGCATGGTCACGTTCGGGAAGGTCTGCGACGGAATGTCGCGCACGAACGCGTTGGCAAAGCCGAGCGAGGCGACGTTAAAGTTCTGCGACTTCTGCGTTCCAATGTTGGGGAAGCGGTTGAACCCGTAGCGCACCGTCAGCACCCACGTCGACGACGGCGTGATCGTATTGTTCAACTGCGTGGCGTCTACTTTGCGGCCTAGCAGCCACTGGTCCGGCGACGAGATGGTGGGATAGGGATTCTCGCCCGGCTCGTCGGAGTTGTACTTCAGGTAGCTGAGGCTGGCGCGCCACCATTGGAATAGTTGGTGGTCGAACTTGATGAACTGCTGGTCGGCGATGGAGGCTAACGGACCGGCACCGGCCAGATTGAGGTCGCCATAGAAGCGCGTGCCGGATTTATTCGGCGCCATGTAGGTGGCGGCGATGTTGCGGCCCACGGTGTCGATGCGGCCGCCGGGGATGATATTGCCTGGAAACGGATCGCGGCTGCCATCGGCGCGCGTGGTGAGCGGATCGTAGATGGTGCGCAGCCCGCCGGCGTTGTTGCGCGACGCCGAGAAGTTGCCCACGCGTTCGAGTTCCGTAGGGGTGTACTGTTCGCGACTGGCGGCCTGCGTATCGCGATAGCCTTCAAAACCCAGCCAGAAGAACGTGCGGTTCTTACCGTTATAGACTTTCGGGATACGCACGGCGCCGCCGAAGCTGCCGCCGTAGTTGCGGAAGGGCTGATCGGTGATGGCGCGGCCGTTGCGGTTGTTGAAGAAGTTGTTGGCCAGCCAGCCGGTCTCGCGCATGTAGCCGAACAGCGATCCGTGATAGGTGTTGCCGCCGGATTTCAGCAGCGTGTTGAACATGCCGCCGCCGGTGCGGCCCATTTCCGAATCGTAGGTGGAGTACTGCACCTTCATCTCCTCCACGCTTTCCAGCGATGGGATGATGACAGCGCGGTTCGAGAAGTCCGTGATCGGGATGCCGTCGAGCAGATAGTTGTTGCCGCGAACCGGCCCGCCGTTGATGGAGATCTGCGAGGAGCCCGACTGGTCCTGCATGCGGTTATAGGCGGGATTGCCCACCTGCTGCACGGTCGGCGCCAGGCGCGACATCATGAACGGATTGCGGCCCAGGTTGGGCAGGTCGACAAGCTTCTGGCGGTCGATCACCTGGCCCTGCGAGGCACTGGCGACTTCCAGCAGGGGCGTCTCTTCGGTGACCAGCACGCTCTCGGTCACGCTGCCGACTTCCATCTTGACGTCGAGAGTGACGGATTGCTGCGTCGCAACAACAATGCCCTTGCGCTCGAAGCGCTTAAAACTCGGCATTTCGGCGATGACGCTGTAAGTGGAGGGGCTGACGCTGGAAAACACGTACTCGCCGGATTCATTGGTGAGGCCGGCGCGGGTGGCTCCGGTGGATTCATCCAGCAGGGTGATCTTGACACCGGTCATTGCGGCGCCGGCAGGGTCGGCCACCAGGCCGCGGAGATTGCCGAACACGGATTGAGCAAAGGACGGCAGTGCCAAAAGGGATAGCAAAGGCAATGCAAGGAGATGGCGCATGAGGTTCCTCGTTACGAATGTAAATTCCGCGGCCCGCGACAAGACGGGTCGGCCAGACGGAGTGACGGTTGGGCTTAACGGGGAATCTTGAGGGAGGACGGGACTCGCACTAGGAGAAAGAGCCGGTGGCGACGAGGTCGACGAGGGAAACGGCTAACCCCAACAGATTCTGAGAAGGAGGATACGATTCCAGGATGCTGGATATCAAATCAGGGATTTCGATGGGGCCGATCAGTTTTGTTTATGGCCGGCGATACGGCGTGCAAGTTGCCGCAACTCTTCCAGTTCGCCCGCTTCGAACTCCAGGCGGGCGTTAGTCAGGTCCTCGCGGCGCTGGGCGGCTTTGAAGACGCCTTTCCGGCTGTGGCCGCTCTTTCCGGTCATCATATGAAAGAGTTCATGGGCGAAGACGCGGCCCAAGGCGCGGCCGAGTACGGCTTCCCGTTGGGAGTCGTCACGGGCCAATGCGGCGGCGGCGATAGAGCGGCGCACGTTGTCGCAGTCGATCTGTCCGAAGGGCAGGATGTTCTTGTCGGAGGTGTGGGACAGGCCTAGGATCATGGGGTCGCCATAGGGGCCGAGTTCGCTGAAAAGCACCTGCAGGTCGCGGGTATGGCAGCGGCCGGTGAAGCGAATCACGTAAAGGTTCGTGTGCACCTCATTGCCGGTTTGCGACCCGAGAGTGCGCCAATCCAGCAGCAGGCCGGTGGTATCGAGCAGCGCCTCGACTTCGGCACGCATGGCCGCCAGCGTTACCGGAGAGGTGCCGGGAGCTACGCCAAGGTACAAACCGATCGACGGGGGCAGGGCGCCAATGGTGGGCTCCGCGCTTGCCAACGAGGCAAGGGTGAGGGCGAGCAACGCTATGTGCGACAGGGCCATAGAAACGCTACCGGGCGTACACCGGAACTATAACAGAATGCGCGGCTGGTGAGGAGGGCCGGTTTTATCTACAGAAATGTCAGGGCACGACGGGCGTTTTACGAACGTCCGAGTGGCGCGCATCGGACTCCATCAAACGCATCCGCACATCGACACTCTGCCGGTCCTGGCTTTCCTCATTCAGCAGATGGATGGACCAGAGGCAGAGCAGGCTGACGAATAGATCCACGAGGTCCCCAATTTCGTTCCGGAGCCCCAGGAAACCAACGCCGCGTTCGCTGAGCAGCGAGACCGCTTGGAGGAAGGGCATCATGCCGATCACCATGGTCAGGCCCCTGAGGCGGGGATTGCGGAAGCGGCGGCGGACCAGCAGAATGGCGCAGGCACTGGTTAAGAGATACGCTACGACGGAGGACAGGATCGCCGGCGTCAGCACCTTGATTTCAGCTCCATAACCGGGTAAATCGGCGGGAAAGGAAGAAGGCTATAGGCAGGCATAGCCCTTAGCAATCGAAGTAAGGGAGCCGCCTTACCTTAACGCCCCGTACCGATCGCAAACAGATACCCATCGTTCTGTGTATAAATCCGGCCGTCGTGCCCGATCGACAACGGTGTGTACGCCGCTCCCACCGCCAGATTCAGAAAGATGCGTCCCAATTCCACGCCGCCCTGGCCGATCGCATACAGATGGCCGTCCTCGGCATTGGCATAGATGACACCACGCGCATCCACTGCCGGCGCATTGATACACCATTCAAAGCCGCCCTCCTTGCGCGCGGGCAGGCAGCGGACCACATCGTCGATACCGCGGCTGCACTCTTCTCTCGTGGTATTGGCGAACCGCCACTCCACCTTCAGATTCGCATCCAGTTGGGTGATAGAGTAAGGACCATTCGCGCGCCACGGGCAAAAGCGCGTGTCGTTGCAGTAGGACCCGACTTCGTAGTTATTCTCCTTGAGGATCACCGAGTAGGTGCCATCGTGCGACCAGATGGCGGGCGTGATGTCCCAGCCGAAGTCGAAGGCGTTCCGGAACCGGCCGTTGGCGTCGAAGTGGAACAGGTGGCCGCGCAGGTAGTTGTAGCGCGTAAAAGCGCCGTAAAAGACGCTGCCATCGGGCGCCACCACCGGCGACGAAGTGGACAGATCGTTCACGGTACCGGCGGGGGCTTCGTTGGTGGCGGGGTCCACGCCATTGGCCGGAGTGCCGGCGCGGCAGCCGCCCGGTTCGCCGATGGGCAGCAGCACGCCGCAGCCGTCGCGCAGATGGCCGCGCAGGGAGGCGGCCCACTTCAGCGTGAGGCCGGGATTGAGGGCGATCAGGTAGGAGTAGCGGGAGGCTTGCGGGTGATGGGCGCGGCTGACTACGTACACCGTGCCATCGGGCGCCACGGCTGGGGCGATGTTCACACCGGGCCGCTGGCTGAGACAGGGAACGCTGGCCGGCACGGCGGTTGGCGATGGCGGCCAGGGCAGGGTGGCCGCCTCGAACGTGCCGCGGCAGGTGCGCGGGGCATCGGGAATGAGCGTCTTATAGTCCACCGTGCGCATCTCTCCCAGGGCGGAGATGCGTACCAGCCAGGCGCCGGGAACGTCGCCCCCAAAGAAGCCCCAGGCATCGGCGGGATCGCGCTCGATGACGTTATAGAAGAGGTTTCCCCCGGCATCCACCGTGATGGGACCAACCACATAGTGATTGGGTTTGGCGTCGCCAAAGGGCTGCCAGCGGCGCCGCACACGGCCGTTGTTGCGGCGCAATTCCAGCAGGCCGCCCCCAGCGGCTGGGACGAACACGGAACGGGCCGTTAGCGCGGCGTGGAACACCGGTTCCCAGCCGCCGAGGCCGCCGCCGTTGGGAATGGGCTTCCAATCGCTGGCGGCCGTCCACCGTTCCACCAGTTGGCCGTCGTCCCAGCGCAGGCGGCGGATACTCCACTGCTGCAGGTGCCAGGCGTCGAAGCCGCAGGGTTGCGGGCGGGGCAGGGAGAAGTTGCAACTCACATACTCGCCGGACTTCACCGGAAGGAACACGTCGCGCCGGTCCACGAGCGCCGGTTGGTAGTGCACCAGCAGGCTGCCGCCGGCCTCGCGCTGGGCGATCTGGGCGAAGGGGTCGTAGCGCACCCGAGCGAGCAGCCGCGCCGGCGCCTGGCCCGCGATATCCACCGCTCCGGTGTGCTGGGCGTTGCGCCCCCACTGCGGCCAGGTCTGGGCGACAAGCGGCAGGGCGGCCAGAAATAGAACGACGCGCATGAGGACAGGGTAGCGGACGGGAAACGGGCGCCGCTGGCCGGAACAGGGACAAAATCTTCTGTTCGAAACAAAAAGACGCTTGAATGTTTAAAACATCTCTGGCACAATCTGGGAAACGCAAGTAGCGTGGTGGCAGTCAGGCATGCGCGGAATTCCCTTTACCCAGGACGTCCAGGCAGCACCGGAACGGCGCTTCCGGCCGCTGTCGATCCAGTTCCCCAATGCTCTGATGTCTTCCAGCGGCCGCCACGAGATTCGCGTTATCCCCTACGGCAATCCAAGGAGCAAGGGCTTTCCCGCGGTTGCCGGCTTATTCAAGGTTCGCCCCAGCGCGGCGGCCGGTCCGGATCACGATGCCAACCTGTTGGAACGCCCGGCCCGGCGCGCTAGCGCGCTTTCCAGAACGATACCTGAGGAGAGAAATACGTGTCCAGAGAAACGGGAACAGTGAAGTGGTTTAACTCCGCCAAGGGCTACGGCTTTATCCAGCGCCACACCGGAGAGGATGTGTTCGTGCATCATTCCTCCATCCAGATGTCCGGTTACCGGACGTTGAGCAACGGCTCCTACGTGGAGTTTGAAGTACGGCAGGGCCCCAAGGGCCTGCATGCCGAAAACGTCTCCCCCAACTAAGCCATTCTGGAAAGAACAGATCGCAAGAGGCAGTCCGGGCGCACGCCGCCGGGCTGCCTTTTCTGTTTGGGAGGGTTATGGAATGTGGGTGGTGAGTTGGGAAGGCTCCGGGGAGCAGGCCGATTGGCTGCTGTGCGAAGACGGGCTGGCCGGCGCCGAAGATGTCGAACTGGAGGGTGGGCGGCGCCGCCTGCGCCTCTTCTTTCCCGACGCCGAACAGGCCCGCGATCTGGCGCGGCGCGAAGCCTGCGGGATTGCCTGGGAGCCGGACGACCCGCCGCTCGCCTACCAGAGGGAGTGGCAGCCGGTCTCAGTAGGAAGCCGCTTCTTCCTGCGGCCGCCATGGATCGCGGTTCCGGCCCCGGAGGAACGCATCGAGCTGGTCATGCAGCCCGGAGCCGTCTTCGGATCCGGCGATCATGCCACCACGCAGCTCTGCCTGGCGCTGTTGGAGGACGCGGTCACGCCTGCCGACGTCATTGTGGATGTGGGGACGGGCACCGGCATTCTGGCTATCGCCGCCGCGCTGCTGGGTGCCTCCCGCGTCTATGCCTTTGACCTGGATCCCACCGCGATAGCTATGTCCCGTCGCGCCGTTGCGGAAGCCGGGGCGGGGCTGCATCTGTGGACCGGTACCTGGGATAGCTGCCGCGAAGGAATCGCGACAGGGCTTGTGGCCAACCTTCCAGGCGGCCTGCTGCTGGATGCTGTCCCCCACCTTTTACCGCTGGTGCGGCCCGGTGGTTGGATGATTCTGAGCGGCATCCTGCCGGAGCATCGCATTCCGTTGGAGCGGGCGTTGGGCAACCGCGCCGTCCTGCGCTGGCGCGAACAGGATGGTTGGCTGGGGCTCGCCGCGCGGTTGTGATAGTCTGCTCCCAATGCTGTTCTGGGTCTTTCTGTTTGCTCTCGCCGCCCCGCTTGCGGCCCAAGTATCCTCCGGCGCGATCACCGGAATCGTCACGGACGCTTCCCAGGCGCGGCTTCCCAAGGTGGCTTTGAAGCTCGCCAATATCGAAACCGGCGTCGCGCAGGCCATCGAAACCAATGAGTCCGGCGAGTACACCTTCCCGCTGCTGAACTCCGGCCGCTACACCCTGACCGCCGAAGCCAGCGGCTTTCAAACGCACACTCGGAACGACCTTGTCGTGGAACTGGGCCGTACGTTGCGTATCGACATTGCCATGTCCCTGGGGTCCGTACAGGAGACCGTCAGCGTCTCCGGATCCGCGCCGCTATTGGAGTCGGAAACCAGTACCGTGGGCCAATTCATCGAGAACAAGACTATCGCCGACATGCCGCTGAACGGCAGGCGCGTGGGGGAACTGCTCGGATTGGCGGGCAGCGCCGTGTTTATCCAGGGCGACGTAATTCGCCCGCGCGTGACATTGTCCGGCGGCCGCGCCGATCAGCAGCAGTGGATGCTCGATGGCGTCAACGCCAGCAACATCGCCTTGGAAGCACCGCAGGCGCTCTTCAATCCGCCGGTGGAGAGCGTGCAGGAGATTCGCATCCAGCAGAACGGCTATTCGGCCGAGTATGGCAACTCGAGCGCCGGCGTCATCCTCACCACGACCAAGTCGGGCACGAATCAACTGCGCGGCACCGCTTACGAGTACTTCCGCAACGACAAACTGGATGCCCGCAACTTCTTCGCCGCCAACCGCCCGCCGCTACGCTGGAACGTCTTTGGCTTTTCCTTGGGCGGGCCGGTGGTGCTGCCGAAATACAACGGCAGGAATCGCACGTTCTTCTTCACCTCCGTCGAATGGCAGCGGCAGAGGATTGGAGTGGTGCGCCTCTTGACCGTGCCCACCGCGGCGGAACGGGCGGGCGACTTCTCCCGCACCACCAGCGCCACCGGCGCCACCACGCTTATATACGACCCGAACAGCAGCCCGCGCGCGCCGTTTCCCGGCAATCGCATTCCCACCGACCGATTGGACCCGGTGGGTACCCGCATCGCACAAGCCTTCGGCCTTCCCAACCGCCCCCCGGCCAATCTCGCGGGCGCGCAGAACTTCGTGGCCAATGCCGTCAACGCGCTGAACATCACGACGTGGACCTCCAAGGTGGACCATGTGTTGAGCGACAAGGACCGCGTCAGCGTGCGCTACGTTCTGCACGACTTCCCCAGCTATACCACCGCCGTCTTCGAGCCGGGGCCGGACCCCAACGCCGCCACCAGCGACCGCACCGCGCAGAGCGTGCTGGTGAACCAGATCCATACGTTCACGCCCACGCTGATCAACGATTTCCGCTTCAACTGGCAGCCGCGCTTCTTCATCAACCGCGCGGCCGGCATTGATGAGGGATGGGTATCGAAGCTGGGGTTGAAAGGCGTCGAGGACCGCGCGTTCCCCCGCGTCACGCCCGCCGGTTATACCGCCCTGGGAGTGGGCACGCAGGAGCGCGTCCAGCGGCCTATCTGGGATATGCACATCGTGAACGGGCTGTCTCATTTTCGCGGCGCGCATTCGTTGAAGTATGGCGGCGAAGCCCGCTGGGGCCGGAATGTCGACATCTTTAACCAACTGGTCTCTGGCTCCTTGAACTTCGCCGTGCAGACTACCGGCGTGCTGGGCGTGGCCAATACCGGGAACTCCGTTGCCAGCATGCTGCTGGGCCTTCCTTCAGCCGGCTCGATCCAAAGTACCCTGCCGCTGGATCGCCGTGCCTGGTACTACGCACTCTACGTGCAGGACGATTGGAAGGCCACTCGTAATCTAACGTTGAATCTCGGGGTGCGCTGGGAAACGCATACACCCCGTAAAGATGCCGAGGACCGCCAGAACGGCTTTAGCGATGCGCTGCTGAACCCGGTATCGGGAACGCCGGGCGTGATCACGTTTGCCGGCCGCGACGGTATGGGCCGCACCGTCTATGACGGCGACTACAGTAACATCGCGCCGCGCATCGGCCTGGCCTGGAAGCCTTGGGGCTCCACCAAAACCGTGGTTCGCGCCGCCTATGGCATCTTCTTCGGCCCGCCACTGCCCGGCTCCAACAACACCAGCGCCGGGTTTGAGGTTGCGGGGGATTTCCAATCGCCCGACAACGGCATCACACCGGCATTCCTCTTGCGTAACGGCTTCCCCGGCGGCGTTACGTCCGCCAACCTCGATCGTGGTTTCGGAGCCGTGCGCGTTGGCCAGGCGGTACGCTACGCGCCGCAGTTCATCGAACAGAAGCGCCAGTTGGGATATTCGCAGCAGTGGAACCTGATCGTGCAGCGGGAGGTTGGGTGGAACACGCTCATCGAAGCGGGCTATGTGGCGAATGTTGGCCATAAACTGAACGGCCCGAACACCAGCGTGAACCAGGTGCCGCCGGCACTGATGGGTGCGGGCAACGCGCAGATCCGGCGTCCTTTCCCGCAATTCGGCAACGTGGTTTCGGTTTCTCCCATGCTCGGCAATTCCAGTTATCACGGGCTGAACGTCAAGTTGGAGAAACGATTTTCGAATGGCTTCAACGTGCTCAGCAATTACACCTTTTCGAAGTTCATCGACGACGTCGCGGCGGGGTTCGAGAACGGCAACATCGCTGGGGGCGCGCAGAATCTGTACGACCGGCGCTCGGAGAAGGCGCTCTCGGGCAACGACGTGCGTAATCGCTTCAACACCAGCGCGGTGTATGAACTGCCATGGGGACGCGGCCGCCGCTGGCTGTCCAAAGGTCCCACCGCTGCCCTGCTTGGCGGTTGGAATGTGGGCGCGATCGTCGTGCTGCAGGACGGCAGCCCCAACGGTATCACCACGCAGGTGAATTCGACGAATGCCTTCACGCCCGGCCCGCAGCGGGCCAATCTGCTGCGGGATCCGGCGCTGCCCGGCGGCGAACGCAGCGTGAATCGCTGGTTTGACACCACGTCCGTTGCCGCGCCGGCCCAGTTTACGTTTGGCAACGCGGGCCGGGCTTTGTTCACCGGACCTGGGCTGTTCAACCTGGACATGTCGCTGCTGAAGAACTTCGCGATCACCGAACGCTGGAACATCCAATTCCGGGTGGAGAGCTTCAACGTGGTCAATCGGGCGAACTTTGAAGACCCGAATACGGTCTTAGGTGCGCCGGGTTTCGGAGTAATTGGGGCCGCGCGCCCCGCCCGCAGCGTGCAGCTTGGACTTCGCTTGAGCTTCTGAAACGAATCGCCGCGTGGCCGACCCGCGACGAGAGGTACAAGCCATGCGGGACGCAATCTTTCAGGATCGGGTGGATGCCGGACGGCAATTAGCGGACGCGGTCATGCGGGAAGTAGGCCATCCCTTGCCGTTAGTGCTGGCGTTGCCGCGTGGCGGCGTGCCGGTGGGCTTCGAGGTGGCTCGCGGGCTCGATGCTGAATGCGATGTCTTCGTGGTGCGCAAACTGTCTGTGCCTGGCAAGGAAGAGCGAACGTCTGCGCTCCTATTGCGACCAACCGATCTGCCTGGAGGAGCGCGAGCCGTTCGGCCGCGTCAGCGAATGGTACGGCGAGTTTCCGAAGGTGACGGCCGGCGAGGTCCGCGGGTTGGTGGACAGCGCTCCGCGGCAGTACGCCGCCCGATGAGCCTTCGGCTACAATGCGGGGATGCTCCGGCGTAGCTTTCTGGGCAGCGCGGCAATGGCGATGGCCGCCGAACGGCGTCCCAACGTAGTGTTCGTGCTGGTGGATGATCTGCGTTGGGACGAACTGCGCTGCACCGGCCACCCCTTCGCCGAAACACCGCACGCCGACCGGTTGGCCAAAGAGGGTGGTCTGTTCCGCAACGCTTTTGCCACGACACCACTGTGTTCGCCTTCCCGCGCAAGTTTCCTCACCTCAACCTACGCCCACACGCATGCGGTGACCGATAACGTGGCGCGCGATGCCTTGAGCCACAAGCTGGATACGTGGCCCCGGCGCCTGCACGAGGCTGGCTATCGCACGGCATTCATCGGCAAGTGGCACATGGGGAATGACGATTCACCGCGCCCCGGATTCGACAAGTGGGTCAGTTTCCGCGGACAAGGCGTCTGCAACGATCCGGTGTTGAATGTGGATGGCCGTAGTGGGCAGACCGAAGGTTACGTGACGGATCTGCTGACGGATCACGCGGTGGAGTTCATCCGCAAGGAAGCGGGACGGCCGTTCTGCCTATACCTGGCGCATAAGGCAATCCACCCGAACATCGTGCAGCGGGATGATGGGTCCATTGTGCCGGTGGCGGGCAGTGAGGCGGAGCAATTCATCGCCGCGCCGCGCCACAAGCATCTGTACGGGGGCAAGCCACTGCCGAGGCGGCCAAACTACGGCGTGGTGCCGAAGGATAAGCCCGCTCTGGCCACGGCACCCGCCGGCGTCCACACTTTGGATTCCACTACCGGCACCGACGACGCCACCATCTATAACCGCCTGCGCATGGCGAAGGCTGTGGACGAGTCGCTGGGACGCCTGCTGGAGGCTTTGGAGAAGGCGGGCCAACTGGACCGCACTATGGTCGTCTTTACGTCGGATCATGGCTACTTCTATGGTGAACATTGCCTGGGTCCGGAGCGGCGTCTGGCTTATGAGGAAACTATCCGCATTCCACTGCTGGTGCGTTACCCGGCGCGCTTTCCCGCCGGCGTCCGGCCGGAGAAGATGGTACTGAGCGTGGACGTTGGCGCCACGGTGCTGGATCTGGCGGGCGTAAAGAGACCGGCTCCGTGTCATGGCCATTCCCTGTTGGCCGGGGGACGCGAGCGCGATGCCATCCTGGTGGAGTACTTCTCCGACACGGTATTCCCACGGGTTCACAAGATGGGTTATTCGGCGGTGCGTACGAAGCGCTGGAAGTACATCCGGTACCGCGACCGGGAGGGCGCCGATGAGTTGTACGACCTCGCTTCCGATCCTTACGAGATGAAGAACCGCATCGGGGATTCCGGGGTTCCGCTGGCGGCGTTGCGGAAGCGCTTGCAGGAGTTATTAACGGAGACGGGTGCTAACTTACCCCTTCATTGACTCGTTTGGTGTGAGGACAGGCCCTGTATCAGCATGGCGTCGGTTGTGTTTTCGCCTTGTGACAAAACCAGGTCCCCTTTGGGCGACCAGTCAAGCTTGAAAATATCCTGCGACGTGAAATGGGTTACCTGGTACGGGCTGCTTCCCTGCAATGGTTGACTCCATACGTTACCCGTACCATTGACCCGGTTGACGAACGAGACGGCGCCGCCATCCGGTGTCCATGCGACGTTGGCATCGAGTTTGGCCGTCGAGGGCAAGGCGAACGTTCTGGACGGCTGGCCACCCGCAAATGGAACGATCAGGAGCGCGGCCGGCTTCGATGGATCCGTGCTCCCCAAACAGGCGATCCACTTGCCGTCCGGCGAGATGTCCGGCTGGTCGCAGGTATACGTGGTTAGCTGGGTGGCGGGTCCTCCGTCGCTCGATACTTTCATTAAGACCGGCTTATCGCCTCTCACACTCTTATAAACCACCCACCGGCCATCGGGCGAAATGTCCGGCGGAAAGTCCTGAATGCCCTCTGTCAGACGGTTACTTTTGCCTGTCAGGATATCCAGCCGCCAGATGCTCGCCTTATCTCCAGCCTCCCAAACCGTGGCCACGACGAAATTGCCGGATGGGGATATGACAGGGTCGGCATAGTAAATGCCGTCCGGGCTTCGCGTCACACGCCGCCGTTCGGAACCGTCGGCATTCATCAGCCACAGGTCGCTTCTCTCATTGCCCAAAGGCCGCGAGATAAACAGGATTCGTCCGTCCCGTGTCCACCGGATTCCCCATTGCCCGTTGGTGCTCTGCCGTTCCGCATGGATTACGGCCTGGGCCACGCCCTTCTTCACAACTTGAATGGTGCGTGTGATGTCTTCCTGCAGGGCAACGAGATCGCCCCCAGTCGCGGCGCGAACTTCGGTGTAGCGGTTGGCGTCCCGGGTCAACTGCAAGGCTCCATCTCCGGCCAGCGAAGCCCGGAAGACCTGCCCCATTGCCGGAGGGCCGGTTTGGCTCCCCACCACCAGTATTTCTGACTTGCGGAACGGGGAGGGGGCGACTTCCTGCACATCGTTCCATTCCTGATTAGGGACCAGCTCGTCCTGCCCGCCCGTCGAAGCGATAGAGGTCAACTTCCCAAGCCTGATGTAAACCAGCCGGCGGCCATCCGCGGTCCAAGCCAAGCTGTTGCGATAGATTCCCGGAGCAGGATAACGAATCAGTTCCTGTTCCTCGCCCGTCGAGAGATTTCTGCTAATCAGCGCGTCCTCACCATGTGTCGGCCTGGTGCTCCGGACAAAAGCAACTCGCCGCCCATCCGGTGCAAAGGCGGGTCCGCCGGAGATTCCGGTGAAAACCGGTTCTGGCGAGCCGCCGAACAGAGGGACACGGTACAGCGCGCCATCCGGACGGTGCGCGTTTCGCCGCGTAAAGTAAACCATGCTCCCATCGGGCGAGAAGGCGACCCCGCCGCAGCGGTCTTCGCCGCAACCCACGAGTTCGATATCGCCTTCCACGTTGGGCTGTTTGAGCCATAAGCTATAGAGCCCGTGTGTTCTGCGTACGTAGGCGACATACCTGCCATCCGGCGATATATCCGCCGCCCGGACGTCGCCCGACCCTGTTAAGCGGATGGGGCCAACAGGCTCCGGTGCACACCGCAATAACTTACCGTATCAAGCCTGACCGTATAGCGGAGTGGCGGGATTTGCGGCGGCAGGTTGTTGACATCTTCAAGAAGGCGGGTCTGGAGCACACCCAACTTGTCTACGCATCGCTGACCGGACCGTTTGAATATGTGATCGTCAGGCAGTATGCGAAGTGGGAGGATCTGGCGGCTGCGAGTCAACAGAGTCCGAAACTGAAGGACTCAGCAGCGCAACTGGCATCTCTGAATAGCCGGATGTTCGCCTGCGTTGAGAGCATGTCGCGCGATCTGGGCAGGGTGTCCGATGTCAGCTATGGCATGAGCGAGGAACCGGCGCCAATGGTGCGAGTCCTCCGAACCACATTGAAGCCTGGGGGCGCTGGCGAGTATATGAACCTTGTGAAGTCCGAGGTCGTGCCCGCGTACCAGAAGGCAGGGATCAAGACTTTCGTGCAGATCACGCCGTCGTTCGGCTCGGGCGCTGTGATCTCGGTGATTCCGATGTCGTATAAAGACCTTGATGGAGGGAATCCTTTGGTAAAGGCGCTCGGATCGGAGCGGTCCGCGGCCCTGCTAAAGAAGCTGGACGCTCATATCGTGCGGAGAGACGCCGATCTATTTGCTTACAATGCGGGGCTGAGTTACAGGCCCGGGGCAGCGGCGGCAACCCCGGGGACGAGATAACGGGCGGGTTGAACTTGTGTTGGCTCTAGCGGTTGGAAGGGGTGGCGGCTTGCCGCGACCCACGGACGACCGCTGGAGCCGCCGTCCTAAGATTTGCTTGGTTAGACGCACCGACTAACCGTTAGCGCCTAGCACGATGAGCGACGATTTCAAGACCGATGGCGGCCGCGGGATGCTTAGAGAGATGCCGGCCACTTCGCAAGTCAACGGTTCGATTTGGCTCCCCACACTGGACATGTTTCGAACTTTCGGGGCGTAAAAGGAACTCCGC